>CAZZKG010000066.1:0-4441 GCA_964654825.1 uncultured Gemmatimonadota bacterium | reverse complement strand
TCCCCCGACGGTGGGGAGGTGTGGGAGCCGGACTCGAGCCACACGATCACCTGGGATGCCAGTTCCGGGGTAGATACAGTTAAGATTTCCTACTCCACGGACAGCGGTTCTACCTGGATTACTGTCGCCGACAGTGTCAACGGGACGAACTCTTACGACTGGATCATCCCGGACACACCATCGAATGACTGCAGGGTGAGAATCGAAGATGAAGTCGATGACACGGTCTTTGACATCTCCGATGCCGATTTCACTATCGGAACGGGTGGGGGAGAGGGGGAGTGGGTTACCGTCACATCTCCCAACGGCGGAGAGGTGTGGGAACCGGGTTCGGCCCAAACGATTACCTGGGAGTCATCTGGCACTTTCACCCGCGTCCGGCTCGACTATTCGACCAATGGAGGACAGGGGTGGATCAAGATAACCTCGAGAACCGCGAATGATGGAGCAAGGGATTGGATGATCCCCGCTACCATCTCGGACAGGTGCCTTGTGAGAATACGGAACAAGGACGATGAAGACATCCGGGACGTGTCCGATTCCAGTTTCACCATCGGGACGGTGGGAAGTTCTCCTGACCTGATTCTCTCGGGGGCAGGGGTACCGGCGGCATTTCGACTGATGCAGAATTATCCCAACCCGTTCAACCCGAGTACGCAGATCCGTTTCGACATTCCCGAAGGTAAAAATCCTGTGACCGATGTCGTTATCACCATTTACGATTCAAGAGGCAGGCTTGTGAGAA
The DNA here is from genome assembly GCA_964654825.1 of uncultured Gemmatimonadota bacterium. GTDB lineage: Bacteria > Gemmatimonadota > CAZMKB01 > CAZMKB01 > CAZMKB01 > CAZZKG01. Next base: position 3,696 of record CAZZKG010000066.1, on the reverse strand, counting down.
GGCTCCTCGACGAGGCACTGGCCCCGGGATCATACGGCATTCACTGGAATGGTCGAGGAGAATCCGGTACTCAACTCCGTTCGGGAATATATCTTCTTCGACTTCATGCCGGTTCATACTCTGCAACGATGAAGATGCTTCTCACCCGGTAGGAAAGGAGGTACTGTTCACAAGAGATGGAGAAGAGGCACAGAACGTGTCTCCTCTTCTCCATCTCTAAGTGCCTCGGATAATACAACCGTCTGAGATATTCCTCACGGTCTCTTTACCCCTCTCATGTTCCTGATAGTTCCTGGGTGTGGACGTGCAGATCGCCGTTCCATTGTCAGCTTTGCTTCCGGACATCGGGCATCGATCGTGGAAATCCGATCTCATTAAGATCGCTGTCTCAATGAGAATCATTGAACTCCGGATATGCTTGAATGGTGGTCCGGTTACTGCTACTCTGTGACGTATATAGTTGCCCGCGCACTCGCAGCGAGGCCGGAACGGTTGGCAACTCGGAGGGTGATTGTTTGCCATCCCGCTCCTTCGGTGTAGTAGTTGATCCTGCCATCCTCTTTCAGGATTCCGCCTGAAGACAGCTCCCACGTCCTGGTGATAGGTTCGTTTCCGGGATTATTAATGGAGATGAACAACGGGACGGCGGACCCTGACCTGATTTGACCATCCCCGGCCTCGAGCCGGTCGATTGATATCCAGAGTCCTGAACTCTGCCAGTCCGTATATGCTGTCCGGGAGAGGATGAGCGCGTCGATCGCCATGGCTACGTGTTTCAGATCGAGTGAGGATCCGCCTTTCGTCCTGAGGAGGATGACAACATTGTTGCGGACGAACTCGATGCTGTGGAACAAATCCTTCCCATGCTGGGGAAGACCGAAGCACACTTCACCGATATCCACAAGACGGATCCTCCCGAATGGAAGCGCGGGAGGACCGAGAGGCTTCATGGAATTTTGTCTTGTTAGATGGGAGAAAAGCAACTGATGTGCTGTTTGACAGGTTCTGGTCACCGCCGCTTCGATGATGAGATTATAATCACTCATGGTGTACTGCCTCATCACGACCGATTCATCATTCACTTCGATCCATCGATCATGGTCGATCACAGGAGTATTAATGTCCGTGAAAAGCGATTCCAGCTCCAACCCTGCTATGACATCGCCATCCTTACCCGGCCAGTTTTCCACGTCATACCGGTGTGAGTATTCCTCGATGGTTTTATCGCGGTCGGGAATATTCCCCTGATCTGACCACAACACGGTCAATCCCATGATTGAAAACAGTATCAGGATAACAGTTATTCTTGATCTCATCATAACCCCCTCTATCAATACAGTCCAATCGAAATCTCTTCAGGTACTTCCGCACTTCCATTGTCCCTGGTCATGGATTCATAGGTATTCCAGTGATAACCGGTAAGCCGAATGATATCCACGTCGGGATCTGCGATGTCACGTATCCAGTAGTAGTCACCGGGATCGGCATATTGCGTCATATTCGAACCGTCCTCGACAGTAATGACACTTTCCGTGTTCGAGACGATGAGATATTCCCGGTAGGGGTCGGGTGAATTTTCATTGGTGTTCGGGTTCAAATACATGCCGGACCATTGATCGGGTGTCCAGCTCTGATCGGAATCACTCAGTGTGGTGGCAGTCAGGCCGGTTGATGTGTACCCTCCCGTCGGTGGGAATTTGACCGATGTGTCGGGATTTCCGTCGACGTCGACACACATGGTAGCATCCCAGATCACGCCGAACATCCCGGGCTGGGATGCAGCAAAAGCATGATTTCCAAAAGACGATCGGCCACAGGATGAACTCGTACCATCCTGATAGACGATGGGATCATCTCTGTAATAAGAACTCTCATGGAATGGATTGTTTGAGTAATCCTCACCGCGGCCGATGGGATCGATGCAGTTCAGATAGCCGAATGGGTTGGACCACACGAAATGGGTCTGTGCCCCCACCAGGTCCGCGAGAGTGTGAACGATTGCTGCACCATCATAACAGCAGCCTATTCTCGGATCATGCTGATTCTCCATGTCCTGGAGGAAGAGACTCAGATTGAAGTTCCAGTAGCCTGATATATAGCAGGGTGCGCCGCTCCAGATATCGTATTCGAAACAGGGGCGGTCGAAACAGTACCTCGTTACTTCATCCAGTGCTTCCTCCACCGTTTCAGCCTCTATCTCCGTGAGAACCAGATCAAGCGCACGGGTCCAGGGATTCCGGGTGTTCCCGGAGTTCAACACCCAGGGAAGACCCGGCACAGCCAGGATCGTGTACAATTCATGCGGACCGGAGACGTTGAGTGTTCGGGTTATGCCATCGGCGGCCAAGTACATCTTCCACTGCCAGTCCCAGGTATAGTAGCCCAGGCCAACCGGTGCAGGGGATACCGTTGAAAACGTATAGTAGTCAGGATCTGAAACACCGTTGGTAAAATGGACCCACTGGCCTTCCACGTCCCCCGGCGGAGCAGGAGCCTCGGCCCAGATAAAAGCGCTGTCAGTGTCCGATGGCGATTCGAATCGGGCCGATATCTCAATCGTACTGTTTTGAACGAAGAGACAGGCACCGCTGCGTGAGTCATTTATCCATTCGGGTTTGGGAATAGGTGTAGAATAATTCTCACGAAGCGGGATTGCCTCTGAGCCGCTGAAATCAAAATAGATGTGAGTCACCTCGATAGGTCCGGGTAAACCTTCTACCATGATTTTTGAGTGATCGAAGTCCTGGAATGCGACGAGAAGCTCTGCTGAAGCAGCGAGCAGAATACACAGGAGAATCAGCGACTTCCATCTCGATTGATTCAGTAAAAGCCTGATAAAAATGTGATCCTTCACGATGAGCCCCTTCGATTAATTGTTTTCGTTCATGTTGTCCTGCTGTATCACACTGATTATACCTCAGTTTCCGAGAAGTGTCAATCGAATTTCTGAACTTTACATTTCGACAATCACGTCCCGCTGATCCTCGGTCTTTCGATAGGATTACACCGGAATCGGCCACCGGTGCGGTGTGATAGGATATTGCATTACTAATTGGATGAAGGTATATTTTTACTTCTAATCGAGTAAATCGTGTTTCCGGAATATTCTTCTCATAAACCGGTCTCGATTCATACATTTGACTTCTCGGGGGGAAGATAAAAGATGTATCCGGTTCTCTACAATCTGGGCCCGTTCACCATCAAAACCTACGGCCTCTTCCTTGCCATCTCATTCGTTTTCGGGATACTGCTGGCTGTTAAGAGAGGTGAGGCGAGAGGTGTCAGTTCCAAAGATATCCTCGACCTCTGTTTTACTATCATGGTGTCTTCTATAATCGGCTCCCGGTTTTTCTTCGTTCTCACCCACCTGAATGACTACTCGTCGAATCCTCTGAGGATATTTTCCATCTGGGAAGGTGGGCTCTCCATGTTCGGCGGGATCGTACTCGCCCTCATCGTGAGCAAGTTCTTCGTGAACAGGAGAGGATTGTCATTCGCACTTCTTGGTGACATCGTGGCACCTTCGATCATACTCGGCACAGCGCTGACGAGGATCGGCTGCTTTATGAACGGGTGCTGCTTCGGGGTTCCAACGGAGAGTTCACTTGGAGTCGTTTTTCCGGGTTACTGCGCCGCCGGCAGCGTATTCCCGGGTGTCGCAATTCATCCCACACAGCTGTATTCGTCACTCATGGC
>CAZZKG010000065.1:0-17709 GCA_964654825.1 uncultured Gemmatimonadota bacterium | reverse complement strand
ACCCTACAGTCCAGAGTTGAATCCCATTGAACGAGTATGGAGGCTGACACGACGGTTCTGTATCCACAATCGTTACTTTTCGATTCTTGAGAAGCTGATTGATGCTGTGCTCAATCAATTCGATCCATTTTGTAAAACAAACGGTACATTACGCAAATTATGCGCAAATATTTAAGACGTCACAAATACTTCAGATGTAATAACAAATTGCCGAGTGTGATGTTGTGTACACATCATGAAAACAATAGGCTTTTCCTGGAGCTTGGCAGATCCTGACTATGATCAGTGAAGCACATATTCTACATTGACATTTCAACCCGGTAGAAACATTGTGAGGATTAAGAGATCAAAATTAAAAATATGTTTCTTGGCTGGAGCAAGTGACATCCATACCTCCCGTTGGGTGAATGAAATGGCAAGACGAGGACATGACATACACCTACTTACCATGCACTCTCCAACCGGTTCTTTTCATACCAATGTCAAACAGTATGAATTGAAAGTACCTCCTCCTCTGGGTTATTACCTCAATGTGCTTGAAGCACGAAGATTAATAAATCGTATAAATCCTCAAGTTATGAATACACATTATGCAAGCGGATATGGTACCCTGTCTCGCCTTATAGATTTTCATCCTGTTCTCCTCTCAGTGTGGGGAGCAGATGTATACGATTTTCCCAATCAATCACATTTTAAAGAGAAAATACTACGGAAGAATTTAATGGCCGCAGACATGATTGCTTCTACCAGTCATATAATGAAGCTGCAGACGAAAAAGTACATCATCCCGAAACATCCCATCGCAGTAACACCATTCGGAGTTGACATTGACCTTTTCAAACCAGAACATAAACAGCGATCCGGTGTCATCACCATTGGTGCGGTAAAGAAATTACATCCAAAATATGGTCTGAATTTTCTTATCCAAGCATTTGCAGCACTCGTAAAAAAACACCTCTCGGATATAAAATTCGAACTCGTTCTTGCTGGTAAAGGACCACAGGAAAAAGAGCTGAAAAGACTCACAGTCAAATTGAAGATTGATGAGTACTGCCGTTTTACCGGGCATGTTCCCCATCTCCAGGTACCGGGACTTTTGAACACATTCAATGTTTTCTGTGCTCCAAGTGTTCTCGATAGTGAAAGTTTTGGTGTTGCCGTGATTGAAGCATCGGCATGTGAATTACCGGTGGTAGTGACCAACGTGGGTGGGTTACCCGAGGTAACACTTGATCGTCAAACTGGATTGATAGTTCCTCCCAGAGATCCGAATGCGTTGACTTCTGCTCTTGAAGACCTGGTAAAAGATCCGGAATTGCGTAAACGTATGGGGAAAGCCGGCCGTGACTTCGTGCGAAGCAAATATTGTTGGAATGACAATGCTGATGTGATGGAACAATTGTACTTTGATTTACTCGACTAACAGTAAGACACTGCAGAAATGATGATGCAAGATTAATAACTGAAATGAAGATTCTTTACCTCCATCAATATTTTGTTCCCCCCGATAGTGCAGGTGGAACTCGTTCCTATGAAATGGGGAAGCGACTTGTGAGGATGGGCCATGAAGTAGAGATTCTAACTTCATCGGCATTTTTTAGCCCTGCGTTTACTTTCACTCGCATGATCAATAAGATGGATATCGATGGAATCAAATTGACTGTTTTGAAAATTCCATATGGAAATGAGATGTCCTTTGCTCGCCGTATTCTAGCATTCATAAAATTCGCCATTACATCATCGCTGATTCTACCGAAGTTTAAACCTGATATCATTCTCGCAACGAGCACTCCGCTCACTGTTGCAATAACCGGAATACTTGCTAAGTATTATCGAAAAATTCCGATGGTATTCGAGGTTCGCGACCGGTGGCCGGTATTAGCAGTCGAGGTCGGGGCACTCAAATCTAAGTCGGTGATTTACTTGGCTCGATGTCTGGAAAAAATCACTTACCGGAAATCCGAACTTATCATTGCTCTATCACCTGGAATGAAGATTGGGATTGTGAATACTGGGGTACCGGAGCATAAAATAGCAGTGATACCTAATAGCTGTGATATGGAACTTTTTGATGTCCCTCCGGCTGATGGTATCAGGTTTCGAGAGAGATTTCCTGCCATTTCAGCACGACCGTGGATTGTCTATGCTGGAACATTCGGTTTAATCAATGGACTCGGATACATGATCGATATGGCCCGGTATATGAATACAATCAATCCGGAGGTGGTATTTGTTTTAGTTGGTCGTGGTATGGAAGAGAATCAACTCAAAAAAAAGGCAGCAGAGTATGATATCATTGATAAAAATGTCTTTTTCTTGCCGCAAATACCAAAGAGAGAAATGCCCGGTCTCCTCTCGGCTGCAACAGTATGTTCGTCCCTGTTCCTCCCCATCGAAGCCATGTGGGAGAACTCGGCTAACAAGTTTTTCGATGGCCTTGCGTCCGGGACTCCAGTGATGATTAATTACTACGGATGGCAGGAGGAGTTGCTGAATGAATATGGTGCTGGTTTCGTCATCGATCCTTTTTCACCTGAGGGGGGAGCACAGACTTTGGCAAAAAAGCTTGAGAATCCTGATGAATTGATAAAAATGGGAATTTGCGCAAGAGAACTAGCTCGTGAGAGATTTGACAGAAACATACTAGCATCACAACTTGAAGAGATCCTGATGAACGCCAGGATGAACACTGATAATTTTCTAAAATTGCCAGGGTTAAAATGAAGATAATTGGGCAACGAGCGTATCGCCTTAAAAAAGAGTATTCATCTCACTGAAGACCTTGTCGAGTGTTTGTTTTTTTGCATCTTCATATCTATTTGTAGATCGACGAAGTTCCCGGATGAATCGGAATACAATAAAAAATGGAATATGATATTTCACGGATAGCCAGATAAAAGTGTAGATGAAAATAAAAAATCGCCAGAAGTGCCACAAGACAGTGGAGTAATGGTATTTCATGTCAATTATCCGGTTGAAAACATAATGGAATTTATTTTCTAGGTTTTGTCCCATAAGTTTCTCTGATGAGATGCCTTTTTTGTGATATACCTTGCTTGATGTTATGCACACCATTGGAATCTTTTTTTTCTTCATTCGCCAACTGAAATCAAAATCTTCCTCACCGAAGAAGAATCTTTCGGATAAGAGCCCCATGTCCTCTATGATATTACGCCTTACCATCAACGCACAGCCGGTGACGAAAGTTATTCTTTTCATTCTCTCTGTCGTTGGTTTTGTGTAGTATTTTCGATTCCCGTAAGAAGTTATCTTCCCACCAAGATTTGCAATTTCCCTGGGGTTGTTATACCGATAGATTGCTGATGTTGCCGCACCGATTTTGTTATTCTTCTCTAATTCGTTCACCAGAGTTGAGATCGCATCTTTCATTATTACTGTGTCATTGTTTAATATATAGTAGTATTTGCTTTTGAAAAGGAATCCACCAATTTCCATACCCAGGTTGTTACCACCAGCAAAACCCGAATTTTGGTGGTTCTCCACGAGCAGAATTGATCTAACAGAGGGAGGATGAGGCAGTCTTTCCTGGATAAACCCATGCAGGTGTGACGTATCTTCCATTTTCAGGATAGAAACGTGAATGGGGCGTTCAACCGGAGGAAGAACGAGTTCAGTAAAACGAGTGAATATCTCTCGATAGTTACCCTGGGCCCAGAGCTGAATTCTTGTTATAGAATCATCTTCAGATTTATTATCGATGATAATAATATTAAATTTCTGATAATCACTTTTCAGGACTGTTTCGAGACACTCGATGGTGTCCTTTGCACCATTCCAGTTAAGAATAATAATAGTTATATGGGGTTGATCATTGAGCATGAGATATACCGTTAATGCACATACCGAACTATGAATAAATAGTTGAAGTTCTGCTCCGTGGTAGATATTGGTGGATGAGAGAGCATGATGAGTGATCCATTAATTAGACGCCCTCGTTCATACTCTCAGTTGAAAGTAGAATATAGATCATTCTGAGAGGAAATAATATCTTTAATAGAGAACACTATCAACAACTGAAATGTTTTTCTGTTTTCGTAACCCCCCCCCTACGCCCCCATATCGGGTACCGAGCAGAGGTTGGTCCAGTCCTGCGTGAGGTTTCCGCAGTTGTCCAGCCAGTCGGGCCACCAGTTGACTCCGGGAACCGAGCCTGCCCACCAGCACGACGCGTAGTGACATGCGGGCAGATCACTTATCCACGGGCACGGATCGATGTTCCCGCAGTAGCCGATCTCCCAGCCCGGGTTGAACCTGACACCGCAGTTCGAGCAGGCCATCCCGAAGATGTCTCTCTGCGCGTTGGATTTCTGGCGTTTTGCTGCTTTCCTGTTAAGCGGTTTGAGGTGTTTCACCGTGTGACCTCCTTACTAAGAGCGATAATTTATTTTCTGTCCATTATACTCAACGCACGTCGACCGCGATGATGTTGAGCGGTGTCAGAACATTCACCTTCCTGACCACGTTCCCCTCTGTATCGACACAGGTGATGCGCCCCTCGTGCTCTCCGATCGAGGATGTGAGGTAGAGCATGCCCCCGTCTCTGCTCATCGCGATCCAGCGGTGCTCGATCTCGAGATCCGTTCTGCTGATTTCCTTTCCATCCGGGCCGAAGATGATCAACTCCTTGATTCCATTTGCGAAGATCTTCGATCCGTCAGAGGACGCCACGATACCCTGTATCATCGCCGGTTTCCCGAGACAGGTCCTGTCCATACGGCCGCTCGCGGGTGTAAAGTTCCACAAACAGGTCGAATCACTTTCACCCTGTTCGAGGACGTACATCTTCCGCCCGTTATCGGAGAACGCAATATGCCGGAGCAGAACCATTTTGCCTTCCCACATTTCCCCTTTTCCGAAATAGAGCCGTTCGGGTGAGGTGAACCTGTCGGTGTCGACTCTCATTATCGTTCTCCCGGATATCTGGGTGATGTACATGTTCCGTCCCGACGGTTCGAGAAACATTTCGTAGATCCACGGCTCGAGAGTGAGGCGTTCCAGTTCACTGAAATCATCTCCGGAGAGTTTAAGTAGTATGTGAGGCCCCCCGGACTCGTTTGGATCCTTCCCCGGATGAAGCATGACGTAGGTGATGTTCTTTTCCACGTCGTGTTCGACCGAGTCGAGGATCCCGAGGGGTAGAAACTTCACAACTTCCATCTTCTTCGTGTCCACAACGTGGAGCCCCTTCCGGGAAGCGGCCAGCAGTTTGCCTTCTCCGATACACTCGATGTCGTTGAGCCTCGATCCGATCGGGATTTTCTTGATGGCCTTCCCCGTCTCCATGTCGATGACGAAGATGTCATTCCAGCCGCCGTAGACGATCGACCCGGACCCGGACTCTGCGCGGTTCCAAACGAGAACCATGAGAATGGAGAGGAACACCAGCGGAACCGTTAATTTCCTCATCTCGTCACTTCTCCCCGGTTATCAGTAAGCCGCCACCGAGAATGGAGACGCATCGGGTACGACGACCCTCCCGAGCGGTTCGAGTGTCTCTGCGTCGAGTACAGCCACGCTTCCCCCGGTATCGTACATGGGATTCGTCAGGTACAGTTTGCTGCCTGTCGCGTCGATCGCGATTTCCTGGTATGGTCCATCAAGAGGTTTCCAGGCGACTTCCACTTCTTTCTCGAGGTCGAATACCGAAAGTCTCCTGACACCGTTAAGATAAAGCTTTTTCCCGTCCCGTGAGAGGATGCCGGCTCTCCACTTGGCCTCGTGTTCGAACGATATCCTCCTCACGCTGTTCGAAGCGGTGTCGACGATGAGCAGCCCCGATTCGATGCCGCCCTGGGGAATATAAATCTTCTCTCCGCTCTTGTCCCTCACCATCCTCCACAGAAACCCCTGGTTCGTGTTCTTGTCTTCATAACCGTAATCACCGAGCTTGATCGTCTCGATGTGGGCACCCGAAGTCAGCTGCCTCACCTCGAGCTCACTTTCGAGAATATCGAGGCAGTAGAGCCTGTCCTTTTCGGGGAAAATCGCCATGTCGAAGACGAGTCGTTCGAATTGAATCGTCCGTAAGAGGCCGGAATCCCGGGAGTCCAGGATCATGACCTTCGACGGGTCGGCCTCACCGACACCATCCTCATGAACCCTGCTCTCGTTCGTGAGCACGAAAATCCGGTTGTTCACATCGTCCACTTTGACAGTGAATGCCGGTTTGTCGAAGAGGACACCCTCGAACCTCTTCTCCTCCAGATTGAGTACATTCACTCCGTTCGACGCCCCCAGGTACGCTTTTTTACCATCTTCGGAAATTGTGATGTTGTATACCCATTTGCCGAGGGGAATAGTCTGCGTTACCCTGTACTCTCCGTCATCGATCACGTAGACATCGTTGCTGGCTACGTAGATCTCACTCGCGCGGACGAGTGCGATATTTACGGAGAACAGGAGAACGGCAAAAAAGATGAAAGCCGTTTTTGATATCTTTACTCTCACTTGACCACCTCCGTTTTTGGCCGGTCAACCAGGCCTGTTCTATTTGTTCAGAATGGAAGTCGAGTCTCCCGGTATCCAGTCGGGTGGAATAACGGCAATTGTTGCCGTGTCACTGTAGGTGACAGTCTCTCCGGTAATCTTCTGGTAATCGTAATTGGCCCAGACCAGGCCCACTCCACAGGTATAATCAATCGCGGCGAGAAAAATACCGTTTACGTCGATGCTTCCGAGAGTCGTGGGAACGTCCGTTGCCCACAAGGCGGCAACACGGCCGGAGTTGATGTCATCACCACCCCCGTCCTCGGCAATTCCGTTCTCGCCGTTGCTCCAGCCATAGGCGTAGTATCGCTCCCAGTACTGGGATTGGCCAGTCCCCTGTACTCTCGTGCACCCCCCGTCGACGACATTGTTTCCCGGCAGCGGGTCGATCCGGATATAGTCGATGATGGGATATGCTACGGTGAACCCTACACCTGTAGCACTGTAGGTGTTGAGATCGTCGATTATGTCGACACCCCGGTTGTAGACGCCGAGTGGAGCGAAATCAATAACTACGTTGTACGTCCCCTGATCGAGCGGTGCCTCCCAGATGAGGAAATTGTTCGGTCTGTTCCCTTCTTCCAGAAACACTCTCTCTACATTGCCTGTCACGTCTTCCAGAACATCTCCGTCCTGAAGCTTTCTGCCCCTGTTCGCTCTGACGACAAACAGCCAGGCCTCTTCACCTGCCATTGTGCCGGGATCCGCACTTATCCAGACATCTTCCTGCATACCGTAGTGGTCCACAAGGGTGTTAAACGGATAACCCGGTTTTGCGGTCTCTGACGGCTTGTTGCAGGTAAGCTGCTCCTGGATGTCGTACAGCCTGGGCGCTCGTCGGGTAGATTCCTCGGAGAAACCGGTGGCGACGATGGTGGCGACCACCACCAGGCAGAGTGGGAGTACCAGGCCCGTTTTTACTTTGTTCGATCGCATGCACAACCTCCTTCCGGGCTGCTGTAAGGTACGAAGGAACTGTTCTTCCTCGGTAGTAACGGTATAAAGCTGCAGTCAATGCTAATTCGTGATTGGTTTCGAGTGTTCCTCAGCAGTTGAGCCGCATGCCGGTGCACTTTTCGAGAAAGTCAGGATTCTCTAACGCTATATGTGAGTAAACCTTCATACCGATCTCATACCACCGGCGGAGGAAGTCGCAGGTGAGACTGTGCGGCTCGATGATGTTTCCAAAATGAAGATGTGACAGGTAATGACAGCCGCCGCCGCAGAGGTGCCGGGCCCAGCAGGATCGGCATACCGGTTTCGAATCGAGAAGGGCGGACCCGAGTATCTCTCTCCGCCTCTTGTCGTCGAACCCTTCGTGGACACTGCCGATCCGGAAATCACTGTTGCCGGTGAACCGGTGGCAGAGGAAGAGCTCTCCGTCGGGAGAAGCTCCCATGAGCTTCAAACCCGCACCGCAGGGGAGGGGTTTCACGTCACCGTCATGGAAGAGTTTCATGAGATTAATGATGTTGCTGAAACCGTACATCCGGCCATCGGCGGCGTTTTTCAGGAAGCGTTCGGCAAGTGTTTCGAACCCTTCGAGGAGCTGTTCCATCTCTGCTTCGCGGAGGGAAAGGTCACCGTCTGTTGCGTCTACCGGAGCAAAGCCGACCTCGGAAAATCCGAGCGGGAGCAGGTGGTCGATGATCTCCACAACGTCCAGATTGTCACGTGTGAGAGTGGTCCGGGCAGGCGGTTTCGCGTTTTTAATCATACCGGGAAGTCGGGCCATCAACTCGGCGTAGGAACCGCAGCCGTCAGTGAATTTCCTGTGTCTGTCGTGGGCCTCCTGGAGGCCGTCGATACTTATGGTGAACCTGACATCGTGTGTCATTGCAAAAGATAAAAACTTTTCATCGTGAAGAGTCCCGTTCGTAGTGATGGCGAATCCGATCCTCTTCCCGGCCCGGCGCGCCTCTTCTCTCCCCTTGAGGACCGCCGCTTGAATCGCTTCGGTGTTGAGAAGAGGTTCACCTCCGAAGAAAGTGATCATCACATTCTGATCGCTGGTGTTGTCGAGGAGGAACCCGGCAAGCGAAGCCGCCATATCGGTGCTCATGAGCTCCGTCCTGCCCTTGTAACTGCCGCCGTCGGCATAACAGTAGGTGCACTTCAGATTGCAGGCGTGGGATACATTCATCACGAGGTGGGATACTCCGGGCAGCGGGAGTTGAGCTACAGGAGGACGGTGACCGCTGACTGCAGGCTCATGCTCAAATTTGTGCTCGAATGAGCTGACCAAACCCGCATGTTCGAGCTCATCGAGGGTTTCAAGGACTTCGGTTTCAGAAAATCGGCCCTGTAGATCTTCCAGAACGCGATCTCGGGGCATGGGCTCTTTCCCGGAGAGGCAATCGAGGATGGTCAGCGATACCTGATCGGGCTGGAAGATTGAGCAGGTATTGATCGAGAAGATAACCGGAGCCCGGCTGTTTTTAAAGATCTTGTATTCGAGTGCCTTGAGAAGCATTGAGTGTGTTCTTCGGGTAATCGTCTCTTAAGTATAACAGAACAGAATCTGCGTCGTAAAACCCGGAATTCAGAGTTTATCATACCACATTTTCTTCTCATTGTCAAACGTCTTTAATATGAAAATTTTCACGAAGTTAGGGGTTTTTTGGGGTTATTTGACACTCAACGGGAACATCAAAAAAGCTGCTCTCCGAGATCACCCCCGAAGCATTTGACAAAAGCTGAAAAATGGTCTATAATTGTCGATAGCCTCAGGCTTTACATACAAGGTACGGTATCTTCTCACATCAACACCTGTGAAACATCTTGCGCTGGTACGCGACCATACACAGTCTCGAAGAGTTCGATACCGTAGATCCAGGCTCGATCTCACCCGGAGTACCTCACTTCGAAGGTCTGTCTGAGGCCTTTATGCTCCTCGATCGATTCAGGGAAGGCAGGCCGTTCGACGGTGTCTATTACGGTAGTGAGTTCTGCGAGAGACTCTTACCCTGGCCCCGTGAGCTTGCGGCGGCACTGGAGAAGGCTGAGCAGAGGGGGTTCTCTCTCGTCCTGCTGACACCGTACCTCACCGGTCAGGGTATCGACAAGCTGATGCCTCTCCTGGATCTGCTTGGTCGGGCGAAGGGGGCCGAGGTCGTGCTGAACGACTGGGGAGCCATTCGCACCGTGCGGGAGAACTATCCCGGCATCACTCCTGTTACCGGGCGTCTTCTGTCCCGGATGCTGAAGGAAGTACGGATAACGAGTCATCTCAAACCCGGGAAGGCACCGCCGGGGGCTCTCGATGCGCTGCGGGATTGCGGGTACAGCAACCCTGATTATGACGAGATCCTGACGTATTATGGAATAAAACGAGTGGGATTCGACATACCGCCTCAGGGACTGGGAGTGCGTGTGAGAGAGGGTATCAGTATTGATGTACATGTCCCGTTCGCTTACGTCACAACCGGCCGCAACTGCATGCCCGGTTCACTGCACGTGGCGCCGAAGGATAAATTCACTCCTTCCGCACCGTGTACGAAAGAATGCACACGATGGACCCTGAGATTGCGGAGGAGTGAGGGCACATCCGGAAATCCTCTCGATAATCGGCTCCTCGTCCAGAGAGGAAACACCGTGTTCTTTCTCCAGGAACTCTCTCTCATCGAAGATCTCCTTGTGTGCTCCCATGACAGTGGTATCGACAGGGTCGTGGTGGACACAAATCTTCTCTCCCGGGGGATCCAGTGAAGATCACCGCTCCTGTGAGCAAGCCGTACGAAGTGTCGATCCTCGCGCAGAGCGGTGCAGCTGAGTTTTACTGCGGTGTTGTTCTCGATGAGTGGATACGCCGCTACGACATATCCGTGTGGATGAACAGGCGAAGCCCTCTCGGGGCGAACCTCCGCGGTTTCGAAGAGCTTGCCGCCGTGACGGAAAAAGCGGGTGAGTTCGGATGCCCGGTGTTTTTGACCCTCAACTCGCACTACTATACCGGTGAACAGGCGAGTCTCGTACTCGAGCTGGCAAGGGAGGCTTCGGATGTGGGAGTGGATGCCTTCATCGTGGGTGATCCGGGACTCGTACGCACCCTTTCGAAAGGCGGCTTCGAAGGCAGGCTCATCGTGAGTACGATCGGATCCGTGCTCAATTCACATACGGCGCGTTTTTTCGCTGACCTCGGAGCACGACGGATGATCCTCCCGAGGCAGCTGACCCTCAACGAGATCGATCGTATCACGCGGTCGTGCCCGGAGCTCGAGTTCGAGGCATTCATTTACAATGACCGGTGCCCCTTTCTCGAGAGCACCTGCCACACGCTGCACGGGCTCCCGGGTCAGGAGAGTTTCTGTCACGTGGACTGGCAATACGAGTTCGTCAGACACGTTGTAGCAGGTGGTGAAGAAGAGGCTGACTGGGTGGAGCACATCGAACACTACCGGAAATGGCTCTGGGCCTCACGGAACTGTAACGATTCATACTCTCTTTCGAAAATACCGAACGGGACCTGCGGCCTGTGCGCCCTGCCGCGGCTTCACGCAGCCGGCCTCACCTCCATAAAAATAGTGGGGCGGGAAGCACCGGACTACCGGAAGATACTCTCCGTTCAGACGGTGGCGAGGGTGCTCGAGTGTGTCATGGACGGCTCTGATGAGGAGGAGGTTAAAAAGACTGCAGTGGCACTCAAGGGAGATGAAAGCCTGTGCAGGCACGGTTATCTCTGCTACTATCGTGAAGCCAACCCCTTCTTCCAGGCGGAAGCTCTTCACCGGCTCGCACAGAGAGAAACGACATGAACAGAGCAAAAAAAATTCTTTCATACCTCAAACCGTACCGGCGGAAGATTGCCCTTCTCGTGTTCATGATGCTCTTTTCCACCGCTCTGGGACTGGCGTATCCATTGTTCATCAAGGTTCTCATCGACCGCGTCTACGTCGTCGGATCAGACCCCCGCCTCCTGATACTCGTCGTCGCCCTCATGTTTCTCGTCGCTCTCCTGCGGAATGCCCTGTCGGCTTTCGGGAGCTACCTAAACACATGGCTCACGGTGCGGGTGTTGTTCGACATGCGGTTCGCCCTCTTCCGGAAACTCCAGAACATCCCTCTGCTTCACTTCCGCAAAACCAAAGTCGGTGATCTAATTGCAAGACTCAACGGGGACATCGCAGAAGTCCAGTCTGTCGCTATGGGAACCCTGCTCGGTGCAGTGGGAAGCTTCCTCACACTCGTGGGGAGTGTGGCAATCCTCATGTGGCTCAATCTCAAACTTTTTCTCATCAGCGGTGTGCTGATACCCGCCTCATTCCTTATAATCAGACATTTCCGTGATCGAATCAGAAACCTAGCCAGAGAAATAAGAGAAAAAAACGCCGATCTGGGTCATTTTCTCATGGAGAGCCTCGAGGCTTCCAAGTTCATCAGGTCCCACAGCCTCGAGAAATACGAAGCGAGGAAATTCGTCAGGAAAAATAAATCATTTATCCTGTCGATGCTCAATTTTCAGGTGGCGAGTGCGCTCGCCGACGGTCTTAACGGTATCTTCCTCGCCGTGAGTTCGCTCATCGTGCTCGGCTACGGTGGGTACATGGTCATCGGCGGGCTGATGACGGTTGGAAGTCTGGTCGCGTTCGAGGTGTACCAGGTGAGGCTCTTCGGTCCGATCCAGAACCTTCTCGGCATTTATTTTCAGCTGCAGCGCGCCCGGGCTTCCGTGGACAGGGTTTTCGAGTATCTGGAATTTCCAATCGAAACCGCGGCGTCTAACGGGAAAGTCAGGCTCGATAACTTCGAGGGCCGGATCGAATTCGATGATGTCACGTTCGGATACTCCGAAAACGAGCGGGTCCTCTCAGGGCTCAGCTGTACAATACCCGCCGGGAAACGGTATGCTATAGTTGGACCGAGCGGGTCGGGGAAGACTACGATCGTCGATCTGGTACTCGGTTTCTTCAAACCCGAATCCGGAAAAATAATTGTGGACGGTATGGACCTGTCGGAGGTCTCACCCCGATCTCTCATGAGACAGACCGCAGTTCTCACTCAGGAGCCTATCCTCTTCCACGCCACGATTGCCGAGAACATCGCCTACGGTCGGGGGAGGACGTCGAAGGATGAGATCGTCGACGCCGCCCGAAAAGCCGGTATCCACGATCTCGTGCAGTCGCTCCCGACCGGCTACGAAACTGTGATCGGTGACAGAGGAGTAAGGCTGTCGAACGGCGAACGGCAAAGAATCGCGATCGCTCGAGCGTTTCTCAAACAACCGAACCTCCTCATCCTGGATGAGGCGACATCGGCACTCGACTGGATTACCGACCGGGGTGTGCAGGAGACGCTCAGTGAGCTCATGGTCGGCCGTACCACTATCATCATCACCCACCGGCTCACTATGGTCGATGACGTCGACCGGATACTCGTCCTGAATGATGGGAAAATCCGGGAGGAAGGCACTCATGACCAGCTCATAGAGAAAAGGGGATTATACCACCACTACTTTGTGGAAAGGACTCCCGGTGAGCGCACTCACTCAGTGGCAGATGAGACCGGTGCTGGGCTGAATTGAATTGAAAGATTTTGTATGTCGCACGATGGTGACAGGATGTTGAGAAGCTGCCTACCCGACACGCTCCGTAATTTCACCGGAAGCGGAGTGAAGGTCGCGGTGATCGACAGTGGTGTAAACAGTGGACACCCCCATGTCGGGCACATAAACGGCGGTGTGTCTTTTTTCGTTACCGATGAAGGGGGGGTGGAGCAGGGTGAGGATTATTCCGACAGGATCGGCCACGGGACCGCCTGTGCTGCGGTCATCCGGGGATGGGCACCGGAGGTCGGTCTGCTCGCCGTGAGGATTCTCGATGATGAGCTCTCTTCCCGGACCGGGCTCCTCATCCCGGGCATCGACTGGGCCCGCGATAAGGGGGTGGATGTCATCAGCATGAGCCTGGGTACGTACCGGGAAGAAGGTTGGAGCGAACTCGAGCAGGCTGTTCTGCGGGCGGATGAGGTCGGCATCGTTCTGGTCGCATCTTCTCCGGATCTCTTCGATCAGCCGGCGCCGGCCAGATTTTCAGGGGTGATCAGTGCGGCACCTGATTTCCGTCTCGAAAGTTTCTGTTTCACTGACGGTGCCAGGGAGAGTGCGGACTTTATCGCTTATCCGTATCCGAGAGAGGCGCCCGGCATCGAAAGGCAGCGGAACTTCCAGGGGCCGAGTTTCGCCTCGGCTCATCTGGCCGGAATCGCTTGCCTCATCAGGGAACAACAGCGAGACCTGTCCTGCTGGGAGGTGAGGACTATTCTCCACGATTTATCGGGAAAGTTTCACCCGTTTGATAGAAGAAGCGTGTCGGAGGAGCAGATATAGAAGTAAAGGAGAGTGCCATGAAGAAAGACAAGAAGGAATGTCCCATGGGAAAAATGTCGAGGAGGGATTTTTTCAAGAAATCGGCATTGTTCGGGACAGGTGTCATGATCGGAGCAAACTCCGAGTTTCAGAGTATCGGGCATAAAGAGCCGTGGGACCGGCCACGTGTTGTCCGTGCCTACAGCCCTGATGCCACAGACTGGGATTATTCTTCCAATTACTACTTCGATTACGTTGACCAGGATGTTGTAAACGAGATGCTCATGCAGGGGGTGCTCGCACTCACGCGGGGTGACATCAACAAAATCGTCGAGAACTACAATCCCGGTGACCAGTGGGCGATCAAGATCAACTGCAACAATTACGCCGATGCATCGAACGAGATCGATGCGACGGCGCCGTCCATCAACGCGGTCCTCAGGCTCCTCATCGAGTTCCTCAATATACCGGATGAGGACATCTACATCTATGACACGTCGAGGCCCATCCCCAACTTTCGGATCCAGAACAGGGTATCCTACGGTGTCAACTTCGTTGAAAGCGGGGATCCTCTCGCAGCTGCCGACCCGCTGGCGCCGATCACATTCCGGAACATCTCCACACAGTACATGCCGCTCGTCGTGTCG
Source organism: uncultured Gemmatimonadota bacterium (assembly GCA_964654825.1). Taxonomy (GTDB): domain Bacteria; phylum Gemmatimonadota; class CAZMKB01; order CAZMKB01; family CAZMKB01; genus CAZZKG01. Next base: position 3,252 of record CAZZKG010000065.1, on the reverse strand, counting down.
CGGGCACAGCACCTGATAGACCTGCACCTGTTCAAGGACCATCTGTTCTGCCTCTCGACGATGACGTTCAAGAACCACTTCGGCACGACCAGGCCAGGTCCTTCGTACCTGCACAGCCCGATTCACACGAACCTCAGCGACCTCAATGCCAATTCCAACATCAAGCTCAAGACGAGGCTGAACGTCGGGGATGCTCTGTTCGGCGTCTGGGATGGAGGCCCGTACGGCTGGCCGATGCAGTGGGACACGTTCCCGGGTGGACGGACTCCCAACAGTTTGTTCCTCGGCTTCGACCCGGTAGCTCATGAATCCGTCATGATCGACTACCTGATTGAGGAACAGGAGTATCACGGTGTTCCGCTTCTGTCGCACGAGTTTCTCCATGATGCGATGGAGTACAACCACCTTGGCGTGCACGAACACAGGGATGAAAGCGGAAACTACCGCTACATTGACTTTGTCGAGGTAAGCGTGTAAGGATTGGTAGGGAAAATAGTCGATATTGATACATATAGTAACGATTAATGAACACTTCGTTCTGATAGAATGTCCAATTTTCAGAGGCGTTATTCGATATCGATCTTCCGTTTCAAGTTTATAATCTCAGGTAGAACAATAACCTGGACAATATTCAGGAAAGATATTCCTTCCTGGTTACGAAATGTAACGTGTTGCCATTGTCTCTCCTTCCGCGGATTTCGCCTCCCGGACTCTCGTCTGTGAGGCACGGACGCCTCATATTTTCCAGCCAGTTAGTGAAACTGTAAGAATTCAAGGACTTTGCAGATACCCGTCCTCGGATGAAGTGGCATGCTTTTTGCCCATACCGTGAGCGTATTGAGAGAATTAGTACTATGGAATTTGAGTATTCGAGGGCATCGACCAGTATTTACTCACTTCACTCAATGGCAGGGCTGTGATTACATAAGTAAAACGAGGGTAGACCGTGAGGGTGTCAAACTGGAGTAAGAAGAAGACCATCATCATGTTACGATGGCTTCTCGTGATATCAACCGCCTACATCATTCTCTTCTCGGACGGGGTTCCACAGTGGTTCTCAGTGGAGACGTTTCTGATCGCCTTCCTCCTCATATCCAATATAGTGCTGGGGAAGATTCCGATCCGGTGGACGGAGTGGGTCCACTTCGATCAGATGGTCATTATCCTCGACACGACTCTCGTCTCATTCTGCCTCTACCTGACCGACAGTGTCGAGACTGATTTTTATCTCATCTATTTCCTCGTCATCATGGTTACGACGATCGGCAAGGATGTCCGGCAGACGGTGAACAATGCCTCACTCGTAACCGCCATCTACGGCTTCATGCTTTTCCGGCAGACTCCGATCGAGGAGATTGCCGGGAGCACGATCTTCCTCCGACTCCCTTTCATCTTCGTCATCTCCATTTTCTATGGATACCTGACGGATATTGCCAGGAAGGAGAAGTGGCTCAGGAACAAGATCGAGACGGAGAAACGGGACCTCGAGTTTCTGCTGGAGATCACCCACACGATCTCCTCGACTCTACGGGCTGAAGATGTGATGAAGATCGTCGTCGAGAAAGTGAGCAGTGTGCTTGATGTAAAGCGCTGCTCGGTACTATTCACGAGTGACAGTCTGACAAACGGCGGCTTCGTTCTCCTCTCGAACGACAACCCCAATCTGAAGGAACTCGAAATAGACCTCGAAAAATATCCCGAAGTCCAGAAAGCCATGAAAGACAAAGAGCTCATTGTAGTCGAAGACGCTCTCAGGGATCCCATAACTTCGTCGGTAAGTGAAAATCTCAAGACCGCCGGTCTCAGGTCTCTCATGATTGTACCCATGGTATATGGGAGAGACGTCCTCGGGACGCTGTTCCTTCGTGTCGCACGGGCCGAGGGAGGGTTTTCCGAACGGGAAAGGAAGTTCTGCCAGATCGTTGCGAATGCCGCCGCCAATGCCTTGAAGAACGCCCAGCTGTTCGAGAAACTGAGACACCAGGCCATCACCGATGGGTTGACCGGCATGTTCAATCACCGTCACTTCCAGGATAGGTTCAGAATCGAGGTGGAGAGGGCGAGAGAGTTCGGGCACAATCTCACCCTGATCATGGTAGACATCGACAATTTCAAGTGGATCAATGACTATTACGGCCACTCGATCGGGGACGAAGCAATCAAGTACATCGGGAAGAGGCTGCGTGACAACTCCCGGGAGGGTGACGTCGTTGCCAGATATGGAGGGGACGAGTTCGTCTGGCTGCTCGCACACACCGATTCCACCCAGGCGATGAACGTTGCCAATCGATTCCTGAGATCTGTATCCAGGGAGCCGTTCGATGCGATGGGTATCCTCACCGTCAGTATCGGGATTTCATCATATCCGGAATGCACCAAAAATGTCACACGCCTCATCCAGATGGCGGACCGGGCAATGTACAAGGCAAAATCCGAGGGCGGGAACAAAGTGAGAGCGTTCACGCATGAAGAGGTAAAAAACATCATCGACTGGGGAGAAAGCCTGAAATGAGGTGGCTGTTTCACAGACAGAGATCGGTGCCCGTTCAGGACATGCTGGAGCACAGGTCTCGAGTTTTATCCGGTGCTCACGAATCCCGCCTGAAGGCTGATTTTCACATTCACACGGGCGATGATCCCGAAGACCGTGTCGGGTACTCTTCGTATGAACTCCTCGACATGGCCGCAGAACAGGGTTTCGACGTGATCACCATTACCAATCACGATGTCATCACCTATCACAGCGAGCTCGTCGACTACGCCAGGCGGCTCGGGATCCTTCTCATTCCGGGAGTGGAGAAGACTGTCAGCGGGAAGCACGTCCTCATCGTCAACGCCGAGGAGGAAGACCTGGCTGTCGAGAGCTTCGACGATCTCTTCATGCGGAGCAGCAGGATGAAGCTCATCATCGCACCGCACCCGTATTACCCGAGCATGTTCAGCCTGAAAAACAATCTCGTCTCACAAATCGGTCTTTTCAGCGCGATCGAGTACTCCCACTATTATACTCACTCGGTGAATTTCAACCGCAGGGCCGTAGAGCTCTCGAGCCGGCACAACCTCCCTCTCGTCGGGACCTCCGACGCCCATTTTCCCTACCAGCTCGGTACGACATACACGTTAGTCAACGCACAGAAAACCATCGAATCAGTCATCGCCGCGGTTCATGAGGGGAAGGCCAGTGTGGTTAGCGACCCGCTCTCCTTCTCTCAGGCTGTCAAAATCAGCCTCTCGATGAGCTTGATCTGACTC
>CAZZKG010000064.1:0-18393 GCA_964654825.1 uncultured Gemmatimonadota bacterium | reverse complement strand
GTTCAGATCTACCGACAACGGTGACACATGGACAGCCGTAAACAACGGACTTGACGCCTATGTTGTCTGGACGGTTGCCACCTACGGCAGTGATCGTATATATGCCGGTTCTATCAACGGTGTTTTCGTTTCGGATAACAGTGGCGAAACCTGGAGTCAGAGTAGTTCGGGTAATGTCAATATGTTCACCTGGGCACTCGCTATCAACGAGCAGAGCGATGTTTTCGCAGGGACGAACGGAAACGGCATATTTCGTTCTCTCGACAACGGGGTGTCATGGACTGAGATAAATCACGGACTAATCGACACGGGGATCCTGTCATCTCTGGTGACTGACCGAAATGAGCTGTTTGCAGGTACCGATGGTGCGGGACTCTTTAGAACCACTGATGGTGGAAACAGCTGGAGTGCTGTGCCGTTTTTCGAAACCGATCCGAACATATACTCTGTTGTACAGAACGAGAGCGGCGACCTGTTCGTCGGAACAATGCACATGGTGTATCGATCGACCGACAACGGGGCAAACTGGACACTCATAAACAACGGTCTGCCTTACGGGATCTTCCGTTCGATGGCGTTTCTCGCCAATGGTGATGTTCTGGCAGGCATCGACAGCGACGGTATATACCGATCCACGGATAACGGGAACAGCTGGACAGTCCTGGATATCGGACTGTCGACGGTCTCAGACGTCACAGGCTTAGTCGTCAGCAGTACCGGGGATATATATGCGAGTTTCTCCCATGATGGCGTATATCGCTCAACCGATGGGGGGAACCAGTGGAATCCCGCCAGCGCCGGTCTGCCGGGTCTCGACATCAACGCACTGGGAATCAGCCCGGGCGGCAAGCTTTTTGCCGGCGTGGGAGAAGACGGTGTTTTCCGCTCCACCGACGGTGCCGACTCGTGGGAGGCGGTGAACGACGGGATGGATTTTCTTTTCGTGTGGTCGTTCCTTGCGATCGGGGACGGGCAGGTGTTTGCCGGCACCTGGGGAGGAGGTATCTATCGCTCACTCGACAGCGGTGGGAACTGGCACGAGGTCAACGGCGGATTGACCAGCGATCTGTTCTGGTCGATCGTGCTCGACCAATCCGGTATCGTCTACGCAGGAAGCTGGGGGAGAGGAATGTTCCGCAGCGGGCAGCCGGCAGGTATCGACAGTCCGGATGATCCCATCTACCCGGTGTCACGTGTTTCCCTTCGTCAGAATTTTCCTAATCCCTTTAATCCCGTGACCTCGATTCAATATTCCCTCCCTGCAGAAAGTCACGTGAGAATAGATGTATACTCGATTACAGGTCATCATGTGGCAACACTTGTGGACGGTATGAAATCAGCGGGAAACTATGAAGTCGTATTGGAGGGAAGGGATCTTGCAAGTGGTGTTTATCTGTACAGCATCGAGGTGGATGGGCACAAAATGGTGAGAAAGATGGTTCTCCTGCGATAGAGAGGATGTGTGGCAAAATTGAGGATGCGTCATAGATTGCACGGAGAAGGGATTAGCTCTCCCCTCTCCGTTTTAGTAGCCCTGTTCATAAATACGATTGTCTTCGGCCGATGATGAATCACCGTATTTAAGGACAGTACCACCGATTTACCATACTAAATTTATTCCTCGAGGGCCATCCACGAGGCGTTCGCTTCTTCAGTCGTGAGGAAGTCCAGCCCCTTGAAACCGCTCGCGAGCGCGGGATAGAGATCACAGATGCCGTTTATGTCATCCTGATGGAGGCTCCTCTTCTTAGTTTCTCCGTAGTCGGCGTAGCCGTACATCGTTTTTTCGGAGTCCCCGCCACCGTAGAGATCGTCGAGGCCGAAGGTGTGGCCGAGTTCGTGTGCGGCAATGTTCTCTATGTCCATCTCGTAGTTCCCGGGTTGGCCCGAACAGTTCCAGGTGTAATACTCGTTGAACCTGATGTCCGTCTCCTCTATCCAGGTGCTGGTCGAGAACCAGATGTAGGTCACGGCGATGACGTACTGGTCACTGTAAGTCCCGAACCCCAGTTGATTGTGTCCATCGTAAACCAGGGTGTTTCTGTTGCTCATAATAGGACTGTTCGCCGCAAAGTAGAAATAGCTGCAGGTAACATCATTCCAGGTGAATGCACCCCTCCTAAGAGCCAGCCACTCGCCCGAACAGTCGTTCGTCCCTCCACGTTTCACAGACATGAGCGGAGGAACGTCATACGAATGCCACTCTCCAAAGGTGTCATATGCCAGGAGTGCAGCCTGTGGCACGATCAATATTGATAAAACAAGTAAGAGAATCATCTTTTTCATTTATCTCATTCCTCCATCTGAACATAATCGGAAAGCCGGGCCAGAAAATCATCCAGAGTGGTACCCTGTTCCACCACCATACCATCCACAACGTGAAAGCTCCCCTGAGTCCACCCGACCACGTCGGACAGCCGATTGACTCCATCCGATCCGAGCAGCAGGACCACCCGTTCTCCGATGTCATAGTGAGGAGTCGATGGTACATTTAACACCACGTCATTCACTTCACCGCCGATCACCTTGAACGTAACACTGTTCTCTGCTGTTGTGCCTTTTATAGACTCTTCAACTTCGAGTGTGTAGGTCGTGTATATGAGTTTTTGGTCCCCATCGCCCAGCATCCAGCTGCACTCACTGCCGGTAACCGTGCCGAGAACTATCAAACCAGCATCCTGGACGAGTTCGGGGAGTTCGGCCTTCATGAGTGTCGTCGATGAGAGCTCTGATGCTGCGCCCATCGCGAGAATGCAAAATAAGATAATCGAAATACTCTTCCTCAGCATATGAGCTATCCTCCTTTTACAAATAAAGACCTGGTGCGTGATTGGATATTTTCTTACACTCTCCTTTCTGGTTCAGGGTTTGAAAACCTTCGAGAAACATTGTTTTCTATAATACCACAACCCGGGGTGGCTTGTCAAATTTCGAGGGGGCCGGGAAGCTTGTCAGATCGTGCAGGGGGTCTGTATCGAGGTGGCAAACGAATAATGTCAGGGCCGGATCAGTTCGGATGTACGCCCTGGTTCGACCGGTGGTCAAACATCCCACGTCCAACGCTTCCGCTAACGTGTTCTTGTTGACACGTATTCAGACTCGTATATATTTGATATAATGTCACATACACTTTCTTCAGCGAACCGGAATTTACTTTTCCGCCACTGACCGAAAAGGACTGTCACCCAGATTGAAGTTCTCTCACTATTTCGAATACGCGGGATTACTCCTCCTGAGCCGGATTGCGAGATTTCTCTCCGTTACCTCAATCCAGAAGCTGGGGAATGTGCTTGGCTTTTTTGCTTACTATTTCGTGCCTATCAGAAAAACAACAGCACGGGAACAGATCAAGTGCGCATTCCCGGATCTCGGGACGCGGGAAGTCGAAACCATCCTGAAGGACTCATATGCCTCACTCAGCAAATCTTTTCTCGAGGTTTTCAAAATGTCCTCCCTCAGCAGGGAAGAATTGCTGGGGCTTGTGGAGGTCGAGGGAAGAGAATTTTTCGACAGGGGTCTCGAGAGAGGTCATGGAATTGTCGTCGTTTCCTTTCACATGGGAAACTGGGAGCTCATGGGTGCAGTCAGCGTGCTTCTGGGGTATCCGATCGATGTGATCTACCAGCGGCAGTCGAATCCCCTCTCCGACAATTTCATCAACAGGAACAGGCGCGCATTCGGTATGGGTATCATCGAGCGACGTCAGGCGGTGAAGGAGTCGATGCGATCACTCAAGAAAAACCGGATCGTCGCCTTTATCTCCGATCAGGATGCTCACCAGGAAGGAGTGTTCGCCCCGCTGTTCGGTCGGCCCGCTTCAACGCCGAGAGGACCCGCCGTCCTCTCTCTGAGGCTCAAAGCCCCGATCGTCACCTCGGTGATACTCAGAAATGACGATGGCTCTCACCGTTTTGTGATCAGGCCGCTGGAGGTGGATCTGACGGGTGACACCGAGCACGATGTGTATGCTATCACGTGTGCGTTTAACCGGAGGCTGGAAGAGTACGTGAGGGAAAAACCGGGACAGTGGTTATGGCATCACAGGAGATGGAAAACGGTGCCTTCTGAGGGACAAAAAGCCCACCTTGAAGCCGGCATCGGCTGACCGATCGCTCCCGGCGGGAGGAAATTGTGCACAGGATACTCGTGATTCATACCGCGTACCCGGGAGATCTGATCCTGACGACACCGCTTTTCGAAGCCCTCAAGAGTTCAGACCCGGCAATGTCTCTGACTCTGCTCACCATCCCCACGAATGCCGGCCTCTTTACAAACAATCCCTTCGTTGATCACATCATCACATACGATAAACAGGGTTCCGAAAAGGGAATTTTCCCGTTCCTGCGGCTGGTACGGAAGATCAGGCACATGGGGTTTCACACCGCCATCATCCCCCATCCATCTCTGCGAAGCGCTTTGTTCACTTTCCTTGGAAGGATCCCCGAGAGGGTCGGTTTTTCCAGCAGGTGGTGTTCGTTCCTTTACACGAGGCGTGTCACGGTGAGTGATGATGACCACGAAGTGGAGAGGAATCTCAAACTTGCCGAAGCACTCATCCCCGGACTGTCGGCAGCCGGAATCAAACCCCGCCTGTGCCCTGACGACCGGGACAGAGTGCACGTCCGCCGGTTGCTCTTAGACAGTGATGTGGCGGAAAGGGAGGATTTTACAGCTATCGCACCGGGTTCATCCTGGAACACGAAGGCCTGGCCCGAGACGAAGTACGAGGAGTTGATCACCATCCTGAGGAAGGAATCTGCCCTCGTTCTCATCGGTGGAGAGGACGACCGGGAGTTGTGTGAAAGACTCCAGGGAGGAGTAGACCCGGAAAACGGTTTTCCCGTCGTCTCCCTGGCCGGGAAAGTAAACCTCATTCAAGCGGCGGTGGTCATATCCCTCTCGCGGGTTCTCGTCAGCGGAGACAGCGCACCTGTCCACCTCGCATCCGCGATGGATACTCCGGTAGTCGTCATCTACGGTCCGACCGTGACCGGATTCGGGTTTACTCCGTACCGTGTCCCTCATGTCATTATAGAAAAAAACCTGCCGTGCCGGCCGTGTAGTGCTCATGGGCCGATGGTCTGTCCACTCGGGCATTTCAGGTGTATGATGGAGATAGGGGTGGATGAAATCCACCGCGCCATTGTTGAGCTCGTTCGGCAGACAACACGGAAAAGTGGGAGGAGCAGGCATGAAACATCCTCGTAAGTTCTATCTCGGCATCGATCTCGGTGGCATAAACATAGGGATCGGGATCGTGGATGATGAGGGAAAACTCTGCAAATTCACTTCTGTCTTGACGGAAATCGATCCGGGACCCGAGCACGTTGTACAACAGATCGGTGAAGCTGCCGTGAATCTCATGGACGGATTCGAGGGGGGAGTATCCCTCGCTGGTATGGGTGCGCCCGGACCCCTCGATACGAGTACGGGTCTGGTGCTGGAGATGCCGAACTTCGGATGGGAGAATGTCGAACTCGGCAGGATGATGGAAGATGAGCTTGGAATCAAAACATTCATCGACAATGACGCCAATGCGGCCGCCTTCGGAGAGTGGTGGGTGGGTGCAGGTATAGGTGCCAGGACTCTCGTCTGTTTTACGCTCGGGACTGGTGTCGGAGGAGGTATCGTTCTGAACGGCGATGTATTCCGGGGTGCGAGCGATGCCGCAGCCGAATTCGGTCACATCATCGTACAGCCGAACGGCAGGAAGTGCGGCTGTGGAAAAACAGGGTGCCTCGAAGCGTATGCTTCTGCGACCGCCATAGCGGCGAGAGCCCGGGCACTCGCCGAAACAGGAGAATCCGCACCTCTCCTCGAACTGGCCGGTGGTGATGTCTCCCGCATCACTTCCGAGCTCGTGTCGAAAGCAGCACGTGGTGGGGACTGGTTGTCGTGCGGGATCATGGAAGAGGCGGGGAGGTACCTCGCCATTGGCATCTCGAATGTCATGAACACGCTGAATCCGGATGTTATCGTGATCGGGGGAGGAGTAGCAGCGGCCGGAGACCTCATTTTCGTACCGCTGAAGAAACTTGTCAGAGAGTTGACCTTCGACATACTCAACCGCAGCGTACGGATCGTCCCCGCGAAGCTCGGCATTGAAGCCGGCACCGTCGGTGCTGCGGGGATTGCGCGAAAAAGAGGAGAACTCTCCTGTTGAGGAAGAAGATCGGCGTCGTCGGTACCATCATAAATGACACGATACATCGGCAAGGCGGGGACATAACCCATGCACTTGGAGGTATCCTCTACACGATTCTTCCCCTGAGAGCTTTCCTGCCCGAGGAGTACGAGATCGTGCCTGTCCTTCACGTGGGAAGAGACCTCTATGATGATGTTGTGAATATTTTTCACGGTTTACCCTGCGTGTCGATCAGGAATGTTGTACGGGACAGGTGTGATAACAACAAAGTCGATCTCTACTATCACAACAAGGAGGAACGGACAGAAATCGCGACGGGAAATGTCTCATCGATCACAGTTGATGAAATAACCGGCCTCGGCGAGCTGGACTTCTTACTCATCAATTTCGTATCGGGGTGGGAACTCTCCCTGAGGACGATGCAGAAACTGGTACGACGCTGTCACGTGAATGTCTATTCGGACATGCACAGCCTGATGCTCGGGAGAAGGGAGGATGGAGAACGGTATCTGCGAAAACCGTACGGCTGGAAAAAATGGCTAGAATGTTTTTATTATGTTCAGATGAACCATAATGAAGCAGAAACCCTGACAGGTAAACGGATATTGGATACGGGGAAGGATTCTCTGACCTCGCTGGTTTCTGCCTCCGGTAAGATTCACCATTTCGGCCCGAAGCAGGTGGTAATAACGATGGGGGTTATGGGTGCATATCTCTCGGCCGAATTCGAAGAAACCGGCACCTGCGGGAAGTGGAAGGCCCGCCACCGGGTTGCAGAGGCCCTCGATCCGACCGGATCAGGGGATGTATTCCTCGCGGCATTCGCCTCCGCCTCCATCCTCGGGAAGGATCCTGAAGCAGCACTCTCCTTCGCTGTCAGGGCATCCGCACTGAGCACCATGAGGAGAGGTGCCGACGGACTGTACGATTATTATACATCGAGCGGGGTCACACCTTGAGTATTCGTTATCAGGAGAACAGATGAGGATAATACTATACACCGGCAAAGGCGGGGTGGGCAAAACAAGTGTGTCGGCAGCAACAGCTGTGCACCTTTCCGAACGCGGATACAAAACTATCGTGGTCAGTACTGACATGGCTCACAGCCTGTCGGACTCCTTCGACAAAGAAGTCGGATATGATCGGCGGCAGATCAGGAAAAATCTCTGGGCCCAGGAGATCAATGTCACCAGAGAGCTGTCCCATAACTGGGGGAAACTCCAGGAGTTCGTAATCAAGTTCTTGAAATACCATGGATTCGAAGATGTGATGGCGGAGGAGTTTTCCATATTCCCCGGTATGGAGGAACTCTTCAGTCTCCTCAAACTAATGGATTACATCGATGAGGGAATATACGACATCGCGATAATCGATTGTGCACCTACTGCGAGTACCATCAGGATGCTCTCGTTCCCCGATATACTGGACTGGTACATGTCAAAACTCTTTCACATCGAACGTAAGGTCATGAAAGCGGTTCGTCCCGTCGCGAAAAGGGTGACGAAGATGCCGCTTCCCCAGGATGAAGTGTACAGTTCCATTGAAGATCTCTACCATCGGATCGACAGGCTGAATGACGTGCTCGGCGATCCATCCGTCTGCTCCATTCGGATTGTCATGAATCCCGAGAAAATGGTCATAAAGGAGAGCCAGAGGGTTTACACCTACCTGAGTCTCTTCGGATTCTCCGTCGATTGCATCATCATGAATCGTATCATTCCTGCCGGAGTGAAAGACGACTACTTCAAACGGTGGAAATCGGTCCAGAAGAAGCACATCCGGCTGGCGCGGGAATGCTTCGATCCTCTCCCGATGTTCGAGGTGGGTCTTCAGGATACAGAAGTTGTCGGGGAGAGGCTTCTCCTGAAACTCGCCAGAAGTATGTTCAAAAAGAAAGATCCGGCCTCGGTCTTCTTCACCGGGAAGCCCATGGAAATTCTACAGGAGAAGGGAGGGTACGTCATGCGGTTGATGCTCCCCTTCGCTTCGAAGGAGGATGCCGAAGTCTGGATACGTGGTGAGGAGATAATCATCTCCGTGGGGAGCTTCAGGAGAAACATTGTCCTCCCAAGGGTTCTGGTCGGTCTCGAGATTCAGAAGGCCAAACTCAACAAGGGTTTTTTGTCAGTGAGATTCCGAAATATAGGTAAAGGAGGTGATCAGGTATGAAGGAGGGCGATCTGTTTTCCGGTTTTTGTCCGGTTTGTCATCTCATGTCTCACTTCTCAGGAGCTGAAGAACATTTTGTGAAAGCCAGAAAGGAGTTTCTGCTGGCAATGAGGGATTTGATCGATAAAGAAATAGCGAGACTTGAGAAGAAGACGACGCGAAAGGGTGGGAAGAAGGCGCGGAAGGTAGAACTAGCGTAATTGCATGGCAGGTCTGTATTGAACGAACTGATACCGGGATATCTCATTGCGGCCAGGGATCTCATCTGGGGGGTTCCGCTTCTTGTTCTTCTTGTCGGAACCGGAGTCTATCTCACCATCGCTCTCCGGGGATTGCAGTTCACAACACTCGTACCTTCTCTGAAGCTGGCTCTCATCAAGAGGAAAGAAGAGGGAGCTCCGGGTGACATCACGCATTTCCAGGCACTCATGACAGCACTTGCTGCAACGGTGGGAACGGGAAACATTGTAGGCGTGGCAACGGCTATCACTGCAGGCGGTCCGGGGGCCCTGTTCTGGATGTGGGTAACCGGCCTCTTCGGGATGGCGACGAAATACTCCGAGGCCGTTCTCGCGGTCAAGTATCGGCAGGTCGACAGTCTGGGCACGATGAACGGTGGCCCGATGTACTACATAATGAAAGGGCTCGGATGGAAGTGGCTCGGAGTACTCTTCGCCGTCTTCGCTTCGATAGCAGCTTTCGGGATAGGTAACATGGTTCAGTCGAACTCGGTCGCCGATGCCGTTTCCAGGACCTTCGGTATCTCATCGGGGGTGACCGGGACTGTACTCGCTCTTCTCACCGGGCTCGTCATTCTGGGGGGAGTAAAATCCATCGGGCGGGTCACCCAGGTGTTCGTTCCCTTCATGATCATCTTCTACATACTGGGAGCGTTGTACATAATCGTAGGTCACATCGGACTTCTTCCAGGATTGATTATCACGATCCTTCGGCAGGCGTTTACACCGACTGCTGCGGCGGGAGGTTTCCTCGGATCCACGATTATGATGACGATCAGAATGGGGGTAGCACGGGGAGTGTTCTCAAACGAATCAGGTCTGGGTAGCTCACCGATCGCTGCTGCAGCAGCAAAAACGAAAAATCCCGTCTCACAGGCACTCGTGTCGATGACCCAGACATTTATCGATACCATCGTGGTGTGTTCCATGACCGGTACGGTCGTTCTCCTTTCCGGAGAATGGAAGACGGGCCTAAACGGTGCCGAGCTCACCAGCAGCGCGTTCGAAACCGGCATTCCGGGTGTCGGTGGATTTCTCGTCGCCCTGGCACTGATATTCTTCGCTTACTCTACCCTGCTGGGCTGGAGCTATTATGGAGAAAAGTCTATCGAGTTCCTGCTCGGTGAGCGTACCGTAATGCCGTATCGTCTAGTATTCACATTCATCGTGTTCCTGGGTGCGGTTATGAAACTCGATCTCGTGTGGACTTTTGCTGATATTATGAACGGTCTGATGGCGGTACCCAATCTCATCGGTCTCCTCGGCCTGTCCGGAGTGATCGTGAGCGAAACCAGAAGACATATGGGTTCGATACTGTGAACCATTCGTTGATAAAACAGTGATCTAACGACATCGGAAAGTATTGAAGAGAGTGTTTTCATGCTTGTAATACGAAACGCAGAAAATGACGATCTGAAAGCCATCACGGAGATATACAACGAAGCCATCATCAATACGGTGGCCACGTTCGACACTCAACCAAAAAATATAGAGGAACAGAAACCCTGGTTCGAAGCGCATGGACCATCCTGTCCCATCATCGTCCTGGAAGACAAGGGTATGGTTTGCGGCTGGGCATCACTCAGCAGATGGTCAGACCGGTGCGCGTACAGTGATACCGCCGAACTCTCCGTTTACGTGAAAGCTGAGTTCCGGGGAAGAGGGATCGGGAAACAGCTTCTCGAGGCGATTGTCGAAAAAGGGAGGGAGGCCGGCCTGCACACACTTCTCGCGCGGATAGCCGAGGGTAATGAAGCGAGTCTCAGCATGCATGAGGCAGTGGGTTTCGAACACATCGGCGTCATGAGGGAAGTCGGAAGGAAATTCGGGAAGCTCCTCGATGTTCATCTCATGCAACTCATCTATTGATTCGAACTGATGGTGGTGGAACGTGTCCCACCGGAATCGACCCGTCTGCGGTGTCCCTGTACCTGCCGAAACCGCAGCCGTTCCGGCCCGTTGACAAATTCCCGGACGTGTAATATCTTTCCCTTCGCCACCTGTCGAACAGGCGAAACTGTATAAGAGTTGATCAAAATCCTGACGATAAGTCAGCGGAGTATATCCGCATGCGGGCCAATAGCCTCAGAAGTCTCATCAGTTCTCTCATCCTCTTCTTGTTTCCCTTGATCGCTACTATCAGTCAGGCCGAGGAGGTCTGCCTGGAGTGTCACGGTGAACGGGATTTCATCACCGAGCGTGACGGGAAGGAAATGTCCCTTTACGTGGACGGCGCTCTCTTTGCGAGGAGTGTCCATGCCGAGATGGGTTGTACCGGCTGTCACTATGATGTCGATCCTGAGGATCTCCCCCACACCGAGAGACTTGAAGAAGTCCAGTGCTCCGTCTGTCATGATGAAGCTGCCGCGAAGTTCGAGCGAAGCCTTCACGGTACGGCGCTCAGGGAGGCGAAGTACCTGGCACCGGACTGCTCCACCTGCCACGGCAAACATGATATCCTTCCCTCGAGTTCCGAGGATTCGAAGACATATGTGATGAACATACCATCACTCTGTGGTTCCTGTCACAAGGAAGGCACCGAGGTCTCTCAGCTGCAGGAGGTCGATGAGACACACGTGCTCGAGGATTATTCCCAGTCGATCCACGGTGACGGGCTTTTCAAGAGGGGCCTGATCGTTACGGCGGTATGTACCAGCTGCCACTCTCACCATGAAATCCTCCCCCATGAGAATCCTGCTTCCACGATAAATCGGAACAACATCCCGGGCACCTGTACGCAGTGCCATGCGCAGATCGAGCGGGTACATATGAAAGTCATCAGAGGAGAGTTGTGGGAGAAGGAACCCCACAAGATACCCATCTGCATCGATTGTCATCAGCCTCACAACGTGCGGCGGGTATTCTACGAAGAGAGTTTCCCGGACAAGCTCTGTATGTCGTGCCACTCAGATCCTGATCTGCAGAAGACAGAGGATGATACATCCGTCTCGTTGTACGTCGATTACGAAGAGTTCACCGGTTCCGCTCACGGGACGAATTCCTGTATCAAGTGCCACACGAATATCAGCAATTCACGTGATCCGGTGTGTGCAAACAGCGGCAAGGTGGACTGCTCGATGTGCCATTCGGAGTCGGTCGCCGATTACCAGAACAGCCAGCACGGGATGGACCACGCTCAGGGAAACCCAATCGCGCCGTATTGCACCGACTGCCACGGTGTTCATGACATGATGAAGAAGGACGATCTGACTTCACCCATCTTCTCCCGCAACATACCCGATCTCTGCGGCCGGTGCCACCGTGAAGGTCAGAAGGCGGCGGTAGCGTATAAAGGAAAAGAACACGAGATTATTAAAAATTATTCGATGAGCATACATGGGAAAGGTCTCCTCCAGAGCGGACTGATGGTCACTGCAACGTGCGTCGACTGCCACACTTCTCACCGGGAGCTTCCTGTGACGAACCCGCTCTCCACCGTCAATCCCGACCATATCGCAGCTACCTGCGCAAAATGCCACCTGGGGATCTATGAGCAGTTCAAGCACAGTGTCCACAGCCCTCTCGTGACAGAAACTGATAAAGTTCTTCCTGTTTGCAAGGATTGCCACTTATCTCACACCATTAAGAGAGTCGACCTGGACGATTTCAGACAGGACATCCTGAACCAGTGTGGGAAGTGTCACATGGAAGTGGCGGAGACATACTTCGAGACTTTTCACGGCAAGGTGTCCAAGCTGGGCTCCGCGAAGACTGCCAAGTGCTACGACTGTCACGGCGCACATAACATCCTCCCGCCATCAGACCTCAACTCGACTCTCAGCCATACGAACGTCATCGAAACGTGCAAGAAGTGCCACCCCAACTCCAACCGGAAGTTTGTGGGCTACCTGACCCATGCCACGCATCACAACAGGGACAAATATCCTTATCTTTACTATACCTTCTGGTTCATGATCATCCTCCTGGCAGGTACTTTTGCATTCTTCGGTACGCACACGATCCTGTGGCTACCGAAAGCCCTGAGGGAGAGACGCGCGAAAAAAGAGAAATCCCACGAAGTTAAAAAAGTATTGTACTACGAACGATTCGACAGGACAAGCAGATTTCTCCATCTTCTGGTGATCATCAGCTTCCTTTCCCTCGCATTAACCGGGATGACCATAAAGTTCTCAGGTGTCAGCGTGTTCCAGACGCTTTCCAGGATCATGGGAGGGTACGAAGTGACCGGGTTCGTTCATCGGGCAGCTGCATTCATCACGTTCGTGTACTTCTTCAGTCACCTCGGATACCTGATCAATAAAAAACACCGTCGTAAAATGCGGATGCGTGATCTGCTGAGTGGTGAAGAAACACTGATGTTTCGCAAGAAGGACCTCCTCGAGTTCTTACAGACGGTGAAGTGGTTCCTCGGCCTCGGTCCCCGCCCTAAATACGGTCGCTGGACCTACTGGGAGAAGTTCGACTATTTTGCGGTCTTCTGGGGAGTCACGGTAATCGGCACAAGCGGTCTCCTGCTGTGGTTCTCCGAATTCTTCACCAATTTTTTCGGTATCCCCGGCTGGATCATCAACGTAGCTACAATCATTCACAGTGATGAAGCACTTCTCGCCACGGGATTCATCTTTACGATTCACTTCTTCAACACCCACTTTCGACCTGAAAAATTCCCCATGGACCCGGTCATATTCACGGGCAGGGTGCCGCTCGACGAATTGAAGGAAGACAGACCGAGGGAGTATATCCATGCCATGAAGACACGTCGGATCAAGAAGAGGATGGTCGAAGCACCCGCTTCATGGTTCGAGCGTCTGGCGAAAATCTTCGGTTTCACCTGTCTCTCGATCGGTCTTTTCATCGTCATCCTGATCGGGTACGCCATGATATTCCTCTATCGATAGGATGGTTCCGGATGTCGGGACGGAAAAATTCTCAATCCCCTCCGGAATTTCACCCGCTCACCCCTGACAGATGGGGGGACCTGGAAAAAGTGTTCGGGGATCGTGGAGCCGAAAAAACCCCACACCTCACATAGTATTCCTGCAATCACCTGTCTTCAGCAAAAAAAACACTGGACAAATATTTACATTCGTGACATAATAGGAAGACAACACGAAATTCCATCCTCACAGCCCGGTGTCCTGCGTCTGACGACAGACTGGAGGTGTACAATGCGCCTGTTCCTTTTCTCTCTCGGCCTCCTGTTTCTGCCACTCTTCACAACACGGCTTCCCGCCCAGGCGGTAAACGGGGAAGGAGTGTTTTTTTCAGATCCGCTGTACAAAACACTCCTCGGGGACAGATTGGTACTATTCGACTTGAACAGTGATGCCTCGTACGCCACCGCTGATCGATATACCCCACCTGATATTCGGTGGGAAAGTTATTTCAACCATGTGAGGAATGAAGATGACGAGCCGACTGCCATTGCCGTAAGTCCGGAGGGTAATGTGTGGGTCACCGGAAAAATCGAGAACCTGATCACCGGCGATGATTTTATGACGATCATCTATGCCCCGGATGGAACACTGATCAACACGATGCGATACAACAACCCATCTCACGGGGATGACATTCCCCATGACATAGTCATCGATCGGGACTCCCGAACCTATGTCACCGGGCAGACCTGGGTTTCCGGATATAGAGAGAACTATCTGCTGGCTCGGTATGACCAATCAGGAAATCGCATATTTAACGTTATGTATGACGGCCCTTCACTCAATGACGATGTCCCCAGTGAAATAGCGATCGACTCGACGATATTTATTGGAGTTGTGGGAACCAGCTTTACAGGATCCTTGAGAAGCTACGATTTCTGTGTTGTTGTCTGGGACAGTGCAGGATATCAAAAGTGCGTGAAACGCTATAACGGTGCCGGAGACTGGTCGGATTACGGAGTTTCCATCACATTCGACATTGAGGGCAGTTTCATCGTTACGGGGAGCGGGTTTCAGGGTTACGGTCCGGAGTACAACATCACCACTGTGAAGTACGATTGTGATTGCAACCGGCAGTGGATCAGGGAGTATGACGGACCGGCAGGTGAAGGTGACTATGCTGTGAAGGTGATAGCCGACTCGGAGGATGACATAGTCGTCAGCGGGTACAGCAGAAGCGGTGAGAGTCACAGGGATTATGTCGTGTTGAAGTACGATCCTGACGGCACACCGCTCTGGGTGAGCCGCTACAACGGACCTAACTGGAGGGAAGATTATGTAACCGACATGGCCCTCGATCTGGAAAACAACATCTACATTACCGGCCGGAGCAGGGGATCCGATGCAACGTATGACATAGCCACGGTCAAGTACGCTCCTGACGGGACCGAATTGTGGGTCAGCCGGTTCGAAGGCTTCTGGCACACGGACGATGAAGGTTATGCGATCGCGGTCGATGATTCTCAGAATGTATATGTCACCGGAACGACTTTTGATCCATTCGAATACGATAAGGATATCGTCACGCTCAAATATGATGTGGACGGGAATCTGGTGTGGCTCAGATTTTATAGCGGCGATGGCCAGGGGCTGGACCGGCCGGCCGGTCTTGCTTACGATCAGACCTGGGGGTTGTTCCTGACCGGGACGACCTACACAGGGCCGGAGACAGGCCTGGATTACGTCACAATCAATTATACACCTTGATGGACCTGCCTTCAAGCTCACACCGGCACTCGATGCAGCGGCAGTTTTCGGACAGCTGGACAGGGGAGCTCTCAGCCGTGCGTTACTTCAACAGTATCATCTTCCTTATATTCACGAAGCCGTCTGTTTTCATCATGTAGAAATATACACCAGAAGAAATCGCGGTGCCGGCATCATCGTATCCATCCCAGTAAACCTCGTAACGGCCCGGCCCTTTTAGCTCGTTCACTAAATTCCTCACCAGCTTTCCGCGCGCATCGAAAATGATGAGCTCGACGGCAACATCTCTCTCCACGTTCGGAACATCGTAGCGAATTACTGTACGGGGGTTGAAGGGATTTGGATAGTTCTGGGACAGAGAGAATGATTTTGGAATGACTCCGGATGAGAATTCACCATCAGAAATCCCGACGGCACCGATACTGAACCGTCCCGATATGTCATCCCCTTCATTTCCACAACTATCAGTTGCTGTAACTTTGATTTTACAACTGTCACTTTCAGGGCCTGCGACTTCCCAATCTTCGTTTCCGTCATTCTCCAGGTCAGTGAATATAACATCCCAGCTCGATCCGTCATCCCTGGAAAGGAGTATGTCGACACTCTCTACATTCCCTTCCTTGTTCTCTCTGCCACTCCCGCTCAACTTTGCTGCACCAGGGCCTCTGCCGGCAGTGGGCCTTCCTGAAGCCCCGTTTCGATCCATCCTGTGGATCCTGCCGGAACCGGTCTCTGCTCTATCACCCGGAGGAGAATCGGCCATACTCGGATCATCGGCATTCCACTGGATAGTGATGGTTTCTCCAATCCCCAGGGCGAGATCAGCCGTGGGATATGTCACACTGACAGTGGGATTCTGAGTGTCTATCCCGAAACTCCACACCGAACTCCATCCTCCCCAATTCCCGAGACTGTCCTTACTCCTCACTTTCCAGTAGTAGGTCTCGTCCGGTAAGGAGGTCGAAGGTGTGTATGTACTACCTGTCACTTCTTCATCTATTTCGGGTGATGAGAAATCGGAATTGTTATCCACCTGAATACGATAGGCTGCGACATCCGGTACATCGCTCCAGTCGAAGGAGGGCATGGTCTCCGACACACAATCCTCGCCATCCGGAGGGCTCTCCAGTGTGGGTGGTTGGGGGCCTTCGGTGTCTATCGTAATGCTCCATACCAGGCTCCAGTTGCTCAGATTGTCACACGCATCCTGAGCCCTCACGCGCCAGAAGAAAGTACCATCAGCAAGAGAACTCAGGAGTGGGTGTTCACTCTGTGTGGTTTGCTCGTCAACCAGCGGTGATGAGAAATCCTGGTTGTCATCGACCTGAATCCGGTATCCGGTCGCATCCGCGATATCGGACCAGTCGAATGTCGGTGTGTTATCGGCGAGAGTGTCGCCATCAGCCGGACTCAACAATGTTGGTAGTGATGGCCCCTGGGTGTCGATCGTGAAATCCCATAAAGCACTCCAGTCACCCAGATTTTCACAGTTGTCGATCGAATTCACGTGCCAGTAGTATGTTCCATCCGACAGCGGGCTCGGATGAGTATAGTTGCTGTTCGGACCTGCAGTGTCGATCTCAGGCGAGGAGAAATCCGAGTTGTCGTCGACCTGGATCCAGTAGTCCAGTGCGTCTGCGACATCGTTCCAGTCGAAATCCGGAGTGTTGTCCGCCAGGCAATCGGCGCCGTCGGGAGGATTCACGAGGTTCGCCGCCGCTGGTCCCTGCGTGTCGACCCTGAAACTCCAGATGGGGCTGGTATCACCCCCCAGGAGACAGAGGTCGAAGGGGATCACTTCCCAGTACTGCAGCCCCTCGCCCAGGGCTGTCGTGGGGGTGTAGTTGCTGCCCGTCCAGACGATTTCATTTATTTCGGGTGAAGAGAAATCGGAATTGTTGTCGATCAGAATACCGTATGAGGAGGCACCCGGGACATCCGACCAGTCAAAATCAGGTGTGTTGTCCGTTACACAGTTGTCTCCATTCGCTGGCTCAAGCAGTGTCGGTGGAGGTAAACCACCTACACACACTGTGAGAGTGTAGCTGGTTTCGATCCCATCCTTCAACCATACAACAACGCTCCACCAGCCGGTATCAGTTGCAACGAACTGTTGCCCTTCATTGCCCCCACCTCCCATCTGATCCATTTCCAGAAAAGCCTGGGATCTGTCTGCTGTATAAGGTGAGGTTGTTATCGGACTGAAGAGGGACATCCCGAGATCGCCGTTCCCGGATGTGACCTCGAGCCATACTGCTGCAGTATCATTCTGGTTCAGATGTATATCCCACACATGAGCGATGTGGGTGGACTGGTGTGTAAAAGGTCCATTGATACCCTCCGCCAGGAAATCCGCACCGTTTTCCCATTCGAGGTAGCAGTTTTCCCCGGTGTTCCAGACGTTCACCTGTGCATAATCGACCTGTGGTGCGCGGTTATTATAATCCAGTACCACAAAATCAATTTCCTGGTCCGAGTAGCTTGATCCACCAATGTAACCACTGCATCCGGGTGTCGCCAGATCATACAATCCCAGGTCCCAATCCGATGGTGCCAGGGGGCGGATGGCCACCACTGACCAGTAATACGACGCTTGAATAAACCCCCAGCATCCGTCGTTCGTAATCAGATAAACGACGTCATCATCGATCGCCGGTGAATTGAAGCCGGGTTTCTCACCTGGATCGACATCCGCGATCACAGGCAGAATCTCATTCTCATAATATCTTCTGAATTCATTTTCGGTTATCCTCTTATGATATAAGTCCATTTTTTTTCGGGACAGTTCTTCCATTTGAGAATCATCCAGGTACCTTGCCCAGCCCCGGTCCTCGACGTTATCAGGCAGGCGTGTTTCTTTGATCACAGATTGTTCCCCGGCATTATTACCTTCTCTGGGGTAGACCGGTGATCCCTCGATTGGAAGACAGGAGAGCAAAGTTACAACAATTAGAACATCTTTCACTTTTCTCATTGGTACCTCCTGTGTGTATGGTGTTTTCTCCTGATGAAAGCTCTCTTTTAATTCCTCAACGATCACAGGTACAGATGATCATTAATGCTGATATCAGTAGATCCCTTTATCGGTACTTCCTTCCCTGTCGGGATGCTCGATGATGTGAAGTATAATTGGATTGTACCTTAAACAGCAATCGATGTCAAATTGTTTTTTACAGACTGTTTTCCCCCGATGGGCGATTCGGCTCCAATAAATAGGGACAGTCACCATTTAAAT
>CAZZKG010000063.1:15610-19255 GCA_964654825.1 uncultured Gemmatimonadota bacterium | reverse complement strand
AATGGTTCACTTGCTCAGAAGAGGCCGGTCATGGCGGCACGGGCGGAATCGTAAAGCGGGGCCTGGAAAAGACCCAGCAGGATGATCACCGTCACGCATCCATAGAGGAGGACTTTCATGGAAATGCTGAGGCGGATGGGGTCGGTGCTGAGCGGAGAGTCAACATACATGGTCTTTCCGACCTTCAGATAGTAGAAAAGCGCCACAACCACGTTCAGGATTGCGATGACGGCGAGCCACCAGTAACCCGCCTCGACGATGGAAGCGACGAGGAGAAACTTGCCGAAAAACCCGACCAGAGGCGGCACACCCGCGAGAGAGAGCATTGCAATGAGGAGAGATGCAGCGAGGAGGGGTGAGCGACGGGCAAGACCCGAATATTCCGTGATCTCGTGACTCGTGACCACCTGCCTGAAGAGAATGATCACGAGAAAAGCCAGGAGATTGGAGAAGAGATACCCGGTGAGGTAATAGAGCATCGCGGCCCCGCCATTGACACTGCCCGATACCAGCCCCAGCAGAAGGTACCCGGCCTGAGCAATCCCCGAATAACCGAGGAGTCGCTTGATATTGGTCTGGGGTATCGCTCCCAGGTTACCAAAGAACAGTGTAAATGTAGCTACCAGAGCGAGTACGAGACCCCATTCGGACCTGATCGGCAGAAAGACGGAAAAGACCAGCCGCTGAAAGAGCACGAACCCGGCCGCCTTGCTTCCAACCGACAGGAAAGCGACGACCGGGGTCGGGGCACCCTCGTATACGTCCGGCGCCCAGGAATGAAACGGAATACTCGAAATCTTGAACCCGAGGCCGAGCAGAAGCAGGATGAGCCCGGGCAGCAGCATCGGGTCACGACTGCCGCCTGTGTCGACGATTTCGGCGAGGCGGCTGTAATCCAGCGAGCCGGTCGCTCCGTAAATGAAGGCGATGCCGAGGAGAATGAATGCCGCGCTGACCGTTCCGATCACCAGGTATTTGATCCCCGCTTCCAACCCGAGATTCTCATCCCTGCTGTAAGCCACGAGCACATAAAACGAGATGGTGAGAAGCTCGAGGGCCATGAACAGCGTCATGAGGTTGTGGGCCCTGGCCATAAACATCATGCCCAGCATGGCGAAGGTGGACAGTGCGTAGTATTCGGCCGGGTCCCTTCCCTCGAGTTCCCTCGATCGTCCCATCATGATGAACACCAGAAGACCGGCCGTGAGGAAGAACCGTTCGAAGAAGAGGGAGGTGGAATCGGCCACAACCATCCCGTGCCAGCCGATACCGGCTCCGCGGGGCAGAAAACTGTAGGCCAGGAGCGCGGCCATCCCAACATGAGCGATTTTTTTCATCAAGCCGGGTCTGCTCCCCCTCAGCACCATATCGAGAGAAAGGAGAAGAGCGCCGAACACGAAGACCGCCGTCTCCATTTCCAGTAAAAATGGATAACCCGTACCTGCCATACGAAGTCCCCGATCAGAAGAAACCGGTCGCCCCGGCCACACTCCGTGCCGCCTCGAGCTTTTCGATCACGGGGGTCACACCGCTCTCGATGAGGTCGACGAGAGAACCGGGGGCGAATCCGAAAACGATCAGAATGACAATCAACACGACATACGGAAGCCGTTCGCGTACGAGCACGGCATCCTTGAGGCCCCGCCACTTAGCATCCATCGGACCGAAGAAAACACCCGCCACGGCCCGCAGCATGTAGGTCGCCGTGATGACGATACCGAACGCCGCGGCGATGGTGGGAATGGGATACTGTTTCCAGGCACCGATGATGACGAGGAGCTCGCCGACGAAATTCGCCGTCCCCGGAAGTCCGCTAGAGGCCAACGCGCCGATCGTAAATGCCACACCCACGAACGGGATCTGCTTCGAGAGCCCCCCGAGATCAGGGACCATCCGGGTGTGGGTCTGGTCGTAGAAAAAACCAACCAGTCCGAACAGGAGGGCGGTCATGATCCCGTGAGCGAACATCATGAAGACCGCACCGTTCAGAGCGACCACACTCATCCCGGCCAGTCCGAGGAGAACGTAACCCATGTGGCTCGAACTCGAATAACCGATGATGAATTTGATATCCTTCTGGTTCATCGCGACGTAGCCGCCGTAGAGGATGTTGAACATGCAGAAAAAAGCCACGAAAGGAAACCATTTCACCGCGCCGACCGGCAGCACGCTCATCCCGATACGAATGATCGCAAAGGCCCCGAGCTTCATCAGTACCCCGGCGTGAAGCATCGACACCGCCGCGGGAGCAGAAGCGTGACCGATCGGCGACCATGTGTGAAACGGCCACATGGGAACGATCACCCCGAATCCGAGCAGGATGAATGGGAATATGAGAACCTGCATGTGAGGATCGAAACCGGCTTCTCTGAGCTCGAGAATGTCGGACGTGTAGACCCCCGTCGCCGATCCCGCCGCAGAGTAAAGGATCAGAATACCCACGAGGGCGAACAACGCCCCCAGGGTCAGATACAGAGTGAGCTTCATGGCAGCGTATTCTTTGCTGTACTCCCTGCTGCTCGAACCCCAGATCGCGATGAGCAGATACATCGGCGCCACCGACAGCTCGTAGAAGAGGTAGAAGAAAAGCAGATCCAGGGACATGAACACCCCGAACACACCTGTGACGAGGAGCAGGAGGAGGATGTAGTGCTCCTTTACCATGTCCTCGATGGACCACGACACGAACACCCCGGTGAAGATGACCGTACCGGTCAAAAGCAGCATGGCTATCCCGATCCCGTCCACACCCGCGTGGTAGCTGATACCGAGCGATTTTACCCAGGAGACCTTCGTGACGAACTGGAATCCGGCAGCCTCGCCGTCATACAGAAAATAGAGCAGGACGGCGAGCATAAGGCTCACGGCGGTGGAACAGGCGGCGACTGTGCGGACGGCGTTCTTCCGGTCGGACGGGACGAACAGGATGATGATCGCCCCGATTGCCGGAGCCAGAGCGAGTACCGGTAGTATCGGAAAGTCCATCCGTTACTTCCCTCCGGAGAACAATATGAAGAGGAATATCACGGTACCCCCGCCGATCAGGAGTATCCCCGTCTGCAGCTGTCCGGTCTGAAGGAGACGGGATTTTTCCCCTAACCACGATGTGCTTCCCGCCAGGCCGTTCACCATCGTTCGTATGAGAATCCATCGATCGAAGAGATCGCAGAGCCGGGACCATCCCTGCTGCACGATTTCCACCAGCCAGTCGTAGATGTCGTCCATGAAATACTTTCTGACCAGAAGCGAATAGAACGGCCGAAATCTCTCCCGCATCCTCCCGGGATCCGGGATCCCCTTCGCGTACACGAGGTACCCGGCTGCCAGCCCCGCCAGAGCGACGACTGTCGAGAGGACCAGGACGCTCATGTGAAACTCCGGTGCGTGTCCGTGGTCGCCGCTGTAGATGAATGAACCGAAGCCAACGCTGCCTTTGAACAGAAAGGGTACGGGACACCCCGCTCCGATCCACCCCGCGACGACAGAGAATACCGCGAGAACGACGAGCGGCACGGTCATCACCGGAGGAGATTCGTGGACCGGCAGCTCCTTGAGGGGCTTCCCCAAAAAAGCGATAACGAGCAGTCGTGACATGTAAAAAGCGGTGAGAAACGCGGCCGTGACTCCGGCCCCGTAGAGAATCGG
>CAZZKG010000063.1:0-15510 GCA_964654825.1 uncultured Gemmatimonadota bacterium | reverse complement strand
GTGAATCCTCCGATGTATGCCACGATCGTCATAGACGCCGGTTCTGCAGCGAACAGGGTGAAGGTGCGCGCCAGCAGGTAGACCCCCGCTGCGACCATGGTGGCGGCGTGAATCAAAGCGCTGACCGGAGTCGGCCCTTCCATAGCGTCCGGCAGCCACACGTGAAGCGGAAACTGGGCGGATTTGGCGAGCGCTCCGAGAAAGACCAGGAGGACGGCGGCGAGAAGCGGCGTGTGCGCTAATGCACCGGTTTCGAGCCCACTCTTGATCTCGTTGAAATCCATGGTGCCGGCGGCGTAGAACAGGATAACGATACCGAGGATGAAGCCGAAATCGCCGATCCGGTTCACAAGAAACGCCTTCTTCCCCGCATCGGCGGCTGCCGGGCGGTCGTAGTCGTACCCGATCAGAAGGTAGGAACTGAGGCCTACCAGCTCCCAGAAAATAAAAATCATCACGAAGTTGTCCGCGAGAACAATACCTAGCATGGAGAACATGAAAAGCGAGAGCTGGGCGAAATAACGGGAGAAACCCGCCTCGCCGTGCATGTAACCTATCGAGTAGATGTGTATCAACAACCCCACGAAGGTCACCACGAGCAGCATGGCCGCGGTGAGGGTGTCGACCGAGGCGCCGACACGGAACTGTACATCGGCGACACGCAGCCAGGACATGGAAACGTGCAGCGGTTCCGCGTGCGGATCGAGAAGAGCTTCGTAGATAAGAGGCACCGAGAAAAGGAAACTCAGCGAGCAGGCACCGACCGAAATGCCGGCGGAGAGCGCTGTCCTCCGCAGGGTGAGCAGAGTGATGATAACCATCGCGGCTGCAGGCGACAGGAGTACCAGCCACGGGAGTAACAGGTGAAATGTCAACTCTTTATCCTCACTTTTTCAGACTGCTGAACAGTGATGTGTCCAGACTCAACTTCCGGGTGAATATGAGTACGGTCAATGCCAGTGCCACCGCGACTTCGCAGGCCGTAACGAGCATGATAAAAAGTACAAAGATCTGGCCTTCGAACTGCTGCCAGAACGCCGAATACGCAACGAAGATCAGGTTGACGCCGTTCAGCATGATCTCGATCGACATGAGTATGATCAGGATGTTGTGCCAGAAAAGCACTCCGGCCAGCCCGATGCCGAAGAGCAGTATGCCGACAACGATGAAGGGCTCTATGGTCATTATTCTTCCGGTTCCTTTCGAATCGACTGTCTGTGCGCGAGGACGACAGCGGCGAGCACCGCAACGAGCAGCAGCACCGAGCCTATTTCAAACGGCACGAGGTAGCGGGTGAACAGTTCTCTCCCCAGGACGGCAACGTGATCGCTCCCCCCTCCTTCGAACATCGCCGAGTGCGCCCCGCGCATCCGGCTGCTCTTCAAGAGTGAGTAGAGCAGCTCCCCCACGAGAGTAACCACGACGAGTCCGCTGCCGACCCGCACAGGTACGCTTCCGACGACCTCGCTCGCCTCTTCGGGATCGAGTGACATGATGACGAACAGGAACAGGATCATGATGGCGCCGGCATAAATGAGTACCTGGATGATTCCAATGAAGTACGCGCCGAGAAGGGTGAAGAGACCCGCCTGGGCACACAGGGTGACCGCCAGAAACAGGGCGGCATAAAGCGGTGAACGCCTCGTGATAACCAGGAGCGCTGAGACCAGCGAAGCAGCGGCGAAGACGATAAAAAACAGGGTCATCATCAGCTGTTCACTCCTTATTGTTTAAACCGGGCCATGTTCATTCCTCCCCCTTCTCGTGATCCCTCTCGGGATACCTGCCTTCTCCTGCAAGGAGGTATTCCTTTTTGTAGTACATGTTCCCTCGGTCGTACTCCGCAGTTTCGATGATACCGGTGTCCATGCGGATCGCGTCTTCCGGGCATGCTTCCACACATAATCCGCACCAGATGCACCTGGCGAAATCGATCTCGAACCGCACCGGGTACTTCTCTATACGCCGGTCGGGGTACTCACCTGCGACGATGTGAATACAGTCTGCCGGACAGATCGACTCGCAGCACATGCAGGCCACGCAGCGCGGTGACCCGTCAGGATGACGGGTGAGACGGTGACGGGTGTGGTACCGTTCGGTTAAGCTCAGCCGCTCCTCCGGATACTGAACGGTCACGGTCCGTGACTTCCCGTACTTTATCCCGAACAGGCCGAGAATGTGACCGAAGATGTTCTTGAAGAAACAGGATGAGGTCACCCACAGCCCTCTCACTACCTCGACGACGTAGATCCGGTGCTTAAATTTTATTTCCCGGTTTACTCTGATCGCCATAAGAGAACTCCTACATCCTCCCGAGGCCGAGCAGCCAGACCACGATGGCCGTGACGGCCAGGTTCGCCATCGCGACGGGCAGCACCTGCTTCCATCCGAGACGGAGAACCTGGTCGAATCGGAATCGAGGGAGTGTCCATCTGATCAGCATGAGCAGCCAGATGAAACATCCTGTTTTCACACAGAACGACAGCACCTGGAGCACAACCACGCCCTGTTGGGGCAGGACCCATATGGCCCCCCAGGGAAAATGAAAGCCATCGGCCATCAGGTACGGTACCTGCCAGCCTCCGAAAAAGAAGGTCGTCACAAGCGCCGCAGCGACGCCCATGGCGACGAACTCCCCCATCCAGAACATGATGAACCGCAGGCCGCTGTATTCAATGAAGTAACCTACGATCTCGCTCTCGCCTTCCGAGAGGTCGAAGGGGATCCGCCTGGTTTCGGCGACCGCCGCGAAGAGAAACAGGATGAACCCGACCGGCTGCAGGAAGATTCCCCACATGGGGACCCAGCCGTCGAAGAGAGCCCCCTGGGCCCGGACGATCTCATCGAGCTGGAGCGTGCCGAATATCAGGCAGATGCCGAGTACGGTCAGGCCGAAGGTGACTTCATACGCTATCATCTGGGCGGCGCCGCGCATCGACCCTATGAGTGCATACTTGTTCTGTGACGAGACCCCGGCGAGTACGAGTCCGTACACACCGAGAGACATCATGGCGAAGATGAACAGGAAACCGACGTTGAGATCGGCGACCTGCAGCTTGAAGGTGCGATCGCCAATCTGTATTACATCCCCGAAGGGAATGACCGACCAGGTGGCAAGCACGGTGAACACCGCGACAACCGGCGCGAGGAAATGAAGATGCCTGTCCCCGAACGGTGGCACCCAGTCTTCCTTGGTCACCGCCTTCACGGTATCGGCGAGGATGTGAAACAGTCCCAGGATTCGCAGTCCGAAGATCGGAGCTCGGTTGGCACCTATCCGGTCCTGCATGAGGGCGCTCTGCTTCCGCTCGACCCACGAGAGGACAGCGGCCAGGTTTAGCACGCCGAAGAGAACGATGAGACAGAGCACCAGTTTTACGATGACAAAGGTCCAGTCCACATTCATCTCCGCTTTCCATCCGGTAACGGTTTATCGGGTTCGGCCCCGACCGCGCCCGCACAGTGCATTCCGAACTCTCCCAGCCCCCGATAACTCATCCCGGCAAACGCCTCGACTTCCTTCGCGAGCTCATCGAATATGCGGGACGGTTTCGCTTCTCCCGGATCGACACCGAGGGCCCTGCCGAGCAGTGTGATCACCTCGGCGGTAATTCTTGAGTAGCCGACAGGCGGCAGTGCCGGCGTCAGCCACTGGATTAGCCCGGAACTGTTGACCCAGGTACCGTGATCCTCGCTCCAGGGACAGACTGGCAGCACCAGGTCGGCCATCTCCGTAATCGGGCTTGTATTCGAAGCTAGTACGATCAGGCATCGGAGCCCCTCTCGCGCCCCCTCGAGAATCTCTTTCTCCGGGACTCTGTCCGGCAGATCCTGGACATAGACCAGTGTTTCTAACCGGCCGTCGGCCGCCATTTTGAGGATCTCTACCGGATTCCGACCTCCCTCCGGGCCGGCACATCCGATGAGCTCGAGGCCGAGCCGGTTCGGAAAACGATCATCGAGTAGGAGAAATCCATCGTCTCCCCGCTCACCCCCACCGCGACGGAACCCCACGTGCTTCACGCCGAGCTGATCGATGAAGAGCCGGCGGAGGAGGTAGGCCGCCTCGTTGGTTATCCAGAGGGATGGTATGATCCCGATCCGGTCGCTCCCGTTCGTTCCGGCTTCGGGTTTGAGATACCCGGCCGCCGACTGGAGCGCTTCCTCCCAGGTAACTTCCACCTGCTCCCCGCCCCGCATCTCGAGCGGCCGCTTGATCCTGCTCGGCTGCTCGGCGAAGTCGTAGTTGTACCGGCCGATGTCGCACATCCAGTAGTGATTCACATTCGGGTTGTACCGGGGTTTGATCCGCATGATGCGCTTACTGTCGTTCTTCCAGCACAGATCAGCGTTGAAGTGAATCTCTATATTACAGCCCCTTGCGCAGTGGGGACATATAGAAGGCGCGGCACTGAGGTACCAGACCCTGCATTTGAAACGAAAATCGTCGTCGGTGAGAGCCCCGACCGGGCAGAGATCGACGATATTCCCCGCATAGAGGTTGCCGTTGAGCGTCTTCCCCTCGACGATGTCGATATAGGAGGTGCTGCCCTTTCCGAAAAAACCCAGCTCGTGCGTCCCGGTAACATCTCTCAGGAAACGGACGCAGCGCGAGCATAGGATGCATCTCTCCTGGTCAAGTATCACATTCTGCCCGATTCTTTTTTTCTTCTCCCGGTTTATCTTCGGGTGACGGAGGCGTGATTTGTGCTTTCCGTCGGTCATGTAATAATTCTGCAGGTCGCACTCTCCCGACGTGTCGCAGATCGGGCAGTCGATAGGGTGGTTGAGCAGCAGGAACTCGAGATCCCCGCTCCTGACTCTCCGCACTAGTGCCGAATCGGTCAGGACCTCCTGACCATCCTGCGCCGCTGTGTAACAGGCGATCACCGGGTTGGGCACGCCCTTGACTTCGACCTGGCAGATCCGGCAGATACCCACGATCTCGAGACCCGGGTGGTAACAGTATCGGGGTATGTGTATCCCCGCCTGCTCCGCCGCTTCGAGGATGGTCTTCCCCTTGAGAACCTCGACGGGTGAACCGTCGATCGTCAGTTTCACAGTCTCGTGGCTCATGAGGCTCCCCCCGCTTCCGCCGGGAACAGCTTTCCGGCAACCGCGGCTTCGAACTCACCGCCGAACTTCTTAAGGAAGCTCTCGATGGCCCAGGATGCGCCGGTCGCCAGAGGGCAGATGGTTGTCCCGTCCATGTTGGCGGCTATGTGATGCAGGTCCTCGATGTCACGCGGCTTACCGTGACCTTCGACAATCCTGGTGATCACCCGGTAGCTCCATGCCGTCCCCTCACGGCACGGAGTACACTGGCCGCAGGACTCGTTGGCGAAAAACGCGAGGATGACCTGGAGCGTCTTCACCAGATCGGTGTCTTCGTCCATGACGATCACCCCCGCCGACCCGAGCATCGAACCTGCCTTCTGAAGGGAGGTGAAATCCATCGGGGTGTCGATCTCCTCCGGGGAGAGCACGGGAGCAGAGACCCCTCCGGGTATCACCGCCTTGAGTTTCCTCCCGCCACGAACGCCACCACAGGCTTCGATCACGTCACCGAGCGGCGTCCCCATGGGAAGCTCCACCACACCTGGTTTCTCGACGTGGCCGCTCACCGCGAACAGCTTCGTTCCGCCGTTGCCGGGAGTGCCGAGTCCGGCGAACCACTCCCCTCCGCGCTCGATGATGTGCGGGAGGCAGGCCAGCGTTTCGACATTGTTTATCACCGTAGGCCGGTCGAACAGCCCGACCAGGGCGGGGAAAGGAGGTTTCAGGCGCGGCCAGCCCTTCTTCCCTTCGATCGACTCTAGCATGGCCATCTCCTCCCCGCAGATATATGCGCCGGCTCCGATCGTGATATTCACCCTGAGACTGTACCCGCTGCCCGCGATATCGTCGCCGATGTACCCTGCCGACTTCGCCTCGCTCAACGCGGCTGATACCCGATCTGCCGCTTCGGTGTATTCACCCCTGATGTAGATGAAACAGTCAGTCGCCCGGGTGGCGTAGCCGGCGATCACAATCCCCTCGATCATAATGTGCGGATCGAGCTCCATGATGAAACGGTCCTTGAAAGTCCCGGGTTCACCCTCGTCGGCATTCGCCGCCAGGTAACGGGATTTCCCGTCAGGCGGCGGGAGAAACCGCCACTTCTTCCCGGTGGGGAAACCCGCCCCACCCCTGCCCTGGAGATTCGAGTCGACGACTTCCTGGATCACTTCCTCTGGTTTCATTTGCGAGAGTGCTTTCTCGAGAGCCCGATAACCACCTCTCCCGCGGTAGACCTCCAGCGTGTGGGAATTCTCGATGTCCCAGTTCTTCGTGAGAATCTTCCCGTTCATTTTTTCTTCCCATCCTCTCCCAATGAATCGAGGAGGTCGTCCACTTCCTCTAAACTCAGCGGGCCGTAAAACCGCCCGTCGACCTGGAATGCGGGCGCCTGGTGACAGGCACCGAGACATTCGGCTGTCTCTACTGTGAAACCACCGTCGGGGGTGGTTTCGCCCGGACGCACGCCCAGCATCTTTTCGAGGTGGGCAAGCAGTTCCTGGGAACCGAGGAGTCTGCAGGAAAGGTTGTCACACACCGTCAGGGTGTGCCGGCCGTGATGATGCCCTCGGAATAAGTGATAAAATGTGAAGACCTCGTGCAGACGGGCCGCGGGGATGTCGAGACGTGTTGACATGTAGCTCTCCACCTCCGGAGTAACGGCGCCGAAGACCTCCTGGGCGAGTCTCAGAGCCGGCAGGACACGGCTCGTCCCTTCGTGAAAATTCTCGAGAATCTCCAGAAAACGCCTCTCGGCCTTCTCGTCGAATGCTGTCATCATCGATCGAGCTCCCCGCCGATCATGTTGATCGACCCGAAGACGGGGACGATGTCCGCAATGCTGTGTCCCTCTATCATCCTGTGGTAGGCGCTCATCAGAAAGAAACAGGGCGCACGGCAGCGGAGCCGGTAGGGTCCTGAACCGCCTTCGCTGACGATGTAGAAGCCTAGCTCTCCGTTTCCACCTTCGACGGGGAGGTATACTTCCCCCTTCGGCACCCGGATGCCGTGTCCCGGCCCGGTCATGATTATCTTGAAGTGATTCATCAGGGCTTCGATGTTCTCGTACGCTTCCGCTATGGGGGGAAGGGAGACGGTGGGATCGTCCGCCATGATCCCGTCGTGGCGTTCTCGCTCCATCCCCTTCAAAGTCGGCGGCAGGTCGACGACCATGTCCTCGTATCCGGGTACGGGTTGTCCATGCTGCGTCCGATCCATGACTTCCGCCGGAGAGATCCTGATTCCCTCGAGATCCTGCCTCTCGAAACCTCCCGGCATGTCATCCAGACATTGTTCGATTATCCGGATACTCTGCTCGATCTCCTCCATCCGCACGAGGTACCGGTCGTATGTGTCACCCTTCCTTCCGATGGGGATTTCGAAGTCCATCCTGTCATACACGTGGTACGGGAACGCCTTGCGCACGTCGTATTCGACCCCGCAGGCTCTCAGGAGAGGCCCCGTGAAACCGTAGCTGACTGCGTCTTCCTTCGAAATGGTGCCGACATCGAGGACGCGGTCCACGAAGATCCGGTTCCGCGTGAGCAGCTTGTGAACATCGATCACCGTCTTCCTGACTTCTTTCAGAACCTCACGGCAGTCGACATCGAAGTCGACGGGCAGGTCGGCCTTGACGCCGCCGATTCGGCCGTAGGAAACCGTTATCCGGGCCCCGGCCACCTTCTCGATCAGCTGGTACAGAAACTCTCGCGCTTTGACACAGTAGAGGAAAACGGTCATAGCGCCGAGTTCCATGGCACCGGCGCCGATGCAGGTCAGATGATCGGTGATTCGGGAAATTTCACTCAGAAGGACACGGATATATTCGGCCCGTTCGGGGATCCGGATTCCGATGAGCTTCTCCACCGCGGAGGCATAGCCGAAATTGTTGATGAACGGGGACACGTAGTTGAGGCGGTCGGTGTATGGAAAAACCTGCGTCCAGCTGCTTTCCTCGCAGTGCTTCTCGAACACGCGGTGAAGATAGCCGATTTCGACATCCGCCTTCAGGATCTTCTCACCTTCTATCTCGATGATCATCCGGATGATCCCGTGCATCGCCGGATGGGCCGGTCCCAGGTTGAGGAATCGGCTTTCGGTGTGGATGCCCGTTGTCTCCATCTCGATTGACATGTAGTGTCTCAGTTCTTCGGTCCGATGAGCGGCTGCCGTTTACGGATCGGGTAGTCCTTTCGCAACGGGTGGCCCTTAAATTCTTCGTACATGAGAATCCTCCGCAGGTCGGGATGCCCGGAAAACCGGATACCGAACATGTCCCAGACTTCCCTCTCGAGCCAGTTGGCACAGCCCCAGAGTCCACACAGTGTCGGCACTTCCGGATCGTCCTCGTGCACCCGGGTCTTGACGCGCAGCCGATGCAGAAATCGTAGGGACAGGAAGTGATACACGACCTCGAACCTGGGTATCCGGGGCAGGTAATCGACGGCGGTGATGTCGACTAGCAGGTCGTAGCCGAGCTCGTCGTCCTCTTTCAGAAACCGGCTGACCTCGATGATGTCCTCCTTCGGTATGAGAACCGTGTCGTCACCCCGAAACGACCGCGTCTCGAGAATTATACCGGCAAACCGGTCGCGGAGCTTCCGGATCGTGAGGGGGTCGGGTCTGTTCTGTCCTCCGGTTCGGGAATTATGTTCCGTCACAAATTTACAGCTCCTGCTTCGAATTCCGGATTTTTTGCTGAAGTTTCATGATACCGTCCAGGACCATCTCGGGGCGCGGTGGGCAGCCGGGAACATGCACATCAACCGGTACGATGGTGTCTATCCCCTGAACTGTTGCGTAGTTGTCGTAGAACCCCCCGGAGACGGTGCAGACCCCGAACGCCATCACCCACTTCGGCTCGGTCATCTGATCGTACACGTGACGGAGGACGGGTGCTATCTTGTGGCTGATCGTGCCGACCACCA
This sequence comes from uncultured Gemmatimonadota bacterium, assembly GCA_964654825.1. GTDB lineage: Bacteria > Gemmatimonadota > CAZMKB01 > CAZMKB01 > CAZMKB01 > CAZZKG01. Next base: position 6,526 of record CAZZKG010000063.1, on the reverse strand, counting down.
TGAGAAGATCGGCTTGCCGGGGAGAGAAACGCGGCAGCGCAGCGCCGAACCTGTCGAGATCGAAGTGTGCGGAGGCGAGAGACATGTATTCCATTCCACAGCACGCCGTCACGAACGGATACACGAATATCGACCAGCTCCTCGCCCACCCCACGGCGGCGTCCACCCTGGTGAGCGCCACGTTATCGGGAAGATCCCTCATTCCCACTGGAGCGCCCCCTTTCTCCAGGCATACGCGAGCCCGAATCCGAGAACCGCGAGAAAGAAGAGTACCACGATCAGTCCCGAAACTCCGATGGCGCCGAAACTCACGGCCCAGGGATAGAGAAACGCGATTTCCATGTCGAACACCACGAACAGGATCGCATACAGTAAAAAGGCGGGGTGGTAGGGCCTTCTCTTCGGAGCGGGGAGGATATAACCCGTTTCGAAGGGCCGGGCTTTTTCCCTGGTCATACGTTTGGGACCCACAAGAGCTGTTGCGACCATCATTGCCAGTGGTACGCTGACGCAGAGGATAAGATTGAGGACAAGTGCTCCGTATTCTCTAAACATTCTATAATCCCTGGAATTTCGTGCCCTGTCGCGGAAGAAACAGCCTGCCGGTGACGTCAGCAAAATATAGGTCAATCACCATATGTGTCAATGATAAATCCTCGACCCGTGCCTTCTCTTCATATAAACATCATGCTGACGAACAGGGTACCACCGAAAGCTATTACCAGCACCATCATGTAGACAAACAGCAGGCTCACGAATTTCAGCGTCGTTCTCCACACCGACTGTCCATACGCGGTCCACATGGCAAGGAACAGATACAAAAGAATCACGAGAGGTGTCAGGCTCAGGAGGGTATCATAATGTATGACCATCACGAGAGTCAGGAACAGAAACATGAACGCGTGAAAATGCAGCGAAAAGATCAGGTACTCGACGTAGAATCTCTTCGAAAGGGGATAAATAACCTTGAGGATGAGTGCAAAGACCGGTAGCAGGAAAAACATCATTTTCGGCAGGTTTTTCACGAAACTCGACTTGAGCTCCCCGATGAATTCAACTACAGTCATTCCCTTCAAACGATCATACCTGTTGACGAGAAAGCCTTTCAGCTTCGAATTGATGTACGAGCTCGCGGTGTCATCCCGGGCCACCCTCATCCGCTCCATGACAGAATCGATCTCCCCGTCCTTCATACCGAATACCGTGATGTGAACCGTCGAATCCTCCATGAGGTCCATCATGGAAGGAACGCCTTCCGTCAGGAGAGAACCGGCCGGCGATTCCCTCAGGTTGCCGAGCCGTGACATGTCCAGTGTCACAAGGCCATCCCGGGTGCGGATCGAATCGCCTGCGATGACCGCGATCGAATCGGTGATCGCTTCGCCGATTTCCCCCAGCTTCAGATCCCCCCCTTTTTTGCCCAGGTTCACTCCTAGAGAAGAGATCTGAAAGGAAAGAATGAAGAAATAGAGGATGCTCGCCGTGAGGTAGATGCGCAGCGGCCGGATATACGTGACACGTTTCCCCGCGTTGTATTCGACGGTGAGATGACCGGGCCTGAAGATCAGAAAAAAGACACTCCGGAAGAGCTTCGAATCAAAATCGAAATAGTCATCGAGGAACTCCGACAGCAGTAGACGGATGGATACGCGCCTGATTGTATTCTTCTGCCCGCACGCCGCGCAGTAGTTGCCGGTAATCTTCTCACCACAGTTGAGGCAGTGCTCAGGCCTCGGCAGCTTTCGGGCCATTCCCCGTTCCTCCCGTGCATCTCGACTATCTGTTAAAGGTTCTTCCTCATCTCAAAACAGATGTGGTAATAGTAAATGAGGTTGTATTTCAAGTCAATATCGACAAAATTGCATTGTTTTAAACTTTATGGTATAATGGCTATAACAGAGTGAATGAGTCTATCCATCAGAGAGGGATGTAGTTATGAATTTTTTCGAGGTTCTTCTGGCAGTGGTATTTATCTTTGTTATCACGTGTGGTAGTTACGCAACAACAATCCATGTCCCCACTGATCAACCTACAGTTCAGGAAGGGATCGATACCGCTGTGGAAGGGGACACAGTTCTCGTTCATCCGGGGACCTATTCGGAGACATTGAGTTTCAACGGCAAAAGTATTGTCGTGGGCTCCCTGTTTGTGACGACCGCTGACACCATTTACATCAACAACACTATTTTAGACAAGGTTCAGAATGGACCCGTGGTTACCTTCAGTAATTACGAAGACAACAACGCCATTCTCCGAGGATTCACTGTTTCCAACAGCACCGCTCTCTATATAGGGAACATGATTGCCTGTTTGCAGTCGAGTCCAAGTCTTTTGGATTTGAAGATAAAAGGATGTGTGTATGACCCGATGGTGGCCGGCGGTGGCATCTGGTGTATGAACAATTCCAGTCCATTTATAACGAACGTGGAGATATTCGAAAATGAGGCTTCACAGGGTGGCGGTATATATTGTTATGCGAATTCCAGTCCGACTATAATCAATTCAACGATAAAGGACAACTACGCCCTGTTTGGAGGCGCCCTGTATTGTAATAATTATTCAAGCCCGAGCCTCACCAATGTGATTTTAACCGGCAATGAGGCCGAGAATATGGGAGGTGGCATAGAAACCTATAACAACTCCAACCCGATACTGACCAACGTGACTATAACGGATAATATAGCTACTTATGGCGGGGGTATCTATTCGGGTAACTCGACTACGTTGATTTTGAATAATGTCACCATAGCCAACAACCAATCGACCATGGATGGAGGTGGTCTTCGTCTATATAGTATGTGTCACACAACTCTGGTAAACACCATTCTCTGGAATAATTCACCGAATGAAGTCTACCTGTTCGATGAGTATTTCAACACAACCCTTGTTGTCTCGTATACTGACATTTCAGGTGGTGAGGATGGTATAGTAACCAACATCGGCTTTACCGGAACCATCGAATGGCTCGAGGGAAACATCGACTCAGAACCGCTGTTTACTGATGAAGCCGGTGGGGATTATTCATTGTTGGCAGGGAGTCCCTGCATCGATACAGGTGATCCAGTTTACAACACTCCCCCGGGAGGCGGTTGCCGCATCGACATCGGTGCATTCGAATTCTGGAAGGGTTTTAATTGCATAAAATACAACATCCCTTTACCATTGAAGTGAAAATGGGGCAAATACGCACCAATATCGATGATGAATGCTACACCCGGGATCGCGCAAACGGAACGGCAATCAGAGCGAAGCAACGAGGCAGTGGTATTTTACCGCATGTTGCTGGACTGTATCCCGGTCATTACCATTTCCTCTGGTACAGGAGAAAAGGAGGATTTGCCGATGGCCAGGAGGAAGCGGGGGAAGGAGTTGTCGATGAAGAACTGCATCGGCCATGCAAGAGAAAGCGTGTGAAGAGAACCGATCGTCCCGTCCCTGACCGGAAGTGGGTCCACAAGGAGTTCAGGAGGGAGGTGGTAACCTTACAGCTTCTGTGGCAGGAGTGCAAAGTGCTTTACCCGGATGGTTATAAACTCACCCAGCTTTACGAGCTGTACCTCGGATTATACTCTTGACATAACCGGCTTTGTAGCTTATTGATTGTGTACTTACTTCTCGACCGGATTTCCACACGTTATACCATACACAAAACGAGGGCAGGATGAGGAAAATTCCATTTAAATCAGCGATCAAACTCATTGCGAGAGGGACATCAAATTACCGCAACGATAAGGTGATAGCACTCTCCTTCGAGCTGACACACTCGTGCACGGCGAGGTGCCTCCACTGCGACAAGGGCGGGATGAAGAAGGAAAACGGACTGCTCACGCCGGATGACTACCGGCGTCTCCAGCGGCAGCTAAAGCCCATGCTGCTCCAGCTCTCGGGCGGCGAACCGCTTCTCCGGAAAGACCTCGTCGATATCGCAAAAGCTGTGAAAGAACCATCCGGACTCCCGTATCTCATCGTCGTCACCAACGGCAGACTGCTCAACGAAGACATCTACACCCGGCTCAAGGATGCCGGCGTCAACCAGCTCTCCGTGTCGCTCGACTTCCCGGACGAACGTCATGACGATTTCAGACAGTCCCCGGGTCTCTACAAACATCTCTCGGAGATCATCCCAAAGCTTACGGCCCTGGGGATGGACGACATCGTCCTCAATACAGCGATCACGAGGGACAATTTCAGGTCGCTTCTCGACATCTACAAGAACGCCCTCGAGTGGAATGCCAACCTCTCCTTCAGCGCATATACACCGCTTCGCACCGGCAGCATGGATCATTTCATAAGCGACCCCGACGATCTCGCAGTGTTGAAGGAGACGATGCGGGAACTCATCGAGATCAAGCAGCGCGGCGGGAGGATCGTCAATTCCGCCTGGACGCTCTCCGGCACTTACGAATACTTCAACAACGGCGGATTTATACCGGGGTGCAGCGCCGGGAAGCGATTCCTCGTGGTCCAGCCGGACGGCACCATGCTCCCCTGCTCGATGAGACTCGAACGGACCTACTCATCCCAGGAGGAAATTCTCAGGGAATTCACGGCGACAAACACCTGCGGCGCCTGTTACGTGGCCATCCGCGCCTACCTGGACGAGAACTACTGGACCCTCCTCAAAGACAATGTGAGCCAGCGGGTCTTCAAGAGGCCCGGCATCAAGAGAGCCTGCTGAACCGGATGCGGCAGGTCAACGACCGAATCCTTCGGGTCGAGGTGCGCTCGAGGGTGCCCGCACCGGCTACGACCTTGTGACGCAGTGCACAACCTCCCAACTGTCAATGGATTATATCCTCCTTCCGTAATACCCGGGTTTTTTCGACTTCTTCAGACAGGGTGTTTAACCTTTCTCCCCGACCGGTGTCAGAGAGAGTACCAAGAGCAATGGAAGATTTTCCACCATTTCACCAACAGGAGGGAAACATGACCAGAAGGAAAACTTCGGTCGTCCTCGTCCTCGCCGCGCTCGTTCTCGGGATCTCCTCTTCCCTCGCGGCGAGCAGCGAACATTCCCCGGTCAGGTTCAGGGTGTTCTGCAACCCCCAGTTCGTGGCACCGGGCGGAACCATCTACGGCGAAGCCGATGTCGAGAACAACCGCCCCGAACCGACCGGGTTCGTCATCTGGGGAGGCGTGTTTCAGGGCGATGAGCTTCTCATCCCGATCGAACCCGTCCCCGGGTTTCTCTACGCCTGGGATGAGCATCTCTTCCCGATCCCCATCGACATCCCCGATGACTTCGACATCGGTGAATACCGGATCCAGCTGAACGTCGGCCCGAATCAGGAAGAGGTGTGGATGAGCGACGGGAAACCGTTCCAGGTGAAGTATCCTTCTCCTGTCAGGGCCACTCTCGATGTCACTCCCAAAGTCATCCATCCATGGATCGACGTCTACGCCAATCTCCTTCTCGTGAACACGTCTGATGAAGCGCAGGAGTTCAAGATCGACGGTATCGTGAAACACAACGAAACCGTCGTGGCAGAGCTCGACGAAGAGTGGGTCACGCTCGAAGCGAGAGAACACCTCATGAAACCGATATTCGTCGAACTGCCCGATGACCTGCTCCCCGGCAGGTACACCGTCTTCGTCACGATCGGCACGGACGATGCGGGCTGGCTGACGACGGCGAGCTCGTTCGAGGTCGTCTTTCCGTCTCCGGTCGGCCTGCAGCTCTTCGTCGATCCACAGAGAGTCAGGCCGGGCGGGATGGCGTACGCGAGCGCCATCGTGCACAACTGGAGCGATGAGAGAGTCGCTTTCCAGATGTGGGGCAGCGTTTCCCACAACGATATCCTCTACCTCGAGTTCTTCCCGGTCCACGTCGAACTCGATCCCGGTCAGGAACGGCTGATCTCGTTCCCGATTCAGATCGTAGAGCTCTCACCCCTCGGGCTCTATAGAGTCCGGATGGCGATCGGTCCCGAACTCGGCAGAGACTGGACCGGCGCCGAAGCGCTCCTCTGGGTAAAGGGGGATGGCTCTGGCAAGCCCCCGCTCTCGGAATAGCGCACCGGAGCGCACGTCGCGGGAGAGCCGTATCAACCCCTGCGGCATACCCCGCGACCGCCGAAGTGTGGCAGAGGGAGCGGATCGACTCCGCTCCCTCTCTTCGTACTTCTCATCTCGCTTCCGGCGCTCTCCAGTGTACGATCCGTTTTCCTCCCGCGTTTCCGGTCGCAGGCGACTATCTCACTTCGATCGCTACTTATTACATAACAACGACAAGATGACAACCAGAACCGCCAGTCCGGCCAACCAGAGGGTCGCATCGAGCACGAATTTGATGAGTTTTTCAAAGGGTGTCATCATGGCGGTGACTGTATTCTTTTGATCCTCCCCTCTTTCTTCTATTGACAATCCTGACCACGCCGATGGGGTCGGTCACGATGAAGCATGAACATGCTCTTGGGGCGCCATTTTCATATAAAAGCACATACTACCGGATTTGTCAAGCCGGGGCCCACCCCGCGCCCTGTTATCATGAAACCGCATAAGGCTCAGGGAACATCGTTCATGCTGA
>CAZZKG010000062.1:0-19508 GCA_964654825.1 uncultured Gemmatimonadota bacterium | reverse complement strand
GTCTGCGATGTCGAAGGGCCTATCGATACGACAGTGGCACCGGTGACCAGATTCTCCAGTTCGTCTTTCGTGAGACCGGCTGCAAATCCTTCTACTGTCGAACCGCTCGAGAACAGAATCACATCGGGAGGATTACTGAAGAGTTTCTTTCTGCGGTCCTCGGTCCAGGATGTTGTATATGTCCGATAGACCTGGAGGGGGAGAACGACGGCACCCGCGGACTCCAGGGATGCCTCCACGTGATCATCCGCCAGGTTGCCACGTACCCGGACAACGGTGGTTCCCGACAAGTCGTTGCCGGCCGCCATCTGTGAGGCGAGCTCGGCGGTGGTTGCCACCGTCGGCACGAAATCAGGGGCGAGGAGGAATGACCGCAGCGCCCGGGCCGTCCCCTCCCCGACGGCGGCGATCCGGTACCCGCTCAGGCCCCGAATATCACCGAACTGCTCCTGCCACTGCCTGACAAAATACCTGACGCCGTTCTCGCTCGTAAAGACTATCCATCCGTTCTCCGATTCGACAGTCCGTATACGTTCCCAGGCAGCCGGGTCCCTGTGTCCCTGTGTGGCAATCGTGGGATACGGAAGAACCTCGGCACCGAGATCACGGAGCGATCTGTAGAGCGGTCGAGCCTGATCCGCTGGCCTGGTGACCATGACACGAACTCCCAGGAGTGGCTTATCTTTCAACCAGGGGATCGTATTCCCCGGTTCTGCGACCTCACTGATGACAAACACAGACGGAGATTTTATATCATGCTCCCGCACCTTCTCAGTAAGCCCGGCCAGATTTGTGGTGACAACCCGCTGGGTGGGGAAGGTGCCCCTCTCAATCACGGCTGCTGGCATCGAAGGGTCCATCCCCGCGTCGAGGAGTTTCCGGGCGATGGTTTCGGTCTCGGCGACTCCCATGAATATCACCAGGGTGCCGTTTTTCGACTTCCCGACCCACTCCCAGGGGACCGATGAGAATGATTTCTCTACAGCCTTGTGGCCGGTAATGAACATCACGAACGAGGATTTCCGACGGTCGGTCAGGGGTATGCCGGCATATTCCGGTGCGGCGGTGCCCGCCGTGATGCCTGGAACGATTTCGAAGGGAATGTTATTCCGCCTGAGAAACTCCGCTTCTTCCCCACCTCGCCCGAAGACGAATGGATCACCACCCTTCAGACGGACGACCGTCTTTCCTTTCCTTGCCTGCTCGACGAGCAGTTCGTTGATGTCATCCTGCTCCATCGAATGCTGCCCAGACATCTTCCCGACATAACACCTCTCCACTTCCCGGGGTAATGTGACGATGATCTCATCCGGCACGAGGCTGTCATATACCACCACGTCGCAGCATTCGAGGATCCGTACGGCCCTGACACTTACAAGATCAGGGTCCCCGGGTCCCGCACCGACCAGGTAAACCCGGCCGCATTTCACTGTATTATTCTTTTTCAAGGTTCTACCAAACCGTCGAGGACCCCTGCGAGGTCCTCATCGTCCTTCTCTTTCAGAAGACTCTTCCAGTCAGCTTCGAGAAACCTCGCGTAGCAGGCGTTCTTTTTATCAGGTTGACCCGGCCATCTCGCCTGCACCTTTTTCCTGAACACGGCGGCGAGCTTCATCAGTTTGTTCCAGTGCTCGGGGAATATGTTCTCGAGGATGATGCGCAGGTGACCGGACATGAAGGGAGCTTTCCCGTCGGTGGCAATCGCGGCGGTCATCCACTCACGCCTGATGACTGCAGGGAAGATAAAATCACATCGGGATGGATCATCCACCACATTTACCGGCACCGCTGTATCGCGGCAGTCTTCATAGACCTGCCTGTTGAGCTCTTTGTCATCACCGGCGGAAATGACGAGACCGTACTCCGAAGCCTCGGGAGAACGATATCGGCGTTTTTCCAGAACGATCCTACCCCGTTTCGCGTGGTATTCCAGCCTGGGATCAACGTCCGGGGCGATCACGGTTATCGAGGTGTCATAATCCAGGAGTGTCTCCACTTTACGCAGGGCAACACGGCCTCCACCCACAACCAGGCAGGAGCGACCCTTCATCGAGAAGGAAACGGGCATATAGGAATAAGCCATCCTCAGTCCTGTTTTCTATCCGGACCAGTAACTTTACCGGCTATCCGGACAACCCGCTCTATGAGCCGTCGGCTCAGCCGGTTCAATTCATTCGCGAGTTCCGGAGATAATTTGTCGAGCAGGGGTGCCAGTTCTTCCCGGCGAATGGATTCAATGCTCGCGGTCGAACCGTTGTAGAGAGATTCGGTCTGAACATGATCGAACCAGTATTTGTACTCAGCGAGCTTCTGTTCGATTATCTTCTCGGCAAGCGGGATTGCCTGCTCGCGACGCTTTTGCTGTCCCCGGAGGAAGATATTGATGTCTTCGAGGTCAGATATCTTCAGATTCTTATTGCCGTCCTTAGGGTAATCTACATCCCTCGGAATTGCAAGATCAATGATTATCAGGGTTTTGTCAGGCTGACCCGTCAGCAGCTCTTCCAGCATATCCCGGCTGATCAGCGGTACCGGTGAAGAAGTGCAGCTTATCACTACATCGACACCGGAAAGCAGGTCCGGAAGCTGATCGAGGCCGTGTCCCCCGGCGTTGTATCCGGCCGCGATCTGGAGGGCTTTACTCCTTGTACGATTGACGAAACAGAAACGGACGTCATCGATCTTGGAAAGGTTTCGAGCCGCGAGGCTTATCATCTGGTTGACACCGATGAAGAGGATCGCCGGAGATCTGAGATCCTTCATCTCACTCCTCAGCATCTCGACAGCGGCCGAACTGACCGAACAGGCACCCTTCCCCATCTCCGTATCGGATCGCACCTGTTTACCCACCCTGAATGCCTGGTGAAAAAGCCTGTGGAGCACCTTCCCGACCGATTTTACCGAACATGCACAGCTGTATGCCTCCTTGACCTGACCAAGGATCTGGTTCTCTCCCAGAACCATCGAGTCCATCCCGGCAGCCACTCTGAAGAGATGATCGGCGGCATGCACACCCTTCCTCGTCTGAAAGAGTTCCCGTGTCGGGGTGATGTCAACTCCTTTGAACTCGCGGTAGAATTCCGATACAACGTCGAACGGCTCGTGTTCACGATCGATGATGAAGAAAAACTCCACCCTGTTGCAGGTCGAGATGATCACCGATTCGAGTACCCGGGAAAGATTCCCGAACAGGGCATCGGCCCCGGCAATCTCCTCTCTGCCGAGTTGAAGAGGCTCACGCTGTTCGAGAGTCGAAACCCTGTGGTTCACGCCGCAGACTACAAGCTGCCATTTTGCTGATCTCATGGATCTCAATCTCCGTATGATTGTGTAATTATATCACAGACACACTTCAGGCCGAAAGCTCCTCCCGGACCGACAGCGTGATCCTGTAGAAACCCGTTATAATGAGCATGCCCAGCGAATAGATCCCGATGGATATCATGAGTTCGGGTAATGTCGGCCAGTATTCAGTCACCTCTCCGAGGGGTGACGGTACGAAGCCGGCCACCACCATGCCGAGACCCTTGTCGATCCAGATCGACACGAACACGCTTATACAGGCTATGACAAGAACCGGTTCGCTGTGTCGGGTACGGGGGGTGATGAGGAGAACAAGGGCGAGAACAGCCATTATCTGCGAAGTCCACATCCACGGTACGAGTGTTGTCTTTCCCTCCAGGCCGAAGAACAGGTACCGGAAGTGCAGCACATGCTGCGGGATATCACTGTAAAAAGCGGTGAAAAACTCGACGAGGATGAAGAACACGTTCGCCGCCATCGCATACGTGACGATTTCCGCGAGCTTCCGGACGGGTTCGGGTCCGACATCGAATCGCGTGAATCTTCTCAGGATGAAACACAGGAGGATCAGGAGCGCGGGTCCGGACGAAAATGCCGAGGCGAGAAACCGGGGAGCCAGTATCGCGGTCAACCAGAACGACCTGGCCGCAAGTCCGCTGTAGAGAAATGCGGTAACCGTATGGATACTGATCGCCCACGGGATGGACAGGAGTATCACAGGCCGGATCCATCCGGGCGGGGCGATCGATTTCCGTTCGGCATCGAGCGTCACCCTGCTGATGATAACGTTGAGGACGAGGTAACCACTCAGAGAAATAGTATCCCAGAACAGGAGCGAGTGCATTGTCGGGAAAAGGAACATGTTGAATACCCGAAACGGCTGGCCCATGTCGACGAATACGAACGTGATGCACATGATCACAGATGCGATGGCGAGGAACTCCCCGAGGATGGTGATCTTCCCGAACGCTTTATAGTTGTGGAGATAGTACGGTAGGACAACCATAACCGCAGAAGCGGCTACACCGACGAGGAAAGTGAACTGGGCGATGTAGAAACCCCATACCACATCGCGGCTGAGTCCGGTGAGGCCCAGCCCGTAGTTGAACTGTCTCACGTAAAAATAGACACCGGTCCCGATCATCAAAAAAAGAACAAAAATCCATCCCCAGTATCGCCTGTCGCCTCTCAGAGCTTTTTCCAGCATATATACCTCACACGATGTAATACACTTCGGGCTGGGTACCGAGTTCAGGCTTGCGCCTTATAGTAAAATTGTCACGAAGCAGTTTCCGGACTTGGGAATCGGCATCCTCGATATCGCCGAAGGTCATCGCCCTTTCTTTGCACGCTTCGACACAGGCGGGCAGCTGACCTCTGGCCAGCCTCTCATCGCAGAAGGTACATTTTTCAACCACACCGCGGGTACGTGTCGGATAACCCTTCTGAATCTCGCCGATGAAAGGCCTTGGATCTCGCCAGTTGAAACTGCGTGATCCGTACGGGCACGCAACGACGCAGTAACGGCATCCTATGCACCGATGCCAGTCCATCATCACGATACCATCCGACTCACGTTTCCAGGTGGCCTGGGTGGGACACACCCTCACACACGGCGGGTTGTCACAGTGATTGCACATGACCGGGACCGGCGCATGTTTCAGCTTATCGGTCATGTATTTGTGCTCCTGTTCATGAAATGCATGTTCGAACGGCTCTTTCCATATCCACTTGATCTCATCCTTCGGATTGCCGAAATCCGGGACATTGTGAACCAGGTGACAGGCATCGATGCAATCACTGCACTCACCCGCATCCGCGCACTTCCTCAAGTCGATGACCATGGCCCATCTCTTCCCAACGAGTGGTTTCGCATGTTTCGAGCCCTCTCCATCGGTTTCCCGCCCGAGAAGAAATCCTGGAGGAGCCCCAACAACACATCCCAGCGCACCCAGCCCTGTTATCTTCATGAATTTTCTTCTGTCCATACTCATGAGTCAAGCTCCTTCGGATCTACATGACAGGACCAGCAGTACGGTTTGACGCCGAGGTAGTCATGACACCGATCACAGAACCTGTCCTTGTTCTCGTGACAATCCAGGCAGGTATTGGTGAGGCTCCGCTCGTAGATAACACCATCAGGGCCCTCCTCGAAACGATCCCCTTCACGAACGACCTGATCACGCCACTCGTCAAGGAGGTCCATGTGGTTTGATTTCATGTAAACCGTATCCCTGACGCACTGCCCGCCCTTCGCGGCCTTCTCGAGCTCAGGCTGGTAACCTGCACCCCCGGTGGCAAGGTTGTACCAGACGGGAAAGGTGATGAGAGCAAAGAAAACTACAAGACCGGCGATTATCTTTGGGCCATCATACATCCTCACTGCCCTCCGTCGTGGGGTAAGGCAACCCCCGCAGGTCGGTCGTGCGATCTTTCTCCCCTTTCATGATGAGGGCATTACCGACCATTTCGTGCACGCCGGCCACTTCGACTCCCGGAATCCAGTACTCCAGCAACGGAGGCAGCGTGGCCTTGTCGATGGCGCAGATACACAGGAGAAGGTTCACATCGAATTTTTCATGAACATATTTCACGGCGTTGGCTCTCGGCAAACCACCCCGCAGACGCATTTCCATGTTCTCGTCGGTCCCGATACCCGCTCCACTGCCGCAGCAGAAAGTCTGCTCCCGTATGGTATTCTCCGGCATCTCGTGGAACTGATTGCACACATTTCTGATGATGTAGCGGGGTTCCTCGAGGAGTCCCATTGCCCTGGCCGGGTTGCACGAATCATGGAAGGTGGCGATCCAGTGATCATTACGGCCGGGATCGAGATTCAGCCTGTTGTGATGAATCAGATCTGCAGTGAACTCGGTGATGTGTACCATCTTCGTCGACGACGTATTCTCGAACTTTGTGCCGGTTATCGGTGACACCGGAACTTCGAGGAAATCGGCGGGACCGTTGAGGGTGTCCATGTACTGATGGATCACTCTCCACATGTGACCGCACTCACCTCCCAGTATCCACTTCACTCCCAGTCGACGGGCTTCCATGTAAATTTTAGAGTTCAATTTTTTCATCATCTCGGAGGAATGGAAAAGCCCGAAATTCCCCCCCTCGGAAGCGTATGTGCTCCAGGTATAATCGAGGCCGATCTCGTGGAACAGGGCCAGGTATCCCAGCAACGTGTAGTAGTGCGGTGATGCGAAATAATCCGCCGAGGGCGCGACGAAGAGTATCTCCGCTCCTTTCCTGTTGATCGAGGCGTCCACTCTGACGCCGGTGATCTCTTCCAGCTCATCGACCGCGAATTCGATACTGTCCTTGAAACCGTGCGGCTGGACCCCGAGGTGATTCCCTGTCCGGTAGCAGTTAGACAAAGGAGTGCAGATCCACTCGATGTTGAGCCCGATCATGCTCATCAGTTCTCGGGCCATCATCGTTATCTCGGCAGTGTCGATACCGTAAGGGCAGAATACGGAGCACCGGCGGCACTCGGTGCACTGGTAGAAATAGTAGAACCACTCCTTGATGACATCTTCGGTGAGTTTTCTCCCTCCGGCTATTTTACCGAGGACTTTGCCTGCTACTGTGAAGTCATTCCGGTACACCGATCTGAGCAGCTCTGCCCTGAGTACCGGCATGTTTTTCGGATCACCAGACCCGATAAAGAAGTGGCACTTGTCGGCACATGCTCCACAGCGCACACAGATGTCCATGAAGACCCGGAGGGAACGGTATCTTTCAAGCAGCGTGCGAAGCCCCTCGTGGATTATTTCCTGCCAGTTCTCGGGCAATTTCCAGTCAGGGTCGGTGGGCTGCCATTTTCCTGGAAAGGGAAGTCCCAGGTATTCGAGGGTGCTCGGTACGGCGGCATAGTTCCACGTTCCTTTTCGAAATATGACCGAAGGGTCCATCCAGTCCTTCCGGGCAGGCGAGAAATCGATGCGGGCCAGTTCCTCCGGCTTTTTGAGATCCTCTGCCATATGTTTATTCCTTCTCTAACGGTAACCCTGCTGCTTTCATTTTATCCCTGAAATCTTCTTCATACTCCGCGTACGTGTGGACTTTCACCGGGTAATCCCACGGGTTCACATGCCGGCGCAAGCGGTTGTTGTTCGCCAGATTTCGCGTCGGGCTCATGAATATTCCAGGCATGTGCATCAATTTGCTGAATGGGAAGTAGACAAGAAGGACACACACCAGGAACATGTGGATAAAAAACACCAGTCCGATCCCATCCGGAAGGACCGGTTGAAAACCGAGCAGGCCCACAGCCAGTTTTTTAACACTCACAATATCGGTTTTTCCAAAATACCGCATGAATATCCCGGAGAGTGTTATCCCGAGCAGTAGAAACAAAGCAAAATAGTCTGAGGGTAATGAAATGTAGCGCAGTCTCTTGTCACAAATCCTCCGCAGAAACAGGAAGCTGAGAGCTGCCACAATGATCACATCGGTGAGGAGGATGAGAGGCAGACCGATCTGGAAAAAACCATCGAGGTTCTGAAGCCCGAGGACCCAGGACGGAACCGGTTCGGTAAAATATCTGAAGTGTCTGATAAAAATCAACAGGAACGACCAGTGGAACGCAAGGCCTCCCAGCCACAACAATTTATCCGCGCCGTACAAGATCCTCGGCCCTTCCCTGATCTCTGCTTTCGTGTTTCTGAAGAGAGAACGGAACAGGAGCACCTCGAGTGCCATTCGGCCTATCACGCCCCAGGTACCCTGCGGATTCTCCAGGCTGTCGCTTTTTATCCATGGATGGGATTTCTGCTGACCACAGGTTGTGGGAATTCGAAAAGGGACTGGCGTCCTGGCCCAGGTGATGACCCGGTAGACGAAACCGAGGACAAAAACGGCGATTGCCGCGTAAGGAATAATAATTCCAAAGAGAAATCGCCATTCTGCCATGCCTGCTCCCAGGTGAGCAAGCATAATGAGTATGAGGAGGGCGACGAAAGCGGTCAGAGCTCTCATGTGCCAGAACCTCCATTATCTAATAAGAAGGAGTATCACTCCCCGCCGTTCTCTTCCTGATCGCGTTCACCATCCATCCGCGTCACCCGCTCCAGCAGTTTCTCTGATCTCCTGTCTATCTCACGGGCCCTTATCTCGAAGATCTTCGATTTGTTCGACATGTAGTTGTCGAACGCTGCGAGAGCAAGCCCGTCGACCCGGGACTCGAAATCGAGCAGCTGATCGACCAGACGATCCCTTTCGATGCGATCGAGCAGTATCTCACGTACCGCCTTCTTGAGCAGGAAGACAAATGCGATTGCCTGCGAAGGTGTAAAATCCTGTACCGATCGAATCTTCACGATGTTGTCCAGAGCGGTGGCGAGGGTCTCGGCATCTCCGTCCTTCAGGAGAACACGGAAAAGAACTTCAATCTCCCGGCGAATTGTGTATCCAACCGGATTGCGGAACCGATCCTTTTCACTTTTCAGAAAACGTTCGCTGTCGGCGGGATATGAGGCGATTATAAGATCGAACCACTTCTCGAGAATGATGTCCCGTTGTTGTTCGAGGAGATCTTCCAGCATCATAACTCCGTGTTCCTGCGATCGAGGCAATCGAGCCACAGGACGCGAGGAGGGCGCACACCCTCCCTGCGTTCACGTATGTAACCGATTAGCACCGTTGTGGTTCGGGATGCATCGCCGGCCGAAATCACACGTATTTATACGTAGGGTCATTTACACACACCCGGTCGGTTTCGCCAGTCCCGCGACTTTGCAGGCGCCTTTGGCCGGACCGGACGGGAACAGTTCGTATATCTTTTTCAGGGGAAATCCAGTTTCCTTGCAGAGCTTCCGGATCATCGGAGCAATGTCGAATTCCAGGTAGTAATCCCTGAGATAATGAACGATTTTCCAGTGCTCCTCCGTCAGTTCATCCACGCCTTCGGTTGTGGCAAGGGCCTTCGCCACTGCCTCAGTCCACAAAGACGGATCTTCCATGAAACCGTCTTCATCGACTTGGATGTTAACGTCACCATATTCAAATGTCGGCATAGTGACTCCTCCAGTTCTTGTTTCTCTTTGTGATCACAGTATCAAAAGCCCTCCGCCCCCGGCCAGGGGCTGGAGGGCTTCATCTCACTCATTACATCTTGTGAAGGACGGATCAGTAGATGGGGATGATCTCTTTTTTCATCATCTCCCAATCACCGGTCTTCGTGTCCAGTTTACAGTTGGCGAAAACCTTCCAGTCATCCTTCATCGCCGGTGTGTCCGAACGGAAGTAGTATCCGGGCCAACGGGTTTCCTCCCGGAACATCACCGTACGTACGTGGGCTTCCGCCTGCCACATACGGTGAATGTTCTCCCAGCAACGCATCAGTTCGTGCAGATCACAGGCAGCCAGCTTCTCCGAATCCTCTTTCAGAAAGGCCAGCAGCTCCAGACCCTTTTCCAGCAGTTTCGCACTTGTGGTAAAGTTGGTGCTGACGCCGCCCGCGTATTCGTCCATGATCTTCTGCAGTCGGAACATGAACTGCTTCGGGCGGATGTAGTTGGGGTTGACATCAGGATCCGTACTCGCCCCCTTGTGCTTCTCGAAGAGATCCAGCGGACGGAGGATCCTCTCTTTCAGCGCTTCGATTTTGGCCTGATCCACCTTGGGTTCAGCGGGATGATCAACCGCATAACACACCGCCGACTTGGCAGCGATCCTTCCCTCGGCATGTGATCCGGATGAGAACTTGTGGCTCGAAGCACCGGACGCATCCCCGGCCGCAAACAGGCCGGGTACTGTCGTCATGTTTGTGTAACCCCAGAAATATTCCTTCGGTGCAAGGTCCTGGGGTCCACTCACCCAGGCTCCTGAAGCTCCCGAGTGCGATCCGATAAAATACGGCTCGCACGCCGCGATCTCGGACGGTTTCTCCTCAGGATAGACGTTCGTCGCAGCCCACAGGAGCGCCTGCGATATCGTCATGTCCAGAAAATCTTCCCATGCTTCACTCTCCAGCTCCTTCAGCTTTTTCTTCCGCTCTTTGTCATCCGGGACATCGTCGGCAATCTTCTTGATCGCCTCCTCCGTCCGCATGTAGATCGGACCCTTCCCGTCCATCACATCCAGCATCATCAACCAGTTTCTCAGGTTGGCCGGTACCGGTTTCACCAGTCCGTAGGGTTTCCAGTTTTCGAGCTCACTTCTGCGTGTTTCCATGTAACTCTCACCCAGCCCATTCGTCGCCTGGGACTTGAAGAGGAGGAACCAGGCGCCAACCGGACCATAGGCGTCCTTGAACCGTACGGGGATGAACCTCACCTCCTGACACGTCATCTCCGCACCCGCCTTGATGGTAAAATAGGCGCTCGCACCGGAATTAAACGGAGGATACCAGGAACGTCCGAGCCCCTCTCCCGTACTGCGGGGTTTGAACACGTGGACCGCTCCACCCATAGCCGTGACAACCGCCTTCGCTTTGAACACGTAGAACTTGTTCTCACGAACGCTGAATCCGACAGCACCGACACAGTTGCCGTCATCGTCGACCAGTGGCTCAGTCAAAAAAACACGCTCATAGATGTTTTCATCTCCAAGAGCGTTTTTCGCGGCTTCAGCCACGACAATTTTATAAGACTCCCCGTTTATCATGAGCTGCCACCGACCCTCATGGACGTACTTGCCATCTGCGTCCGTCCAGATCGGAAGCCCCCACTTCTCGAACAGGTGCACCGTCGAGTCGACGTGTCGAGCTATATTCGCAACCAGGTCCTCACGTGTGATACCCATCAGGTCGTTGCGAACATAATCAACGTAGTCCTTCACGGTGTTTGCACCGGAGTTTACATCCACATACTGGTTGATCGCACTCAGGCCCATCGCCACAGCACCTGACCTGTCCATCGCAGCTTTGTCAACCAGCACTGCCTTCAGATTGTTCTTCTTGGCCCAGTATGCCGCCTCCACCGCAGCGCCGCACGCCGCCATCCCGCCGCCACAGATCAGTACGTCTGTGCTGACTTCTACGGTCTCAAAATTAGCCATGTCAGTTCTATCCTTTCCTTACTTGACGCTGGGTAACTCAGCGCATTTCGTCGATTCGGGTTCCGTGAACAGCAACGGGCTCTTGAGATCATCGGTACCTGTCGGATATCCGCCATCAGGCACAGCGGTCCCCTCCGGTGTGGTACGAATCGGGAACTTGAAACGTTTGAGTGTCCCGTTGCGGAACTTCACCGTCCACATGATACTGTCCGAACTCCTCAACGGGGTCACCATCGCATCAAGCGGAACAAAATCCGCATATCCCCGCACCTCAATCGCCTGCACAGGACAAATCTTGACACAACACATGCACTCCCAGCACATAGCGGGATCCTGGTTGTACGCTTTCATCTGTTCTTTATCCAGCACCATCAGATCGTTCGGACAGATGTGCTGGCAAGCTGTCTTGTCCAATGCCTTGCACCCATCACACTTCTCGGTGATTACATAGCTAGGCATATACACCTCCTGCTTCTCGGTTCAGCCATACTGTCGATTATTCGACAGGACAACCTTCGTTTACTTTTTCTTTGCATCCCCGGTGGCATGGCCATGCAATTTGACCTCCACCTTTTCCCCGTCCTTCAGACTAGCGTAATACGACCGTAACACCGTAAGAACTTCAGGCCGACTGAATTCGGCCGGTACCTCGCCACCTTCGGACAGCGCTTTCCGCAGAGCTGTCCCACTCAAAAACAACCGGTCCTCTTTTCCATGCGGGCAGGTTTTCATCGATGCCATCCCGCCGCACTTGTAACACCAGAAAGTCCAGTCGATCGGTAACATCTTGCATTCCAGTGCTCCATCCCACAACTCGTGAAAGATCCCCTGAGCATCGAATGGTCCGTAATAATCCCCTACCCCCGCATGGTCACGTCCGATGATCATGTGCGAGCATCCATAGTTTTGTCGGAAGACCGCGTGCAACAATCCTTCACGAGGCCCCGCGTAGCGCATATCCAATGGGTACCCTCCGGTGACCACACGGCTCTTGTCGAAATATCCCTCCACCAGTGTGTTGATGCATTTCACCCGGACATCGGCAGGTATGTCACCGGGTTTCAGCTTACCAACCAGCTGGTGTATGTAAATTCCATCGCTCACTTCGATCGCGATCTTCGCCAGGTACTCGTGCGAGCGATGCATCGGGTTGCGCAGCTGCAATGCAGCGATAGTATTCCAACCACGCTCCTCGAACATCTTCCGGCTCTCCACGGGCCTCTGGTATATTCCGGCAAACTCTTCCGGAAATGTGCTCTCCGACAGAACCTTCACCGTACCACCGAGGTTCCACGTCTTCTGTTTCATCACCATCGCGACTCCGGGATGTTCAGAATCTGTAGTTCGATACACATTTTTACACTCGAACTCTTTGTCGATCTGGTACGCCCCTTCCACCCGCATCGTCCCCATCACCTCAGCCGTCTCTCCCGACACCAGACATATATCCGTACCGTCTGCAATCTTCTCATCGTGGCTCAGAGTGATGGGTATGGGCCAGAACACTCCGTCCGCCATCTTCATCTCTTCGCACACACCCTTCCAGTCATCATGACCCATGAAACCATCGAGCGGAGTAAAACCGCCGATACCCAGCATGATCAAATCCCCCACCTCCCTGCTCGACAATTCTACCTTCTGTAACGAATCTGCGCGCTTTTTCTCTTCGTCACGCTGTTTCCCTTCGAGTAACAGAATTTTCAGCTCGGTGCTTCCGTGCGGGTTGATCAGTTTTGATTTCTTGGTCATCGCTCCCGTCCTCCTCAAATGATTTTCCATGGTGTGCCCCCGGGCTCTCTCCCCCGCGGACCCTCTTTGTCATTTATTTCACAAGCGAGGTGAGCGCCTCCACGAACTCGCTGATAACAGTTAACTGATTTAGTATCAATCATTTACAGAAGTGCCATACAGGTCGAGCCTTCAATTGAAGGCGTTTGTGATTATCGGAAAACATAATGTAACTTTTTTCACAAATTAAGTCAAGAAAAAAGTCCTCCCACCCCCAAAAACGTCTGTCTGGTCGCACTTCCAATTAAAACCTCCCATTTCTTCAGAGACACAGAAACCTTGTTTCAGCGCATCTCGATGTATCCACAGGGGCAGCTTTCTGCACATTTACTGCACCCCTTGCAGAATTCCATCTTGAACCGGTACGCTTCACCCTTCTCCAGCGGCTTGAGTATCGCATTGTCCTGGCAGTAACTCCAGCACGTCCCGCAGTCGAAGCAGTACCCGCAGCTCATACATCTCTTCGCTTCGTGAGTCGCTTCGTCGGCACTGAGTGTTTTAACGATCTCGGTGCTGAGTTCCTTTACTCTTTCTTCGACAGCCAGTTCCTGTGCTCTCACCCGCTTCTTCTCATCATAATAGCTCAAGACCAATCTGTCGGATCTGATAACAGCCAGTGAGGGTTCTCCGGGCGGCATCATCTCGCCTGAGATCATTTCGTGGATAGCGAGAGCGGCCATCCTGCCGTGATACACCGCATCGATCACCAGACCGAGACGAATGTCATCCCCTCCTGAGTATACTCCGTCGACCCCGGCATTGCCTTTTTCATCGATCCTGATCCAGTCCTTCCCCTCGTGGAGATCGTCGAAACCGGTGAAATCAGGTTCCTGGCTGATGGCGGCTATCAGGGTACTGAACTCCAGATCATAGGTGTCACCATTAATCGGCACGGGCCGCCGACGGCCGGATTCGTCCGGTTCTCCCAGTTCCATCCGCTGACACTTCATGCCCACGGCTCTCCCGTCGTCCTGGTGAATCTCGACAGGGACCGCCAGAAAATCTATTCTGACACCCTCCTCCTCCGCTCTCATTATCTCCTCTTCGATCGCCGGCATTTCGTTTCTGGTCCGCCGGTAGAGAATCGTAGCGTCAGAACCGAGACGCAGAGCGACGCGCGCGGCGTCGATGGCGGTGTCACCACCGCCGACCACCACCACTCTGTCACCGACATCGACCGTCTCCCCGGAATTGACCCGGTGCAGGAAGTCGGTACCGGTCAGCACGTTGGGAGCATCCTCACCCACGACATTCAGCTTCAGCCCCCCGTGGGCACCGATTCCAACGAAGAAAGCCCTGTAATTCTTTCTCAACTCATCCATCGGGATATCTCTTCCAACACAGGTTTCGAGTTTGAGCTCGACCCCCATGTCGAGAATGCGGTTTATCTCCGCATCGAGGATGTCCTGCGGAAGACGGTAGTCGGGGATGCCGTATCTGAGCATGCCTCCGGCCTTCGGGAAGGCCTCGAACACGGTGACCGGGTAACCTCTCCTGGCCAACTGGTATGCGCAGGACATACCTGCCGGTCCGGATCCTACCACGGCTATCTTTTCGGTCCTCATCTCATCCGTCAGCTTCTTCGGGACAATCTTTTTCTCCAGTCCGAAATCGCCGATGAACCTCTCGACCTGGTTGACGGCTATGGCACCATCTTTGTCCTGCCGATTGCAGCCTGTCTCACAGGGATGAGGGCAAACCCGTCCGCAGATCGATGGAAACGGTGTCGTCTCCATGATGATGTGGAAGGCTTCCTCATATGCCTCATCGCTGGTTTTGTCTGAATCCTCCGCTTTTGATATGGCCATCAGGAACTTACGGATCTGATTACTGTTCGGACAGCTGTCGATACACGGGGGGACCTTCTCGACCCAGTGGGGTCGCAGTGTTGAGGTCGCGGCACCGGAAGTGGCAGCCGCACTTCCCATCCTCCTCAATCCACGCTTTTTCTTTTTCACTACTTTTGCCATGGCATCACTCTCTAACAGCTATTGTTAGGACCAGTAAAACGGTCTGCGGTTTCTCGATTAGATCACCTCGTGTTTAATTTGGACCTCTTCTGCCGGTCCACCTACACCAGAAGCTGTAATCAACCCGGGGAAAACTCCACAACCTCTGCAAAAACCTGACAATAAATTTGTTGTTACGGTTATTTCAATTGTTCTTTCAATGAGCGAGATGATTGTTTTCCCGACTCCGTCTATAATCGGCCGCCGCTTTCACAAGATTCGGAGCCCAGTCTACAACGCCTGTTGCATGGATATGGGTATACGATGCAAAGGTGTTATGATATAGCAGGCCATCGCGGTTGTCCCCTATTCCGACACCTTTCTCAACCTGCAAACAGCTATCGAGATGCTGTACGCCGGTCGACGGGCCGGAGTAGTGAAACTCATGCCCCTTTATCTGCTGACCCACGTCAAAGAACGGATTCGGGCGATCGACCGTTACCACGGAATATCCATGACCCACCGGTTTGTCCAGCATCTGTAATTTGAGCGGAAAAACAGCCGCCATATCAAAGCAGGTTTCGTGTCGACGCACTGATTCCGAAAGGTAGATAAGCCCGCCGCACTCCGCGTAAACAGGCATCGAGTCATCCGCCGCCTTTTTCACCGACTGCAGCATGGTGCTGTTTTGTACAAGGCGTTCTGCATGAGTCTCGGGGAACCCGCCACCGATATACAGGGCGTCGACCCGGGGAAGAGACCGATCGTCGAGTGACGATACAGGCACAAGCCGGGCGCCGGCCGCTTCGAGGGCCTCCAGGTTTTCGGGGTAGTAGAAGGTAAAGACCGTATCCCTGAAATACCCCACCCTCACTCCCGCTCCGGAGGCTGATTCAGGCACTCTCTCTCCGAGAGGAGCGTCGGTGCGAAGAGGACGGGCGGTCCGTGCCACTGCCAGGAGCCCCTCGATGTCCAGAAAGTCTCCGGCAATGTCACTCAACTTCATCTCCAGTGCGCGCTTCTGCTCGTACTCCGAGGGGGTTACAAGTCCAAGCCTGCGACCGGGGATCAGGTGCGCGTCATCACCCAGATTCGGTACGGCGCCCAGAACCGGCAGTCCGCAGTACCGTTTGATTGAATCAGTGATGACTTTCTCGTGCCGCAATCCTGCCACCCTGTTGAGTATGACGCCCGCAATCATGACATCAGGATCAAAGGACACACAGCCCCTGATCAGTGCGGCTATCGTCCTGGTCGCCTTCTGAGTATTCACCACGAGGATGACAGGCGCCTTCAGGAGCTTTGCCAGGCTCGCTGTACTGTGGGTCCCCGATGAATCCTGACCGTCGAACAGTCCCCGATTTCCTTCGATGATAGCAATGTCCGAACGCTTGGAACCCTGAGCGAAAGTCCGGATCACGAGATCGCTATCGACCAGATAGGTGTCGAGGTTACGGCAGTCGGCCTGAGCGACTAATGAGAGCCAGGCCGAATCGATATAATCCGGCCCCTTCTTGAAAGCGGAGAGGGACATCCCCCTCTGCCTCAACAATGCCAGAAGGCTGAGACTGACAATGGTTTTCCCGGAATCCCCTGACAGGCCGGCGACGACCAGCCGAGGTACCTTTATAGCCATAATACAACACCCGGGGGCATCCCTACTCGTTGGCTGCACCCTCTTTGTGCGGTATCTCGATGTAACTGCCTCCGAAATACGTGTAGACACATCTTCCGGAGTTGATCAGCTCTTTGATAGCCGCTTTACAGAGTTTTTTGTCGACCTCATCGCCATAGAGCTCTCTCATGGCTTTTATGAGGTCCATGGGTTTCAACTTCTTTACACCGAAAGCATCTTTCACCTGGGTGTACATGGCATCGGCTATTTCTTCGACTGTTTTTGCCACTGGAACCTCATCAGCTTGGCTAAAAAGTCAGATGCGTCGATCGCTTGAATGTCAGGCCGGCGTGCTTGAAATCATCGATGTGTTCCGACTGAAACTCGATGCCGGCCATTCTGAAGAACTTGGGCCAGCCGATTCGCTCGATCCACTCTCCCATCCTTTCGTACTTCCTGGCGTTCGCCGCCCACAATTCAACGAGCCCCCTCACCGCTTCTACAACCTCGGGCCATCGGGGCGGGTTATTGGGTAAAAACGGGATCGCCAGCTTCGAGAACATCGGTTCCTTTCGCGCGTTCGACACTTTGCCACCCACCCAGATAGAGACACCGTCATTGAGCGGATTGTTCATCGGCATGGCCGGGCAGACAGTAAAGCAGTTTGCACAGAACATGCACTGATCCTCGATCACTTCAACCGACTGCTTTCCTTCGACCTCGGTCGGCCTGATGGCGGCAGTGGGACACGAGGCGATGACATTGGGGATCTCACACATTTTTTTCAGGTTCTCATGCTTGATTTTCGGTGGCCGTCTGTGAATCCCCAGGATGGCGATGTCCGAGCAGTGCACCGCGCCGCACATATTCAGACAGCAGGCCAGCGCTATCCTGAGCTTCCCCGGGAGATCCATGTTCTCGAAATGATCGATCAGCTCATCCATGACAGATTTCACGATACCCGATGCATCTGTTGCAGCAGAGTGGCAGTGGACCCACCCCTGGGTGTGAACGATGCTCGATATCGAATTACCGATGCCACCGACAGGGTGACCGAGTTCCCGGAGATCATTGATCAGGGGGTCGATGTTTTCCTCGCTGGTGAGGAGAAATTCGACATTGTGACGGCTGGTGAATCGCAGATACCCGTCACAGTACTTGTCTGCCAGATCACAGTAGATGCGGATCTTGTCGATACTGAGGAGCCGGGGGGAACCGGCCCTCACGGTGAAGAGCCTGTCCCCTGTCTCAGACACGTGGACCATCACGCCCGGTTTCAAAATCTCGTGATATTTCCACTTGCCGTAATTCTCCTTTACGACAGGAGGCAGGAACTTCTCATAGTGAGGGGGGCCGTAATCAGTTCTTCTTTCCTGCGCCGCTTCAGCCATTCTATTCCTCCGAAATGAATTTCCTTCAGCTGTTTCGTTGACGATTACCCTTCCTCACCCTCTTCCCCTTCGTCTTCTTCAAAGTATTCCTGATAGAACACATACGGATTTTCACGTGGGTGAGCCACCATTTCAGGAACAGGCTCTATTTCGACCGCATCGAGAAAATTACCCATGCCGACCCTCTGGATGAACTCACCGATCCTCTCACGGTTTTTCCCTTCCTCACACCAGACTTCGAGCATCCTGTCGATGACATCGATGAGTTCCTCATACGGCGGTTCCATCTCGTAAAACGGAATAATAACCGACGAGAGCAGAGCACCTTCGACAATCGGGGCCTTTGAGCCAAGCAGTATCGCTGCACCGCGTTCTTTGCCAGGCCTCAGAGCTTTCGGCATGACGTTGATGCAGTGCATGCACTTTCGGCAGTAGCTGTTGTCTATTTTGAGTGCTTTGCCGTCCCAGTCCATGCACCGGGCTGGACAGTTTTCCACGACGTCCGACCTGATGTCCATGCCGCCGGCAGCGTACTCGGTGACTGCGGTTCTGTCCACCTGGATGTCATCCTTCCAGATACCGATCACAGACATGTCGGCCCTGGCGATGGAAGCCACACAATCATTGGGGCAACCTGAGAACTTGAACTTGAACTTGTACGGAAACGCCGGGCGGTGAAGCTCATCCTGAAAATGCATGGTAAAATCGTAACACGCCCGCATAGTGTCATAACATGCCCACTCGCACCGGGCCATACCGCAGCAGCAGCTCGGCGTACGGACATCCGATCCGGACCCGCCGATGTCGAAATCGATAGCCGACAGCTCCGAAAACGTCGGTTCGAGCTCCTCGGTCCTTGTACCGAGCAGGATGATGTCACCGGTTGAACCATGCATGTTGGTGAGACCGGAACCATGTTTCTCCCAGAGGTCGCAAATCCCGCGAAGGGCTTCCGTAGTGTAAAACCATCCCGCCGGCTGGTTGATCCTCATTGTGTGGAAATGGGATATGGCGGGAAACTTGTCCGGCAAATCCGAATACCTGCCTATTACTCCACCTCCATACCCCATGACTCCGACGATACCGCCGTGTTTCCAATAGCCGATTTTCTCATTGTAAGACAGCTCCAGCTGTCCCATCAGATCCCGGGCCATCGGATTTTTTTTGGCAGCCATCTTTATCTCTTTTACAAAACTCGGCCATTTTCCCTCCTCGAGCTCATCGAGCAGGGGAGTTTTTGGAAGTTTGTCCGCCATTGTATCTCCTTGACTAGCTTGTCCTTTTTTTCACAAATCGCGTTCGCCGCAGAGAACTTCCTGCGTTCCCACGGTTTTTTCGACTTTCTTTAAGCAGGCCTCTTTCGAGGATTGTCGTACAAAAACGCCCAATTTGGAAGGGCTTTGAGTGTGAAGAATTATAATGTAACAAATTTCACAATCTCTGTCAAGTGAAAAA
>CAZZKG010000061.1:17597-19580 GCA_964654825.1 uncultured Gemmatimonadota bacterium | reverse complement strand
ATCGAGACCAACAACCAAACTTGTACGAACAAGGAGGGCACCATGAGATCAGCAGTCTGCTTCGCCGTACTCGCAAGCTTTCTCTTATCGACAGAATTTGCCATGGCGGCGACCGTCCGGGTCCCTGCCGACCAGTCGACGATCCAGGCAGGACTCAACGCCGCTTCCTGGGGCGATACAGTTCTGGTGGCCCCGGGGGTCTATACCGGCAACGGGAACCGCGACATCCTTCTGGCTGGAAGAGTCCTCCTGTCCGAGAAAGGTCCTGAAGTGACGATCATCGACTGCCAGGCAAGCTCCGGAGACAGACATCGGGGATTCAGTTTCAGCAGTACTGCAGATGCAAGCACCGTTGTCGACGGATTCACTATTACGAACGGATGGGCGGATGCAGGCGGCGGAATCCGCTGCTATTATTCCGGGCCCACGATCAGGAACAACATCATAAGGGGAAACACCTCTGCTGCCAGCGGCGGCGGTATCGAATGCTGGTACAACGGTATGGACAACGCTCCCATCATCGTCGACAATATCATCATCGACAACGTAGCCCAGTCAGGAGGCGGAATAAACCTCTGGGGGGCTCTGTGGGATCACCATACAACGGTCACGGGCAACACCATTGCCGACAACACGGTAACCAGCCGGGGGGGAGGCATATACCTCTGGGCGGAAAACAACGCCCGCTTGGAGAACAACACGTTCACGGGCAACTCGGCCGATTACGGCGGTGCGATATATTCCGGTGTGGATTGTTCTCCGACTATCACCAGCTCTGTCCTCTGGGACGACAGCGCCACCTATGGATCGGAGATATACGTCCACACGGGGGCATCGGTTACGGTCACTTACTCCGACGTGGAAGGCGGCTGGACCGGGACGGGGAACATCAACTCGGACCCGTGTTTCCTGCTGCCGACTATGGGCGACTACCGCCTCCTCTGGGAATCCCCCTGTATCGACGCAGGAAAAACAGGCGACTATGATCCCGATGTGACACGCAGGGACATGGGGGCCTGGTACTTCGACCAGAATGAGTACCTCACCATCTACCTGACGCCCGACACTTATGAAGTCCAGCAGGGTGATACACTGGGGGTTACCTACACCTTCATCAACAGATGGTCGTGGACCGAGAACTACTGGCTCCTGACCCAGGCGGTTCTACCGAGCGGTTCGGCAATAGATGTGCTCGGGCCGACGCCGAAAACCACTCCCGCCTGGACGACCTCCCAGGTGTACGAGACACACAGCATCCCGTCGGCGGCTCCCACCTGGGCTTATGAGTACCGGACCAGGATAGGAGTGCCCCCCTCGACACTCTATGGAGAAGACAGCTTCATGTTCAGAGTGACGGGACCGTAAATGCAAGGTCCCGGGTGTTCCGGGGAGGAAGCGTGAAGGAATCGGGCTCACCAGGGGCGGAGGATAGAGGAAACGGCCCTGGTAAAACGGGGGTTCAGATGTCCGGAGATGCTTACGAGACCGTAGAGGATCGAAAGCAATACGAATACGGGATTGAAATAGGTGATGTTGAAGCCGCCGTTGACCGTCCCGAGTAAGGAAAGACTCGACTTCAGGACCTCCTCCCTGGACAGGCTCGACACGATACGCGCTATAGAATCATACCCCTGCCCCAGAACAACGCTCAGGAGAATAACCACGGCAGAGACAGAAGCAAGTCTGAGGATTTCTTCCCGACGAATATATTTCCGCCGCAGCCGGACCATCCTGTCGTTGAGCACAGCGAGGAAAGATTCTCCAGGCATGTCTATCGATCGTACTATGCGATCTTTGAGACCCGCAGGAGCTGGTACCAGTGGTTGTCCTTCGAGAAGCGATTCGAGGGATCGAGCGATCGAGAGTTCGGCCCTGCATGACGGACATTCCAGGATATGCTCCTCGAGCTCGTCTTTCGTGGATCCGGTGAGGTCACCGGAGACATAACTGGTGATGAGTCCTTTTCTGGAATGACAGTTCATC
>CAZZKG010000061.1:0-17497 GCA_964654825.1 uncultured Gemmatimonadota bacterium | reverse complement strand
TTGTACGCAATCCGGTAGATCCACGTCGAAAGGCTCGATTTTCCCCTGAAAGACGGTAACCCCCTGTACGCCTTGATGAATGTCTCCTGGCACAGATCCTCGGCCAGTTCCCTGTTATGAACCATCTTCAGGGTAACGTTGTACACCATATCCTGATGCTCATCAACCAGGGTGGCAAACGCCTGGCGGTCACCTGCTTGCAGTTTCTCGATCGGTGCCCCACCCCTGCTCAGATCGACTCCTTCATTATTGTCTTTCACCGGATACACGCTCCGGGGAGATTCGGTCTCTCACCAGTTTGACGGGAAAAAGGGCAAAAATGTTTCACTTGAATAAGGATACACAGAATCACCAGGGGATGAAACATTTTTATTACATTTCCGGTCTAATGAACAGCAGAAGACAACAACACAGAAACTCATAAAGGAGGAATAAATGGTGGAAGGTATGGCAGCATCACTGGTTGCGCTCACGGCTATCGCTTTGGGTATCGGAGCCGGAATACTCGGGATGTATTTCCGCTTCAGGAAACAGAAGGAAGAACAGGAGACGATCAGGATGGCCATGGAAAAAGGGATCGAGCTTCCCGAAGATTTTTTCAAGAAAA
Source organism: uncultured Gemmatimonadota bacterium (assembly GCA_964654825.1). Classification (GTDB taxonomy): domain Bacteria; phylum Gemmatimonadota; class CAZMKB01; order CAZMKB01; family CAZMKB01; genus CAZZKG01. Next base: position 16,890 of record CAZZKG010000061.1, on the reverse strand, counting down.
CGCAGGTCAGTGGTGGTAATGGTCATGGATGCGATATGAGAGGAAGAGGTATCTTTTACACGGCAGTGGGATTAGCGCTGCTCATCGCGCTGTGGGTGGTTGCCGGCAAGCATGGTGCTGTCTGGGCGCTCATCCCGCTTTTCATCGGTCTCGGCTGTCTTCTCAACCACTTTTTAAAAGCCAGGTAGGATGTATTATACCGGCCCCCGAAGGACGGGAAGTGATTGATCCCGATCGCTCAGCGTTTTGCCGGTGTTTTTCTCACGCGGCGTTCAGCTCCTCGTGTATTTCCCCATGAGCTGTCCCTCAGCCAGAATGTGTCCCTCCATCGCGGCAAGGAGCTGTGCTTTCGTGGCTCCCGGCTCCAGATCGAGTACCGCATCCAGAGCGTAGACTTTGAAGTAGTACCGATGCGTCCCGCCGGGTGGACAGGGGCCTCCGTAACCAGGCCTTCTGAAATCAGTGATTCCGTGACAGGATCCGTTTTCGAGCTTCTGATCCGAAGGTACCCCCTCGGGGAGCTCAGTTACATCTGAGGGGATGTTGAAGAGTACCCAGTGTACCCATGTCCCTACCGGTGCGTCAGGATCATCACTGATGAGTGCGAGTGATTTCGTCCCTTCGGGAACAGCCGACCAGGCAAGCGGGGGTGAGACATCCTCACCATCACAGGTGTACTTCCTCGGGATCATGCTCCCTTCCTCGAACGCAGTACTCGTGACCGTCATCTCCATAATCTTTTCTCCTTCCACTACGGTCCGCCGCTGTGCGAAACCTGCCGAGAGGCCCAGAAAACAAATCGAGAGCATAAAGATACAACATCTGTAACGCATAGCAGCAATCCTCCTCATCTGTCGAACCAGCCGTGTTTTACGGTCCACCGGCCGGAGGAGCTTCTTCCTCCAGTCCATACACCTGTCGGGGTCCCAGGTACTGAGGATACCGGTCGATGAGCGACTTCCTGGTCAGGTAGCAGAAATGGCAGGCATCGATGTATGTGTCCTCACGTGGAAGGGAATACTGTTCGGACAGCATCGCCGGTCCCCCTCGGATCAGCGGTTCGGCGATCGGATGCGTGGCCGGATCATACTCCTTCAGGAGCACTGACAATGGAATTTCCCACATGTTGCCCATCGAGAGCCCCTGGCAGAGGTGGACATTTCCGAATGCATCCAGGTGGACCCGCTTGGGATCAGCCAGATCCTCGTACGGACATTCCGTAAACCCCTCCCACCTCCTCCGCGGAAGCCCTTCAGCCAGTTTCTCGACAGCCCTGCCCCGCATTTTCACACTGCCGCCGATGACAGGGGCGCCTTTGTCGCGTCCTTCATCAGACATGGTATCCACGAAGGGTTTCTCGATACAGATCCTGTCCACCGGCAAACCCAGCATGCTCGCAGCGGTGAGTGCGGCCGATGCGGTGCTCTCCTCGGAATCTTCACCGTGAAATTCGTCATCACTCAAGCTGAGATCGGACACCTCGAGCGCGGAGATCGGCTTGAGCCATAGACCCGCGTCTTCGACGGCCGTCGCCCAGAAGGCATTCGTGACCAGTCCTGTTTTTTTTCCCATATTCCGTGCTATCCTGAGACCTTCGAGCATTACGGGATAGTAGAGAAAGGGTTCACCGCCTTCGAAGTAGATCCACTCTACCGTCTCCATTTTCTCTATTTCACCAAAAACTTTTCTCAACAGATCTAGGGTGAACGTTCCCTGTGAAAAAGGTCCCGAGTAGAGAAAACAGTGATCACACTCGAAAGTGCATCGATAGGTGAGGAGGAAATGGATACCTGAAAGATTCATTCTCCGAATCGCTTTGCAAGATAGACTCGTAGCGGGCACTGACAGAGGAAAGAATTCCCGAATGGAAGGGTAAACGGGCAATCCCTGGAATCCTCCTCCAGACACTCCAGAAAAGATTCTATCCCGATGTCCTTCGCTTTGCAGATCTGGTCATATGCTAGATTCCGGCACTCGAAACCTTTGGGGCACTCTGTTCTGGTGATGATCTCATCAACTTCCATGTCTTCTTCGTGTGTCATGTGTTACCCCCTGTCTTCATCATAATATAATAACTGCGGACTACGGGGGGTAGTACAATGTCCACCACACACTTACAAACTTAATAATATGTACGCTCTCGGTGTTTTTTCGGTACCTCTGCCCCGGGATATGATCCGGCTGCTATTCATCCTTGGTCGGGATTAATTTCTTCATTTTATCGATCGGGCCTTTTTTCTCTCCCACATCCCACTGTTTGGGTACAATCCCGACCTGCTGCAGAACCCCCAGTACATCCTTCCCGGACCACCTTTCGACAATCTTTCCATCAGCACCCCGGAGGATGTCCATCCCGGTCACGGTTATGACTTTTCTCGTCGGCAGGAATCCTGATATACCTTTCTCGTCGGTCCACTTCACGGACCACCGAACAGCCATCATATCTCCTTCTGCCACGGTATTTTCTATTGTAAGCTGCATATCGGGGGCACGGTCGATCCAGTCACTTACCCATCTCTTGAAGCTTTCGAAGTCGACGACAGCGGGATAGGCAGGATCATGATTGACAAAACCGGGAGACAGGATCTCACCGAGCACATCGATATCCGCTCGCCCCCACACATCCCGTACCTCCCGGTCGAAGAGAGCACGGAGTTCCTGAGGAGAAGTCGGAGTGCCGGTTCGCTCTGCGTTTTCCTTCCAGGTGAAATTCTCTCTTTCCATCACGGGTATGGCCCCGATCTGCTGCATCACTCCCAGATCATCACCGTTCGACCAGTCCTCTGCTATCTTACCATCGACTATTCGTGAGAGCACGATACCGGTCATTGCTATTTTTTTATCCGACGGTGAGAATCCCATGTAGTCACCCTGCTGTGTACCCGTTCCGGACCATCGGTGAGCGACCATGTCCCCCTCAGCTATCATCTCGAGGACGGTGAAATGAAGATCCGGGAACGCTGTTCGCATCATGGTGACCGGTTTGTTGACACCGGCTTCGAGGCCCTGCATATCCAGGCCGCCGGCGCTGTGGAAAATGTAATCGCCGGCGAAAAGTTCCTTTGCCGCTTCGAGATCTCCTCGATTGATGACTTCATCCCAGGCACGCTGTACGATGACCTTGTTCTGTTCCGCCGGGGGGAGGTCCTCAGGTGTTGTCCCGCAGCCCGCCAGTATTACAAGGGTGACAGGAAGAAGTAACACACTCGTGCAAAGGCAAAAAATCCTCTCTGATTGTTTCATCAAGTCCCTCCTCGTTCTTTCTTCAGAATTTTCACCGCGATATTATATGAGAATACGTCGAGCGGAATGCAAAAGTCAATTGCCGCAATGGTATGAAATGGTCTGGAAAGGAACCGGGCTCTCTCCCTGCCGATCACGGTAGTGAGAATCAGCTCGATGTTTCTGGCAAGTGCACCAAGAATGAGGCCCGATCTTCTCACGTTCATCATCTCATATCCATCCGCGAAGCCGGATGATCCGAGAAGCCGCTCGAGATCCGTGATCGCATAGTGCCGGTGTTTTCGGTCATACGAGGCCGACCGTTTTACGGGAAATGCGGTTTTTCTGAACCCGGAGATGCAGGCATAAAGCTCCGGCAGAAAGGTCCTCAGGTAGAAACCGTAATTGTCCGTGTCCAGGAAAGAGAAGAGTCCACGGTGAGGTGCCGTGATGATGAGGATGCCACCGGGTCTAAGGATCCGATGTATCTCATTCAACACATGCTTCTCTTCGGGCACGTGTTCAATGACGTCGTTGAGTACGATGCAGTCGAAGAATTCCGACTCGAACGGAGTCTCTTCCAGGCGGCAGGTCCTGAAGTCTATTTCAGGATACCTGTTCCTGGCCACATCGATATAGTTCTCGTTGGAATCAACCCCGAAGCTGCTGCGGGCTTTCACGGCAAAAAAGCGCGTCCCGTAACCCCAGGCGCATCCACCATCGAGGAGGTTAACAGGCCGGTCGGGAAGCCACTCGTATGCCAGCCTGATCCTCCCGGACAGTGGATACTCCGGATAGGTGCCGCAGTTCTCTTTGTGGTACATGGACACTCCATGTCCGATGCGAGATTCTTCTTTTCACGAGATTTCAAGAAGTATATAACCGTTTGTATCCGAAATCCATTGCGTCGACGCAATTGAGCACACGGCCAGACCCGCCCGGACGAATGAAGAGACGCTCCGGGTTCTCTTCATTGTATTATTGACAAAATACACCGCTTCTCATATTATCAGCTTAAATTCATTCACCTGTCTTATTCTCCGAGGGAGGGAAAACCCGATGCGGATGTCACGACTCTTCATTCTGTATCCAGTCTCTTTTTTGCTTTTCACACTTCTGTTTCTCCGTCTTCCCGAAAACGCCGCTGCCATCACCGGCCATGAAGTCATGGAGAATGCCAAGAAATCGAACCAGAGTAGTACCCAGGTAACCGACATTCACATGCTTCTCATCGACAAGAAAAATGTAGAACAGGAGCGGGCGGTTAAAATATGGGCTTTACAGGGAGATGTCGACAAGTCCCTCACCCGGTTCACGAAGCCGAAGAAGGTAGCCGGTGTCGGTTTTCTAGCGGTGTCCGAAGGCGGGAAGGCGAAGCGCTGGCTCTACATGCCGAAATCGAAAAAAACCCGGATGATCGCGGAAGGTGACAAGAACAAGACATTCATGGGAACCGACTTCACCTACTACGACCTGAGCCCTCATGATCTCGACAATGAATCCTTCGACTCCGTGAAAGAAGCCATGGTCTCCGGGCATCCCTGTTATGTCGTCCGGGGTCGCTCGAAAACACCAGATACTGCTCTTTACGGAGACGTCGTTAAGTACGTACGGAAGGACAACTGGGTACCCATCAAGGTTGATTTTTTCGACAAGTCCGGGAAGCTGCTCAAACAGTCGATGGTCCTCGATCTGAAGAAAATCAAGGGTAACTGGACACCTATGAAAGTGGAGATGAACAATGTCCAGACGAAACATAAAACGATTATGACCGTCGAGAAGGTCGAGTTCGATACGGATATACCCAACAGGACATTTACAAAAACACACCTGGAAAAGGGTCGATAGACCTCGATGAACAATATCGCGAACGGAATCATCCGCCTGCGGATCCCGATACTCCTGACTGCGATCGGGATCACTATCTGGCTTTCCACCTATATCCCCGGAATCCAGTTCGATTCGTCTTCAGAAGGGAGCATACCGAAGGGTGATCCGGAGCAGGCATTTTTCGAGGAAACCATCGAGACCTTCGGCAACGATCAGGTTTCCATCGTCGTTATAGATGCCCCGGGAAACGCGGGTGTCTTCAACAGACCGACTCTCGAGAAGATCGACCGCCTGACCCGCGCCATCGAGAAGCTGGAAGGCGTGGAAGAGGCCATCAGTCTCACCAACGCCCGCTACCTGACCGGTGCTGGCGAGATGCTCGAAACCCCACTCATCATCCCCGAAATACCACGGGATGCCGAAGCGATGTCGGAGCTCCGTGATTTTGTACTGGGGAATGACCTCTTCCTCAAAACCCTCGTCTCAGCAGACGGAAGAGCCGCTGCAATCAATGTTTTCATGAGAGACTACCCCGATGCCGAACTCATGGCTCTGGATATAGACGGGAAGATCAAGAGCATCCTGAGCGGGGAACAGGGACCCGAAGAACTCCACTATGCCGGATTCACCTATACACGCCGTGTGATCATCGAGACCATGCATCATGATCTCCGGGTATTCGTGCCGCTGACGATCGGTCTCATCATTATCGTTCTCCTGCTCACGTTCAGAAACATCCGTGGTGTCGCTCTCCCTCTTCTCACAGTCGCGGTGAGTACGGTATGCACCATGGGGCTCATCGGTTTTCTCAACAAGCCCCTGTCTCTGGTTCTCACGATCCTTCCGCCGCTGCTCATCGCAATCGGAAGCTCCTATTCGATTCACATTATCAGCCACTTCAATCAGTATCTGCGAAGCGAGGATGGCATGACAGGTCGAGTGGCGGCTCATCATGCCCTCCGGGATCTCCTCTCCCCCATGGCGATGACAGCTGTCACAACAATCATCGGCTTCGGCTCTCTTGTCGTAAACCCGATCCCGAATATCAACAAGATGGGAACCTTCGCGATGGCTGGGATCGCTTTCACGTTCCTCACAACCATAACCGTCCTTCCATCGATACTGTCGATGGTAAAATCAGAGAAAGCGGGGAAGATAAAACGCGACTCCACCGATCTGATGGACCGGTTCCTCGAATGGCTCTGCCGGTTCACTTCGGGACACCGTTTCCTGGTGGGTGCTCTCTCGAGCCTTCTCGTTCTCCTCTCGATATGGGGCATTCTTTACGTCAGGGTGGACACCAACTTCCTCTCCTACTTTGCCAAGGATTCGGACATCAGAAAAACAGCAGACATCATCTCGGAGAAACTGGCAGGCGCCACGACCTTCTTCCTCGTCATCGACGGGAAGGAAGCCGACAGCATGAAGCGCCCGGATGCGCTGCAAGCGGTGGATCGTATCCAGCAGTATATGGAGAGCCTGCCTGGAGTCGACAAAACCGTCTCCATCGTCGGGCAATTGAAGCGTCTTCATATGGCACTCAACTACGACGAACCGGATTCCTTGAAAGTTCCCGACGATGAGGGCATCATCGAGGAAGAGATTCTTCTCTTTTCGATATCCAACGACCCCGCTGCCATGGAGCGCTACGTCAACGGAGATTTCAGCCAGATCACCATCTTTGCGAGGACAAGTCTCGTCGGATCCACCGAGATGTTCGGCGCGATACGGAAAATCACGGACTTCGCCCGTAATGAGCTCCCTGCCGGGTACACCGCGCGACCAACCGGAACGATCGTCGTCCTCACCTATGCCACGGAGGCCGTCGCCAGAGGGCAGCGAAACTCCCTCGGACTGGCCCTTTTGATAATCTTTTTCGTGATGATGGCGCTTTTCCGATCAGTGAAGGCGGGTGTCGTTTCAATGATACCCAATGCGATCCCCATCCTCATCGTATTCGGCTTGATGGGCCTGACTGGCACCTCGCTGAACATCGGCACGAGCATCATCGCATGTACCGCTCTCGGGATATCCGTTGACGACACGATCCACTTCATGACCGAGTTCGGGCGACGCATACGTGAAGGCAGGGACAGAAAGCATGCGGTAGAAGACAGCATCCGTATGATAGGACGCCCGATGATCTATACCAGTATTACTCTGTTCTTCGGATTTATGATTCTCTCCCTGTCGAATTTTCAGATGATAAGCTCAGTTGGTTTCCTGACAGGGACCACCATGCTTACCGCACTCGGTGCCGACCTCGTGCTTCTCCCGGTTCTTCTCATTTCCGTAAAACGACTGATCGGCGGAAAGAGCGGATCCGTGCTCGAAAACGCATAAAGGGGGACAAAAAAAATGACGAACATAATCGAAATGGTGCATCGGAAGTACATAGGTATCCTTGTGACTCTCATTGGAGTAATTTTTCTCTTCCCGGCAAATGCACCGTGTTTCGAATTCAGTTTAGGCGAAAATTATTTCGATTTCACCGGTTTCGTGGGTACGGGGGCCTCGGCGAGGTTGAGCGATGTCGACGATGTGCAGATCGGGTTCAACACCTACGAGAGACCCGGACTGGTCAACCAGATCAACAAACTTAGGTTTTCGGTCTACGGGACCCACCCCCGGGATATCTCATCCCAGGTCACACTCGATCTCCTGTACACGTCCCAGCCGAACCGTCCGTTCGCCGAACGCGGCGAGGTACTACTGGACGAGGCATACCTCGATTTTTTATGGAAGGACGCGGACATCCGTCTCGGGCTTCAGAAGGTCATCTGGGGGAAAGCCGATCAGATTTCTCCCTTCGATATCCTCACCGCCCGTGATTTCATGGACCCCTTCGCTCTCCCCACCCTGGAAGACCGCATCGCCCAGCCGGGAGTGCGTGTGAACCTGGTTCGGGGCGACTACACCATCGAGGCGGTCGTTTTCCCCGTATGGATACGCTCACGGGTTCCACTCGCTGAAACGGACAAGAACGGTGACACACGGGTGGACGAGTGGTTTCCACCCATGGCCATTTATCCGGCGGATGGCACCTACATCGATGATCCGAATGTGAACCTGGTGTGGATGATTTTCCTGCCTACCTACAACCCGCTCAAGAAACCGAAATTGAATCCTTCTACTGCCAGCTTCGGACTGAAAGTGAACACCCTGAAAGGCGACTACGATATCGACTTCTACGTCGTGAGTGCGATGGACCCGGTCCCCACGGCCGAGACCAGGACAGTCCTGGCCACAGGCACTATTCCCGAAGCTAATCTCAACGATACCGGACTCCTGATCTCCATGGAAGGGAACGCTGAATTTACCCGAATGACGTCCGTTGGCGTCGCGGGTGCGAGGACGCTGGGGGCGTTTGCACTTCGATCAGAAATGGCATTTATCTTCGGCAAGCAGTACTTCCGACTGTTCGATCCGTATTTGATAGAAGAGGCCCTGAACGAAGCGCTCAACTACGGTTTCGGGGAAGTCCGCGGAAGCCCCAAGAGCCACAGCGAATTTATGTGGATCATGGGAACGGATTACGAGATCCCGGGGACATTCATTCTCACATCCGTGCAGCTGGCGGTGACCAAACGTTTCAGCCATGAGGATTTCTACACCCAGGGTGCGACCGATGTGGACCTCACCTTCATGCTGCAGAAGGGCTTTAAGGACGATCATTTATCCGTCTCCTTCGCCGGGATGGCGGGGTTCAAATCGAAGGCGGTGTGGATCAGCCCGGCCGTGAGCTACTCACCGCCGTCATACGAGGACATCCAGTTCTCAGCGCGGCTGAACGCCTTCGCGGGTGAGGATTTCTCGAAAATAGGTATGTACGGCGACGAGAGCAGTCTGGTGCTGAGCCTCCGCTGGCTTTACTGATCATACCGGGAGTTGTTATGCTTATAAAGGTACTAAGGAGCTGATCATGCCGTTATTGACAGTCGGGGCGGTCGGAACGTCACTGAAGGAGAATGAAAAGAGAGTCCCCATCCATCCCGGGCAGCTCGGCTGGATACCCGATGAGATCCGGAGCAAAATCTTCTTCGAAGAGGGATACGCCGCACCCTTCGGACACGATGACGACTCTCTCAGGCGGCTCTCGTTCGGTATCAGAAGCCGGAAACAGATATTCGAGAACTCGGACATCGTGCTCATCCCCAAGCCGATGCAGCCCGATTTCGATAAGATGAAGGAAAACGGGGTCCTCTGGGGATGGGCCCACGTAGTGCAGCAGGAGTCACTCGCCCAAACAGCGATAGACCGCCACCTGACCCTGATCACCTGGGAATCGATGAACATATGGAACCAGAGTGGTGAGTGGCAGTCACACATCTTCTCCAAGAACAACGAGATAGCAGGATACGCCGGCGTTCAGCACGCGCTCGCGCTCACCGGTACGGACGGGATGTACGGTCCACCCAGGATAGTGAGCATGCTGAATTTCGGATCGGTGAGCCGCGGCGCCGTCTTCGCACTTCTCGGAAGAGGATTCAGGCACATCACAGTGTACACCCTGATACCCCCGGGAGCCGTGGCGAACCAGGTGCCCGGCGTCGAGTACCGTCAAATCAGTGCCGATGCAACAGGGGCTCTCCGGGTTATCGAACCCGACGGCACGTCCGTCCCGCTTATCGATAAACTGTCGAGGTCGGACATCATCATCAACGGGGTCCTCCAGGACACGGACAATCCACTCATGTTCGTAAGAGATCGTGAGGTCGATCGACTCGGAGCGGGATGCCTGATCATCGATATCAGCTGTGACGAGGGCATGGGGTTTCCTTTCGCGCGACCGACTACATTCGAGGATCCGACATTGCAGGTGGGCGGAACGACCTACTATGCGGTGGATCACACACCCTCATACCTCTGGAACAGCGCCTCCTGGGAAATCTCGAGGGCTCTCATACCGTTTCTTCCCATCGTCATGGGCGGACAGCCGGAGTGGGAGGAGAACGAAACGATCCGGAGGGCCATCGAAATCCGTGAAGGCATCATCACGAATCCGAAGATCCTCACTTTCCAGAAACGTGCAGGGGAGTACCCGCACGAAAGAAGCGGGGGGAGATAACGTGATAAGGAAGAATCGGGATGCTCTTCCCGTAACGGGATGCTGGCGGAGATATCGACTCACAGCTATTTTCATGATCGTCATCACCTGTCTGTCGATTGGTTCCTGCGGGTGTGACAGCTTCCCGGGATCGGGATCCGCTTCATCGGGCAGCGTTCCCTCGGCAGATGGACTTTCGATTCACTATCAGGTATGGGGTAAAGGCGAGCCGACACTGGTCTTCGTTCACGGCTGGTGCTGTGACGGGACCTACTGGAGATATCAGGTGGATCATTTCAAACAGTTTCACCGGGTGGTGACCATCGATCTCGCAGGGCACGGCCTATCGGACACCGGCCGGGAGAAATGGACGCTGGGTGCCTTCGGTCAGGATGTCGTCGCAGTTGTGGATGAGCTCGGAATCGAGCACATGATTCTCATCGGGCACTCCATGGGCGGGCCGGTAATCCTCGAAGCAGCCCGACGGATGCCGGGGAGAGTCCTGGGCCTGGTCGGCGCAGATACCTTCAACGACTTCGAGGTCAGATATGATCAGAAGAGAATCGATGCATTCCTGGCACCCATGGAGAAAAACTTCGTCAAGGCCGTGACCGTATTCGTGGAGAGCATGTTCGGCACCGGGGCTAACCCGAATCTCGTCGACGAGGTGATCAGAGACATGTCATCAGCTCCGCCCGATGTGGCACTCGGGTCTCTGAGAGAATATTTTCAGACGGATCTGGTTGAAGCCGTGGAGGCAGTCGATGTACCCATACGTTGTATCAACTCGGCCAGATACCCGGTTAAAACCGAATCGAACAGAAATCACGCCTCCTCCTTCGAGGTTATCGTCATGGAGAGGGTCGGACACTTCGTGATGCTGGAGGACCCGGACACATTTAACACCAATCTCGAGACTGTTATAGAAGAACTGATCAGCAGTGACAGGGAACCTGATCGGACAGTGGGTAGCTGACGACATGGTCCGGATTATTATGATACAGCTGCAGCAGAAGGGAAGCGGGAGGAATCAAAAGAATCGAGACAGCACTACCGTCTCAAGAAAATGGAGGGTAATACAATGACGTCTTCTCCTCGAAACCGATCCATCATCGTGTGGGTACTGGCCATCGTTATCACCCTGGCTTCGGTCGTCTATCAGAGGATGACCGGACCAACGCATCCTGTCCGCGGAGACGTCACAATCGGAGGGGAGGTCATCAAGTTCAAACTCCTGCGCTCTCACGAAACCACAGCCGATGCCGAAATGAGGTTTAAGATTGGTGATCCCGGAGTGACCGGTGAATTGATATGGAAACGGTACAAGAGCGATGATGAATGGATGACACGGGCGATGGTGCGCCAGGGGGATGAACTGGTTACCCGCATCCCCAAACAGCCGTCAGCGGGTAAGGTGATATACAGGATCGTATTCACGGATGCCGGGGGACATACATATCAAGCATCAGATGAGCCGGTGATCATGCGTTTCAAGGGTGTGGTACCGAAAGCGATCCTGATACCCCACATCATATTGATGTTCTCGGCGATGCTCGTCTCGACAAGAGCGGGCCTCGAGGCCCTCACCAGGGGTCCATGCGTATTCAAGCAGGCCCTGTACGCTGCGGTTTTCCTGTTTCTCGGTGGGATGATCCTCGGTCCCCTCGTGCAGAAATTCGCCTTCGGGGCGTACTGGACCGGCTGGCCCTTCGGACACGATCTGACCGACAACAAAACCGCATTCGCTCTACTGTTCTGGATCATCGCCCTCTGGCGCACTCACAAGGATCCCGAAAAAGGCCGGCTCTGGGTGATGATCGCTGCGGTGGTGCAGCTTCTGGTGTACCTCATTCCGCACAGCGTCCTCGGATCCGAGATTGATTACACAAAAACGAAATGAGTCATTATCTGTGATAGAATCAATTCGAGATTGTTTGTCGATTCCTCAGCTCACTCTCGCTCAGCGAGATTAGGAGGTGTCCCTTGAAAAATACCCGACGCCGGATCGAGACGGATAAAAAGATCTCCCGACGAAAATTCTTCAAGATCGGAAGCGCGGCTGTCGCCGGGAGTGCTTTCTCCATGTGTACCGGAAGCAAGATCGAGGAAACACAGGAAACGGAAGAAGCGCTTCAGAAAATCAAGAGCTTTCGTACTCTCGGGCGCACCAATTTCAAGGTGTCCGACATCGCGCTGGGAGGCTTTCCCGAGAATTCTGATGTCGTCCGTTACGCCTATGACAGGGGGATAAATTACTTCGACACCGCAGAAGGCTACGGAAACGGCGAGTCGGAACGCAGGATCGGTGAAGCGCAGCAGTACATGGACAGGTCGAAGATATTCATCACAACCAAACTCCTCGTACAGGACACTGACACAGAAGACACCATACTGGAACGATTCGGGGAATGTCGTAAAAGGCTGCAAACCGACTATGTCGACGCCCTCTACACGCACATGGTGACGAAGGCGAGCACCATCGGCCACGCAGGTTTTCACGCGGCGGCAGAACGCCTGAAACGGGATGGCCGCCTCAGGCACGTCGGCGTATCGTGTCACGGACCGGAACAGGATGAAGATGACAGCCTCGAAAAAGTGCTCCTCACCGCCGTAGAGGACGGACGGTTCGACCTTATGCTCTTCTCCTATAGCTTTCTGAATAAGGAAGAAGCCGAAAAGGTCCTGGCGGCGTGCAAGAAGGACAACCTCGGCACGACCGCAATGAAAACCATGCCCGGTGTTATCGAACTCGATCCCTTCGATCCCGAGAATCCGACGGGAGATTACCTCGAATACATCGAACGGGCGGAGAAGCAGGGAACTTCGAGAGAAGAAGCCGTTCAGCGTATCCGGAACTGGATAACCGACCAGGAAGAGACAATGGAATCCAGCAGAGCGTTCGCCGAAAAATACGGGGTCACCACCAACGATGATTTTCGCAAGCTCTGCCTGAAGTGGGTACTGCAGAATCCTGACATGCACACGGTGTGCATGTCCCTGAACAACTTCGAAGGTGTCGACACATTCGTCCCGCTCTCCGGTACCAGACTGACACGGGCCGACTCACGGTTCCTGCAGGATTATGAGCTGGCCTACAGCGACAAATACTGCCGGCACGCCTGCAGCAAATGTTCAGGCTACTGTCCCAACAATGTCCCGGTCAGCACCATCATGCGTTACGCGCAGTATTACAGGTATCAGGGCCGGGAAAAGTATGCGATGACGAGATACACCGCTCTCGAAGGCCGCGATGCCTCACTCTGCGAGGACTGCGACGTCCCATGCGCCACTGCCTGTCCCTATGGAGTGAACATCCGGGCGAGCCTGTTCAAGGCGCACTCGTTGTTGACACTTGCATAGTGTGGAAGGAAGACCGATCGTGAGATTTTCCCTGTTGCTGTTTATTACTGCCGCTCTCGCGGTAAGCCCGGTCGGTGCAATGGAGTTCCCCGACGTCGAGGGCTGGATTCCCTCGGGCGAGCCGAGCACGTATGACCCTTCCAACCTCTGGAAACTCATCGACGGCGCAGCCGAGCAGTTTCTGTCCTATGATTTTCAACTTCTTCGCTCACGTGATCTGTCATCAGGTGACCTCATCGTAACCGTGAACATCTATGACATGAAAACACCGCTGAACGCGTTCGGCATCTATTCCGTCCAGCGACCTGATGCACGGAAGAAGCTCCCCATAGGAGCTGAAGCAGTCGTTACCCCTCCGTACCAGTGCCTGCTGCTCAAAAACCGGTTCTACGTGATCGTGGACGCGTACCAGGGTGAGATCAATGAGGCCACCGGGGAAAATCTCCTGAAGGGACTTGCAGAAGTGTTGCCGGGTCCCGACGGACTCCCGGATGAACTCGAGCTGCTCCCGAGCCGGGGAAAAGTCACCGGTTCAGAAGGCTTCGCCCGGGAAGGCTTCCTGGGCCTCTCCGACCTCAAAAACTGTGTCCACTCCCGTTACATCGATTCGAAGGGGCGGGAATACCCGGTTTTTGTAATGATCCCCGGGCGGGACGAGTCGACCGGCTCGATCTGGGAAAAACTTGCCGCCGGGTGGAAACCGCTCGAAGGCCGCCAGCATCCTGTTCTCTTCCGGAAGATCCCTTACAGGGGGCTCGCAGGGATCACCCTCACCGACCGGGGAATCTTCGGAGTGTCCGGTGCCGCGGACGAGAATGCACTGCTGGAAGAGCTCGAATCGATCATCAGGTGATTCCTTCCACGACAAGGACTCTCGTCCCAGGAGTTCGTTGACAATTACAGCGAGCTATCGAGGTTCCTGGCCAGGCGGGTATAAATAGGGGATAGTCATCATCTTATCGCCACCATTTTTGTTACCATTATTAATTTTATTCAATAAATGGTGACTGTCCCTATTTAAAAGTTACAGCTCCTCCTGTGGTGAAAAATAGAATAAATTGTAACTTTTCGATCTCATGAAGCGTCTTTGAAACAGGGACATGAAAAAGAGCGCTTTTCGAACGATACTCGACGAACACAAAAACCGCGTATTCAGTTACGCATTTTACGTGCTTCGTAACCGCGAGGATGCAGAGGATGTCACACAGGAAGTATTCATAAAGTTGTGGCAGAATCTCGAAAAAATCGATGAGAACCGATATGTGGGATGGATCATGAGAGTTGCTCACAATCAGTGTATAAGCCTGGCTCGAAAACGCAAAACTTCGTTCGACTACAGGGAGGAATCGGACAGGATGGCAGCGATCACCCTGCTGGAGCAGGGGAAAATAACATCAAGTCCCGAGCTGGCTTGTGAGTCCAGCGAGTTGACCAGAACCCTGCTCTTCGCTCTGGAAAAACTCTCCGCAAAGACGAGGAGTATCATGATACTGCACTATTTTCATGGAATGAAATATCGAACGATAGGAGAGATTGTCGAAATGAATGTCAATACCATTAAAGTGGAAGTTCATCGGGGAAGGAAGAAACTGAGGGAGATCCTCGCGAATGAATTTCCGGAAAGGGTGAAAAACTCCTGACATGAACAGCCAGTGTCAAAACATCAGATCGTTATTCGACCGGTTTCTGGACGGAGATCTCCAGGATAGTGATGCCTCACGGCTGAAGAAGCACCTGGAAGAGTGTCCGGCCTGCAGTTCCGAACTTCAGAAAGATCACGACATCATCACGATGTTCGAACTCTTACCCGAGCTCAGCTGCCCGGAACATGTTCTCCGGAACATCGAAGCCGCCACACTCGATCAGGAGAGGGCAGGTTTTTCCATCGGGAGACTGAAAACCGCTTTTTCCTCCTTCGTTTTTTCCCGCTGGAGACTGGTCACTGTGGGCGCAGCCCTGGCAATCGTCATTCTGATGATCGCCCGCTACCCTGTCACCAGGGAGAGTGAACCCTTACCGGTCGAGTACTCACAGGAAGAAGCACACAGAGCTCGAAAGACGGCGAAATGGAGTGTGGTCTACACGACAGAGAAGCTGGGAACCGCCGGGAAGAAAGTGATCGGTGAAACGATGCGGACACAGCTCCCCTCAACCATCAAGCGAAGTATACAGAACGTATCACTGCCCGTAACCGGAGGTAAGTAATGAAAACGTGCACCATGTTTTTCCGATGGATGTTTCTCCTGACAGGACTTTTTATGCTGGCACTGGCAGTCGGTGTCTACGCTCAGGAAGGAGATCTCAAAAAACAACCGGGCTATGTCAACTTCGATGAGATCAAGATCCCCGACAAAGCGGGTGAAGTGACCGAGATCACCCTGGGTCCGGGCCTTGTAAAACTCGCTGCCATGGCGGCCGATGATAAGGATGAAGATCTCGATGAAGTCCTGTCGAATATCAAGGGGATTCAGGTCAAGTCGTTCAAAGTGAATGAATCAGAAACCGAGACGATCCAGCCTATCATGGACAAGATAGAGGCCAAGTTGAACCGTGAAGGCTGGGAGAGGCTCGTCCAGGTTAAGGGAGAGGACGAACGCGTGGTAGTCAGCATCAAGTCGATCGACAAAGAGATTGTCGGTCTGCTGGTCATGTCTCTCGAACCGGGAGACGAAGCCTCATTCGTCAACATTGTGGGAAATATCGATCTGAATAAAATCGGAGATCTCGGTATCGATCTGGACGATTCCGCTCTGGACAGTCTGAAGAAGAGCCTGGGGAAGAAATAACCACAGGCTCATCTACCTCCACCACCGGGGCCCACTCTCCAACCGGATGAGAATCGATTCCTCCAATCGAATCCTTTCAGGCCACACTTGAATCAGTCGATTGTCCCCTCCCCACTCATTTCGCTTGACATAAGTGGTAAAAATGTGGTATAATGTATCAGTTATGCGAAAACTCCTTCTTTTGTGTTTTCTTGTCGCCATCTGCGGACTCCTCGGAATACCGAACTACAACCGTCTCAGGCACCCCGTCAAAACCCACGAGATGATCCGGGATATCCTCTCGTTCAACGGGGCTATTGTTGGATACAGCTTGCTGTCTTCAGGGTATGCGAGCGGGGTTGGGCTCGAACTGAAGCAGAATGGAGATTTTTCCAGGGGAGTGAAGGAGTTTTTCAGATTCTGGGATTACGAGTACCGTATTCCTGAAGCGAAAGCGCAATTCAAGAGGAAGAATCTGCTCATAGCCCATCCGCTGATGGGGTACGAGTTCTCAAACTATTTATTATCAAAAGGGTACACCAAAAAGAGGACCTTACTCGTTACCGGACTCAGCGTCTACCTTCTCGAAAAGGGGATCCAGGGGTCCTTTGAACGCACATTCCCCACCTCTGAGGCCATAATTTCCACAATTTCGAGTTCTTCGTT
>CAZZKG010000060.1:0-19654 GCA_964654825.1 uncultured Gemmatimonadota bacterium | reverse complement strand
CCCCCGATTGACATTTCATGTGAAGCAGGGTATAATCGAAACGGGAAAGGAAATGAGACTGTAACGGTTCCCATCGATCCTGCCTGTCTTACCGGGTGCATTCGGATCAGGATTTCGTGGACATCACCACAGGTGTCCGTTCGGGAGGGCCCACGGTGAAGAAAAAGTGTTTACTGTCAATTTTCTTCGGTCTGTCACTCTTCATTCACGCGCTCCAGGCCCAGGTCGACACACTCTGGACGAAGACGTTCGGTGATGAGGGCTGGGATTACGGTCAGGCCGTCCAGCAGACGACCGACGGCGGGTACATCGTCGTCGGAACTACCGGGGCGGATTACCTTCACAACGCAGACGTCTTCCTGATAAAGACGGACGATACCGGACAAGCGGAATGGACGAAGACGATCGGAAGGTCTCATGAGTACGGCACTGACGGGGGTAAATCCGTCCAGCAGACGACCGACGGCGGGTATGTCATAACCGGCCATTCTTCACTGCCCGAAGAGAATCACACAACTCAGGTCTACCTTGTCAGAACCGACGCGTCCGGTGACACTCTCTGGACCCGGACATTCGGTGACTCCCTGAGCGACGGGGGTGTGTCGGTTAGACAGACATCCGATGGGGGATACGTGATCACCGGATGGACCTGCTCATACGGAGCCGGGGGAAGTGACCTCTTCCTGCTCAAGACCGACGCGGCGGGAGTTTTCGAATGGACGAGTACCTTCGGGGGACCATTCGACGACGCAGGCTATTCCGTCCGTCAGACGACCGACGGCGGGTATGTCGTCACCGGATACACCAGCTCTCCGAGCGGCGGCTACGCCGATGTCTACCTGGTCAAGACCGGCCCATCAGGTGTTGCGGAGTGGGAGAAGACGTACGGAGGTTCTCAGGATGAGGTTGGATATTCCGTGCTGCAGGTCACAGGAGGTGGTTATCTGGTCGCAGGGAGCACCGGTTCCTTCGGGATGGGTGGTGAGGATGTCTACCTGGTCAGGACCGACACGGCCGGGGATACGTTATGGACCCGGACCTTCGGGGGGTACGGAGATGATGTCGGATCATCGCTAGCTGAGACGCCGGATGGTGGATTCGTCATCGCCGGCGGGACCGACTCCTTCAGGCCGGGTGACACTGATGTATACCTTGTCAGGACAGATCCCTCGGGAAGCGAGCTCTGGTCTTGGATCTTCGGTGGGACACTCGACGAGTTCAGCAACTGCGTAGGGGTGGCTTCCGATGGGGGATACGTGATCACGGGAGACATCGGCTCCCGAAACGGTGAATTCTGGGACGCTTATCTCATAAGGGTATCTTCGGAGTATGCCGGCATCGGTGACGGTCCGTCCTCCTCCTCGCCCGTTCCAGAATCCGCCACGCTCTTCCCGAACTACCCGAACCCGTTCAATCCACAGACGACGATCACCTTTGACCTGGCCGGAGCCGCCGGAGAAAAACAGCATGTCGACCTCGTTGTGTATGACGTGCGGGGCCGACGGGTGAGGACATTGATCGATTCCGACCTTGAGCCGGGGAGCCATAGTGTCGCCTGGAGCGGGAGAGACGAGAGTGGGATACAGGTCTCCAGCGGGATGTATCTCTACACCTTGCGGGTGGGAGAGAGCAAGTTTGTCCGCAAGATGACAATCCTGAAATGAGTGCCCGGTCGGGAATAAATCCGATCAGTGCTCCGTGGAGTGCCTGGTCGCGGTGATGTTGAAAGTGAGTGCCCTGTCAATGAGCGTACCGAGCACTTCCTCCGAATAATCCCTGCCGTTGTACCAGTATCTTCTGAACTCCCCATCATCATCCGATGCGACCCACAGCTCATCCATGCCGTCGCCGTTTGAATCATACAGGTAGGTCGCGTGCTCGAATCCGGCGGTGTCCCCGGCGATGAGCTTTTTTCTCCAAATGCCGCCTTCAGCCGCCGGTGGGGTGAGTTTCCATATCCCGTTGCTCTTGGTCGAAGCGATCACTTCTTTGACGCCGTCACCGTCGGTGTCTCCGAACGTCAGGAACCTGCACAGCTGGCCCGGCAGCTCGGCGATGTCTTCATGGGTGACTTTCTCCCCCTCGAAGCGGTACATTCTGATCCTTGTTCCCGCTCCCGCCTTCTCTCCCCCTATGGCCTCTCCCTCGAGCGAACTGAAAAGAACGGGACGTTCTTCACCGGTCAGGGTCACGCAGAGGATCTCCTTCGCGTGCCGGGTTTTCATCACGTCGATCGTGCTATGGATCCACTCACCGTCTTTCGATTTAAACATGTCAACCTGGCCAGGCTGGATGGAACCGTCCAGTTTGTTCGGTTTACTCGGTGTCGTGAAGAATTCGGAGGTACCGTCGCCGTCAATGTCTCCAACTTCGATTTCGTGGACGAACGTGTTTTCCTTCCTGAAAATCTCTTCTGCCCGGTAGGCCTCGTCCTTCCAGGAGACGACGGCGATAACGCCCTGGTCGTGGGTTGCGATGATGATGTCATCCTGCCCGTCACCGGTGACGTCGGCAATCTCGAAGTCACGCAGCCGGTTCCATTTTCCTCCGAACGTGGGGTTCCAGAGCGTCTCGGCTTCCCACTTCCCGCCTTTTTTTCTCCAGATTTTAAGAAGCGCTTCCACCGCTCCGATCGTCAGAATGCCCGGTTCTCCCCTGGCGGGGGTAAACCAGGCGGCCTTATGGAACACATTGCTCTCGGTATCTTCCAGAACTTCCGTGTGCCAGTCTCCCCCGGAGTAGGAGTAGATTTCGAGATGTGCCGCCCCCGGCATCGACCGCATCTTACCATCCGGACCCTTTTCCTTGACGAAATAGGCCTGGGCCAGGTAGAGCGTCGTCCCTTCATCGACCGCGAGCGTGGGTGCTTCCTTCTGTTCTTTCTCAGACTCCCCGCATCCGCTGATCAGCGGGAGGCACAACAGGACGAGGAGAATGGTTGCAGCAACGGTTCCCATCTGCCCCGACCACGTCCGGCAATCAGTTCTTTTCATCTCGAAATCCTCCTTCGAACGATGGCAATAATTCTATTTATTTGTCAGGGGTGATTATATTGCCGGGGAATGGCTTTGTCAATGGCGGTATCGTGTTTCTGTCGCATGAAACATCGTCGGAGGTGAAAAAAAATGGTTCAGTCTCGACGGAGGAAACTAACGGGATAAGTATCCGACCGCGGAATATGCCACCCAGTGGTGCAGGTTGGCCGGTGCCGTCACCCCGAGCCCGAGGTCGCGAACGGGGAGCTCCCCGAGCTCGACGCTCGTCCCGTACCCGAGAAGATATCCATGCGGGGTGTCCTCTCCAAGGTCCTCGGCCAGCCGATACGTGAAGCAGACGCCGAACGGGACCGAGAAACGCCCGCACCATGTGACCCGGTACTCGTGGACATCGCTCTCATCGACGAGAGAATACAGTAATCCCTTCATCTTCCCGGGCTCGATTGGACCGAGAAGGTGAGTTCGGATGAGCGTCAGGTCTCTCTCTTTCGCCATCGAGAGACCTGCCGTCCCCGCTCCGAACGGAGCATAGTTCTTCCCACCCCATCCCTGGTCGCCGTAATGGACGCTGTCGTTCGAAATGAGTATCTGTACGTCTTTTCCCCACCTGAGTCCCTGCCCGGTCATCACCTCCGATACGGCCCCGGAGAGATCCCGGGCGAGCTGATCCATTCGATCCCATCCCATGTACGGCACGAGTATGGGGAGAATGGAAGCTTCCGGGTCGAAATGCTGGATGAATGCGACAAACGCTTCGAGAGAGTGTTCTGCCTGGTGATACTCGTTGCTGACGATGAAGGTTTTCCCGGAGAGCTCCTCCTTCACCGCTTTCCTGAAGGTGACATCGACGGGAATCGGGCCGAAGGGGCCGCTCCACGAATCGAAATCGTCGAAGATCAGTACATCTTCGATCTCCCATTTCCAGGCCTTGTGAAAGACCCCGATGAGGATGAGATGCCGGGCTTCGATACGTTCCATTACCGGAAGGTAGACCGGACCGGCGTAAATGTGGTCATCATGTGGGCACACGGCTGCGAGCAGGGGGCTCTCGGTGGGGGGCGGCTCGCCCACCGTCATGTCTTTGCATGAGCGGGAGTGGGTGATGACCGCCTCTATCTGTTCACGTTTCGTAGAAAAGCCGACAGGATCGATGAAATCCCTCGTCGATTCGGCCGTTGCGAGCGCGAGAGTGAGGAGCAGGATGCCCAGTTTCATGATGTCCTCCCTGAAGATAACGGTAAGTGTTCCAGTTGTATTAACAGTGTATTAGCGTCATCTGCTGCCGGCGTTGAGCAGGAAAACCGCGACTGCCGCGGTACATATCGCGAACCAGGTTCTCCTGTGGAAGCGCTCTTGCCAGAACAGGTACCCGATCGCCATCGACAGAACGATGATTCCGATGTTGTTCAGTGGAAAGGCGATTGAACCCGGAAACACCTGCAGAAGCTTCAGGATGAAGTATGCAGAGGTGAAGTTCGGGATACCCAGTAGAAAACCTCCGAGAACGATTTTAGTATTCATCCTGACATTCTTCATGACAACCAGGATTAGAGTGTATACACTCGAAACGGCGAAGACGATACAGATAAAGCTCATCATATCATCCGGCGAGTACAGCTCCTGGAATACCTTCAGGCTGAAATCCCCCGATCCCATACACAGGAAAAGAAGCACTGGGAGAAACAGGTTCGATCCGGGTTCCCGTCTCCCGGTGTTCCCTCTCCTCCAGCTGAACAGGTATATCGCTGTAGTTGCGAGGACAAGCCCCAGTGTCTGGTAACGACTTACTCTTTCTGAGAATATGAAAAGAGATCCCAGCACCGGGATGACCACCGAAAGCCTGGTGACCGTCACCGGTATGGTCAGGCCGAGGTGCCGGACCGCCTTCATGTACACGAGAAATGCAGTGACGAAGAGAAAACCGGAGATGAGTCCGAGCGGTACGAGCCTGGGAACCCTGGACACCAGATGTCCCGGTTCGAGGAAGAACAGGGAGAGACCTGTCGCCGTCAGGTAATTGAACAGCATAACGGCCGGACGATCGAGTCCCCGGTCCTCGTTCCGCCGGATGACGACCGCGATAAGCGTACTTGCAATGATGCTCAGGAACAGATAGATCATGAGTTGAAAAATCCAGAAGTGATATGATGGATATTACTACAACCTTGTTTCCCTGTCAATGAAAGAGGAGCCGGCATTCGTACGTTGTTCCCGGGAGAACAATTCGTGATTCATCTCCCGGAGCCGTCCCGGGACCCCCTGAAAATCCATTCGGCGGCCTTCGTCAGGTCGAGGGTTATCGCATAAAGGGAGGGGATGATGAAAAGGGTGAGGAAAGTAGCCATGAGCAGGCCCCAGATAATGGTGTTGGCGAGCGGCTGCCAGACGACAGACCTGCCGCCGAGGCCGATCGCCATGGGAAGCAGACCGGACACGGTGGTCAGTGTTGTCAGGATGATGGGCCGTAACCTCGTACTCCCGGCATTGATGATGGCGTGCCAGTGGTTGGCGCCGTTTTGTCTACCCTTGTTGATGAAATCGATCAATACGATCGAGTCGTTGAGAGCCACACCTGCGAGGGCCACCATTCCGTACAGCGTGACGATGCTGAATGGGTTGCCACCGATGAGGAGCCCCAGCATGGCACCGATGAACGCGAAGGGGATGGTGAAGAGGATGATGACCGGCTGAATCCAGGAACCGAATTGTGACCCCAGGATTATAAGGATGATCGCGATCCCTATCATGAACAGATACCCGATGTCGCTGAAGGTCTCCTTGAATTCGGCGAATTCCCCGCGAAAATCCAGGCTGTACCCTGGATGGGCCTTCCCTATTGTCTGGAACCTTTCTTTCAGGGTGTTGTTCACCGTCGATATGTCGGTGGCATCCTTGTCTATGTCCGCACTCACAGTGATGGCGCGATCGAGATTGAACCGCTTTATTTCGGCAATTCCCCGGTCCCATGAGAACCGCGTGAAATTCCTGAGCGGGATGAGTACTCCGGTTCGGCTCCTGATCTTGAGAGATTCCAGTGTCTCCAGGAGATCCGCTTCGTCTTCCCTGAACTTCACGACGATGTCCACCTCTTCATCCCCGTCCATGATGGATGACGCGTTTTCCCCCTCGAAAGCGGTACGCAGAGCCATGGAAATATCAAGATTCGTGAACCCATAAAGCGCCGCCTTCTGTTCATCGATGTCGATCCGGATCTCCTTCTTTCCCCTGTCGCAGTCATCGGTGATGTCGATCACTCCGGGCATGCCGGAAAGCTCATCCTCTACGAGCCGGGCGACCTCCTGGAGTTCATCCATGTACCGTCCTTTCACTTTGACCTCGACCGCTTTCCCGATTGGCGGACCCGTCGGGACCCTGGCGAATTCCAGGTACCTCAGGCCCGGGAGACCGTCAATCCGCCCCCGAAGATCAGCCATGATCTCATCGGAATGCCGCTCACGGTCCTTTTCTTCGACGAGATCCACCGTCACCTCCCCGACATGCGAGTTTACGATCGTCTCCTTGTCCGTGTTGAGGATACCGGCCACGCCTGTCACCGAGGCCACCTCTTCCGATGGCAATTCGAGAGCCCGGGTTTCGATGTACTTGAGTACCGCGTCGGTCTCTTCGAGCCTCGTCCCGACGGGCATCTTCACCCGAACGAAAAACTGGGACACTTCCTCGTCTGCGAACATGTCCACACCGATCAGCGGGATGACACCTGCGAGCATGGCGGCCGAGCCCAGGACTATTAACACAGCGAGATATCGCCATCTCAGGATACGGATCATCCCCCTGCGGTAGGATCTCCTCAGGGAACCGAAGAACAGTTCGCTCTTCGATTCGGGATTGCCGACGCCGCCCCAGTCGGCGATGTGAGATGGGAGAATGCAGAATGCCTCGATGAGTGAAGCGATCAGCGCGAAGGACACCACGATGGGGATGATTTTCATGAATTCACCCACGATACCAGGCATGAGCATGAGTGGTAGAAAGGCCGCGATCGTGGTGAGGATGGAAGAAAGAACGGGAACCGCCACCTCCGGAGCTCCTTTGAGAACAGCCTCTCTCGGCGAGAGGCCCTTCTGCATGTATCGGTACGAATTCTCGATGATGACGATCGCGTCATCGACAATGATACCGAGAACGAGTACAAGCCCGAAGAGTGAGTTGCTGCTGAGAGATTCTCCATACCACTTCATGAAAAGAAACGTGCACATGAAGGAGATGGGAATCCCGATGCCGGCAAAGATGGAATTTCTCCAGCCGAGAAAGGCATAGAGGATCAGGATGACAAGAATCATCCCGAACAGCGCATTCGACTGGAGTTTACTGAGGGAATTCTTGATCCTGGTTGACGTGTCGTTGGTGAATTCCACCTTCACGCCCTCCGGGAACAATGCGCTTTCCCCCTGAACCAGCTCCCTGATCTGCTTGATCAGCCGTATCGTGTTTCCTTCGGTTTTCTTCTGAACGATGATCGTGATGCTCTTTTCTCCGTCGAGGCGGGAGTAAGTCTTCGGTTCCTCAAACGTGTCCTTCACCCGGGCGATGTCTTCCAGGCGGATTCCACGCGACCCCACCGTCCTTCGGACGACGATCTTGCCGACCTCTTCCGCGTCAGCTGACTCACCAAGAGATCTCACCAGGTATTCGGATCTGCCGGTTTTGATACGGCCGCTCGGCATGTCCATGTTGCTGACTTTGATGGCCTCGACGACTTCCTGGATGCTGAGATGGTAAGCTTCGAGCCTGGAAGGATCGACCTCAACCCAGATTTCCCGATCTCTGGCACCTGCAAGCCTCACCTTCGAGATGTCTTTGAGGTCCCCGATCCTGTCCTTGAGGTTCTCCGCGGTTTCTTTGAGAACCTCCTCCGGAGCGTCACCGTATATTACAACGTTCAGCATGGGGAGCCAGGTGCTCGTCTTGAGCTGGAACACGTAAGGGTCTTCCGCGTCCTCCGGCAGATCGGTCACTTTGTCGAGTTCGGCCCTCAGGTCGTTGAGACTCTTGTCGAATTCGTCCTGGCTGATCATCTCGAACTTCACACTGATCATGGAATTACCTTCGGCGGATGTCGACGTGATCATGTCTATTTTGTCGACATCCTGGATCTCTTCTTCGATCGGAATGGTGACGAGCTTTTCGATTTCCTCGGAAGAGGCACCCGGATAGGTCGTAACGATATAAACCCAGTTGAAGTTGATCTCCGGCATCTCCTCCCGGGGCAGGGACAGATAGGAGAAAGTCCCCAGGATGATGATGCCGATCATCACCATGTTCACGAGGACCGGATTGTCGACCGAGAGCTTGAAGAAAGACACTAGATACCCTCCCTCACGGGATCACCATCCGACAGGTTCTCGGCACCGACGACGACCACGCTGTCACCGGGAGAAACACCGCTCGTCAGGACGGTTTTCTCACCGATCGAAGGACCACGGGTAACCGCCCTCTCGACAGCCCTCCCACCTTCGACGACGAATACGATCTCCTTCCCGTGCTGCTTTTCTATCGCATCCTTCGTGATGAGGATCGCATCTTTCAGTGTTTCAATGTCGATCGAAACTCTCGCGACCATGCCGGATCTGATTGAAAGGTCATCCGTATTCGGAGCAACAACTTCGACGGGGAAGGTACCCGAGTCGTCATCGGCTTTGAGGCTGACACTCCTGACGATTCCGGGGAATCCTCGATCAGGATACGCATCGATGGTGATTAGGCAGCTCTGGCCTTCCCGTATCTTCGGGATTTTGGTGTCCGCTATCCCCAGTGTGACTTTTACGCTCTCCGGATCGACAACCACCGCCACCGGCGTAGCGGCACTCACCATGTCCCCCGGATCCGGTATCCTCGAGGTCACGATACCCTCGATCGGTGAGGATATACGGGTGTCCCGGTACTGTTTCTCCCTGATGTCGACGAGGGCTCGAGCCCGGAGGAGGTTCCCCTCGGCATTCTTGAAGGCGAGCCGTGACGATTCGAGGCCGTCCAGGCTGATGTCCTTGCTTTTGTAAAGATTCTCCGCCCGCTCGAGGTCTTTCTGTGCCTTTTCGAATGACGCCTCTCGGATGATGAGATCTCCTCTGGCTTCGTCGAAGGAGAGACGGGGAATCTCATCCTCGAGAACAATGATTACTTCACTCTTTCGGACATGATCTCCTACATCACGCTTCACCTCGACGACTTTCCCCGAGGCCTCGGCGATAACGGTGACCTGGTTTTTCGCCTTCACGATACCGACTTCCGTCACGGAGAGCGGGACATCGCGGAGTTCAGCGACGATCGTGCCGATCGTTTTTGGTCCGGCTGTTATCGATTCGACGGCCACTTTTGTTTCTCTTCCTGCGCTCGTGAAGTATGTCAGCAGTGCCAGAACGAGTATGAGCACCCCGATTCCCATGAGCACTCTTCGTGTGGTGATTCTCATTAGAGGCCCTCCCGTCTGTAATCGAGCTGTCCCATGGATTGTTCGAGCCGTGCGACTGCGATGTAATGATCATAGAGTGCGTTGATCGAACTTGTCACTGCATTGGTATAAGCCACCTGGGCATCGAGTAGGTCCAGGTGGGCCACCAGGCCGACTTCATATTTCTTTCGGATCGATTTGAGGTTTTCGGTAGCGTGTTCTTCGCCTTTCCCTGCGGCCTTCCATTTCTTCACCGAAGATACCACGTCGAGGTATGCCTGTGTGACGGCCGTTTCAACACTCGTCTTCGTCCCTTCCCGCAACTCTCTGAGCCTGTTCAGCTGGGCTTTCGATCGCTGGAGTTCGGCCCAGTCGCCGAAGCTGTTGAACAGGGGGAGTCTCATGGTGAAGCCCGCACTCCAGAAGTGAAAACTGTCGAGGTCGATTGTATTGTTGGTCTCCCAGGAGAGATTGTAGACAAGATTCACCTGCGGAAGAAATTCGGACCAGGCCAGACTTACCCCGGCATCACTCGCATCCACCTGAGCATCCATGGACCTGAGTGAAGGATGTTTCCGTAAAGCCTCGCTGATCGCTGTCTCCAGGGAGAACTCCGGTTCCCGCGGCCCTTCGATAGGGGGTGCCAGTTCGATGTCAGGGGGAAGCCGAACAGCAAGAGTTTCTTCGAGAAGTCTCTTCGAAATGGACAGGCCGTTTTGCGCATCGAGGAGTAATCCTTCATCACTTGATTCCTTCACTTCGAGTCTCAGGACGTCGGTGTGACTGCGCAGTCCCGCCTCCTCGAGTTTTTCTGCGTTATGGCGGTGCTCCCGGGAGGATGTGAGGGTCTCTTCCATGAGTCTCACGAGTTCTGCCGCTTTCAGAGTCTGGTAGTAGCGTTCTTTCACCTGGAGGATTGTGTTGCCTTTTGTGTCGAGGAGGACGAGGGAAGCCGAACGTTCGAGTGCTCGTGACATGCTCAGATTCGCGAATTCCTTGCCGCCGTTGTAGATTGGCTGCGTGAGCGACAGCGAAGTGGAGAACATGTCAGCCCACGCTCCGGGACGGATGTCATTGGGATCCTGGTCAGGAGCAAACTGTCTGACGAGTTCCCTCCCGACCTCCGTGAAGACGTTTCCCCGCCTCACCGTGCCGTTGTCCACGCGAGTGTACCCCATGTCGAGGCTTATCCGTGGGAGCATCATACTTTTTGCCAGGTTTACTTCCCAGCGCCTCGACCGCAGCTCGTGGGTTTCCGCTTTTACCTGGTGGTTGTTATCAAGAGCGATACGTATGGCCTCATCGAGGCTGAGTGTGTTGCCCTGTACATAGTACTCCTCCGCGGAGACGACGCGAGTGTTGCAAAGAAAGAGTGCAGGTACAAGCAGAAGACCGGAGAAAGCGAAATAAAGAGTGAAAATTTTGACCTCATTTTTCATGATCTGCCCCTCCCTCGGTTCTGGGCGAACAGAACGCTTCCCAGCTGCCCACCTGTTTGATCTCTCGAAGTAGCTCCCGGCACCATTTCAGCTCACTTTCGATGTGATTGCAACCGTTCTTGTTCAGGAGGTACCAGTTGAGGGGGATCTGGTCTCTGAGGGTGCTCATTCTTTCGGTGAGATAGGTCAGCTCTTCCTCGAGCCGCGAGATACGCTGTTTGATTATACCCTCCGCCGTCTGCCGCGGAAGGGAAGAAATAAATGCTAAGCCGAGGCCGAACGGGTATTCACCCATCTCGCAGGTTCCCAGGAAACTCTCGACGAGTTTCGTCAGCATCTGCTCGCCGAGCCGGGTGATACGGTAAATGTTTCGCTCCGGCGTTTTCCCGACCTTCAGCTTCCTCGTTTCAACCATTCCCCTCTCTCTGAGGATGTTGAGGGTATTGTAGATGGAAGAGATACTGATCTTCGCCCAGATGTCCATGTTCCGTTCGGTGATCTGCTGGTGGATCTGGTAGCCGTATTTTTCCCCTTCGTCCAGGAGACCGAGAATGGCGAGGTCATTCTTCGACATTGATACCTCCGGTTGATGATATTCCCGCATCCGTCCGGTATGATGGAATGGGAAACCAGGCCCGTGGAGAGGGGGAACATCTCCTGTTTGAAAAAATCTCCTTCAGGGCACGGGTCATACTATTCTACTTTATAATATTACAATCTATAATATATGTCGTCGTTTGTCAAATCAATTAATACAATTATTTTTGGATATAAGTGGTCCTGCTCATAAATAACGGTGACGTATCGAGGTCGGCGAGGTGCCCGAACCACAAGGCGCGAGGAGGGCGAATACCCGGAGTGTATTTAACCGACGAGCAACGCGGTGGGTCGGGATGAATCGTTGACCGAAGACACGCGTATTTATGAACAGGGCCACTAAGGAGAGAAGGGATGGAGCGTGTTCCTCACCTTCCGGAAGAACGGAGAACGCTCTATTGGGCAGGTTATGGGCATAGTGTATTTCCACCTACAAGCAGGTACGCCCTGCCGGGCGCACGAAAAAAAAGGACAGACACCGGAAGATTCGGTGCCTGTCCATAAACCGGTGTTCACCGGGCTGAGCGATTATTACTTGACCATCACCATCTTGATCGTGCTGGATGAGGTACCGTTTTTCACCCTGAGAAAATAGATCCCGGATGCTGACCGCACCCCATGGGTATCCTCTCCGTTCCAGGTGAGCTGATGTTCACCCGGTTCCATGGTCCCGGTGAAGAGTGTGTTAACCAGCCTTCCTCGGGAGTCATAGATGGAAATCCGGATCTCTCCGGCTCCTTCCGGAACCTCGAACCGAACCGTAGTCGACGGATTAAAGGGGTTCGGGTAGTTCTGGTGAAGAGCGAAGGTCTTCGGCAGGTCTGACGTCTTGTCCTTGCCATCGTCAATACCGGAAGGGATATCGAAGTCGACGCCGAGGAACATGAAGAGGTCCATGTTCGCGGGTTCTTCTCCCTCGAGGAATGATCCCCCGGTATCATCGGTCTGGTAGACGATGTAGGCGTCCTTCCCGGGATCGATCGCCGCATCGTAGACCACCGGCGGGAGGCTCGGGTACCTGTCATCGGCCCCGAGGACCGTTCCGTCCGGATTGGTGATGTTGATCGCATCGGCCCAGGTCACACCGTTGTCGAGAGAGTAGGTTCCCCATGCATCGCCGAAGCCGACCGTGGTTGTTTCATCCACGTCGTTGGCGTCGAACATCGTAAACACGCAGTACAGGATGCTTCCATCCTCTGACCGCCCGATCTGGGGCCAGTCGATGGAGGCGAACCGGGCTCCGGGGTTGACATAGGAGCTGTCCTGAACCCAGGTGCTGTTGTACCGTGAGATTGCCACGGTGTCTATGCCCGTCGAAGGGCTCCAGTGGAGGATCCTGGACCGTAAATCGTAAATGCCGTTCGTCGGGTTCTCCGCTCCCTGCAGAGCGGACCAGACGACGTGCGGCTCCTCACCGACGTAGACGATGTCGGTGCTCTGCCAGGGGAGAAAGATGGCTGTGGTGCTGTCCGGTCCCGAAGGGAGGCCTATCGTGTCTTCTGCCGCGTTGGTGATCAGCGTCTCGGCGAAAGAAACGCCGTTGTCGGTCGACTCGTAGAAGTGAACGTCTATGGCGAAGTCGGCGATGACGATACCCACCCTGCCGTTTTCACCAGAACCGACCGATGGATACTCCATGTTTGCCTGTGACCAGCGGGCCGGGTCCTGGCCGAGGAATGTCCATGTCTGAGTAAACCCGGTGGCGATGTCCGGAGCGTGATCCCAGGCTACGTTGTGGGTTATGCCGTTGACGTTCAGGTCGTTCATCAGGGTGCCGACCAGGGTGATCGAACCATCGGAGTTCACCATCGGTTTCGGCCAGATGACCTGGTCCGCGCCATTTGTCCCCATCTGGCTGAAAGCCCCGAGACCCTGGAAGGCGTCCGGGAACGCGTAGGCAGTGACAAGCTGTGAGTCATGCGTACTGACAACGGCGATCGCTCCGACACCAGGCGTGTCGACCGGATATGAGGAGACGTTCCCGTATCCGTTTCTGAAGGAGGCGATGGGGCCGGAAGAGAAGAACGGTCCCCCGAATGCATCGGCATAGTAGTATATCATGCTTCGATCCGCAAATCCTGAATCGGGGCTCTTCATGTATGTGGCGTGGATGCTCCCGTCCTCGTTCATCCAGATCCTCTTGCCGAGACTTCCGTTTCTCTGGGCGTCGTAATAACTCGAGTCGAGAACTGTACCCGGCGGAAGGAGAAAGGATGATCGATGCGGCGGGACGTCGCCTTTCGTAACCGGATATCCGCTGAACGAAATATCCACCGGCGGGAGTGGCTTCCTCTTGCGTGCCTGCGATGCTACAAGCATCGAAGCTGTCAGGCACAGGAGGAGGAGACTGACGAGTGTTTTTCTCATGGGCCTCTCCTTTGATCGGCTGATGCGAATTGGTTATCCAGGGATACGGTATCCATTTTCCAATGAATCCGTTATCCTGTCGGGTACGTTACTGCTGCTTGGTTTTCACCTCCCTACTTAAGCATCACCATCTTGATGGTGCTGGATGTTGTGCTGCTCCGTAGCTTCAGGAAGTATATCCCGGAATTCACCTGCCGGCCGGATGTGTCATGCCCGTTCCAGGTGATCTCATGATTTCCGGATTCCATCTGCCCGGAGAACAACGTGGTAACCAGTCGTCCGCGTGAATCATAAATTGAGAGATCGATCGTGTTTTCACCTTCCGGTACTTCGAATCGAATCGTCGTCTGTGGATTGAACGGATTCGGATAATTCTGCTCGAGGGCGAACGCTTTCGGGAGGGATGATGTACCTCCCTGCCCGTCCTCGATACCCGAGGGAACATCAAAATCGACCCCGGTGAAAAGAAAGTAATCCAGGTTGGCTGATTCTTCTCCCTGGAGGAAGGATCCTGCCAGGTTGTCCGACTGATACACGATGTAAGCGTCCATCCCCGGGAGGAGAGCTGTACTGTGATTCACCGGGGAGATGCTGGGATACCTGTCGTCGGTTCCCAAAAATGAGCCGTCCGGATTCGATATGTTGATCGGATCGGACCAGGTCTCACCGCCATCAGTCGAGAAGAGACCCCAGATGTCTCCGAATCCCAGTGTATTGACCGGGTCGACGTCATCGGGGGTAAAACCGACATAGACGATGTATAGGACACTCCCGTCGGGTGAGGATCCGATCTGCGGCCAGTCTATGGTGGTGTGATTGGCGCCCCCTAATACGTATGTGTCAACCTCCGAAGGGATGGCACCCTGGTACCGGGACACGGTTACGGTGTCGATACCGGTCGAAGGGCTCCAGTGGAGGATCCTCGTGCCGAAGTCGAAGATGACGACTTCACCCTGCCGTGCCGCCTGGAGTCCCGTCCAGACGATATGCGGCTCCTCACCGACGTAGACGATGTCCGTGTTCTGAAACGGGAGGAAGACGGTCGCGGCGCTGTCGGGATCAGAGGGGAGAGAAAGGGTGTCCTCTGCGGCATTGGTGATGAGTGTTTCCGCGAAAGAGATCCCGTTATCAGTCGATTCGTAGAAGTGGACATCCGCCTCGAAGTCGCCGATGACTATCCCCACTTTTCCATTTGCACTCGAGGCGAGAGCCGGGTATTCCATAGCTGCCCCCGACCACCTCGCCGGATCCTGTCCCAGGAATGTCCAGGTCTGCGAGAAACCGTTAATCACATCCTCCGCCCTGTCCCAGGCGACGTTGTGTGTTATCCCGTTCACCTGCAGGTCGTTCATCAACGTTCCGGCGATCGTGATCGACCCATCGGAATTCACCGTAGGCTTCGGCCAGACGACCTGGTCGGCGTCGTTCGTAACCAGTTCGCTGAAAGCCCCCAGACCCTGGAAGGCATCGACGAGGGCGACCGTGCGCACCGTGGCAAAATCGTGTGTCGTCACGACGGCTACTGCCCCTGACGGTGCCGAAGTCGGATACGACGAGATATTGCCGTAACCGTTTCTGAATCCCGTGACGTTACCGGCGGAGAAGAAAGGGCCACCGAACTGATCGGCATAGTAATAGATCATCCCGCGATCGACAAAAGCTTCATCAGGGCTCTTCATGTATGTTGCGTGGACGCTTCCGTCATCGTTGACCCAGATTCTGCGGTTGAGGGTGCCGTTCCTCTGCCAGTCGTAGTAGCTCGAGTCGAGAACCGTGCCGGGAGGGAGGACGAACATAGATCGCGTCACGGGCGATTGTCCTTTCACCATTGGATTCCCGGTGAAGATATCATTCGCGACAACGGGTGTGTCGACCGTCCGGTATTCGGAAGCGGTCAAAACGGACCAGGCCAGAAAGACGGAAAGTAGAACCGTAGTGATCGATCTCATTGCTCACTCCTGTCTCTAAAACGTTCGCCGGACACAATTCACGGGAATATCAATGATATAATGCCGGGCTTCTGTGTCAAGGGCATTTTTCTCAGTCAGTGAGGCGCCCGAACCGCAATGAGCTAGGAGGGCGAATACCCACAGTGGATTATATTATATTCGAGGGTAAAATGTTCTGGCTCATCGACCCCCGGAGTGGTCCTGTTCATAAATACGGTGACCTACCGCGGCCGTCCGTGCGCCCGAACCACGAGGCACGAGGAGGGCGAATACCCTCCTTGTGTTCACGTATTTGACCGACGAGCAACGCGCTGGGTCGGGATGCATGGTTGGCCGGATACCATTGTATTTATGAATAGGGCCACTATATCAGGAAACGAAAAGGAAATCTTCGGTTTCCACAAGACCGAGCTCCCGGTACAGAGCTCTCGCCGTCCGCCGTGTCCCTTTCTGCCCCACAGCCTGAAGTATCATCGTCCCTTTGAAACGTGCCGCCGCCTCCACGGGAAAAACGGTGATACCGTGGATCGACTTCCCGATCTTAGAGGGATTGACTTCGAGGAATGCTTTTACGCGTACACCCTG
Organism: uncultured Gemmatimonadota bacterium; assembly: GCA_964654825.1. GTDB lineage: Bacteria > Gemmatimonadota > CAZMKB01 > CAZMKB01 > CAZMKB01 > CAZZKG01. The sequence continues at coordinate 3,312 of CAZZKG010000060.1, read as the reverse complement.
TGCCTGGAGCTTCCGAGTAAAATCTTTCCCGACCGGTCCTGCCCCTGCTACAACCACCTCTCTCTTCTCAGAGAGGTAACTCTGGAGAAGGAATACTACTTTCGCGTCCATGAACCGGTCGAGTGCGTACCGTGAGTGAGTCCTGCTCAGCCGTTCTTCCCGGTCACGCCAGTAGTAGAGTACCCGGGGGATTTTCGAGAACTTCGATCCCCTGAGCCAGAGCCTGAAAACAAGGTCGTAATCCTCCGGCCATCCCATGTCCATGTACCCGCCGATTGCCTGGAGGTCGGTACGGCGGCAGGTGAGTGTGGGGTGCGGCATAGGGCATTCGATAAACATGTCTCTCGCGATCTCTGCGTGCTCGGTGAGGCCGTTGATCCACTCCTCGTATACCAGCAGGCCGTCCTGGAGGCTGAGTCTGGGAAAATACCTCACCCGTGCAGCGTGGACCTGGATGTCGGGCTTCCTGATAACGCTTTGATGAAGTTCAGCCAGGAGTTCAGGGTGGCAGACATCATCAGCATCGATCCGTACCGTCCACGCTCCCCGGGCCTGCGAGATGCCGGTGTTGAGAGCATCAACGATACCGCCCTGAGTCGTGCTGAAAATCCTGATCCTCGTGTCACTGCCGGCATGTCTCTCCAGGATGAGCTTCGAGCTGTCCGTGGACCGGTCATCGACCGCGACAAGCTCCCAGTCGGCGTACCACTGCTTGATCACCGAATCGAGGAGCCAGGGAAGAGTTCTCTCCGCGTCCCTCACCGGCAGAATGATCGAAAAGAACGGGGTCTCCATATATGAAAAAATAAGGACATCACCTGTTTTTCGCCACTCAAATCAGGCAGAGCATACTCGCTCACACGACCGCCCTCCTGCTTTCTTGAATAATTCGGACTTATCCCCGTCTTTCGGCCCCGATATTCTTGACACGTTTCCGGTGACGTGTAGATTGGCAGGGGAGGAGGTGAGCCGGTGGAATTGACCCGGATCCACATCGACGACATTCAGGAGGCCTCTTGCTTACGTCTCCTCTCATACGGTCGCGACTATCGGTGGCTCGAAGCCTCGATTCAGAAAGTCGGGCTCATCAACCCGCTTCAAGTTTCCGGGAATTCCGACGGGCGCTTCCAACTCATATGCGGCCTTGCTCGCCTCCATGCACTCCGTGCCCTCGAAATCATGCACACAGATGTGATAGTGAGGGCCGGACTCGACGATCTCGGCTCGTTCGAGATCGCGCTCCATGACAATCTGAGGACCCGTGAATTCAACGATGTCGAGCTGGCGGGAGCCGTCCACTTCATCCTCCAGGTGCTCAAACCTCCAGAGCGTGATTCCGAGAAACTGCTCCGGCTTCTCTCAGTTCCTCTCAACCCGAAGACGGTCTCGAGGTACATCAGGTTGTATGACGCGGCCGATGATATGAAGCGACTTCTCGTCAGAGGCATTATATCCTTCAATACATTCGTCCTGATGAGCGGGCTCAGGCTGGACGAATCCCGTTCGATACTGAATGTGATGGAGACACTCAAACCGGGAACCAATTATCAACAGGAGCTCATCTACCTCTGCGAGGATATCGCGACCCGGCAGAAGCGCCCGATCCCTGATATTTTCGAGAACAGCGATATCAGGTCCGTCCTCGTCGAGAGGGACCTGTCGAACCCGGACCGGGTGAAACGGCTTTTCAGGGCACTGCGTATCATGCGTTCCTCGGCATCACCCTGAGAAAGAACGGCTAAAATCATTCTCGTCATGGTCGACATACACAGAGCCTATCATCCTCCTGTTACGGCTACGGAGGCTGCGAGGACACCGGACATAGATCCTCTGGTGAAGGAGGAATCCCTCCTGACCGGGATTCATGCAGCGGCTTCGATGACTCTCGCTTCCACCCGTTCACGATCGTTGACAGGAGAACCAGTGCACGGTAATTTGAGGTCCTGGTCCATACGCGACCGGTGGACATCCGTTATCAATGGTAAATACGTGTGAAAAGTGTCAGAGCCGGGAGGAAAGTATGAGCAAGACACAGGAAAACCTGATGGCGGCCTTTGCGGGTGAGTCACAGGCGAGGAACAAGTACACCTATTTCGCCGAGATCGCGAAAAAGGAAGGGTATCTCTATATCGCGAAGATCTTCGAGGAGACCGCGAACAACGAGAGGCGGCACGCCAAGGATGAGTTCCGGCGCGCCGGGGGCATCGGTGACACCGCAGCCAACCTGAAAAAAGCCATCGAGGGGGAACACTACGAGGTTACCGAGATGTATCCGACCATGGCCAGAGAAGCAGAGGAAGAAGGGGAGAAGGATACCGCGGTGCTGTTTAAAATGATCATAAAAGTGGAAGCTCACCACCGGGACAGGTACGCAAAACTGCTCGAGATGGTCGAATCCGGGACGGTCTACAAGCGGGAAAAACCGATCAAGTGGACCTGCAGTGTCTGCGGTTACGTCCACGAGGGCACCGAACCTCCGAAGAAATGCCCCGCCTGCAAACATGAGACCAGGTACTTCGAACCGGAGGATATGCTGTCCCTGTAAAACGGGAAACCGTCTTCGATACCATCCCGGGGCCCGCCCGTTGTGCGGGCCTTTTTCCTGCCTTCTACTACGTTCCCGCGATGTACCGGATGGCATACAAATTGCTTCATATAATAGAGATCTCCTTTCACGAAAACCGCCGGCTGCAGGGGGTGTTCGATAGAGAGAGAACGCTCAACAGATCCTTATCTTACCTCAACCGGTTCTATACGGAGTCGGGAAATGGGTGAAGAACAGACCAGAGTACTCATTATCGAATCGGATGATTCACACGCCAATCTCCTCACCGGAATGCTCACCGGTGTAAAAGGCCCGATCTATGACCTGAAATACGCGGGCCTGCTCACCAGGGCGCTCGAAGATCTTTCCAGGAACAAATACGATATCATTCTCCTCGACACGATGCTGCCCGACAGTATAGGTCTGGGCTCGTTCAGAAGAGTGCAGTCGAGGGCACCAGAGGCGGCTATTATCGTACTGGCCGAGGCGGTCGATGAGCAGACAGCCTTCAGCGCGGTGAAGGAAGGGGCCCAGGACTACCTGATCAGGAATCAGTTCGAACAGGATCACCTGGTCCGCACGATACAGAACTCAATCTGGAGGAAGCACGACTCTCTACTCAAGGAGGAATTCATCAGCGATGCTTCTCACGAGCTGCGCACTCCGCTGGCGATACTCAAAATCGCAATAAGCAATTTGAGGAAAGGTATGGAGAGTGCCCTGAGCGAGGAACAGGAAGAGATGCTTCGGCGTGGCGACGTCCTGTG
>CAZZKG010000059.1:0-20633 GCA_964654825.1 uncultured Gemmatimonadota bacterium | reverse complement strand
CTCGAACACCAGCTGTAACAGTTCCGCCCACTTCCGCTTCCAGTGCGCGGGAGCCTGGGCCTCATCGGGGCTGTGATAATATCTCTCGACAGGGGAATGTCCTCCAGCGGTAGTGAGAGACACAGGGGTAAAGGTATCATCTCGATATATGAAAGAGTGTTCCATACTATTGACACGACTCCTAAGGAACGTATACTTCCTTTTCCGGCTCTTGAGCCCGGAGGGTTGACATCACATTTCCGTAAACCGATTCAATGACCGATCGAGTCATTCCCTGTATTCACATTTTTCCTCACCTCACCTCACATGAAAGGAGAGAAAATGAACTTCTCCGTGGAACAGATCACGGCCTTTGCAACTGCGTATGGTATGAAAGTGATCGGCGCGATTCTCATTCTCATACTGGGATGGATCGCCTCAGGTATAGGGCGTCGACTCGTCACCCGGATGCTGAAGAGAACGGATACCGACCCCTCGATCACATCCTTTGCAGGCAGCCTGATACGGGTGCTCATCCTCGTGTTCGCCGTCGTCGCCTCTCTGGCAAAATTCGGGATCGAAACGACGTCGTTCGTCGCTATTCTCGGCGCAGCAGGATTTGCCGTCGGCTTTGCACTCCAGGGCTCCCTGTCACACTTTGCGGCGGGTATAATGGTGCTGGTCTTCCGGCCCTTCAGGGTCGGCGATTTCATCAGCGCTGCAGGAGTTACGGGATCGGTGAAGGCGATTCAGCTCTTCAACACCGAGCTCGCGACACCTGACAATGTGAAGGTAATCGTGCCGAACGGGAAAATATACGGCGACGTTATCATGAACTATGCGGGGTACGATCTCCGTCGCGTCGATTTCGTTTTCGGTATCGGCTACGGGTCTTCCATGAAGAAAGCCAGTGAAATCCTCGAACGGATCCTGAAGGAGGACGGAAGAACACTTGCGGAACCTGCGCATACGATCGCCGTCTCCGAGCTCGCCGATTCGAGTGTAAACTTTGTGGTACGTCCCTGGATTAAAAAAGAAGATTACTGGAGTTATAAGTTCGATATAACCCAGAGGGTGAAGGAAGAGTTCGATGCGAATGACATCGAGATTCCATTCCCGCAGAGGGCCGTGCACATGATGCAGACGGGATAGCCTGAAAAAGGAGGTTCTTCGATATGCTGACGCAAAGACTTCTCGTTATGGTGACTACAGCCGTGTTCATCTGGTTTCTCTACTGTTCCGGACCGGATAGGGAGGTGAAAGAACTCGCAGGATTCTCGTGCAACACGCTTCTCGGTCTCGTGAGCCAGACTGGTGTAATGATCGACGGGGAGACCACGAGCGACGGTGACGGATCGCTCCGCGTCACGGCGGAAGAACCGACGACGGTGCGTCTGTTTGTTGTCGATGATCCGGATGTAGAAGATGCTCGGCTCATCTACCGGGCGAAGCTCCGCAGTGAGAATATCGAGGGGAAGGCATATCTCGAAATGTGGTGCCGTTTCCCGGGGAGGGGAGAGTTTTTCTCCCGGGGCCTCGACACGCCGCTGACTGGTACGACTGACTGGGTGACCGAGGAAACTCACTTCTTTCTGAAGATGGGAGAGAATCCCGATGAGGTGAAGCTCAATCTCGTGATCGACGGCACCGGAACGGTTTGGATCGACGATATCCGGCTGCTGAGAGGTCCACTGGAATAGGAGACGATTGATTCCTCCAGCCTTCGCCTCGGGGAAAATGGATCGATCCTATCCGAATGAATTGGGATGAGCCTTACTCCACCACCTCGAAGTCGAAGGCATCCGACGCGATCAGGCTGTCGGGCGGGAGCCCCACAAACCCCTGATAGTTGTACATCCCCAGCGGTGCGAAGAACGGGACCGTGTGCCGCCAGTCGACTTCGATCAACTGGTACGGTACCAGGGTAATGGGCCAGGACTGTGCCCCGCCACCGACTTTTGGGTGCCGAATCTGAACTGCAACTTAGGATGCATCATCTTCTAACAGAAAGGCTTATATTATCCTCTCTGAAGCTGAAAGCGTGAGAGTTCATGGAGGATGAAAATGGTTCAAATTGTCGAGATTCCACTCCCAAAGAACTGGCCTCGGTATATAAAATCATCCATTCTTCAAACCATATCACTTGCCTCGACGGTATTCACATCCGTTTGTGGCTGGGCAGCCAAGGTTGCATATCGCCCTCAGATAGCTTTTTCCGGTTTCCGGTTGTACCGGCTCCAGTACAATTTTCCCAAGGACTTTCCTGAGGATCAACGCCGATTTTCCCACCCTCCTCTCGAGGACTTCCTGAATCGTAGTGACGCGCTCCTTGATCCATTCCGGCGGAGGGGCCTTGAAAAGCCGTTCCTTCGATGTTCTGAGTCTTGCGAGATCGATGGTGAGTTGATTGACCCGACGCTCTGCTGCTACCAGAGCTTTCCCGACAGCCTCGCTGACTCTGCCCTCTGCAATGTAAGTGATAAAATTGTCTACACGATGCTGCTCCGTATTTCGACGATGTCGAACGGTACGTAGAGGGCAATTCACCGGCCTGCTGTCTCAACGAGCTTCTTTCTTGAATCACTATGGCTGTGCAGGTCCACTACGGCTGAATCGTGTCGGTGATCGGGTTTGACTTAGCCGACAGGATTCCTCCCTGTCCTCTCCGTATCACTGCCTGTGTGGAGACGTCGATCAACGGAGCACCCCCAGGGATCGGAACCTGGAGCGTGGCTGTGCCGGAAGCGTCGGCGAATGCATCCCCAATCAGTTCTACTGGTGACAGGATGTCAAGGCTCATGCCTCCCAGGATTGGGAACGCCGGTCCGTCACCCTCGCCCTGCAGACTGTAGACGAAGAAGACCCGCTCTCCCTGCTCGGCACCGGTGACCTCGAGCGTCGCCGTCTGCCCGCGGATCAATGAGCTCTGGTCGAGGATCAGAGCGAATTCGGCGAGAACTGTGAAGCCGCCATTACTCACATCAGTGTAATCGAAATCGCTGTTGTCCTGGCGCACCTTCACCCATACATTGTCGCCAACCGCTTCTGGCGGGATGGTCCAGTCATAGGTGTGAATGCTTCCAGGTGATGGATCTCCAAGCGGCAGGTCCATGGCGATCGTGATCCAGGGTCCGCCGATACCCATCGTGGAATACCAGAGATCCCAGTCGATCGTTTGATGCTGGATGATGACGTGCCACTGGATCGTGACGGTGTCCCCTTCACGGAACACCTCTCCTCCATTCGGATAATCGAGACCGACATGCGCGTACAGCGGTAAAGTGGTGAGTGACAGGAGAATGATTGCCATGACCATTCTCGACAGAATTGTGTTCTGACTGCGGTTCATGATTACACCTCACGTGTCTATGGTTATCGACAATGCGAATTTACCTCCCCCCTTAGTACATAGGACTTCCATGGAGATTGTCAAGGTGACGCTGCCCCTCCCAATCCTGGACCATGAGTTTTCCAGCATTACCATGAGATCGAGTCTGAATCCCTATCAAAGCAGATGCGATGAGGCCTATCTATGAAGAAGAGGATGAGGAAGATCCGGTTCAGCGAGGAGAAAGTAACCTTGGCGCTCCGTCAGGCGGAGGGGGGACCTGTGTCGGGGGAGAAGTTTCGGGTCCTCACAGTGATCGATGTGTTCACCCGTTAAGCCTTTGCCGTGGAGGTACGAGAGAGCTTTCGAGGGGGGCATGTCGTAAAGGAATCCTCCGGAGAAATAATCGGGATGAATATCTCTCCAGAGGACTCGTACTACTCATCCACTACTGTTTACTCGCTGCGGATGGCGCTTTTTAACACACCCCCTGAACTTCAGACGACGATAACATTCCAAACCTTATCCGGGTAATCCAACTCACATTTTACTCAATAGGCGGGGGAATCAAAGCAAAATCGTGCATCAGTGCCCTTCAAAACTCGATGATTGGTTACTGCCTTCCGGGTCCCACACCCACACACCCTTCGTCGGCGAAAACATCGCAGGAACCTACTCTGAACGAAAGATGGTTTTCTCTATTGAGTTTGGAATGTCTAACAACGGTCCCGGTGGAGCGAGTCAGACGATCAGGCGCAGCGTCCAGATCGTACCGTTCTAAAGAGTCCGGGCTTCATCGACTCCCTGAAGATCTTCAGTCGACTGGGGGAGTCTTGGAAGTGATCTCAACGCATGGGAACGTCAAGCAGATTATACACGAGCCCAGGCGGGAAGTCAACCGGTTGATCTCTCTCATCCCCGTGTATCGACAGGCCGGGATACCCGTAAAAGAGCCGACCTCGAGTGCAGTCAGGTCTGGTGAGTCAGATGATAAGGGTGCTAGATCGTGTACGCAGTGAAAAACATGATTTTATTCGTATCGGTGGCATGGGTGTCTGCGCTGTAAAGTGCCGTCTTGACAGCAATGAGCTGTTTCCAGGTGGTCTTGTAGGTTGCCAGCATGTCAATCTCTGAGCCGTACCTGACGCCACCCTCATCGGCAGTGTAGTTGTGATAAACAGCCTGGATTCCGAAGGCACCCTGCTTGACTCCCCCGGAAATGGAAAAGTCCTTTAATCCATTTTCGGGCGTGGTGAGAAACTTGTCCGCCCAGCCGTTCCACGCGTGCAGGGTAGCAAGCGGTGTCTGAAAACTCCCGTCTGTCGGATTGCCGCCAAGCACTTCATATCCGGCACTTACCGTGATTTTCCTACGGATCTTTGCGCCGCCTTCGAAGCGGTAGTAAGTGGCATCGACCGAGTTGGGATTATCAGCGAAGTCCGACTGCCTGGCGAACCCGGCGCTGTAAAAAATCTTCATGTTGTCAGAAGCTGTGTGGCTGCCTGCGAGATTACCGCCCAGCGTCGCTGTCGAAAGGCCCGCCTGGCTTTCACGGCGAAAATCCAGAAGGTATGCGAAGCCGGTGAGCTTCGCATGTTCATTTGCATCGAGAAACGCATTGATAATTTGAGCGTCTACAGGTATGTTGTCACCGAATATGCGGTTTATGTTGTGAATGTATGAGTAAATCAGGGTCATATTTCTAATGGAGCTGTTGACCAGCGTGACTGCATCAAACGATTGGTGGTTCTGTCTCCAGCCGACGTTACCGACAAAACGAGCCTTACCCAGAATCAGTTCCTGCCGACCGATGTTGATCTGCGTATCCCGGATTTTCGTAATACTCAGGTATGCCTGATTGACTTCTGTGATCTCTGGATCCGCTACCACGGGTTTGTCGGTGACACCGTTCCAGAGATTGTTCCCACCGGCGTTGTTGTATCCTTCCTCGTCTCCGACAACGGTGACATTCTCAAACTCGACAAATGCTCTTATTCCGCAGGGTGCGGTCAGGGTTTTGTAGCTGAGGGTGGTTCGCAGTGTGGAGGCGAGAGCATTTTCATCAGGCACCACATCATCCGAGACTGTTTCCAGACGATATCTCAGATTGATGTGAGCCTTACCGTTCGTCAAAGCATCCGTGAAGGTGGAAGCGGTTTCATCAACATCGACAGACGGAATATCTTCTCCGAGGACTTCGTCAGGGTATACGAAGAGAACGAATAAACAGACTCCGACAGACACTGCAAGTTTGACAAGAAAGAGTGATGCGCTCTTCCAATAATACATAATTTCCCCCTGCATCAATCTCAGACCCAGGTTTCCTCCAGCAATATAGATGGAACAATAATTCAATTCAATACAAAAACTCTTAATTGTTTATCTTGCTGTCTTGGGCCAGCTTTCAGGTGACAGCTACAGCTGATGGAACGGACCGCAGACACATCTCTTCATATGTGAAATCAAGAGCATCTCACATGAGAGACATCAGGATGGCCCATCTCTTGCGTCCATCCATGATATCCGGAATGTGAGAAGAAGATCTGAAGCGTTATAGAAGAAACTTTGATCGTGGACGATGCGGGGGACCGGTGTGATCCAGGTTGACTTGACACTGTATCGTGGATATTATCAGTGTATCGGAAATGATGTTTGAATGATTAATTCTACCCGGCGGATCATCCACCCCGCTGGCTCTGCTGTCTCATCGTAACGGGATAAAAAATGAACGAGGAACTCCCCGAGAAAATAGGCCAGTACGAGATCGACAGCGTCCTCGGTCACGGCGGGATGTCGACGGTATACAGAGGAACCCAGCAGTCACTCAATCGTTCTGTTGCCATCAAAGTACTTCCCATTCAGATGGCAGAGGATGACGAACTCGTTGACCGTTTCGAGCGCGAGGCATCGATTATCGCCGGCTTGAGCCATCCCAATATCATTCAGGTTTTCGATAGAGGGATTGATAACGGAAGATACTACATTGTCATGGAATACATCGACGGAGTCAGTCTTGACGAACTGACGAGGAAGAGACTTCCGATCTACCACGTGGTGGACATCGCCCTTCAGATCGCAAAGGGCCTCGAGTATGCTCATTCGAAGGGGGTAGTACACCGCGATATCAAGCCATCGAATATCCTTGTTTCCGGTGAAAGCGGGACTATCAAGATCACGGATTTCGGGATCGCAAAGCTCTCAGAACAGCATCTGTATGAGCGTACTCTCACCCGCGACAAAATGGCAATGGGGACAGCCGACTACATGTCTCCGGAACAGCGGCGGGATTCACGGAATATCGATTCCCGATCCGATATCTTCTCCTATGGTGTTCTGTTTTACAAAATGCTTACCGGGCGCGTACCGGTGGGACGGTTCAAAGACCCGAACGAACTGAGAGACGACACCCCTCCCCTCCTCAACCAGATAGTCCTCCACTGTCTTCAGGAAGACCCGGAAGACCGCTATATGAGTTTTACCGAGGTGATCGCCGAATTGAACAAATTGACCGAGAGGGGCATGGCTTACAGACAGGCACTGGCCAGGATGGTAGATTCTGTTTCTTATTTACCGAGAAAAGCGACCACGGCATTTTCGCGTGGTCGAAACGCCAGTGGCCGGGGGAAGATCTTCTGGTTGACCGGAGCTGCTGTCATCGCGGCGGCAGTGCTCTTTTTCCGTTCTGATATCCTTTCGATAATCAATCGGGAAGGCCCGGAAGAACCGGGATCTCGCTCCGAGAGCCCTCGAGTAATCGACTTCGCCCCCGTGGACTCGCTTCTGACAGTAAAAAAGTATGATGAGGCGCTCTCACTCCTCGGGAAGACCCTTTCCGCCGCCCGCAGTGTAGATGATACCGGTGCAGCCGCTGAAGCGCAGTGGCGTATCGCGAGCATTCACGAGGAGCTGGGGAATATTGCCGAAGCCGGTCTCGCCTATGCTGACTACGTCGACACATACGGAACAATGCCAAAAATGAAGAGCGAAAGCAGAATGGCTGACGCGCTGTTCCTTGCCGGGATGTACCGGGCGGACGAAGGGGATTTCGCCCGCGCCCTGAAATATTTATCCAGATTGCGAAAGGAACACGTTTCATTTCCCCGCTCCCAGACAGCTATGATGCGCGAGTTGTCCATCTTCACCAATCACAGCGAACTATTGTCCTCAGATGAGGGCGAGTACAGGAATAGTCTGATCGAGATCTACCGAACCTTCGCGGACCGTTTTCCCGACAGTGATGTGAGGGAGGAGGTTCTCTGGCAACTGTCTAAGGCCTACCTCGAGATTGATGATATCTCCATCCAGACAAAAGCGGTCGACGCTCTGGAAGTAATGGCCAGAGACTATCCGGAGTCTGGACACACACCTCTCTATGTGGCAGCGGAGATCTGCCGTGTCAGGCTGGATGACAGAAACCGGGCCCGGCGGTTGTATCAGGAGTTTCTCGAAACGAACCCCGGCTCCGACAGGGCAGACGATGCCGGCGAAAAGCTGAAGAATCTCCAATATGAATCTGATGAGAAGTCCATTGCAGGAAACCCGGTTACCGGGAAAAGTAAATGATCCCCCTGATGCAGAGCATCACTCGAACATCTTCTCGTAGATCTTTTCCCTGGTGAGCACCCGGTCCAGATAGTCCGATGTCTCTTTCGGAGCCCTGCTCTTTATGACTTCCCTGAGTTCACCGGAGTCCATAGCATTCACATCGTGTTTTCCTATAATCTTCCTGTTGATCGAACCCATACCCCAGTTGTACGCACAGATTGCGAGATACTTCCTTTTTTCGTCATCTCTCTTGTATTCAAGCCTCTCAGTCTGCAGCATGTGCAGGTAAGCGGTACCAAGCTGGATATTGTTCCCCGGGATGTAGAGATATTCTTTTGTCGGCACCCATGATTTACCGGAAACGAATCGGTAGGAGTCATGTGCACCATAGCGCGGTATCAGCTGCATGAGTCCATAGGCTCCGGCGTGAGAGGCCGCGAGCGGATTAAACCAGGACTCGGTGTGGATGACCGCCAGAACCAGTGCCGGATCCACCTGATATTTCTTTGAATATTCCATCACCTGGGGAATGTACTTTTCGGCCCTGATTTTGATGTGATCGGGGATGAGATTGAGTTGTACCTTATACCGGTATCTCGACACGCCATCCTGAGACTCGATCAGTTCCTTCTCGAGTTTACTCTTCAGTTCCTCATCGAAGTATTCAGTCGCATTTTTTGTATCTACAGCTTCACCGGAACCGGAAAACACCAGCTGACCTTCGAGTGGGTTTACGCCTGCATCGTTTTTCTCCGATAGACAGTTCTTGAGCCGTTCGACGATCTTCGCCTCTACCTCCGGTGGATCATCTTCCGACACGGGAATCACCGCTTCGAGAACGACACCTCCCTCCTTGAAATCGATCTCGTTCAGTGACGAAACGTCTTCGCTGTAGTCGACCCATGTCTGCTTGGTGGACTCTCTGAACTCGTTCCACACGGCCTCTACTCTTTCCCTGAAGAGGGCATATGTTTCATCGACCTCCGACTCGAATTCATCAACCACATCGAAAACGGTCGAGTCGAATGAGGTCGTGTCGACTGGAGATAACGAGTCATCGGCCTGGGAGAAAGAGAGTCCCCACGTTAGCGACACGGCGACCAGCGCGGAGGTCACCCTGGTGAAGAATTTCCACACATCCATGATCTCATCCCGTGATAACGATTACCCTGGCCTTTTTCAGGGCATCAGATTTTTCGTGCAGTGAGAGGATCTTCATTGCATCTTCCGTGGATACGATAAACTCCACGCCGTTTTCTACGGACTCGGGTGTGATGGTCAACGGGCTGCTCGACCCTTTGTTCTCGAGGAGAGAAGCCGCCATATCCTCGCTCTTACAGTATCTGGCCGTGAGCTCGCTCATCTGCACCTGAGGATCGAGTGATTTCCTGCTGTAAGCAACCGTTCCCTGCTGACTCCTGATCAGAATGTTCAGGTCCGGACGGACACTGAGTTTCCTCGCGTCGAGAATGAGTCCGTCGAATTTACCCATCTCTTCCAGAACTGTCCCGGGTGAATCGGGAGAGGGCTCCTCATCGAGAATAGAAGGTGATGTGTTGTACATTTTCCCGAGGAAGCCTTCGTCACCGGTAAGAGCAATTTCAACGACAGCTTTACCCACAGGAGACCCCTGTTCCATGGTTACCTCTGAGCTCACCACGACCACTCCCTTGAGAAATGCCTTGAATGACTCAGCCACTTTCTCATTTGTTGCAACCATCTTCTCAACCGTCGTGCCTCCACCGATATTGAAGCCCTCCAGGATCCTTGCGAGTTCCGCCCTTGCCTCCACCTCCGCGCCTCTCTTCGCGAGGAGCTTGGCCTGAGCGATATTCACCGCTTCACTCACCGGATAGGTGGCGTAACCGATGGCTCTCAGGAACTTCCCTGTTTCCCAGTCTATTTTTGTTTCGGTTTTATAATTCTGCTGGGAAAGAATCGTTTGTGAAAAGGTGAGAATCAGAAGCAGGGTACAAATAAGAATTTTTCTCATGGTTTACCTCCCTGGTTGCACCGACTTTTTACCACCGGTATTCTTTCAATCTTCTGAATGCGAGCAGGGCATCTGCGCCGGAAACCGGATCCCCGATTCTGAATCTCGACGCAGAATCAGCCTCCAGAATACCCTTCACCGTAACCACCATAGCGGAATTGAAATACGGCGAAGAGCTCTCGACATCAGCGAAGGGCGAGCTGCTTTCCGTGATGTATCTCGTGGCGAGTCCGTTATCACCGCTTATTTTTATAATGATATCTTCCACCATCATGGCAAACTCCCCGCGGGTTGCCGGTCTGTCGGGATGGAACAGCATCCCGTCGAGATCCAGGCCACGCAGCTTCCACGGCAGGACTTTAAGGATGGCGCTTTTCAGGGTATGATCTCTGACATCGTAAGGAATTTCACCTGTGTATTCCCCAGTAACAGATGGATCGATCAGGGACCGCTTCTCGAAGAGCTCGTCGAGGTTGAGCTCCTCGAGCAGAAGTGTGGTGAGTTCACCTCTCGTGATCTCCTGCTTGAGAGCCATCTCCTCACCGTATGATGAGCCGGGTTGAGCTCTGAGAAGCCTCTGCAGCCTGTTCCAGTTCCTGTCTGCCTCGGCAACTCTTCCCTTGTCGATGTCTATTACTCTTCGGTAGGAGCTCATTGCAACGTCATACCGGTGAGCTTTTTCATTGGCATCAGCATAGAAGTAGTAGAGATCCTCTTTGTCGCCCTCGAGCTTCAGACCTTTCTCATAATTTTTGTCGCACTTATTTAACCAGTCCCCCCGGCCGATTGTTGTCTCTACACGTATTGAAGAGACACAGTAGAGCAGCTTGTCGTAATCGCTTTTTGCCATTTTATCAGCTTGCTTCAATGATTCTCCCGATGCTTCCTCATCTCCTTCCAGTGCGGAGACAACCGCCAGGCCGGAGTATGCCGGGGAATACTTCTCATCCAGTTCAACAGCCCTCTGGAATTCATTTCGAGCTTCATCGAGTTTCAGAGTTTCGAGAGCCTGCATCCCCATATTGAGGTGGATCTCAGGGGTATCCATCACCGAGGCGCGCTGTACTCCCTCATTCGCAGCACAACCCATTCCTGCGAGGGAGACAATGAGCGGAACCAGTATCAGCCATCTTCTCTCATCTTTCAGTCTCATCAATTTCTCCTTCCTCATTCCTCACTAACGACTTCAGTGATAACCTCCCCGGCGTTCACGGTAATAATTTTCAACTGTGGATTTTTCATTCCGTCGAGGTATTCAGCTATTCTTTCTGAATCGCCCCACGTCTTCACATCGAATGCTGCGGTGTTCTCTTCGTAAGACCGTGGATACACACCCGAAACGGTATTGATCTTCTGTAGTTTCTCCTTTATTGCATTGCGCTGAGTATACTTGCAGTTGCGCACCGTGATCTTTACAGTTCTGGATTCACTCAGTCTGGAAGGAATTTCATACACCAGCTGTTTTGCGATATCGGTGACGCAGTTAGTAATTGCCCTCGAACCGGCTGTTGCTGCCGAGATGTGAACGGATTTCCCGGAGGACTGCCTGGCAGCGATGACCTGACCTGTCCGGGGGATGACAACCTTCACGGAAGCGTGGGCTATAGCATTTATCAGCCCTGCCTGTGAAGTATAGGACTCGGAGAATTCTTCTGTTGAAACACTGCCGACGATGGCAATATCAGCAGAACCAAGATCTGAGAGAGCAGTATTCGAGTCACCGTCGCCCGCCAGTATTTTCGAAACGAGTCCTTCTCCCCTGTCCTTCATTGACTTTACCTGTGATTTTTCTACGAGATGATACCCGGCTGAAGAGAAAATCCCGGACATCTCGGTTTCAGCTGAGGATTGAAGTTGAACCTCTCCCATATTTTCTTCATGGAACAATATCATCACGGTCGGATTTCCAACGACGTAATCTATCAGGATCTTCAATCCTTCCAGATCGTCATGAATGTCTCCGCGGTGAACGGTGGCCTGAATTTTAACACGGTAGTTGTTCTCGTTATCCCTCCACTCGTCCAGTATCCTGGAACTTCCGATGTATCCCTCAGATTTTGTAATGACCGCATCCGACACGACCATCAGCATGTCCATCCGGGTCCGGGCTGTGATCCTCACACCTGTCCCTTCTTCGACGGCACGGCGATAAGCATCCTGCCGGGCCATTTTCTTTGCGCCAGTGAGATTGTCATCGATTATCGGTGCGATACCTTCGACGACCACTTCCACGGATTCAGACTGTGGAGCAGGGGCTGCCTCGTCGCCTTCCCGGGCAATCAGAAGTGTTGACAAACAAAAAAACATGGTGAAGAGGTAAAGGAGTTGTTTCATGAATCTCGACCTCGTGATATATCGATACGTCTAACCAATCAGTGGAAATGTACGATAGAATGTTCACCCGATCGTGCTGCAGATAACTACCGGCCCCCGTGAGTGATTTCCCCGATGAGAGGGAATTACATGTTCGATAATACCATGTCGGGCCCTGTTTGTCAACGGAATCTATACACGGAATCTATACAAACCTGAAATGACTTGATTAAAAGGCAGCCATTGTATAGATTCTTGAAGAAATTCATTCTTTCAAGAGTGAATTCAGCTGGCTGAACACAGAGCACTCGCTTCGACACCCTGGAACCGATGAGGAGGTATGTTATGAAGAAAGCAATGCTGCTGAGCGTGATGACGCTTTTCTTCTCGGCCACGCTCGGTCTGGCACAACAGGAAGAAGGGGATGTGGAGGTACAGGCTTCCTTCAGCGTCTTCAAGGTTGAAGATTTTACATCGGGCTTTATTCAGCTGAAACTGGGTGGTTATGTTTCAGACAACCTCGAACTCGGTATCTCGCCCTCGGCACAGATATCTTCTTCCGATGGTGAGACCGAGACAACGGTCGGTGTCGGTCTGTTCGCGTCTTACTCATTCCTGTCCGATTCCGAAACGGTTCCCTACCTCGGTCTGCAGTACTATGTACCGGACGTGGAGAAGGCCGACGAGTTCAGTTCTGCAGGCATCAACGCCGGTATCAAGTATTATTTCACAGAGAAGGCTGCATTTGATCTCAGTGGCAACTACCTCTTCTCCATTACGGAGAAGGGACCTGACAATGCAATATTTTTGATACTGGGTGGTCTCAGTTACCTGTTCTGAGTGAAATGCTGAACTCTACGAAATGAAAAAGCAAACGGTGCGAACTGTTGTGTGGAAGTGACCCTGTTTTCGAGAGAAGTATACGCGAATGAATCCTTTTCGGATATGTAACGTTCTTGTACCTGCTTCGATTCTTCTCCTGGCTCCCTTGTGGTGCCATGCCCGGGACATTTCCCTCACGCCATATACCACTTTCCGGATGGAAGCAAAAAAAGATGTGACGGCACTGGCATTCTCCAGTGATGGAAACCTTCTGGCTTCCGGTGACGAGAAGGGATTCATCCACTGCTGGGATATCGCACGGAAAGTGTCCATCACAGAATTAAAACAGAAGGGTGAAATCCTGTTTCTCGATTTTCTTAGCGGAGACAAAACCATCGTCGCAGTCGATGAATCGGGAAACACATCGGTTTTTGGATTACCCGGCGGTGCTCAGGTTTCGAGTTCCAAAACCGGCTCCAGGCCCCGCCGTGTTTCAATCGACAGAGGGAAGCGTTATCTCGCAGTTGCAACGAAAAAGGAACGCATCGAGCTCTACGATCTCCAGGCCCGGATGCCGGCGGGAGAGATCGATGCCAGGGGCGATCTCGACGACCTCGTTTTTCTCGGTTTCGACCGCCTGGGTGAGCAGCTGATCGCTATTACGAAAAAGGCGAATGTAGTTGTCTGGAATCCCTCCACTCAACAGCGAATCAGAGAAGTCTCACTCAGCAGTGAAGAGATGCACGGATCGAAATCGGTTATTCACTCTGCTTCGACTAACCGGGCCTCGAATATTTTCGTGGTTGGTCTCCAGGAAGTGGCCAGACCAAAAGGAGGATTGAAGGGTACCGCGAGGCCTTCCGATCTTCTGAGAGAGGATATGGTGATAGCTTTCGACTGGAAAAGCGGATTCGAAGTGAAGAGGGTCAAATATCCTGACGGCATAATCGAGGAAATTGCGCTGGGACCCGGAAACGATCATGTTGCGATAATCAACAACCGAAACAACAAGGTCACCCTGGTCGACCTGAGAAAAGGCGAATTGAGAAGCAGCGTTGTTACCGGTGAGAAACCCGGAGTACTTGCTGTGTCCGGTAATGACCGGTGGCTCGCCGCCGGATCCGAAGATGGTCAGGTTTCTCTCTGGGAGATCGGTTTCCGCGGCGCCCCCACGGCGGAGACTATCACCCAGACGCTTCCGACCCTGTCGGGCCGAATCCGCACAGATTCTCCCGGGGAACCGGCTCTAGAGCAGGGTGTTCCCGTGACGCTCGCCCTGCTTAACTTCGAAGCAAACGGCATCTCGCAGAGTATCGCAGATGTCTGTATGGACCTGATGTCCTCAGCTCTGGCGAATATCGATTATGTGACTCTTGTCGAACGAAACAGGATCCAGGACATCATCAATGAACTGAAGTTTCAAATGACCGGTCTTACAGAGCAGAACGGGGTCGAGGTCGGGAGGATACTGAGTGCCGACAAGGTCCTTCTCTGCAGTGTCGGTACGCTCGGTACCAGTTACCTCTTTAACGCACGGATAATCGATGTGGAGACGGCACAGGTGATCCAGGGACGTCTGGTCATCTGCGAGGAGTGTCGGGACCAGGATCTGTATGATGCGGTTAATCTGCTCGTGTCAACGATAGCACATTAGGGAAAATATCACCTGTCGGCAAATGACCACCCGGGTAAATATTTTTCTATCCCCCTAGCGCCTCAATCCTGCGGCAGCAGAAGATTACCCTCGACCATTCTGACTACTTCCGTCGGGCCGCTTTTTCTTTTCTGGTGATAGTATACGATTGTATAATCCGATTCACCCAGCGAAACGTTGTAATTTTTCTCCATCACCGGTATGTGCTGGTTCTCGATAAATTCCCAGCAGTCCTTTATACTCTGTTTCGCGTCCTTGACGGTTTTACGCTTACCGAATATTTCGACGAGGATAACCCCCGACGGTTTATCGTATCTGACGACAGTGCCCGGTGGAAGTTCATCGCTGCCCCGGATCATCTCGTTGAGCTGGAATGCGAGCCAGTCACCTACTGTCAACGTGTACGGTTCAGAGAGTTGCAGATTTTCAGCCCTTGCGGAACTCACGAACCCCAGCAGAAGAACAGCAACAACAAAAGTAATGAGGGACTTCATAAAGAACTCCTTTCCTCACCGATTGGGATAATCCATACGTATACCTGCCACCTCATACTGAGTATATACAGCCGTACTCCGGGTGTCAACAGGAGGATATCTTTTCCCTCACATCTGCATCCAGCACTCATCCCCCCCTTCCCCGGAATCGTGTTGAGATCGAGTAGGGGGCGATCCATGAGTTGAATTCCTAACGAGGGTCTGCTGTCACAGAGAACGAGCAGGGAGAGTAAAGAAAAACGTTGTACCTTCACCTTCGGTACTTTCAACCCATATTTCCCCACCATGCGATTCTACAATCATTTTACAAATTACGAGTCCAAGTCCTGTGCCCTTCTTTTCCGAAACTTTGCCAGTCTTCAATTGCCGATATTTTTCAAAAACAAGCTCCAAATCATCCTCAGGTATCCCTGCCCCGGTATCCTCAACCCAGACTTTAATCAGCGGTAAGGGTGATGAAACATCTCCGTCTTGCGCACTGACATACCTGGCTCCTATCGTGATTTTACCCCCGGAAGGAGTATATTTTACGGCATTCGAAAGAAGATTGACCATCACCTGCTCGATTCTGGCAGGATCGCCATACACTTCGGGCAGACCCTCTTCGATCGAGATATCCAGCGATATTTCCTGCTCCTTTGCCTGTATTTCCAGTGTACTCAGTGATGATTCAATGACCTGGTGTAATGAAAACTTTTCGGGCTCCATGTCGAGTTTTCCCGATTCGAGCTTCGAGACATCGAGAAGATCGTTCACAAGATCGAGAATCCTGTGAAGTGAACTCATCGCCCTTTGTGACATTTCTTTCTGCTTATCGTTCAGTTCTCCGAGCATCCCCTTCTGGAGTATATCGAGACACAGTTTAATTCCGGTTATCGGTGAACGAAGATCGTGAACCATCATGGAAGTGAAATCTGTCTTGATCCTTTCTATCTCCTGCATTTTCAGGATATATCTGGTTATCATGACAAGTTCCCTGGTCACGATCCCGAGAGTTCTTCTCGTACTGTCATCGTAGGTATTCTTGAATTTACTCATTACAAGAAGATTACCGAGTACGACGTCTCCCGCAGCAAGCGGGATATTTACCGATGAGAGGATGTTGCCTTCTGAATTCTGTCTCATCAGCTCGGACCCCGTAACAGCAATGCAACCGAACTTGTGTTTGGCTGACTTTTCCGAGGACCCCGGTAAAAGTTCTTGAATTTCTTCAATATGATTTTTCCCGACCTCCTCTTTTATATCGACGTACAGGAGTTTTTTATCTTCATCATTAACGAGAATGGAAGCCGAGGTATATTCCAGAAGCTGATTCAGCACATCGAAAAAATTCGCAATGATTTCTTCTATGGTATATGAAAACAGCATCGACTCCCTGATACGGTTCGAGATGGTCGATTCGAAGAGCATCCGATCAAGCAGGATATTTATCCTCGACGTGACGGATCCGTTATTCATGCTCTCAGGCCTGGCTTCTCGTTCTTTCTGCTGTTCTGATTTTGATGTTTTTCCGCCATTCAGAAGTCTCTCGATCTCCCGGAAGAGCTCTGATGCGTCGGCCTTTTTCACAACGTAACTCTCTGCCCCTGCTTCCTTTCCCCAGAACCTGTCCCGCTTCTGACCAAGGCTTGTGAGCAGTATGATGGGTATATTACTGAGTGCGGGATCATTCTTTACGATGCGGCAAAATTGATAACCATTGAGTTCGGGCATGATCACATCAGATATGATGAGATCGGGAGGTTCCTGGTAAACCATATTCACGCCGGTTATCGCGTCCCCCGCTGTAAACACATTATAACCCTGTTTCTCGAGGCTTCGTTGAATGATGCGCCTTTGAGTAGTACTGTCGTCAACCAGGAGTATATTTATTTTATTCTCCATTTTTCATCCTGCCAGTACGATCTGCGATTGTAAAGAGTCGATCATTATCCGTACATTTCATCAACGTGATCATCGCGTGGGTAAATATCATACCCGCCCGGATTTCATCGGAGTTCATCATCAGCTCGATTCTTGCGTCCATATCCCTACCCCTTCTTTTTACCATTTTGGAGGTAACTGACAATCGACCGGGAAACGAGCTGGAGAGGTGTGACTTCACTCGCGGCACCAAGTTTCACTGCTTCCTTCGGCATACCGAAAACGACGCAGGTCTCTTCATCCTGAGCGATTGTGTATGCCCCGCTCTCCCGCATTTCAAGGAGGCCTCTTGCCCCATCACTACCCATGCCGGTGAGAAGAACTCCAACAGCATTTTTCCCGGCGGTTTTAGCCACCGACTGGAACAAGACATCGACACTGGGACGCTGGTAGTGAACACGAGGCCCGTCTTTCACCTTCACATAGATTCTATCACCATCGCTCCGGAGCAGCATGTGATGATTCCCCGGAGCCACCAGAGCCAACCCGGGTTCGACACAATCATTATCATGGGCTTCACGTACTTCCACCCGGCTATTTCGATTGAGAAATTCAGAAAATGAAGCGGTGAAGTTTTCCGGCATATGTTGTACAACTAGCGTGCCCGGCGCATCCGAAGGTAAACCACTCAGCACATTCTCTATCGCCTTGACACCTCCGGTTGATGCCCCGATCGCGATCACCTTGTTCCGGGCCTGTATATTCAAAAGAGGTGCCGCTGCCGACTCCTCCGACGATCGTCTAACAAAGTTCTGCATACCGAGTTTCGCCGATGCAGCAGCTCTGATTGCATGGGTAAGTCGCCTGGATATGTCTGGAGTGATTGAATAGGTACCCGGCTTACATATCACATCCACAGCACCCAGCTCCAGAGCCTTCAAGGCCGCATCACTTCTTTCAGGTGTGAATGAGCTAACGACAATGACCGGTATCGGGAAGTATTTCATCAGCTTCGCCAGAAACGCCAGACCGTTCATCCTTGGCATCTCGAGATCAAGAGTAATCACATCCGGTTCGAGATTCACTATCTTTTCTCTCGCCTCGTAGGGATCAATTGCGCTCCCGATGACTTCTATATCATCGCTCTTCGACAGTTCTCTGGTCAGGACTTGTCGGATGATGGCAGAATCATCAACAACCAAGACTCGAATCATTTCTTACTCTCTCACTGGTTGCACCCGTCGTACAGAAACATGAGTATATCTGCCTGGCCCTGATCTAAAATCAGATGTACCCGTGCGGATGGTCGTTCCCTATAGCGCTTGTTGAATGCATTCCTCTGGACAATTTTCGGAATGTCGATCCGGAACTCTTTACCAGGTCCCGAAACACTGGTCAATATATTGCCACAAATGACATTCGCAATCTCGCAGAGAGCATCGAGCTGCTGACATTTTGAGGGGGCATCATCAGCGAGCATGTTTGAAGCAATAGCGAAGAGCAGGCCTCCGGCTACTGAAAAAAACAATGTCCCGCTCGAGGGACCCTTGAAATCCACTGACGCGACAGCTTCGATCGGGAAATCAGGTTCATCTTCTCCGGGTTCCGGTGACGGACACATGAAACAGAGCTGTTCGAATACCCTCTTCGAAACACTGTCGAGCTCACTATCCAAATTATCGTTCATAGGTCACACCTGTACACTGTATTATGATTTCACTGAGTTTTTCCGGAGTAAACGGCTTGTGGACAAACAGGACACCCTTGTCCTCGAGCATTTTCACCCGGGCTGTGCTGTTTTCAGTGGACACGACAATCACCGAAAGGTTATCGTTCTCCGGATCCATGCGTAAATTGTCGATCATCTCCTCACCGTTCATAACCGGCATGTTGATATCCACCAGCACAAGATCGATCCAATTCCTGCTCAACACTTCCAGACCCTCTGCTCCATTAGCAGCTTCATGTACTTTACCTATCGGTATGCCACTGAGTCTCAGTGTCTTAATGATCATTGTCCTCATCACCGAACTGTCATCGACTACAAGTATGTTCAGTGCCATCATCCAGCTCCCTGTAAAGAATCTAATTGTTTGTGGAATACAGCCTTGTCGATTGTCCATCAACTTTCACAGTGACTTCACCACTCCCGATCTCGAGCAGCATGGTTCTCGAACTGGTCCCACTCACATCGCATGCTCTCAGAAGCAGTTCATTCTTCCAGAGAAGTTTTCTGAGGGCAATGAAATTCCTTTTTCCGATTTTAAAATAATCTTCTTCTTCCCCCTCACGAACAGAGGCTCCTCCGGCAGCTGTTATTATCATCCTCTGTTTCAGAGCTCCGGCCCTGGAACACTCGGTGAACAGATAACTCAGCCCTGTGTCAACGAACATATACGGATTGTCCAGAGCTCTTTCAGGATCGACGGCCGAGAGGGGTAGCATTACGTGAATCATACCTCCCACGCGGGCTACCGGATCATATGCAGTTATCCCGAGACAGCTTCCCAGCGCGTATGTGACAAGCACATCGCCCTCGTTATCAGAAATTTTCATGTCCGCCACACCTACAATAAACTTCACAATTAACCCTTCCTCACTCCTTGACATAGACTGCCGGCTGAACATATCTCAACCCGCACGTGGTTGACACCAGACTTTCTGAATGACCGACAAAGAGATATCCTCCAGATTCCAGTAACTCGAGGAAACGTGATATTAACCTCCTGCGAGTATCTTTGTCGAAGTAGATCATCACGTTTCGGCAGAAGATCGCATTGAAAGGTCCTTCCATCGGCCACTGATCAATCAAATTCAGGCGTGCCAGATGAACAACGTTCCTTATACTGTCATGTACCCTGTATGAGCAAGGAGACTCCGACTTGACACAGGTAAAATACTTTCGAAGCAGTCGTGGTGAAACGTCTTTCAGTATATCACCATTATAAATCGCTTCACGTGCTGTATCGATCATCCTGGTCGAAACATCAGTAGCCAGGATGCGAATATCCCCCAGTCGAGCATCAGGTATCTCCTCCATTAAAGATATTGCAATGGAGTATGGTTCCTCTCCCGAGGAACAACCGGCGCTCCAGAGTCTCAGTCTTTGCATGTGCTTAGCCCGCACTACCTCTCTCCGTAAAAATTCGAAGTGTTCCGGCTCTCGAAAAAAACTTGTTTTGTTAGTAGTAAGCGCGTCGATCATGAGAATGATTTCTTCCCCGGATTTATCGCGCTCGAGGCATTCCAGATATTGTTCGAAATTGGTCATCTTTAGCGTCCCGAGACGCTTTATGAGACGAGCTTTGACAAGTTCCTCTTTACCGAGACTCAGATTGATTCCACACATTCGATGCACAAACTTCCTTATCCTGTCGAACTCAATCTGATCCAATTCAGGTGATACCAGATGATCAACCATTTCGTTATTCACTCCTGCTTCCGCACACCGTATTAACGATTCTACTATGCCACGCGGGATTGATGTGTTTCAGGATTGTAAAATGTCCTGTATTTTATGGGTTCCTCCCGCTTCTATCCTAAAACCGTTTCAACACATCCTCGTCATTTTCATCCAGCGGAATGAGTCTCTCCAGGCTCGTCTTCGAAGCCTTCAGCCCTCCACCGTTACCACCACCACCC
>CAZZKG010000058.1:0-20635 GCA_964654825.1 uncultured Gemmatimonadota bacterium | reverse complement strand
GGTGGAGAACTCAACCTGTTCGGGTTCGATGGAGAAATGTACCAGGTCCTCCTCACCGACCCTATCACCAGTAGCGGATCGATCAGGAGTTCCTACCTGGGCCATGCCGATGATGATGACAACCCGGACATCGTGTTCTCTTCGATGGGGGACGATCGGGTTTACGTGTATGAGCAGATCCCGCCGCCAGTGGTCGTGATAGATATCGAACCATATGATACGGTGATCCCCCGCGGTGAGCTGCTTGCGTTCTCGGCCAGTGTAGTGAACACGACAGCCGACACCCAGGAAGTAGAAGGTCTCACATCGGTATTTCTACCCGGCGGTGTCCCATTCCCCGACAACCCTCTCTTGGGCCCGATGCCGATCACACTCACCCCGTACCAGATGATTCAGGTCGATCTGAATCATACGGTACCGTTGATAGCCCCCCTGGGAGTCTACACTTACTTTGGCGTCATCGGTCTGCCACCCCGGACTCTGATCGACATCGACAATTTCGAGTTCGAAATTATCGAGGAAGACTGACATATAAGCTTTCCCATACGCACAATAACCGGATTGGGAATGGTCACTTTCTCCTCGACTAATTCTGTGCTCTCTCCTCTGAGGTCAGATAAACAACCCGCTGCGGGAACGGTATCTCGATCCTTTTTTTGTCGAATGCCTCTTTGACCTTCCTGGTGATATCGAACCTCACATCCCAGTAGTGATCTTTGTTCACCCACGGACAGGCTACCAGTTTGACACTCGAGCCAGCGAGCTCTGCCACAGCAATCTGGGGAGTCGGTTCTGACAGAACTCTCGTATCCTTTTCGGCTCAACCCCGATATGTTCTGCGGAAGTGAGCACGATGTCTTATGTATATACATCCTGCGGTTCGCTGTCAAATCCCATCGCCTCCGGATCTTCCCTTCTGTAATTTCACGACACTGTCAGACCTTCAGTACCCGATACCGGCGGACAAGACGGAAAAGCAGAGAACTGTAAATTATTCTTTTATCATCTTGTAAAACCCTCTGAAACTCTGTTGACAACAGGTTATGTGGAAACTTATTATTCAAATGATTGGCTTGCATAAGCTTTCTAAAAGCGGTGGCAAAACCGGTAACCGGAAATATCCCGGACATGATGAGTAAACTTCGAGAGGGTCTGTGGAAGTATTCACCTCATGAATGAGAATCTCCCCGAACAGATAGGACAGTACAAAATCGATGGCACCCTGGGTTCCGGGGGCATGTCGACCGTCTACAAAGGCATCCAGCCTTCACTCAACCGATCGGTCGCCATCAAGGTGCTTCCCCTGCACCTGGCCGAGGATGACGAGCTCGTCGACCGCTTCGAGCGTGAATCATCGATCATCGCAAGCCTCAGCCACCCCAACATCATCCAGATATTCGACCGCGGCACCGATGCAGGTTCGTATTTCATCGTGATGGAACATGTTGAGGGCTGCAGCCTGGAAGACCTGATTCGTCAAAAGAAAATTCCCACCTATCAGATCGTAAACATCGCTCTGCAGATCGCACGAGGGATGGAGTACGCACATGGAAAGGGTGTCATACACCGGGACATCAAGCCTTCCAACATTCTCATCTCGAGTGACAGCGGTACTGTCAAGATCACCGATTTTGGTATCGCGAAGCTGGCGGAAGAGCAACTCTCCGACCGGATGCTCACCCGTGAGCAGGTAGCCATCGGCACCATCGACTACATGTCTCCGGAACAGAAGCGCGACACCCGGAGTATCAACCAGCGTTCCGACATATTCTCCTTCGGAGTTCTGCTTTACGAGATGCTCACTGGACGTGTACCGGTAGGCCGGTTCAGGGAACCGCAGGAACTCAGGGACGACACCCCTCCCCTGCTCAATCAGATAGTCCTCCACTGCCTGCAGGAAGACCAGGAGGACCGCTACCCCTCTTTTACCGAAGTAATAGCCGACCTTAACCGGTTGACACAAAAAGGACTAGTCTATCGTGAGGCGTTGGCCAGGATGACCGATTCCGTATCCCACATCCGTCAGCGGGCGAAGACGGCCCTGTCTCACCGGGTGAAGAGCGCGGCCTGGCGCAAGCGGCTGCAGCTTTTGGGACTTCTAATGGTAAGCGCCGTGGTGATCATTGTCCTGATCCTCTATATCCCGGGTCTCCTCCGTAAAAATACTGCGGTGACACCGCGTGTACGAGTAGCAAAAAAACAACCGGTCAGTGACAGTTTCGGCTCTGCAGAAGACCTCCTGGAGGAAAACCGGTACGACGAAGCGTTGACCATCCTGAGAGAAATCCGGACGACGGCGGGCCATGCGGATGACACACGGCGGGCTGCGGAGGCACAATGGCGAATAGCGAAAATCCATGAACAGCGGGGCAGCTATCACTATGCCGGGATAGCGTATGGTTATTTCGTGGACGAGTTCGGGAAGTCCCGTGAGATAGTCGGTGAAGACAGGGAGGCAGAAGCTCTCTTCAAAGCGGGGAAGTATAAGTCCCAGGACAAGGATTACGACAAGGCACTCAACTACCTCTACCGCCTGCGAACCCTGTATCCCAACTATCCCGATGGAGAGGAAGCGATGCTGCGCGAGGTGAGAATCCTCGATGAGAACATTAAGGTCAAACGTTCACAGCGGGACAGCCACCGACAGAAGATCGCGCAGACGGGACGAGTGTTCGTCGACCGTTTCCCGGAGAGTAAGGCACGGGAGGAAGTGTACTGGAGGATGGTCGAAGCCTACCGGGACATGGGTGATAAGTCGAATTACGCCAGGGCGGTATCCGTACTCGAGGAGATGGGACGCGCGTTTCCTAAATCCGTTTACCTGCCTCTCTATGAAGCGGCGGAGATCTCCCGGTCCAAACTGAAAGACAAAACCCGCGCTCGCAGGCTTTATCAGGCATTTCTGCAGGCCATGCCGGAATCGGACAAAGCGGAGAAAGCGAGAAGCAGACTGAAAAAACTTTGAACACTGTGTCTTCCATGCCCCATGCCCGGGAAACGAAAAGGAGAATTTCATGGAATCAGTCAATCTCATGGTAATGCTGAAGGCGGTGGGTATCGCCGGAGTTTTTCTCGCCTTCGCTCTTTTTCTAGCATCCGTCCTGGGGAAACGCCCGTGGTTTGCAGTGTGGCTCAAGAGACCATTCCAGTTCGTCACCTTCTCGGGTGCGTTCTGGCTTTTTATCAGACTTTCCGGACTCGCTTCGTGGGAGGGTTACGCAACCGCCCTCGTTTTCGCTGCGGCCCTGGGCGGGATCGTTCACATCGTTGTCAACTTCGCTTTTACCGTCTTCTTCAGCCGACAGCGGGACATTCATCTACCGCCGCTTCTCAGAAACGTTATCCTCACCGCAACATACATCACGATACTCATTATTGCACTGAAGATCGCCGTCCCCGGATTCTCGCTCTCACCTCTGGTTCTTGCATCCGGAGTGTTCTCTCTTGTCGTCGGCCTCGCACTCCAGGACGTCCTTTCCAATCTAATCGCCGGGATCACTCTGAGCATGGAAAAACCACTCAGGAAGGATGACTGGGTGCTGATCGAAGGACAGGAGGGAAAAGTCGTCGAAATCACCTGGAGAACCACCAAGATCCTAACGCGACAGAACGACTACATCATCTTTCCGAACCGGCTTGTCGCCGAACGCGAACTCCGGAACTACAAATATCCCTCACGCCTTCACAGACCTATCATCGATGTCGGACTTCCCTACTCCACCATCCCCTCCATCGCAGAGGAAGCATTGCTCGAAGCCGCGTCCCGAGTCTCAGGTGTCCTGCAGAGACCGCACCCCAGGGTCATCCTCCGGGACTTCGACGATTCTTCCATCAACTACGGTCTCATCGTGTCCATCGATGACTTCGACAACTTCTACCTGATTATGAGCGACCTGCGAAAGGAAATCTATTACTCGCTGAAGAGATTCGGGGTTGATATTCCGTTTCCGATCCGTACCATCCAGCTGTACCGGGGTAAACCCTCGCCCGAAGAATGGAAGGAATCCTATCGTCACCGCCTGCACGCCCTCTCGGGCCACATGAAGGGAGAGAGGTTTCCTCTCGAAGAGAAAGGTGTCAAGATCGGCCGTGGGGCGGAGAACGAGATCGACCTTCGCGATCCGGCGGCTTCGAAGGACCACGCGAAGATTCTGTACAAAGATGGGGATTACTTCGTGGAGGATCTCGAGAGCAAGCACGGCACTCTTGTGAATGAATCCCCGATCAAGAAGAAAAAACTGCGATCAGGTGATGAGATAAAAATCGGCGACACTGTCCTGCGCTTCGAAAGGATAGAATTTCCCTGAATCAAAAAGTAAACCTCAGACCATTCGAAAGCTCCAGGTCGTATGTCTTCACCCGTGAGGGGGGTTCGTGATCATAACGAAGATTGAAGGTCATCTGAAACGTGATGAACCTGGTTACATCGAAGCCGAAACCGCTCTCGAGGAGGACTCTGTAATCCCCGGTATCCCCGAGATCGAGCTGGTAATAAGTGACCACACCCAGATACATCCGTTCGTCGACTCGCCAGTTGAGGGAGATATAGTTTGTGGTGCGGATGATACTCTCGTCGGATGGAGGACTGGTATCGATTTCTTCATTCTCCCACATCGCTCCGGTCCCGGCGTAAAGGGAGACTGCCTGTCGGGCCGGCTCGTCAGTTGTCCGGGTAGACAGGTTGATCCGAAGCCCCACTCCGAGTAGGTTGCGGCTATTGAGGAGAATAAAGTCGTTGAATTCTTTCTGAGTAAACACCTCTCCATAAAATCTGCGGGTCAACTTTCTGATCCCCCGTAGATGGATGAACCCCTTGTGGATGAAAACCGTGTTGTTCTGAAGTTTCCTCTGATACCGAATTACTCCGAACATGTAGTAGTTCTGTGACAGATAATCCGTACGTAATCCCGTTTCCAGGTTGAGAAATTCTGAATTTCCCTCCACAAGACCGAAATTCAATGAAACCATGCCGGAGAAACCTCTTGTAAGATCAGTCCTTCGCAAATTCTCGGTATTAACCTGTGCTTGAACCGGTCCCCGGAGAACCAGAAGAAAGAGGAGACTGATGGAAAGGAGAGATTTGTGTGTATTCATGATCCCGGGTTATTCGAAGTGTCCGGCAAAGGCGAAGATCTGTTCACTAACGTGTGGATTATATCGTCAATGAAGTGCCGCGTCAATGATCACGATGCCGGTAAATCTCTACCGGATTCCATCGAAGAGCACGGCACGCACTTAGCAGACTGTCTCAGGCCCATTGATATGCGTAATCCTGAGAACCCGCTAATTTCTGCTTGTGATCGATTGAACCGAATATATATTATCTGTAACTCTCAGGATCTTCAGATCACCGGCAGGATCTATGATTGTAAAATATATCCTCTTTCTGATCGGGATTTTCTTCCTTTATTACGGTGCGGACTGGTTCGTGAGGGGCAGTTCACGCATAGCGAGCATTTTGAAGGTCACTCCGCTCGTTATCGGCCTCACGGTAGTTGCGTTCGGCACCTCGGCCCCCGAACTCGTAGTCAGTCTGATAGCAAGTATGCGGAACGAACCGGCTATCACCCTCGGAAATGTGATCGGCAGCAACATCGCCAACATCGGACTCGTTCTCGGGATCTCAGCACTCGTCCGGCCTCTCGAATGCAACGTGAAGACGATCCGGCGGGAGATTCCTATCATGATTCTTTCCGCACTCATCCTCCTCGTCGTGGCGATGGACAGTGAGATCAGTTTCTGGAATGGGGTCATTCTGTTCTTCGGAATTATCATTTTCATTTTGGTCAATTACCGTTCAATGATCAGGGAAAAAAACGAACTGCCTGAAGAAATCGTGAGGGAATACAGAGATCACATACAGTCGAAAGACAAGAGCATTCCCATCGCCATGGCGATCACGCTGGCCGGACTCGGATTCCTGCTCTTCGGTGCCCACCTGATTATCGAATCGGCTGTACACATCGCCGAGGCCCTTGGAGTGAGCCGCAAGATCATCGCGTTGAGCATGGTGGCAATCGGCACTTCTCTCCCGGAGCTCGCCACCTCCGTTGTCGCGATCCGCAAAGGAGAACACGACATCAGTCTCGGAAACATCATAGGGAGCTGTATCTTCAATATTTTCTGTGTGATCGGCGTCATCGCAATAGTGTCTCCGATCAGAGTGAGCGCTGATTTCACCTGGGATTATCTGGTCATGCTCGGTTTGAGTCTTATACTGTTCCCGATCATTGGTTCGAAGAGCTACATCTCCCGATTCGAAGGAGGATTGCTTCTCTTCCTGTACTTGATTTACATCGGCTGGCTTGCCTCCACGATCTAGCACGAACAACACTCAGCAAAGGACAGGCAATACCATGATCAGGTCAGAAGGTGAGAAACTGAAAAAGGTCATCGTTTCGAGCCCTAAGAAGGAGTATACCGCTGTGAGTTCCGATTCCCTGACAACCCACAACATGTATGAGCCTTCGATGCCGGATATCGCAATGAACCAGCACAACCTCCTGAAATCGATTCTCGCCGACACGGGGTGCCGGGTAATCGACCTGGAGGAGCTCGAAGGACACCCCAACTCCGTCTTCACACGGGACATGTCCGTGGTCACGCCCTCGGGGTTCATTCAGCTTCGCATGGGGCTTCCCTCGCGGCGAGGTGAGGAAGGCTGGATGAGCGGAGTACTAGACTCTCTGGGTATCCCCTGCTCGGGTGCGGTTCTGGACCCGGCTTCAGTGGAGGGAGGGGATGTGATCCTCGCGGGAGAAGTCGCTTTCCTCGGCAGGTCCGGGAGGACCAACCCGGAAGGCATCAGACAGATTTCTCCGCTGCTCCGGAGCATTGGATTCGAGGTCCGGACGGCCGCGGTTCCCGAACCGTACCTCCATCTCGGGGGAGCGATGAGTCTTGCAGGACCGGAAACGATCATTTGTGCGAAAGGCGTCTTCAAAAAGGGATTTTTCAGAGGATTCGAGACGATCGAGATCGGTGACGGATCATTCGCAGCGGCGAATGTCATCTGCCTCGGCGACCGGGAAGTTATCGCACACAGCGCACACAGTTCGACGATCGGGGCTCTCCTCCAGAACAAAATCTGCGTCCATTCCGCCAACCTCTCCGAGTTTATCAAGGGCCGGGGCGGGCCCAGCTGTCTCATCCTGCCCATTGAGAGGGGGGAGGCCTCTCACAGAAGACGCCAGCTCGCTTGACTATTCGCACCGATTTATGATACAATTTAAGGGTAGAATTGACTTTTTTATCCTCTCGAGGAGTGAGAATGCACACACGTTTGACCTGGCTGGTGGTAACAATGACGTTACTGACTGGGAATACCGCCCCTTCGGAAACCATACACATACCCGGAGATTTTTCCACGATCCAGGCTGGCATCCTCGCTTCAACCGATGGAGACACCGTCCTGGTAGCTGACGGATTATACAGCGGTAACGGCAACAGGGATATCGACTTCGGAGGAAAAGCGATTGTCGTGAAAAGCGAGCGCGGCCCCGGGTTCACGATTATCAATTGTGAGGGAGACTCACTTGATTTCCACCGTGGTTTTCTCTTCCAGTCGATGGAGGACTCGAGCTCCATTCTGGATGGGTTTACCATCATTAACGGCTGGTACGGCAACGGTGGTGGCATAGCATGCGAGAATTCCTCGCCGACCATTTCGAACAATGTAATCACAAAAAATACGGCTGCCGGGTTCACTTACGGTTACGGCGGAGGTATCTACTTTTACTATTCATCGAGTATAATCACCGGGACTATCATCGCCGACAATACCGCGAAGGGCAACGGTGGAGGTATCTATGGCTGGGAATCCCCTCTCACCATAGACGGCTGCACGATTCTGAACAATGTAACGTCCTTCTACGGAGGTGGTATCTACCTCATCTACGGAGGCTTGTCGACGGTTACAAGCTCCATCCTGCGCGATAATACGGCGGATTCGGGCCCCCAGATATATTCTGACTCGGGGGCTCTCCTCACCATCATGTATTCTGATGTCGAGGGCGACTGGCCCGGACCGGGAAATCTCGATGACGATCCCCTCTTCGTCCTTCCCGCACGAATGGATTATCGACTGCTCTGGGGATCTCCCTGTATCGATACCGGCAATCCGGGCTCTTTTGATCCCGATGGGACGGTCAGGGACATCGGTGCCTGTTCGTTCGACCAGGCCGATGACCTCACTCTCTACATGACACCGGATCGGAGATCCGTCACCAGTGGCGGTCAGTTGGGAATAACGTACACAGTCATCAACAGGTGGGAGCAGTCGACACCATTCTGGATTCTGACGAAAGTCAAAAAATCGAAAGGCCTGAATATTACGATACTTGGGCCGGCGGAGTATACATTACCGGCCGGCTACACCGCGCAGGTACACCTGGTTCATGATATCCCGGTTGTGACACCACCTTCCATATACGAGTACTGGGGCTGGATCGGTATACCACCCGGGACACTTTATGACATGGACCTTTTTTCGTTCAAGGTGACTGGCTAGCCCTCCTTCTCCGTTTCTTCGTTCTACCCCCTTTCCCCACCGGCGGCCAGAGCTCACCGCTCCCGTTGACAAATGAAACCTGTTGCTTTATAATGGTTTAACCAGAAATCGAGGAATTTTTGAACTTTCTCTGGAGAATAAGGAACAAGCTCCTCCTTTCACTGGCTTTTGGAGCGATTATCTTCATCGGCTTTAGTATCTATGCTGATTTCGGTCAGCTCACCAGAGCCCTTGCCGAGTTTCGCTGGTCGTTCCTACCATTCATCCTGTTCCTCGCATTCGCCAGCTACCTCATCAGATTCATCAAATGGCACTATTACATCACCACGCTCGGGATTCATGTCTCCGAGAAGGACAGTCTCCTCATATTCCTATCAGGATTGGTGATGTCGATCACACCTGCCAAGATGGGAGAAGTGCTCAAATCCTTCCTGCTCAAACAGGTCAACGGTACCCCGATAAGCAAATCGGCCCCGGTAGTGTTCGCGGAGCGTCTTACCGATGTTCTCGGACTGATAGTACTCTCTCTCGGGGGTGTTGCCGCGTACAAGTTCGGAGTCAGGGTACTCTTCATCGTCGGTGTTGTCCTCGCCGGTTTTATCCTCATTATCAGCACAAAACCGATCAGCTTGAGCATCATCGGGATATTCGAAAGGACACCGCTCATTTCACGGCTGGCACATAAAATTCATACTGCTTACGAGAGTATGTTTCAGCTCCTGAAGGTAAAAATCCTGGTCCTGTCGACGATTCTCAGTATCGTTGCCTGGTCCGTGGAATGTTCCGGATTCTACATTACCCTGAAGGGATTTCAGATCGAATTCGAGCTGACAAAGACCGCCTTTATCTATGCCTTTTCTATTATCGCGGGTGCTGTGACCATGTTACCGGGGGGTCTCGGGATAACCGAGGGGAGCATGACGGGTCTGCTCATGAAGACAGCAATGCCCAGGTTTCACGCCGTTGCATCGACACTTCTTTTCAGAGTGTGCACCCTCTGGTTCGGCGTCCTGGTCGGTGCGGTATTTGTTCTCCTATTCCAGAGGAAATTCGGAGAGGCACCTCTCCCCGAGACGACGCATCTCAACTCTGAAACGGATTCACCTCCCCCGCACGAACAGTGATACTACCCGGGGGGAGCCGAAACAGGAAGGAACTCGATTATGAGTGAAAAGGACGAAAAAGCAAACGGCCACGCTGAGTACAGGAGGCCTCACCTTTCACTGAACATCAACCTGGATGATGCTTCAGCTCACCCTGACCGAATCGCTGCGTCCGTCGCGGTCTCATTCTACAGAGAGCTGCGACGTCACCAGTTCAACAACAATCAGATTATCAATGTGGCCACCGAACTTATCGGCTGTCTGAACAAAAGTCTCGAAGGATACAAGAAAAAGATGGGAAAGGATCAGGACTCGTAGGGTATAGGATCTTTGATCCCCGCCTCTTCGAAGCCGCGGAGTCTTAAAAGACAACTCTCGCACATTCCACAGGCGATGTCTTCCTTCATGTAGCAGGACCAGGTGAGATGGAAAGGTAATCCGAGCTCACTGCCGAGTTTGACTATTTCCGATTTTTTTTTGTCGATGAGGGGAGTGACCACCTCGATACTGGTCTCGGGCCGGGTACCGGCTCTGATTACGACGTTAAACGCATCATAAAAGATTTTCCGACAATCCGGATACCCTGAGCTGTCCTCCTCAACGGCACCGATATATATGCTGGTCGCTTTCAGTACCTCCGCCCATGAGACCGCGATCGAAAGGAACTGGGCATTTCGAAACGGAACGTACGTCGAAGGGATTACACCGGGAGTGGACAGCGATCCGGACTCGATGTGTATCTCCCGGTCAGTGAGACTCGAGCCGCCGATGCTGCCGAGGTGGGGGAGTGATGCTACGAGTCGGCGTTTTACGCCGAAGAAATCCGCCAGCGAGTGAAACGCTTTCAGCTCTCTCGGTTCGGTCCTCTGTCCATAATTAATGTGGAGAAACGCCGTCTCGAAATCCTTGCAGGCCAGCGCCGCACTCACGCAGCTGTCGAGACCCCCGCTCACGAGAGCGACCGCCATTCGAGCAGGTTTCATTACCGTCCTCTCGCACCAGGTTTCCAGATGTACTTGTGGATCTGGAGGTTGAGTCTTACCCCCAATCCATCCCGGAGAATCCACTCTGCCAGGTCAGCCGGTTCGATGAGGCTGAACGCGGGCGAGAGCAGAACAGTGTTATGATCGGTAAGATTCCTGTCACGGATGATCTCTCTCGCCCATTCGTAATCATCCCTGGATGAAATGACAAATTTTATCTCATCCCCACTCCCTAAATGTTTCAGGTTGTCCCACATGATCTCATGTGTGTGACCGCTCCCCGGACATTTGATATCCACCACCCGAATAACCCTCGGATCGAGACTCGAGATATCGATCGTACCGTTCGTCTCGACCATCACCCTGTATCCTGAATCGAGTAATTTCGCCGCCAGTTCGAACGTACCTTTCTGAAGAAGCGGTTCTCCACCGGTGATCTCCACGGTGGAACAGGAATAGATCCTCACTCTGTCGAGAACCTCCGTGATGGAGAGCTCCTCTCCATCGACGCGATCTCGAGCATAGGATGTATCACAGTAACTGCACCTGAGGTTACACCCTGCGAGTCTGATGAAAACACATGGCACACCCTGATACGTCGATTCACCCTGGATGCTTAAAAAGATCTCGTTGACTTTCATGATGTTATTCGGAATATGAAACTGAATACTTGTCCGTCTCAGAGACTTCCACTTCTTCGAGAGAGATCCCGGCCGGAAGGTTTTCCTTCACTTCCCGGTAGATATAGGAGGCAAGATTTTCGGCAGTTGGATTTATTTCCTTGAATACTTCGACAGTGTCGAGGTTTCTGTGATCGAGTTTCCCCGTAATCTGGTTCAGAATGGTTGATATGTCCTTGAAATCGATGCTCATGCCTATCTCATTGAGTGTATCGGCCAGCACGATAACCCGGATAAGCCAGTTGTGTCCATGCACCCGCTCACAGGCCCCATCGTACCCTTTCAGACTGTGAGCACTTGAAAAGTGAGATGTGACCGCAATTTTATACAACGGCTTCGTCAACGACCGTTACCTCTTCTTCCTGTTGATGGCCCTCTTTCCTACCGTTCCCATTCAGTTTGATGGACACCACCTTGGACACACCCGGTTCCTCCATTGAAATTCCATACATATAATCTGCGGCTTCCATCGTCCTCTTGTTGTGTGTGATGACCACGAACTGTGTCCTGTCACTGTACTCACGCAGCATGGAGGTAAATCTCAGGATATTTGAGTCATCAAGTGGTGCATCGACTTCATCGAATATGCAGAACGGACTCGATTTGACGAGATACAGACTGAACAGGAAGGCGATGGCGGAGAGTGCACGTTCTCCCCCTGAAAGGAGTTCGATGGCCTGCTCTTTTTTACCTCTCGGTCGAGCGAAGATCCTGATGCCGCTCTCGAGAGGATCGAGCTCATTGATGAGCTCGAGTCCGGCTTCCCCACCCCGGAAGAGTGTCGAGAAGATCCTCGTAAAATTCTTTTTCACTTCGGCGAATGTCTCCCGGAACCGCTCCCTGGCGATCCTGTTGAGTTTCCTGATGGTTTTCTCCAGATCATCTTTTGACTGAACAAGGTCAGCCCTCTGGGCGGTGAGGAAATCAAATCTCTCCTTTTCCTGTTCATATTCCTCGAGGGCCGCCATGTTTACTGAACCCATGAAATGGATCTTCCGTTTGATATCAGCAAGTTCCTGCTCGAGATCCTCGATAACCGCTTCCTCGCTCGCTTCACTCGCAATTTGTTCCAGATCGAGTTTGATATCCCACTCGTTCTCTATCCTGCTGGTCAGAGATTCCAGTGTTAAGGAAAGTTCCTTTTCACGGATGATGAGATCGTTCCGCTCCTGGAGGAGTTCATCCAGTGCCGCTCTCATCATTTCTATGTCTGTACTATCCCTTTCAGTCTCTTCTCTCTTGGTTCGGAGTCTTTTCTCACTCTCACGAAGGATCGTGTTCAGATCTTCTATCCTCAACCGCTCAGCCTCGAATCCATTCTCGAGATCTTTAATGTGAACCAGGAGTCCCTCGATCTTTTCGTTGAGATTCTTCTCTTCCACTTCCCTGTTCTCAAACTCTGACTCCAATGCCTGGATCTGAGCACTCAGGTTGTCCTCGAGAATTTCGACTTCCCTCAGTCGTGATGACAGTGCGACCATATCTATTTTGCAGTCACTTAAAAGCCCGCTCTCCTGTTTTTCCCTGTCGCTGAGTTCCTTGAACTCACCAACGAGTTCATCGTGCTTCTCTCTGAGATCATCGAGCCTGGCAGTCCTCCCGCTCAGTGTCTCCTCGACGATTCTCAGCTGGGATCCCTTTTTCTCGAGCAGCGAAATGATAGAATCGTACTCGCTCCTGAGTCTGTTCTTATCTCTGCTCCGGGAAACGAGTTCGACCGCGACCTGATGTGCCCTCGTCTCAATCCCGCTCAGTTCGGATGAGTGTCCCTGAAGGTGAGCCTCGAGTTTCGACTTCCCCCGCTCCACTTCCTGAATGAAACCTTCGACCTCCTCGAGACCGGTACAGGCCTCGGAAAGTTTCTGCATGAGATGTTCGCCCTGGATCTTGAGTTCCTGGATGGCATCCCCGGACCGGTGCTCATTATTCCCGGCTGAGAGAATGCATCGACTCACAAAAAATGTGCCGTCGCGGGAGATGAAATCCAACCCCCCCACTGACAGTCTGCTGAGCTCTCTCATGTCAGCATCGTGCGGTACGATTTGCATGTTTCCGAACAGGAGGTCCCTGACGGGGACGAACCGCTCCTGACATCCCACCAGATCACGTGCCGGCACAGCCCCGTCGAGTTCGGGGCAGCTTTTCAGATCCGGGACAGGGATATCCAGAGGTACGATCGAACACGCGCCGATCTTCCGTTTCTTCAATTCGGAAACAAGCAGAAGTGCCGTATTGAGGTCTTCGGCGATTACACAGTTTGTTTTCCTTTCGAAATATTCTATGAATCCGGGACCTGCAGTGCGCCTGACGGTGAGGAGGTCGCTCGCTCTCCACACGGATTTCCCCAGTTTCCGGCCGAACTCCACCGCGGATCGTACTGCGCTCGAAATCCTCTCTTCTCCACTTTCACCCTTCATCGATTCAAGCCGTGCCTTGATGTTGTTGAGCTCAAGCTCGCTCTCTCTTTCCAGTCGCGTGAATGAATCTTTTCGAACAAGGAGATCGTGACGTTTCTTTTCGGTTTCTCTGAGTTCGGTCTGCAGGGTGCCGACAATCTGTGAGAGCTTTTCAATCTCCCCGGCCAGATCGTCTCCCTCTTTCGCCATCTTTTCGACTTCACCCGACTCCCCCGCAAGGAGAGGTTCCATCTCAGCCTTCCGCTTCATCAACTGCCCGATATCCTCTCTCAGGGAAACCTTACGAGCCTCTTCACGCACGCTCGTCCGATAATCCTCCTCGAGTTCTTTTTCTATCGAGACGAGGAGTGTTTGTTTTTCTTCGAGTCGCCGCGAGAATTCTCTCGTTTTACTCTCCTGCAGTCGAAACCTTTCCTCCGACTGTTCGAGCCCCGCTTTGACTTCTCCGGACCTCGTCTCGATACGCTGTTTCTCCTCCAGAATAGATGCCTTTTTCTTCTTGAGTTCCTCACGTTCGGTACCAAGGCTGCCCAGCCTTTCGCGACTCAACCTGAGCCTTTCCCGGGCGAGCCTGAGATCTCCATCGAGTTCGTTTTTCCGAGCCAGTGAGCTGTCGATCTCGAGCCTTCTCTTTCTCGTCTCCTCCTCGAGTTTCGCAACCAGTTCTCTGATCTCGGCTATTTTCCTGGTCCTCTCCTCGACAAGTGATCTGTACTCCCGTACTCGTTCCTCCATCTGACCACGACGGCCCGAAACTTCCTGGTTCTCACGTGACAGAAGCGAAAGCCGCCTGGATGTGAGCAGGAGATCGAGCTCCTTCTGCTTTTCTCGATACGCCTGGTATCGCCGAGCTTTTTTTACGTGCCTGCCCAGGCTGCCGACGGTGCGTTCTACCTCACTGACGATATCTCCAAGTCGTCTGAGATCGTTCTCTACAGCCTCGAGTTTTCTCCTGGCAAGATGTCTCTTCCTCTTATACGAAGCTATGCCGGCTGCCTCTTCGATAAGTTCGCGCCTGTTGTTGGTGGAATCATCAAGAATGGTGTCAACGAGCTTTTGATCGATAAGGGAATACTCGCTGAGACCGATACCCGTACCGGATATGAGATCAGTGATATCCTTGAGCCGCATCTGGTTTTTATTGATCAGGTATTGACTCTCCCCGGACCTGTGAAGCCGCCGGGTCAGGGAGACTTCCTGGTACGGAACGGGGAGCTCACCGTTCTCATTGGAAAGAGTGATGGTGACATCTGCCAGGCCCAGCGGTTTGCGGGTTGTGGTCCCTTTGAATATCGCATCATCCATCCGCTCACCACGCAGTGAGCGAGGATTCTGTTCCCCCAGGACCCATCTGATCGAATCCACGATATTACTTTTCCCACAGCCGTTCGGACCGACGATCGACGTTATTCCCCTGTGAAACTCCAACGTGGTTTTCCTGGGAAATGATTTGAACCCGTTTAGCTCCAGCCGCAGTAGCTTCAATTCTCCTCCTGATCAGATAGGGTGTCCGATAACCGCCTGTATGAACACATCAAACTCGAACGAATGCAAAGACAATTATGCTTCTCTCTCAACCAGCTCGAGATGTAAATTGTTCGCCTTCAGAATTTTTTCCAGTGATGCAGCCTGATCCCTTCCCTCGAAGGCCCCGATATAGACCCTGTATTTCCCCACACCTCCTTCCTCGTGTGCGATCATGTACGGGAACAATCCATGACCGAGGAGAGGTGTCATGGCATTTCGGGCTTCCCCCCTCGTCCCCCACTCTCCAACCAGATATGAAAAAGGTGTCCGGACCACCCGGCCGTCCTCCAGAACGCCGTTTTGTTTGAGCCTCCTCAACTCGGCATCTGCCTGTGTCCTGTCGGGGTATGATCCCACCATGAGCCTTGTCCAGGTCCCCTTCCCGCTGATATCCACCGGAACAAGATAGGTGTCGAGGCCCTTCCCTGCAAGTTTGTCCAGACCCAATTTCGCCCACTCCGGATCGGTGTATGAAGCGATATTGATAGAGAAGAACATGCCTACGGGAGTGAAAGCAGGTACAGCGAGCGGGGCAGCAGCAGCCACCTCGGTCTCTTCGACAACACCCTCATCGGGTGTTGTCACCGGCACTTCTGCTTGTGTTGTCACGGGTGTCTCTTCGGAGGCTGACTCCGGTGCACCAGGAATCTCCACATCACCAGCGGCGTGCTGCTGGACTTCCTCCTGATTGAGAACGATCACATCTCTGCGTCCATCGAAGTAACCACTCCACCACAGTAGTGCGGCAAGAATCACGACAAACACAGAAAAAATGACGAGTATGGGCCCAAGAAGTTCGAATCCTTTCCTCTCACTTTTCCTGGATAAATTCACTTTTTTCCCGGACTCGGGGGTCACCACGGGATCATCCCCGGTTTCGGGAGTGGGTTGAGTCTTCTCGTCTGATTCTTGTCCATTCTCAGTCATTGAGCCTCCAGAAGACGCAGTATGTTCTTCATTACCCGGCGGTATGTCCAGCGCCGGTCGTTCACCGGGAGAGTTCTTTTGCTCAGATGCAGATATCCTGCTCCCGACCATCGCTAGATTGTCCCTATTATCCCTGCTGGATGAATCGATCAGGATGTCCTGTGACCAGATGATGCCGGAGATCCGGTTTGTTTTCTTCAGTTTTTTAAGCCACTTCCTCGTTTGGATGGGAATGGAGAACTGATCGGAGAAGAAGAGGATAACCCCATCGAAACACGGTATGATCCGGTTCACATCGAACGTTCCTTCACCGGAGTAAACACCGAGAGCGATACCCCCCGCGGGAGTGAGTTCATCAATCACACTCGACCAGGAAATATCCCTCAGCAATATGGAATTGAACTCGATATGCCTGCCGGTGGTAATCAGTGATAGATCAGGGATATTGGTATGACGGACAATATCGGTAACCGGAGTCCCCAGAAACAGGTGATCCATGAGCCCTTCGAGATTGCGCATCCCGAGGAGACGATGCAGTGCCGGTGCATCCAGATCGAGATCGATAAGATTTACCTTCATCTTTTCGAAGGCAAGCACGATTGAGATATTGATTGATACTTTTCTCACCCGCTCACCGTTTTCCGTCAGACCGAGGACAAGCAGCTTTTTTCCGGATTCGAGGCTCCCGGTGGATGATAATGCCTTGTAAATCCGCAGGTACGGGTGGAGAAATTTCGGATCAGAAGCTTCCGTGAGGAGAGGAAGCTTGCACCCCATGTCCCTCTCGACCGGAAAAGGGACCTCGAAGAAAGGAACATTCGGGAAATTCTCCCAGAGATACTTCACACCATCCGTTCCTCGCAGAGAAGATCTTTTAAAAATTTCCAGAGGATTCACCTCAGGCTCTCTCCTTATTCACCGGGGGATTTCTTCTCCATCAATCTCACAAGACTGTTCTGAAACGATTTTCCGGTAGCGATCGAGAGAAACGAGATCGACTTGATACCACTCACCGGATATTTCTGCAGCCGGGCGGGTGTCCCGAGGTATATCACCCTCGACCCGAGACCTGCCGTGAGCACAGAGAATCCGAGTGAATTTGTTATGACCCAGGAGCAATCTGCCAGGATTTCGACAGTTTTGAGGATAGAGGATCCATCCAGAAACCGCACACCTTCGGACAGATAGGCCCTGATTTCTTTCTCATCGGCACCGGGGCTGGCGATGATGCATTTCTCACTCCTTCTCCCGAGGACCGCATCAAGAATCCCGACAACCTCATCCCTCTTCAGTTTCTCGAGGGAGTCGAGTTGATCGAAAAAGAAGCCTATCACCGGCTCACCATGTCTGTCTCTCAGATAGTCGAGAGCGCCTCTCGATCGTTCCCGATCTTTGAGCAGATTCGGACGGAATCCGGGTGCTGATTCTCCCAGATCGATGAGAGAGAATAGCTTCTGGAATTTGGTCCGGTATGAATCCCCGGAGGTATCAACTCTCACCACGACATTGAGTAGAGCATACGAATTGTCCTCGAGCTCCTCGAACCCGACTTTCAACTTTGCTCCGGACCGTGAAACCACAGCCCCCACATACGGATCAGGATCGTAGCAGAGAGCAAAAGCGATGTCGAAGGAATCTTCCGAGAGATCACGAATCAATTTCTCTAATTCCCGCGTGCTCCTCTTTCGGGAATCGAGGGAAGTGGTATACACTCTGCCAAAACCTTTGATCTGTGAGACAAGGGGTGAAAACCTTTCGTGGGTCACGATGGCACAATATGAGCCGGGGTAACGAGCGTGAATCGACGAAACGAACGATTCGATCAGAATGACATCTTCTATATGATGCCCGGGTACGAGGAGGATTCGCTTCGGATTTTGAAGAATGGCCGAGACAGGCAGAGACTCTGATGCGATGGACGTTGCCCTTGACCGTCCTGCTAACAGTATGGACGCTCTTTCGCGAATTCCAATCGCCATTATGTACCGGTCAGGAGGTGGAAAGTTATCAAGTAGAATAACTTCTCACGTACGATTTGTCAACCATCTTCTGGTATCCAATACATGAGGAAGCACAACACCTGGCGGCACATTCTGGTTCGGGTGTTCATCCGAAATGTTTATTTTATTCTACAACAACGGCGGTACCGTACACGAGTATCTCGGCGGCATTGGCCATTACATAACTCGTTGAGAAACGGACTCCCAGGATTGCGTTCGCGCCCAGTTCCCCTGCCGATTCGCTCATCCTGTCCATTGCCTGCTCGCGCGATTCCGCCATGAGCTTGGTATACTCCTCTATCTCACCTCCCAGGATGTTTTTGAGGAGAGCGAGTATGTCTTTCCCCAGGTGGCGTGCTCTGATGGTACTTCCTTTGACGAGACCGAGGGTTTTTACGATTCTTTTTCCGGCTACTTCATCCGTTGAACTGATAATCATCTCTTGACCTCCCTGTATCTGTCTCTCTTCCTGACAAACAGTTTTTCTCTCGCCGTGGATATAAACAGGATGACTAGACCTGCAATAGCGGCAAGGATGGCACCTTTTACTATCAATCCCAGCTCCGGATCGTGGATAACAGATTCGACGATATGAAATACGCCGTAGGTGACCAGGATGATGCACCCGATGGAGAGCAGGATCCAGCCGATACCTCTCTCTATCCTGTTGTACACATCCATCCAGTAGCCGTCCCACACTTCACCGGGAGGATCTTTAAAACTTATCGACATGACAACCTCCTTGAGTCTCGAATACCTGTTCAACTCATCCCTGCACCAGTCAAAACGCTCGACGAACTGTTCGAACTCGCTCTTCTCCTCCCCCGACAGCTCTCCATCGAGCGCCTTCATCAGGAGCAGGTTGAACCTCTCGCGTTCGGTATCGGTCATTTCGGATTTCATAAGTATTTTCCCAGCTTATCATTCAATGCTTTCCGTGCGTGAAAGAGTCTCGACATCACGGTCCCGAGCGGACAGTCGAGAGCATCTGAGATTTCTCTGTAGGATAGTTCCTGAAAATCCCTCAGGATTATGATCTCCCGTTCGTGAGCTTTGAGATCCGATAACGCGCTCCACACGGCTTCCTTCACTTCGTCTCTCTCGACGAGGAGAGACGGATTCTCCGGATTCTTTCCCGTGACGCTGTCACCGGCCTCCTGTAGAATCTCGGCCCTCCTTCTGTTGTTTCTCAGATGGTTGAGGCACAGATTCCGGAGGATCCTGTACAACCAGGTGAAGAACCGGTATCTCGTATTGTATTTTCCGATAGATCGATACGCTCGGACAAAAGCTTCCTGAGACAGGTCGAGGGCGTCATCATGTGAACCGACGAGGGCGAGAGCCGTAAAATAGGCACGTCTCTTGTACTTCTCCACCAGGAATCCAAATGCCTCGGATTCACCCTTCTGACATTTCGTTATGGCTTCACTCTCTTCCATAGCTTGTTTAAGTTGTCCTATTCACCCCTCTCACGATAGTGATACACATAGATTACCATTTTATTCATCGGAGGCAATGGAAAAATGAGGAAAGTGAATGGAGGAGGATTCGTTCGCATCCCGCCTTCCTGTCGTTCCAAGGAAAGTGTACACGTATTACGGACCTTGGGTCGCCGGCTGAGCAATCGGGGCATTCGATTCGATCAGAAGGGATTGAGCGCTTCTTCGAGCGCGACGGTGAGCGTGTCGAAGTCCACCACCTGCCCGTCTCCTTCGATGTACTGCGGCAGGTTCGAAAGCTGCAGGAGAAACCCTCCCGATCCGTTGTCGTCCAGAGTGAACGTGTTCCCCATCATATCAGAGGCGGAGAGGTATGCCGGATCGAGATCGACATTCAGTATCGGGAATGTATCATCTTCAGCATAATCATACAGGATCGAGACGGGACCTTCAGGTCGCTGGAACGTGTATGACTTGACGGTACGCGTATCCGGCCAGAAACCGCCCTCTATACAGTACACCTCATCGAAATCGGCATCCCTCAGTTGCGCAGTCATCGCGGACAGAGCGGCATAGGCATGATTCGGGGTACCATCGAATTCGAGCAGCCTCTGACCTCCAGCCTCGGCCGGGGATCCCTTTCCGAAAAATGTGTGCTGGAAAAACCGCTTCGTCCCGTATGCGAGTTCGATGATATACGCCCGGACGAAGTAAGCCGAGATCAGACACGACAGCTCGACGTTCCCGCTCATCTCATCGAGGAACTTCCTCACGTCATAGTCTCGAGGATTCCTGTGGTCGATCGCGAAGACACGGGTATCCGATCGCAGGGTGGGCATCACCTGTCCTGATTCACTGTCCCACAACGCGAGAACGGTGTTTGTTCCGGGTGAGTTATCACCCACATAGTCCCCCACGTAATCCTGAACCCGATCTCTGAGGTTCGTCTGAGGATTGCTGTAGAAGCCGTCTTCGAAGGGGGGGCCTTCTTGACGTAGAAGTGCTCGTGAAGGATGTCCATGACGTGATAGAGCTCGTCCTCGTCCAGCC
>CAZZKG010000057.1:14514-21523 GCA_964654825.1 uncultured Gemmatimonadota bacterium | reverse complement strand
CGGAGGATTCGCCGTCATCGCCAGCATCCTGGCCATTCTTCTCTTCATCACCATGGAAGTCTG
Source organism: uncultured Gemmatimonadota bacterium (assembly GCA_964654825.1). Taxonomy (GTDB): domain Bacteria; phylum Gemmatimonadota; class CAZMKB01; order CAZMKB01; family CAZMKB01; genus CAZZKG01. The sequence continues at coordinate 21,460 of CAZZKG010000057.1, read as the reverse complement.
GCCTCTTTTCCGTCCTGCTTCTGTCACTCTGTTGAGGAGTTTCCCCGTATCCGGGATTGTTCCCGATACACCACGAGGCAGATCACATCCGGTCGCTGTCGGTATGGAGGAAAACCGGGAAATCGGGTATGTGATAACGGAAGACGGAAGCTTCAGGTTTTTCTCGGTCGGTGATGGGAAACCACTCGAGACTGTTAATCTCGAGTCCATCCAGGGTGAGAAGGTGAAATCGGTGTGGCAGTCGATAGATGGTTCCCGGGTTGCCCTCGGGACCGCCTCGGGGACTGTCGTCGTCCTGACAGTAACCTTCAACCCTCTATATTTCGAGGGGGAGCGTAGCTACCGGCCGGTCGTCTCAGAAGACCTGGTTCTCGACCTGAGTGAAAAAAACGAGTCCATCAGGGAGCTTGCTTTTGCCGGAAACATAGAGGAGAGTATATGCGTTACAGGTGTTACCGAGTCCGGTTCGGTTCTCCTGTTCATTCGGAATGTGGAGGAAAGCCTGTTCGATGAAGGAGATATCTCCACGGCACGGTATGAGCTGGAGAGGAAGTGGTCCGGTCAGCCGCTTTCGCTCGCATTGGATGAAGGGATCAGAAACCTGTTCCTCGGCACGGATGACGGCAGGATCTATCACTGGAATATCTATCCCGACCGTGATCCGAAATTTGTGAGCTCCCTGCGAGCTGTACAGAAGGAGGGGATCGGTATCACGGTCCTCGATTTTCTGATCGGTGACAGAACCCTCCTGGCGGGTGATGAGGAAGGCGGCGTCTCGGCATATACTCTCGTTCGGGATTCAACGGCCGTCAGGGGCTGGAGATTGACGAAGATTCACCGGATGCGTTCGCACCCCTGTGCGGTGAAACTCATCGCTCCTTCGGCCCGTGGGAAGGGGTTCATATCAGTGGATGAGCGCGGGAACCTTCTCCTCCAGTACACTACATCGGAACGTACCCTGGCCGAATTCACCGACCCGGGCGGGAGTCGGGGTTTATCACTCATCACCTTCGCTCCGAAAGCCGATGGCGTTATTTCGATCGATACTCTGGGGACTCTGAACCACTGGGAGATCGACAACCCTCATCCTGAAGCAGGCTTCAAGGCTTTTTTCGGGAAAGTGTGGTACGAGGGTTACGAGAGGCCGGAATATGTCTGGCAATCCTCCGCCGCGACAGATGATTTCGAACCCAAACTGAGTGTGGTACCTCTCATCTTCGGCAGTCTGAAGGGTACTTTTTACGCCCTGATCTTCGCGGTCCCGCTGGCGATTCTTTCGGCTCTCTACACATCTCAGTTCATGCACCCGCTCTTCCGGAGTTACGTCAAACCTGTCATCGAGATCATGGCGGCGCTACCGAGTGTCGTGCTCGGTTTCCTGGCCGGATTGTGGCTCGCCCCCATCATAGAGGAGGTTGTACCGGGGGTTCTGCTTTTGTTTATCGTGCTACCGCTTCTTTTTCTCTTCTTCGCGTTTTTCTGGAGGTTTCTGCCGGTGGAGTATCGCGGGAGATTTCGGCCGGGGATCGAAGTCGCCATACTGCTACCTGTGGTAATCCTGGGGATCTGGGCCTGTCTCGAGTTAAGCAGCGCACTGGAACGCATGTTGTTCGAAGGGAATTTCACCCAGTGGCTCTACGACACCGCCCAATTCAGGTACGATCAGCGTAACGCCCTGGTCGTGGGATTCGTCATGGGATTCGCGGTTATCCCCATAATCTACACCATATCAGAGGATGCTCTCTCCAATGTCCCACGTCATCTCATTTCGGGATCGCTGGCGCTGGGTGCGAACCGGTGGCAGACGGCGGTACGCGTCGTCCTGCCCGCGGCTCTCGCCGGGATACTGTCTGCGGTCATGATCGGTTTCGGCAGGGCGGTGGGAGAGACCATGATCGTCCTGATGGCTACCGGCAACACTCCCATCATGGACTGGAACATATTCAACGGGTTCAGGACGCTATCGGCGAACATCGCTGTTGAAATACCGGAGGCCCCCCATGGCGGGACCCTGTACCGAGTGTTGTTTTTGACGGCACTGCTTCTGTTTTTCATCACTTTTCTCGTAAACACATTCGCCGAGATCGTGAGGCAGCGCGTCCGGAAAAAGTACCAGAAGCTGTAGACAGAGGAGTCCCATGAGAAGGTTCTGGAAAAGTGGAGATCCATTTGTCTGGCTCACCGGAGGGGCGCTCGCGTTCAGCCTCCTGATGATTCTCGGATTCATCACCCTGATTCTCGTAAAAGGCCTGGGACAGTTCTGGCCCGCCGATCTGGTGTTGCTGCACCTGAAAGATGGCAGGCAGGTCCTCGGTGAAGTGTGGGATCGCGAACTGATACCGCAGTTCGAATCCGGAACCAGTGGGAGTGAACGATACCGGTTGAGAGTGAAAACCGGCAATCGGGACCTGTATCCGCTCGATTTCAGGTGGATCGAAGAGTCGGACATCGGATCCAGGTCTCATCCGGAAGATGCCCTTGCCCTGGAGCGGACGGAGTGGGGGAACTTCTACGGTTTTTTCAAATCACTCAAGGTCGATGGACGGACAGAAGAGACCGATCTCGGAAAAGCGTGGTCGGGAATCGAGAGCTTCATGGAAGAAATGCAGAAACTTCATAAAGAAATCGAGGAGATCGAAGAAGACAGGATCGGTGATATTAACTATCATCTCGAAAATCTCCGCCTCGGGATCAGGAAGCTATCAATAAATGCCGATACGACACGGACGGAGGTCAGGAGACGGATAACGGAAATAAATGATCGAATACAGCACTACCGGTCCAGATACAATACAGAGGAGAAAGCACTCGCCGTTCTGTATGAGAGCTCCCGGAGGTACACGATTGGTTTGATCACGGCTGATGGACGTGAAAAAGATGTATCGATCTTCAACATCGTGAGAATATATCGGCCGAATGATATGAGCGTGATCGGCAAAGTGGGATTCTACCTGAGTAAGGCATGGGAATTCATCTCGAGTGAACCAAGGGAGTCGAACACCGAAGGCGGTATTTTTCCGGCTATCTTCGGTACGGTTCTTCTTGTTATGATCATGAGCGTGGCGGTTGTGCCACTCGGAGTCATGGCCGCCATCTACCTGAACGAGTATGCAAAACAGGGGCCGTGGGTGCAGGCGATACGTATCGCTGTGAACAATCTCGCGGGTGTACCTTCCATCGTGTACGGGGTCTTTGGGCTCGGGTTCTTCATCTACGCAATTGGCGGCACTCTTGATCAGCTCTTCTTCCGGGAAGCCCTGCCCACACCGACCTTCGGGACCGGTGGGATCCTCTGGGCTTCTCTGACGCTGGCGCTTTTGACCGTACCGGTTGTGATCGTGGCAACGGAAGAGGGTCTTGCCGCCGTTCCCAGAGAAGTTCGGGAAGGTTCCATTGCTCTAGCCGCGACGAAATTCGAAACTCTCCGGCGGATCGTCATCCCCGGTGCCCTTCCTGGCATCCTGACCGGTCTGATCCTCGCCGTCGCGAGAGCGGCAGGGGAGGTGGCACCGCTCATGATAACGGGAGTGGTGAAGCTGGCTCCCTCTCTGCCGGTCGATGGTTATGCGCCATACATTCATCTCGAGAGAAAATTCATGCACCTCGGATTTCACATTTATGACGTTGGATTCCAGTCACCGAACGTAGAGGCCGCGATACCCATGGTCTACTCGACCACGCTGCTTCTCCTTTTAATCGTTCTACTCCTGAATGTAGTCGCGATTGCCGTCAGAAATCATTTACGGAAGAAATTGTCCTATTCGGCGTTTTAACACAAAAAAGACTCTGGAGAAATCATGGATGAGGTAATGGATCATTCGAAATGGAAAGACCGGAGAGAGGACGCAGAGCTTCATCCATCACTCGATGAGACATCCCGAACCGGCAAGAGTAAACTGGTGGAGTCGTCGTTCACCAAACCCGCGATCCGGATCGAGAACCTCTATTTCAGTTACGGCTTGGGGTGGGCCCTGGATAATATCAACCTCCAGATCCCGCGTAACCAGGTCACATCTTTCATCGGCCCCTCCGGATGCGGGAAAAGCACACTCCTGAGATGTTTCAATCGGCTGAACGACCTGATCGATGGATCGCATATCCAGGGGAATGTTCTCCTGGACGGTATGGACATCTATGATCACTCGATGGATGTCACCGAGCTGAGAAAACGGGTTGGTATGGTATTCCAGAAATCGAATCCTTTTCCCAAATCCATCTATGAGAACGTTGCCTATGGACCTCGAATCGTCGGAATAAAAAGGAAGGATGTACTGGACGATATCGTCGAGCGGAGTCTGCGGGCAGCGGCTCTGTGGGATGAAGTGAAAGACAGGCTCGGAGAATCCGCTCCGGGACTCTCAGGAGGACAACAGCAGCGCCTCTGCATCGCCCGGACCATCGCGGTCGAACCCGAGATCGTTCTGATGGATGAACCCTGCTCGGCGCTCGATCCCATAGCGACGGCGAAGATCGAAGAACTCATCCTGGAGATGAAAAAGGACTATACCATCATCATCGTGACACACAACATGCAGCAGGCTGCACGTATATCGGACTGGACAGCATATCTCTGGCTTGGTAAACTCATCGAATACGATGTCACTCAGAAGATATTCACCAATCCCCGGGAGAAGCTGACGGAAGATTATATAACCGGCAGGTTCGGGTAACCAGAGACTTGCGACGAGTAAAATCCTGAACCCCATCAACAATCTGAGAGGGATACTATCATGGAACGCCATCTTCACATTGAGATCAAAGCTCTGATTCAGGACCTCGTCAAAATGGCCGGGATGGTCGAACTGTCGATAAAAAAGGCCATCCGTTCACTCACCGAGCGCGACGGAAGCCTCGCACGGGAGGTGATCGAGGAAGACAAACTGATCGACGAGCTCGAGATCGAAGTGGATAATCAGTGCATGTCTATCCTTGCGCGGCATCAGCCCGTCGCTGTGGATCTGAGGCTGCTCATCGCATCGATCAAGATGAACAATGACCTCGAACGGATGGGGGACCACGCGGTAAACATTGCAGAGAAGGCACAACTGCTGATCGCCGTCTCTCCCCTCAAACCCCTGATCGATATACCGCGCATGGCGAATCTTGTGCAGAACATGGTGAGGGATTCACTCGATGCTTTTGTGAACAGGGACGTGCTTCTGGCCAGAGCCGTTTGCGAAAGTGATGATACCGTCGATGAGCTCGAGAATCAGATCAACCGCGAGCTCTTAACCTACACGATAGAAGATCCGAAGAACATCCAGCGGGCGATGGATCTCTCCATGATCGCCAAAAACCTCGAGCGCATCGCCGACCTCTCCACGAACATATGTGAAGAGGTGATATTTCTGGTAGAAGCCAGGACCATCAGACACCGATGTGAGGAACTCGGCGATGGATAAGGTGCTGGACCGGAATTCATCTCCACATCAGTCTTTCCTACCACTTAGTTGACAAAACACGCATCTCATTCTATTATCACTGATAACAATTCCGGAGGAGCAGGAATATATGCTCATACAGAATATCTGGCAGCGGGGTATGAGCCTCTGGTCTCGCCTCGAAGATAAGGGAATATCCTTCCGGACGTTCCTCCTTCTTTTCTTCTCGATCATCACCATCCGAAATCTGCTCGAATCGTTCTCGAGCACCGGTACGTTAGAGCCGCTCGGAACATACGTGGTGCACTACCCCTTCAATTTCCTCATCGCGTTTCTCATGCTGACCGTACTGCTCTCCCTCTGCTCGGGAGAGCGAATCGAGAAAATATCGAGACTCATGCTGTATCTCTGGTTGCTCATCTTGATCCCGCCCGTTCTCGATCTGGTTATGTCGGCTGGTGGTGGTGGTGAACGGAAAACAATCGGGTATGTCAGCTATGAGAAAGGCAGGTTCTGGTGGACATACGTCAACTTCTGTAATCCGTTCGTCAAACTGAAGGGCACCACCGTCGGAATCAGACTGGAAATTACGCTCGCCTGCGTCCTCTCGGCGGCCTACGTTTTCATAAAATCGAGGAGTGTCGTGCGGACGCTCTTGACTCCGTTCGTCATTTCATTCTTCTCGTTCTGTTTCTTCGCTCTCCCGACACTCTACATCGCGGTGAGTTCGCTCATCACACCCCGGATCCTCGACTCACGGACGCTGGTCTTCCAGGACAGTTATTTCTTCGAGAACTTCTCACAGGCGGTTGTCGCAGCCCTGGCACCCTACCAGCTTGTCCTGGTTTCTTCCCTTTTCACCATCTGGCTCGTCATCCAGAATTCACGAAAGGTATGGAAACTGATCCTGAGTCTCGATTGGCTGCGGTATGTCCACTATCTACTGATGGCCGGTTTCGGCCTCGTTGCCGGGTGGCGGATGTTTCTGCCCTCGACGCCGCTCTATGATATTTCGGGTAATATCAGGGATCTGCTGATTGTGAAGGTGGTGTCCCTGTCGCTTCTGGGTGTCGTTCTCTTCGCTCACGCCCTCAGGATGGTTTCCTCGAGGAGGCGCGGAGCAATCGAAGACACCGACCTGGATTATGATCCCCGGGATGTCATTCTCATCTCACTCATCATTTCACTGGTGTTCACGGCTGCGGTGAGTTACCCTGTCCTCGTCTGGATTGCTGTACTCCTCTTCCTCGAAGTGGTTGGACGTGTCTCTCCTTTTTCTGCGTTCCGTATTCCGGTCGTGAGCTCTCTCGTCACCGCCGCAGGATCAGTCGCGAGTTTCCTCCTCGGATTCACCATCCTGGCAGGCAATCTCACTCCCAGCGTATTCCCCGTCTTTCTCTCTCTCACGGTATTCGTAGTGTTTTTTCTCACTGACATTCTCAAAATCCGAAACGAGGACGGTGAAAGAAATATCTACGGGAAAGGGCTCATCGTACATCTGCCGGGTGCTGTCGCCATCACCACGGCTGGTCTTCTTCTCCCGGGGAAGCTCATCGCCGTGGGTA
>CAZZKG010000057.1:3821-14414 GCA_964654825.1 uncultured Gemmatimonadota bacterium | reverse complement strand
TATGATCTGGGGTCAGAGGATCCCTGGGTGGCTTTCCAGCTCGGCTTCTATGCATTACAGAAAGGAGACCGCGAAGCCACCCTTTCATATTACAAGCGTGCGATTGAGCTGGATCCCGGATACTCGAAGGCTCTCAATAACACCGCACTACTCCTCGTCAGTATGGAACAGATAGATGAGGCTGTCACCTACTGGGACAGACTGCTCTTCGAAGGGAGGGACAACGAGCCCTACCTCCAGAACATCGCCTCGTTCTACGTCGAGCAGCACCGGGCCGCCCAGGGCTTGCGAAAGTTTATCGAAGCAGACGGCGAGTTTCAAAGCAAGGAAGCACAGAATGCAGTACTCCTGCTTCTCAGCGCGTTGAGCGGCGAGTGTACACCCGAAGAGCTCGAAGACCGCATCCGGGCTGCGCAAGAATCGCCCGATGACCCGGTGAACCAGTTCCTCGCAGGTGCCGGCCTGCAGACGGCCGGGAGAGTTGAGGAGGCGCTTCTCTATTATGGCAGGGTCAGAACTTCGGTGCCCGGGCTTCGAGCGATATCCCTCATGGAGGGTTCCGCTTACCAGGCTGCGGGAGATTACGCGAAAGCGGTAGAAGCGTACCGTAAATTTCTCTCCATCTATCCGGAGAATGTCGAGGGCTGGATCAACCTCAGTGCTGCCTACATCAACATGGGGGATCAGGCAGCGGCGGTCGCTCTGCTGGAGGAGCTGTCCCGGGAGCACCCCGATGAACCCAGGGTTAACATCAATCTTGCGAATGCAATTTTCAAACAGGGTGATGCCGCAGGAGCAGAAGATATTCTGAGAGGGCTCATCGAACGCAACGAGGAAACGACCCTTGCCCATTTCAACCTCGGAGTGGTTCTGGAAAAACAGGGCAGGGGAAGGGAAGCCTTCGAACAGTACCGCAAGGCCGTTGCCGGAGGGATGGCCAACCCGATCCTTTTCACCAAAGTGGGCCGGTATCTCGAGAAGTTCGAAAAAAAATCGGAAGCTATCGAGCTGTACCGGAGAGCCCTCGCCATGGATCCCGGTTTCAAACCTGCTCTGCTCGGCGTGGACAGGTTGAGTGGAAAATGAACGTCAGAGATCTCACCCTCGTGACCGGTGCGAATGGACACATTGGCTCTCACATCGTCCGACAACTCATCGAAAAGGGGAAGGCCGTGCGGGCCTTCGTGCGTCCTACCGGCGACCTTCGCGGGCTCGAGGGTCTGTCCGTCCAGCTGGTGTACGGTGATGTGCTCGACCGCGATTCGGTGAAGTGTGCCGTGGAGGGGTGCGGCGTCGTCTACCACGCAGCGGCGGTATTCGCGCTGTGGGCGCGGGATAACTCGGTGATTCTAAGGACGGCGATCGAAGGGTCCCGGAACGTGGTGAGCGAGAGTGCCGAAGCGGGGGTGAAGAAGATAATCTATACCAGCTCAACCGCCGCCATCGGGCTTAGCAGATCCTCTGAAGGCTTGCTGACCGAGGAGGATTTCAATGAGGACCGTACCGCTCCCGCGTACGTCATCGCGAAAACCGATTCGGAAACGGCTGCCCGGGAGATGGCGAAACGGCTCGGGATACACATGTGTGTTATCAATCCGGGACTCGTGCTCGGGCCGGGAGACTTCAAACCGACTCCGTCGAACTCCCTCGTCAGGCAGTTTGTGAAGCTGGGTTCTCCGGTCTATTACGAGGGTGGCGCCAACATCGTCGACGTCGATGACGTTGCCAGCGGTCACCTGCTTGCCGGGGAACGAGGGAGAGACGGCGAGCGTTACATCATCGGCGGTGACAACATCAGTGTTCTCGATCTGATGAAGACTCTCGCAGAGATTACCGGCCGGTCGGCGCCGCGGATCAGGCTTGGCAGAGGTATGGCCATGGCTGCGGGGCTTCTGCTCGAGAACATTTCCCGCTTCACCGGCAAACCGCCGCTCTTTACTTTCAGGAATGCGCGGACATATATTGGCAGGTACGGATACTACGACATCTCGAAGGCCCGGGATGAGTTGGGATACACACACAAACCATACCGGGAAGTTCTCGAAAGGACGGTGCGATGGTTCAGGAATCGGGTTTAGGCGCGGGGAAAAGCCCGGCAGAGCAAGATGTCTGGATCGAGGATGAGGAAAAGGCCAATCTCACCTGTTACTTTCTCAGGAGCCTGCTTAAAAAGAACAGTGGGGGGAAGACCGGAGCACATCTTTCCAGCTGTTTCGAGAGAGGTGTGGGGGTGAAAGCCGGGGGTATGGAGGCTTTCATATACAGGAGTGGTGATGGGATCTGTGTGAGTCCCATCTGTAAAGAAAAGCCTGGGATAACCGTCGAAGGGGACCTAAACAGCCTGCTGCGGGTCCTCCTCGGAGGAGGTGTGGTACTTCCATACCTCAAGGGTGAGATCAGGGTTGGGGGAAACCTGATCGGCGCGCTCAGGATGCTCGGGCTGCTCAGAATACCGAAAAGCCGCCGGGAGTAGTAATATGGACAAAATCGAGGACAGCAGACTTGAGGAATTGCGGGACCGGCTAACCGGGATCGTGGGAGACGATTCGGTAGAGACCGCCGGTGCTACCCTCATCGAGTATGCCTCGGACACAACAGAGAATGATCCTCACCCGCCGGAGATCGTGGTTTTTCCGGAAACTACAGAGCATGTCTCGAAGTGCCTAGCGGTTGCCGATGAGTTGAAGGTACCGGTCGTTCCGCGGGTCTACAACACGAACCTGGGCGGGCTCGCGATCCCCGAGCGCGGCGGGCTTCTCTTGGACCTGAGAAGGATGAACAGGATACTCGAGGTCAATCCCCGGGATCTTTACATGGTCATCGAGCCAGGCGTCACCCAGGAAGACGTGCACACCCATCTGGAGAAGAACCATCCCGAGTTGAGATTCGGTTACTCTCTCGCGCCGCCGGACGTGTCGGTTCTTGCAAACTGCCTCATGGACGGGCTCGTCAACCTCTCGTTCCGCTACGGATCGATGAGCCGTTGGATCAACGGTCTCGAAGCAGTTCTGCCCGGGGGAGAGGTCGTGCGCACCGGTTCGTCGGCTGTGGTAGAGAGCTGGCACGGTGAGCCGCCGCTCCCGCATCTCTCATCGCTGTTCGTGAACGCGTTCGGGACCACCGGAGTGGTCACCAAGGGGGCAATCCAGCTGTGGCCGAAGCCACGGTTCGAAGAACGGTACTTCATCCTCTGCAATGACTTCGATGTCACCGAGCGCCTCTTCACCGGACTCGGAAAAACCGAAATTCCCGACGATCTCGGTATCCTCTCCTGGCCGCTGGGTAAGCTCCTCTTCGGCACGAATAAACCCCTCTATCGTGATCCCGCCGAACCGCTCTTCTTCGTGTACGTCTCTGCCTCCTCGGACAGGGAAGCAATCAGAAACGAGAAATTCTCGTACCTCGAGGAGATCGTATCGGGACTCAAGAGCCAGGGGATGGCGGTTGAACTCCCTCTCAATGTGAAGGATCTGGTGAAGATCGAGCCGTCGTTTTCCCGGTTCGCCGATTTCCCGACGAGGCTCGATTTTCTCATCGACCACGAAGGCGAGGGTTTGACCTGGCTCGGGACCTACGGACCCGTGTCGGGGTGGGCCGAGGGTGTCAAGCTCGGGATGGACACGCTCCGGAAAAACGGAATGCCCCCGATAGTCGTCTCGAGGCCGATGTGGGGCGGACACTACATCGTTCTCAGGTTCATCATGATGTTCGACAAAAGTGACCCGAAAGAGGTCGGCAGAGTGCGGCGGCTCAATCGGGAGCTCTTCGACAAGGTAGTCGAGCTCGGATTCATACCCTACAAAACTCCGGCATGGGCCTACCGGCTACTCGCAGAGAGAATGGACCCTGCATTTAGAAAGCTCATGAACGGTATCAGCAGTCTGATGGATCCCAACAGGATCATGAATCCCGGAAAATGGCCACTGTAGAAGATCACCCGCTGTTTTCGATGTATCCGGACCTTGCCCGGAGAGTTGAACACGTTTCGCTCGGGGTGTTTCCCACCGGCGTCGAGAGGCTCAGGAATCTCGAGAAGCGTCTCGGTTTCCGGTCCCTATGGATAAAGAGGGATGATACAAGCGGAGAGCTGCATGGTGGGAACAAGGTGAGGAAACTCGAGTACCTGCTTGCCGGGCTCTCCGGACAGAAAAGCGTAACGGTCAAGGCCTACGGCCCCATTTCTTCCAACTGGACACTCGCCTGTGCTGTCTACGCCCGGGTGCTGGGGCTTGGATTCCATCTACTGCTTTTCAGGATGAAGGGTGTGGTCGCGAATGATGATGCCGTTTCCCTCGAGATGGACCTGTCCAACAATGTAGAGGTGCTCTCAGGGCCTGTGTTTCTCATTCCAAAGCTGGTGAAGAATTACCTCACAAGGACTCCGGCCAGACGTCTCGTCATTCTCCCGCCCGGTGGAACATCCTCGACGAGCATCCTCGGATACGTCAACGCTTACTTCGAACTCCTCGAGCAGGTAGATGCGGGTCTGGTGCCTCTACCCGATGTGATCGTTCTCCCCCACGGAACCGGCGGGACAGCCGCGGGGCTTGCTGCGGGTGCGGCGATGGCGGAGAAGAAGTGCCGAATCCTAGGTGTCCGGGTAGCCGCGCGGATTTTTTCAAATGCTTTTGTGACCAGGACTCTCGCCGGGGCCGCGGTGAGGATCGTTACCGACGGAAGCGGAAAAATGCCGGTCAAGGTCACACGGGATCATATCAATGTCGACGGCGGCTTCGCCGGCAGTGGGTACGGTGTGGCAACACCTGAAGGGCTAGAAGCAGCCCGGATCGTAGAAGCTGAGGAGGGGATCACCCTGGATACGACTTACACCGCAAAGGCGATGGCCTGTCTCATCGGGAGAGCCCGGGAAGGCTGGGGCAGGGGTGAAAACATCCTCTTCTGGCACACGCTGAACTCGGTACCTCTCGAAGTGGCCCGCACTGCTCTCGCTTGACGAAACCCCCGTCATCATATAAAATAGAAACAGCGGTGTTGTTATAAAGAATCGACCGAGGGTCTTTACCTGTTACCTCCCCGCTTGTTGGTTGAAAATTATGGAAAAAACGTGGGTCTCTTCCCCACTGTGATGAGGTGATGTGAAATGCCGGCGAACCTGCCTCCCGATTATTACGAAGCCGAGAAGCGGTACCGGGCTGCCAGATCACCCGATGACAAGATCCAGGTGTTGAAAGAGATGCTTGCGATCATGCCCAAACACAAGGGCACCGACAAGCTTCAGGCTGATCTCAAAAAGAGGATAGCGAAACACAAAGAAGAAGCGGATATCAGGAAGACGAAGGGTGGTCGCAGAAAATCGGGTATGGATTCGATCGATCGGGAAGGTGCGGCACAGGTGCTTCTCATCGGACCCCCGAATGCCGGAAAATCGTCCCTGATCGAATCGATTACCAATGCCACTCCGGAAGTCGCCGATTATCCTCATACCACGACCAAACCGCTGCCTGCCATGATGCCTTTCGAAGACATCCAGATCCAGCTCGTCGATCTGCCTCCTGTGACGGCCGATTACCTCGAACCCTGGGCGGTGAGTCTCATGAGGAACTGTGACGCGATCCTCCTCGTGGTTGATGTCAGCACTGAACCGCTTAAAGATGTGGAGATGATTGTCACGAAGCTGGGTGAGCGGAAGGTTTCACTCGTCGGTTTCGATGTTCCCGAAATCGACGAATGGAGCCCGATCGCTTACAAAAAAGCCCTTGTTGTCGCAAACCGGGTGGACCTGGACGGCGGCCAGGACCGATTCGAAATCCTGTCCGATGAGCTCAGGGGCCGGTTCGAGGTCTTACCCTACTCCTGTTACAACGACGAACTGATCCCTCGATTGTCACGGAGACTATTCGAGTTCCTCGAGCTGATCAGGGTGTACACGAAGGTACCGGGCAAAAAAGCCGATCTCGACCGGCCGTATGTCCTTTCATCGGGGAGTACGGTCCTCGGCCTGGCACAGGAAGTGCATCGTGATTTTGTAGGGAATCTCAAATTCGCCAGAGTCTGGGGATCCGGGAAGTTCGAGGGTCAGAATGTCCAGAAAGAATATGTCCTGGAAGACGGGGACGTCATCGAGCTGCACACCTGACTTTTCCGATTCCTGTGGAATCGATAATAAGGAAGGAACTTCTGACTCCAAAAGTGGTATAATGCTTCTGAAATACAGAGATCGACTCACAAACAGGTAAAGGTCATCAGTGCACAATTATCGACACAGAAAAGGGATCCTCCCGGCCCTCCTCGTCACATCAGCCCTTTTTATTGTAATCGTTCTCGTCTCGGTCCACTCCTCACATAAGAGGTTCGAGAATGAAAACTGTCCGATCTGTCTCGCCCGACAGGAGTTCCACGCTGATACCCTCTTGCCGTCGGTAAATCTAATAGCTTATGAAGAATTCTCTGTCGCTGCCGTGGTTACCGTACCGGAACCGCCAGCACTGCGGCTCCCCGCATCTTTCCTCATCCGCGGTCCCCCATCCGTCGGCATATCAGCCTGAATCACCGTTTCCATACCGAATCCTCTCGTGACAGTTAGTGACAGCATCTTTCTACAGGAGGTGCGGGTGTGAGCTCATATCATATTGTGAATGCCATTGTTACCTTATTGATATCAACCACGTTCTCAGGTTTAGGTGTGATTCCTCTCTTCGCCGGGGAGCAGGGGGGGTCGCGTGAAGAAGTCAAGGATCTCAGGGCGAGGATCGACAGCCTCACTGCAGAACATAGGGAGAACAGCGACCGGATCGGGGTGCTCGAAGAAGAACTGCTCGAACTCCTCGAGGAATCGAAAGAGGATACCGTCGGGGATCTCTCTAATGAAATAGATGCCTTCCTCGGGAGCCCACAGGCGGAGCAGAGTGAACCGGAAGAGGAGGTCGTGTTCACCTCGTCCCAGAGGCAACTCCGGGAACTAAACCCGGAAATCAGTATCCTCGGCGATTTTTTCGGGATATACCGGTCCGGTTCGCACTCTCCGGGAGAGGGTGGGGAACATGTGGAAGGTGAAGAGCAGAAACCCGAAGACTCGCATGAACCCGGATCGCTCGAAAATGGCTTTGCGCTCAACGAGGTCGAAATCTCGTTTCAAGCTCCACTGGATCCTTACTCGCTGGCCAAATTCTTCGTCGGTCTCCATGAAGGTCAGGTAGATGTTGAAGAGGCGTACGCGGAGTGGACAAACCTCCCTGGCCGTATGCAGCTCAAGCTGGGCAAGTTCAGGGGTAATTTCGGAACACTCAACAGATGGCATCCTCACGCGTTACCGACCTATGCCCTGCCGCTCACTCTCCGGAATCTCTTCGGCGAGGAGGGGTTGATAGGAATCGGCGGTTCACTCACGTTCCTGCTGCCGGGTCTCTGGGCTGATTACAATGAATTTTCGGTTGAGGTGATCAACGGTGACAACCAGCGGGCTTTCTCAGGTGTGGGTTTCCGTAAGCCGGTGGGTCTATTTCACCTGAAGAATTACTACGATCTCAACCGGTCGACGTACCTGGAGCTCGGTCTTTCGGGGGCCGTGGGGGAAAACGATCCCGAACTCGACAACAGGACCTCCATCGAGGGAGTCGATCTTTCCGTCGTCTGGTCACCTCCCGAACGGTCAAAGTACCGGGGTATGGAGTTTCGGACTGAAGCCTTCTCCCAGCAGAGAGAGACTCCTTCGCGAAGGGTCGACACGTTCAATATTTCCTCGTTCGTCGATATCAGGTTCGCCCGCCGCTGGACGGGTGGTGTCCGCTTCGATTACATACAGGATTCTTACGACCGTGAGGAAAGGACATACGAGATTGTCCCCTTCTTCACTTTCTGGCAGAGTGAGTTCGTGAGGTTGAGACTTCAATACGGAGTGACCAACGGACCGGGAGCGGGTGGTGACTGGGATCACCTCCTTCTCTTCCAGTCTACCTTCGCTCTCGGCCCGCACAAGCATGAAAAATATTGATACGGATGTCCGGGATCAGGTACCTCTTTATCACAGGATAAAAGTGAGGAGATGATAATGAAACATGTAAATACGAGTATTCGTGCGGTATGTTTTTTCACTGCATTCGTCGTGTTTTTCTCCGGGAGTGTCTCGGGTGCGATCAAAGTCGTGGCATCGCTTCCGACATATGCCTCCATCGCCCGCGAGGTCGGTGGAGACCTGGTGGAAGTGGCCAACATTGCTCAGCCCAACCAGGATGCTCATTTCGTCAGTCCGAAACCGAGTTACTCACTGATGCTCCGGGATGCCGATCTCTTCATCACCACCGGTCTCGACCTCGAGCTGTGGGTACCGGTCGTGATCGACAAATCGGGTAATCCTGATATACGTGAAGGGCGGAAAGGGTATGTGAGTGCGTCCAGGGGAATCAAAATGCTTCAGAAGCCCGCGGGCGGCGTCTCGAGAGCGGAAGGGGACGTGCACATATTCGGAAATCCCCACATCCACACGAGTCCGATCAATGCAATACAGATTGCCAGTAACATTCTAACGGGTTTGAAGAAGGTTTCTCCCGAGGGCACCGATTATTTCGAGGGAAGATTCGAGGACTTCAGGGCGAGGATCTACGATGCACTTTTCGGGGAAGAGCTGGTCGGTCTCTTCGGTGGTGAGAAGCTCTCGCGTCTTGTCGAAAGCGGGAAACTGTATGATTTCCTGGAAACCGAAAGGGTGAACAGGATGGTCGGCGGAAAACCGCTCATCGAGCGGCTCGGGGGGTGGATGGGCCGGGCGAGACCGTTCGCCGGCAGGAAAATTATCTGCTACCACAAGAACTGGGTTTACTTCACATCGGCTTTCGGCCTGAAGGTCGCGGGTTACGTCGAACCGAAGCCCGGCATCCCGCCCTCCGCGAAGCACGTGAGCTATATCACCGATCTCATCCAGAAAGAAGGGATAGAGGCCATGATCGTCGCCGGGTACTTTGAAAGGGCGACACCCCGTAAGATCGAGAAGAAAACGGGAACGAAAGCCCTCTTTCTTACCATGGATGTCGGGGGGGAAGAGGACGTGACCGATTATTTTACCCTGATTGATTCCTGGTTCGACAAATTAACCGAAGCCTTCGAGGGGCAGGAGCAGTGAGTATGCAGCAGTCACGCGATACCGGTGAAACCGGGAAGTACCTGCCGACCGGCAGGATTGTTCTTCTTTCGGTCATCGTCCTGGCGACAGGGTTCGTGGTGATCCCCCTCGCCGCCGGTTCTGTTCGACTGTTGCCGGACAGTATCGCTTTCATGGCGCTTCCCTTTCTCGCCTGTCTCATCCTGACCGGCATCCATACCTACCTGGGCGTTCATGTGATCACGAGAGGCGTGATATTTGTCGATCTCTCACTCGCACAGATCGCCGCTCTCGGGACGACCTGCGCATTTCTGCTCGGCTATCCCGCCGACTCGACCTACTCTTACCTGATCTCTCTCGGGTTCACGTTCATGGGGGCCGGGGTGTTTGCATACAGCAGGCTCAGCGAGAAGGATATCCCGCAGGAAGCGATCATCGGCATAGCTTATGCCTGCGCCGGCGCTCTCACGATTTTGACTATCAGCCATGCGCCCCACGGAGCTGAACACATCGAGGAGATGCTCACCGGGAGTATCCTCTGGGTGAGAGCGGAGACGGTTTCCCATACAGCGGGTGTCTACAGTCTCGTCGGGGTATTTCACATCATCTTTTTCCGCGTGTTCGATCGCATCTCCGGTGATCCGGCGAAAGCCCGTTCGATGGGACTGTCGGTAAGGTTCTGGGATTTTTTGTTCTACATCTCGTTCGGATTCGTGATCACCTCTTCCGTCGCGATCGCCGGTGTCCTGCTCGTTTTCTCATTTCTCGTGGTCCCCGCGGTTCTCTCCACCCTCTTCACGCAGAGGATGGGTGTGAGACTGCTGATCGGATGGGCTCTCGGAACCTTCGTGAGTGTTCTTGGACTGACTGTCTCCTACACTTTCGATTTTTCGAGTGGACCCGTGGTAGTCACCTTGTTCGGTGTCTCACTGACAGCCGTGTGGTTCGGTAAATCAATCGTAGCGAGGTTTCGATGAGTCTTTTCACAACGGATGGGGAGAGATGAAAAATATAACCCTGATCACAGGGACAATCGGTATTCTGGCAGCGATCGTTTCGGTGTTTTTTCCGGTCGATCCGGGCGGTCTCATCTGGATACCCGGTACCCTTTCTCTCCTCTTCGGAGCTCTCTCGATTCTATCAACACGGAAGGGGACTCATCCGGACCTCCGGCCCGGGAGCTGTGCCCTGATCCTGTATCTGGGCGGTTTTCTGTTTCCCATCCTGGCGAGGGTCTCCTCGGATGCCGGGTATATGTCGATTCTTCTCCTGCCTCTCCTGGGGTGCATCCTTCTCATCAGCATCCACACATATCTCGGTATCCAGGTGATATCACGCGGTGTCATCTTCGTCGACCTGTCCCTTGCCCAGATGGCTTCACTCGGTGCCATCCTCGCTTTCTCAGGCGGGGTGGCGCTGTACACGAACGAATCATATCTAGCCGGGCTGGGGTTCGCTCTGATCGGGGGAGTGTTTTTCGCCGTGAGCCGGGTCAAGGAGAGCAGGGTTCCCCAGGAAGCGATTATCGGGATCGTCTA
>CAZZKG010000057.1:0-3721 GCA_964654825.1 uncultured Gemmatimonadota bacterium | reverse complement strand
CTGCTCGTTTTCTCGTTTCTCGTCATCCCAGCCGTCACCTCATCCATCCTGTCAAGGAGGTTGTGGAGCCGGCTCCTGATCGGCTGGATATCGGGAACTGTCGCGAGCGTCGCCGGCCTGGTCATTTCATATCGCTACGACCTGTCCGCCGGACCCGCTATCGTAGGAGTACTTACCATCCTCCTCGTATCTGTCGCCCTGGCACATACACTCTTCTCCTCACCCCGACCTCTCAAAACTCTTTTTAAGATAACCGCCGGCCTGTCAGTACCTGCGATCCTGCTCTTCCTCCTGTATGTGACGAGTCCCCTCGGCAGGGGAGAGGACGGTACTCATGGTTACCTCCACCATGGTGGGGCTGAAGTAGAAAACCATCCCGTAGAGGATCCCGCCGAAACCGGCCATCCGAAGGGGAGTCACACCCGGCACCTGCTCAACCGTTTTCTCGAAACCCCGGACGATGAAGAAACACTCACCGCCCTTCGTGACCACGTGAGCGGGCTCATCCACCTCCTGCGGAATGAGTCGACTGATGTAAGAGAAGCAGCAGCAACGGTGCTCGGGAAAATCGGAGATGGCCCGATAGTCGAGAAGGAACTCGACAGGGCGTTCCTCAGCGAGTCGGATGAGTGGGTGCGATTCGAGATCGCCCGCTCTCTCTTTGCCCTCGATCAAAAAAAAGGCAGCAGGGAACTACTCATCCTGATGAACGATGAGGGGGTCCCCACGTTTCTCAAATCGGAGGCGGCCGGCATGCTCCGGGATGTGACGGGAAGCGGGTACGAATACGATCCCGAAGGAACTGACGTAGCAAACCGCGAAGCGATCGAAGAGTGGAAGGCCTATTTCGACTCGCCCTCCGGACAGTGACGAGATTGCCGTGACAGGCGGATCGTCAGCACTGGCGCCATGACGGTCTGACGGATCCTGATAATCAGCTTACCTTCCTCAATTTGGGAACCCGTCTTTGAGGACGATTTTTCGCAATATCATTGAAGGTCTGTAAATTAATCCAGAATTCTGGAGTAGTGTCAAAGGCCTGCGAGAGTAACTATACCGCCCCCCAGTCAGATGCAGCAATAGTTGTACGCTTGATTGTTCTCTATTATCCTGTGTATTGTAGGTGGCTATACATCTTCTTGACCAGAAATATCATTAAGATCAAAACTACGGCAGTGACAATCCCTGATTCTCCAATCCATAGCATTGAATTGTCACCTTGTGTTACAGGATTGAATGCATTTTGTGTTAATGCATTGGATGTTGCATGAGCAACGAAAGAAGGCCAGATGATCCCCGTATCCAAACGGAGCCAGGCCAAAAGATATGAAAAAGATGTTGCAATAACAGTAAACATGATAACTGACAAACCAACCGATGGTCCAGATGCTGCTGAGTATGCCCCACCTAGAATCAGAGGTATATGATACGTTGCCCAAATGAGACCATGAATTAGTAGTGGTTTTGGAACGCCTGAGTCAATGAGACGAGTTAACATGTAGCCACGCCAACCTATCTCTTCACCAGCTACGAAAAGCATGAATATCGCAACAACTACAGTCCATGATAATAATGTCCAGAGTAAAAAGCCTGAAACAGGATTTCCTGGAAGCGGGATTCGAGAGCTGGCTTGTATAGTTGAAAAGTCAAATTGAGTAAGTCCCGATATCCACGTAAAGCCATAAGCAATCAGGGCAACTACCATGGGGAACAAGTATGCAATCAAGTATGCCTTGCGAAGATTACGTCCTCGAAAACTAAATGATACATCTTGAAATCCTTCTCTGAGTATCAGCCGAGTGATAATGGAAGCAATAGCTGGTGGGAAAAGGATAGCAAATGGTATATTATTTTTGATTCTCAGCCAGTATGCTGGAATTACCAAAATGATCAAAAGTGTGAAAAATATGGCAAGCCCAAGCTGTGCTTGTTTCTTTGTCTTTCGCTTGGGTTTTCCAATATCTCTGGTCATTTCTTAGCCTAATTATTTCCAAAGCGCATAACGGTATGTGCATTGTGTCAAGCAAAAATATAAAAAAACGTCAAAAAAGGGTAACACTTTTTGCTTCTGTCTTTCTGGATTCTTCTACCCATCGGCTGACCAGTGCCACCATTTCCATCCTCTGTTGTGGTTCAAATTCTGTTAAGGACATGATCTCCTCTTTCATGCGCTCATAGTAATTCTTCCAATTCTGCTTGGAACATATAATCTTCAGGCACTTCCTGATCTCAGCGATGAACAGCGCAGGGATTGTATTGATCGCTTTCGATATCTTCTTCACGTTGACAAGCCACCCTACCAGCTCTTTTTCCGGATATTTTCTTCTTCTTTCCTCTGCTTCTCTCGCTTCCCGGAGGCGTTCGATCTCTGCTCTCTTCTGTTTCCACTTCTCATCAATATAATAACGCTGGCGCAGCAATTCTCTTTTGCGTTGTTGGTCTATCTCGATCTGCTTGTTCCGCACTATTCCCACAAAATACTGGCCAGTGCGCTTCCTTTCGCAAAAGTTCTCTCGAAAACTGTATGCATAGAAATCCTCTTCCGCCTTTTTAATGGCTTGCGTATCATAGCTGCGCAAGGTCTTATGAAATCTCCCTATGTCCGTTACTTCAAGGCCGTTGCGCCCCATCACCCCTTGTATCAGTATCTCTTTCTCTTCCGGAATCGGCGCCCTATCTTCGTTCCGGTGCGCCTGCGATTTCTCTCTCTGTTTGCGAAGCTCACCTTGCGCTCTCGCTCGCTCTTCTTGTGTCGGTTCATAGTTCATCAACTCAAGTGGCATTCGGTTACATACACTGCAGCGCGGTGTCTGCCCTCTCATCTCCACATACAGGCTGATTACCCTCTCTAATACAGACTTCGCTATCTCTCGTTCGCTCCTCCCCTTTATTCGAATCGTCCCTATCTTATCTTCTATTCTGCTGTTCTCCCCTTCGATATGGCCCTTTGTTTCCGCTTTACCGGGATATGCCAGGATATCCATTACCCCTTGTTCTTTCAGCAGGCATTCTACCTCCACAGAAAGGTTCGCCTTCGAATTATCCATCAATAAGCTCAGCGGCTTTCCGTGCAGTCGTAAATGCTCCTCGAACACTTCTATCACCACCTCTGCTGTTTCCTGATCACTTATCTTGTGCGATGTTATCGCATCTGTTGCTATGTCTTTGCATGTCTCCAGGTTAAAGCTGTACTGCGTGCCGTTGAACTCTACCTTGAGCTCTTTGCCGTCCACTTCCAGTTGCGCCCCGGGATAGTAACGCTTGATCCGGGGCTTGTATTGTGCATAGTTGTTTTTCGATATCTTCTCTTTGTACAGGTCATACGCTACCAGTATATCCGTTATCACACGCCGACTCCGCCCAAAAGGATAGCTCAAGAGCTGCTCACCATGCTCCTTTCTCAGCCATCTCTGGTAACTCTTAATCTTCCCTATTCGCGCTCTCCTGCTCTGATTGTCCAGATACTGCCCTGCTGTTCTCACGATGAACTCTATGAACTCCTGGCTCACCAGGTTCTGATGCCCCCGGTGCTCCATCGTCTTCTCTCTCTCGTAACTCTCATTGTATTCCCTGTCCCATTTGCTTATGGTCGGATAGGGAATCCCAGTTGTCTCTGCCACCTTCACCCGCTTCAGGCCGTTCTCTCGTAAATATGCAAGCAACCGCTTCTTCATCTCCTCTCCAGCATGCCCTATGTCAATCCCTTTTTTTTTAAATCATC
>CAZZKG010000056.1:0-24708 GCA_964654825.1 uncultured Gemmatimonadota bacterium | reverse complement strand
TTCAAGAACAGATCGACGCACATCAACGTGCGGAAATTCGTATTGTAAAAATGGCCGGCGGCGGTAGGGGAGAATCTCGAGGCCGGCACCGGTCCCTGTTGACACCGGGCGAAGGAGTAACGCAATGAACAACCGAGCCACGAAAATTGCTGTATGCACATTCTGCCTGATCACTCTGGTGGGGCTGCTTCAGATCGCGGTCGCCGCCGAGTCCGGGAACGGAGGTATTACGAGTGAGCACATTACGGCCTGGCGGGCCGGTTTCCGGGCCGATCCGCACAACATGACCATGCTCAACGCCCTTACGAAGAACAAGGTGAATGAGATCGCCTTCAACAGGCAGAAGTGGTTGGAGGTCGGCGAGACCTTCTCTCACAGGATCGAAGTGAAGGGGATCACCGATCAGAAGAGCACCGGCCGATGCTGGCTCTTTGCAGGGTACAACGTTCTGCGGCAGCGTGTCAGGGAAAAATTCGACATGGAGAATTTCGAGTTCAGTCAGAGCTACGGTCAGTTCTGGGACAAGCTCGAGAAGGCGAATCTCTTCCTCGAAGCCATCATCGAAACTTGCGACCTGGACCTCTCCGACAGAAAAATCGAGTGGTTGTTCAAACACCCGTTCTCCGACGGAGGGCAGTGGAACATGGTGGTCGATCTGGTCGAAAAGTACGGTGTTGTCCCGAAGGAAATCATGCCGGAGACTTACAACAGCAGCCATTCGGGGAACATGAATTCGATCATAAGCCAGAAGCTCCGAAAGGACGCCGGGAAGCTCAGGGCTATGCATGATGAAGGGAAATCGCCCACACAGCTCAGGGAGACGAAGGAGAAGATGCTGGGCGAGGTATATAAGATGCTCGCCCTCAACCTGGGGATCCCTCCCGCCGAGTTCGAATGGAGACCGGTCGACTCGAAGGGGAAAGCCGGTGAACTCAAAATCTACACGCCCCAGTCGTTCTACCGAGATGTCGTCGGGCTCGACCTCGCGGACTATTACTATTTCCTCGACTGCCCCGTGCATCCGTATGGAAAACTCTACCAGATAGAGATGGACCGGGACATGGCCGACCGGCCCAACATGACATTCGCAAACCTCCCGATCCAGGACCTCAAGCAGATGGCTCTCAAATCGGTGCTCGACGACGAGCCGGTGTGGTTCGGCTGTGACGTGGGGAAAGAGCATTACAGGAACGATGAAATGGGGGTCATGGCCATAGACATCATCGATTACCGGTCCGTGTACGGCGTCGACGCTAGTCTGACAAAGGAAGAGCGGATCAAGTATCACAACAGCATCCCGACCCACGCGATGACGTTCATCGGGGTCGACCTCATGGGCGGGAAGCCCCGGAAATGGCTGGTCGAGAACAGCTGGGGGGATGAACACGGAGACAAGGGACTCTTCACCATGACCGACGCCTGGTTCGATGAGTACCTGTACGCGGTGGTTGTCCACAGGAAATACGTGCCGGACAAGCTGCTCGACATATTCAAGACCGAACCTGTCGTCCTCCCACCCTGGGATCCCATGTACTCTATGGTCGAATGAAAGATCCCCGTGAATACGGGGGATCCTGTGGCATCCACGGCGGGAGTTCGGGGAGGAAAGCGTGAGGATCTTTCTGTATAGATGGAGAACCGGAGTGACTCAGTGTGGGGTAGGGAACGGCACGAGTCGGAAGTAGAGATCCAGGCACCGCTACGAGAAGGAGGGCGGCAAGGATGAGTGGGATTCGAAAACCGGAACACTCTATCAGGGAGGAAAACTGCACCGATGAATGATATACTGACCGGTTTTGATGCGTACATGAAACGGATTCTGCCTTCCCGTGATCCGGTACTGCTTGAAATGGAAAAGCTGGCGAAGGAGGAGGACTTTCCGATAGTCGGGCCGCTCGTGGGTAATTTATTAACCCTTCTCGTCCGGACAACCGGAGTGAGGAGGGTGTTCGAGCTCGGGTCGGGATTCGGCTACTCCGCCTACTGGTTTGCGAAGGCCCTCCCTGATGATGGGACGGTGATCTGCATGGAGTCATCGGAGGACAACGCCCGACGCGGGATCGAGTTTCTGAAAGCGGGGGGTCTCGATCACAAGGTCGAATATCGTATAGGAGACGCGCTCGAAATCATGAAGGGTGCCGAAGGGCCGTTCGAATTCGTCTTCAACGATGTGGACAAACATCAGTATCCTGATGCCTTCCGTCTCGTCGTCCCGAGGCTCCGGCCCGGCGCTCTCTTCGTGAGTGACAATCTCCTGTGGCACGGGAAGGTCTACACGAGTGAGTCCGACAGAGAGACAGATGCAATCAAAAACTTCACCCGGCTGATGTTCACAGACTCGAGTGTCATCTCGAGTATTATTCCCATCAGGGACGGAATAGGTGTCTGCCTCAAACTCTGATTAAGGTCTTTTCTCTTTACCAGGATCGGATTGAGAGCAGCACCTGATCAGCTTTTTACCATGGCTTCGCTCACGCCTGCCTCTTCGAACCTGCGTGCGACCTCGTCCCAGTTCACAACGTTCCACCAGTTGGAAACATATTCCGCTCGCCTGTTCTGATACTTCAGGTAGTAGGCGTGCTCCCACACGTCGAGACCGAGAATCGGGATGAGACCATTCGAAATGGGAGAATCCTGGTTCGGCGTCGAAGTGACGACGAGCTTGTCATCGCTCCCGCGGCACAGCCAGGCCCATCCGCTCCCGAACTGCGTAATCGCAGCGTGCTCGAAGAGCGTCTTGAACGAGGAAAAACTCCCGAAAGCCTCGCTGATCACCTTTTTCAGTCTTCCTCCGGCCTCCCCGCCGCCTTTCTGTGACATCACCTGCCAGAAGAGGCTGTGGTTGAAATGCCCTCCCGCATTGTTGCGGATCGCAGCCTGGATATCCTCCGGTACCCTGTCCAGGTTGATGAGAAGTTCCTCTACCCTGTAGTCCTTGAGAGTCGGGTGTCTCTCGAGCGTCACGTTCAGGTTGTGGACGTATCCTGAATGATGCTTCGAATGGTGGATGTTCATCGTCTGAGCATCGATGTATGGCTCGAGTGCGTCACAACCGTAGGGAAGTGCCGGTAATTGATGTTTCATGATTCACCCCTTTGTATGTTCCGGATTCCGCATCGTGTGCGTAATCCTGTTATTGACTGAAAAAATACAACGCTCATCTCTTCGGTGGCTGTTCTGTAAGGTGTATTTCGGCATGGATGCCGATCGTGTCAAGGGGACTTGAATCGGCCGGGGGACCCCGGTCAAGATGTGTTCGAGCTTCGGCGCGGATTCAAGGAGTGATCACTCGCTCTTCTCCGTACACCAGATCGGGCTCGACCAGGCCATCTCTCCATCATCCTGCGTGAGCCTGACCCGGTAGAAGGAGCCGGGCCTCAGCAGGTGATCGTGCTGCAGGCTTACTTCGGTCGCTCCCACCGTATCCCGGAACAGGAGCTTCTCATCCTCGAGGATATCAACGGACTCGATCCCTGTCGTTCCCACCGCATCCACCGTGATACTCCCCTGTGTGTCCCCCTCCAGTTCGATGGTCTCGCCCATCTTCTGCCCCTGGATTTCGAACTCGAGGATAATTCGCTCTCCGGACGTGGCGTAGACCCGCTTCGCGAGTAATGCTTCCCAGATACCCTCCCGGGTGAGCTCCTTCGCCCAGATACCGGCAAGCCCCATGAACGGGTATCCGGCGCTTCTTCTCCCCGGATGACCGTCGTGGGTGTCCCCCGACCCTACAATGCCGAGCCGGTAGCCCCGTTCGAGCGCATCCCGCACGAAGGAGCCCTTCTCGGCCCGGTAAATCTGGTTGGGACAGCCGTAATAATCCGAGTTGCCGTGGACGGAGCAGATTTCGACCAGCGGCTCCGCCGTGTCATCGTGGTGGTCCCAGTCGACCCGGATGGGCCCGCCGCCGGGGTGGTGGGGGATGATAATCGCATTGTATGATCCGACGAGTTCCCACAGCTCCTCCGGCGTGTCGCTGATCGAATCCCGGAAGCTGAAGATTTCACCCTCACTGCCGGGAAACAGTACGTGTCGGTGTCCGAATGTCCAGCTCGTCCACTCATACGCGAGAAAGCAGACGAATTCTCCCGGTACATAAAAAGTTTCATTGGCCTTCCTGATGAGGTCCCACAATTCGGGATTCTCATCCAACGGGAAGAAGCCGTGGGCGTCGTGTTCGGTCAATGCCGCCACATCGAGGCCTGAGACATCCCGGGCATAGGCGTAATACTCATCCGGCTGTCCGCTGCCGTCCCCGAGCTCCGAGTGCCCCTGGAGATCTCCCCAGAAAAGCCGGTATTCGGATTCTTTCCTTCTGCATCGAACGGGGTTGCTCTGAGCAGTCATCTGGCTGTCCGCGCTCTGGACTTCGATGCGGTGTATACCGGCTGACCGTGCCGTCACGGTGATCCCGACGGACCCGCTGTCGGATGGCTGAAATAGCAGTCGTCGGGGGAGGTCGAGGTGCCTGGAACCGGTCAAGAGCCCGACTTCCCCGGTAAAGTGAATGTCGCGGTTCCCATAACCGTCGAGTGCGCTGATCCTGCAGGTGAACTGCTCACCTGTCGTCACCGTTGATGGCGCATACACGACCAGCTTTACGGCTTCCCTCCCGTAGATGTCGAGGGAAGGTGACTCCTCGATTGGGGTGAAAAAGGTGTCCCCGTTCCCATCGACTTTGATGAGGAATTCCTCTCCCCGCTCTGCATACCGATCGGCTCTGGCGAGAGCGTTGAGGGATCCCCCGGCCGCCGTGTCGCCGTAGACGATTGTCACCGTGTCTCCCACGGTCAGTCTGCCCCTCTCGAGGATGCAGAGCAGGTAGTAGTAATCACCCGTGATTATGTTTAATCTGACATCCCTGTTTGTCGAGGTGACCGTCGTGTACCCGCTGCCTTCGGGATTATAAGTCTGTGGTGTGCTCCAGTACCAGAAAGGTGAGACCTGAAAGAGGATCCCTCCGCCGGTGTCGATCCCCTCGGTACCGGGGAAGAAGCGAACCGTCCATGAACCCCAGTCACCGGCCTTAACCGGATCATCCGGGAACAGCTCCGCCCGTCCTTTCCCATCACTCGGATGCGCGGTGAGATCTGTCGCCGAAGGCTCTTCGTGGGTGTGGGACTCACCGTCCTGCTCCCCGCCGCAGCCGAGAATGAGAAACAGGAACAGGAAGACACACCACCTGGCAGAAATTTTTGCTCCCATAAATTCGGTCCACACAAGTGCTCGTATGTACAGGAGACGTTTTGTGTATCAACATACAATTTACGATCTATTATCAAGGATGTAAATATGCAAGAAGGCAAAATGGGGATGGGGACTATAACCCGATCAGCGGATCGAAGAGTATTCCGGCGTTTCCCCACCAGTCCTCCTCCAGGACGCGAGAATCCTCAGATCCGGTGACCCGTAATGGATTGAGCTCCACCCCCGACGGGTGAATGCGAATGGGGATAGTGGCGGCTTTCCCTGTTCCTGACTGTCGTGCGGATCGATGTCAGGCTACATGTTGTGGCCTATGAAGTTCATGAGGAGTATCACCGAAGTGGTGTACCCGCAGACCAGGAGAAGCAGCGCGATTGTGATTTTCCAGAAATCAGTCATATCCACACTATTACTTTTTTTCGTCTGTTTCAGCATAGCAACACCCTCCCGTATTCAGGATAGTATCCCTGGGATTCTTTTCTTAGTCATCCCGCACTCCGAAATCAAGAGGTGCAGGAAATAAATTTCGGATATCCCTCGGCGAGGAGTTGATTGGTGAGATCGCATCTGTCTCTTGAACTTTCGAGCGGGAAAGGTTATTGATAATTAAAGATCGGTACTCTTCGATCCATCAGATCTGAGCAGCAGGATCCCTCGTGAGGAGTTCTCTACCGGAAGGCGGGACATCGGGTGGGACAATCGAATCCGCGTAAGAAGAAAAGTACGGGCGAGAAAAAACGTGACCGGGATCCATCCGGATGGGTTGATCTCCATGGGGACGCACTCTACCGGTATGCTCTTCTCCGCGTCAAGGATCCGCATGCAGCAGAGGATCTCGTACAGGAGACATTCTATTCGGCTCTCAGGGCCCTGGACCGCTTCAAAGGTGATTCTTCTGAGAGAACCTGGCTCATCGGTATTCTCAAGCACAAGGTCATCGATTTTTTCAGAAAGAGTGTACGAGAAATCCCTTCCACGGACCTGACCAATGAAGATGATTCGCTCGAGATGGATCTCTTCGATGAGAAGGGCCGCTGGATGACTCCTCCACGGGACTGGGATGTTATCCCTTCCAAGGCTCTGGAAGATAAAGAATTCTGGCGGGTTTTCCAGGACTGCCTCGATGGCCTCACTTCCGCCCTCCGGAATGTTTTCACCATGAAGGAGATCGACGGGATGAAAGGCGAGGAAATTTGTAAGATTCTCGGGATTTCCGCGACCAATCTATGGGTCATCCTCCACCGGTCGAGAGGGCGGCTTCGGAAATGCCTGGAATCAAACTGGTTCCGGGAGGACGGTTAAGTCAAAGGAAATGTGACGATGCTCAGTTGTAAGGAAGCTGCACGGCTGATATCTCAGGGGCACGATCAGAACATCCCCCTCGTGAAGCGGTTTTTCCTGAGGATACACCTCCTGATGTGCAGGTTCTGCAGGCGATATCAGAAGCAGCTCGATTTCATTCACCATGCATGTCGGACACTGGGGGAGTCTCCGCCTGAGTCCATCACTCTCACGGAAAGCGTCGGTGAATCCGGTCTTTCGGAAGATGCGAAAGAACGGTTGAAGAAAAATCTCACCCGTAATTGAGCCCGACGGGCCCGCCGTCGGAGTCTCCAGCCATGTCATCGTATGTTCAAACGAGTCATTTCTCTGACACATCAGGTCACCGACAAAATACCGCCTCTTCCGGCGAGAGCCGGTTGGTGATTATTCATCGATACACCCTCCTCACAGCTGCTCCACCGGTCTTCGAATGTTCGGATGTAAGGTTTTCCTCCCACTCCCGACCAATGAGTGAGTGAAGGATCCCGAGGGATCCGAAGCGAACCCGGGTTTGGAATTTCAAGTTTTCAGTTACAAGCTCAAACCAAGGAGGATGTAATGATTAAAAAGATCTCTTCCACAGTTCTGCTTTTCGCCATCATGGCGCTCTTCGTTCCGTATGCTTCGATGGCGGACTACTCAACCGGAAACGGTTTCACGCCGGTTACGACCAGGTCCAACAACTCGTTCGACAAGACAGTCGACAATCTGAAGAAGCTCGTCTCGAAGAACGGGATGATGGTGATGGGGGAAATCAACCAGGGTAATATCATGTCGATGGCCGGAGTCAATATGAAGGCAGCTTCGTTTTTCATCGGGAGTCCGGTTGTCGGAAAAAAGCTCTTCGGATCCGATGTCGGTGCGACCGTTGCCGCTCCGTTCCGCGTGACGGTTTATGAAGACAAAGGCGGTTCTACCTACATCTCATATTTCAAACCGTCGGATCTCCTCGGTTCCTTTAACGGTGACAAACTCACGATGGCAGCCGGTGAACTGGACAAGAAGATGGCCATGCTCACCAGCATGGCGGGGGAGTGATTTCCGTGAACAAGATTACCGTCGGAAAGCCGGAACTCCGTCTCATGGGAATCGCCGCAATGATCGCAGCTGTTATACCCGGCCTGTTCGTTTTCGCTCAGGCCGGGTATGCGAAGATGTCAGACCTCGGTCAGTTTGTACTCATACCTTCGGTAATAGCACTTGTCGTAATCTATGCATACGCTCGAAGGAGGTTTCCGTCGCTGTCGAGAACCCTTCTCTTCGGTGCCCTCTCGGGCTTCGGAGCCACCTTCGGGCTTGAACTGGTCCGGGAAATAGGACTCTCTATGGGCGGGATGCCGGGGGATTTACCGAAATTGATGGGTGTCCTCCTGCTCGACAGGTTTCTCGATGGTCCTTCGACGCTCTCGAATGCCGCCGGCTGGGGGTACCATTTTGCCAACGGGGCTTCGTTCGGTATCATTCTCGCCATGGTTCTCGGAAAAGTTAGATGGTGGGTGGCTGTGATCTATGCTCAGTTTATTGGAGTAACTTTCATGCTGAGCCCTGCGGTGACCGCTCTGGGGATCGGGAGATTCGGTGTGTATTTTGGGCCGGGTTTCGCCGTAACGGTGACAGCTGCCCATCTTGCTTTCGGAGTGATACTCGGAATGCTACAGGAGAGGTGGCTCGCTGAAGGTGGGATGCTTCCGATTCTTATCAGGCACCGGTTCCATAAGATTGAAGGAGCGGATCTCCTGGAAGAGCCGGTGTATTTTGGATCCCATTACGGGGATCATTCAAACAGGTCTCGCAGGTAGGGGAACCAGGAGAACGAACCACCTAACCGAAAAAAACCAGCGGGAGAAGTTTCTCTCCTGCTGGTTTTCCCGACTTGCCAGGACACGTTTTTGAGTATCGGAGCCTCTCTCTTCTGCTGATCTTTGCTCGTCACATGAGCAGGGCTTTCTCGATGTAGTTGAGCAGAAAAAGCATCGAAAAAGTATAACCTGCTGCAATCAGCCATGGGGCTATCATGAAATGCCATATGATGCCGTATACTTCCTCGTTATCTCTGACCATATTCTTGATTATCATGCTGTCCCTCCTTTTTTCTGTATGGTTCATGTATCATCTGTAACTCATTCAGTACTACGCACGGCCCCGACCGAAAGTTTCAGGATCAGGAAGAAAAAATACTGCCGGGATTGATGGAATAGAGATTGCAGTGTATATTCTGTTACTGACTTTGTATCTGATTAATCGCAAAGCTCTTAGCCCGATAATCATGACTGGAGTTCGTATTGATGGAAAAAACCGCCGAAACCGTCAACTCCGGACCCCCGGCAGGCCTCACTAAAAAAGTACGCACCTACTGGAACGAGAGAATCCATGATCTCGAAATGACGAATCACCCGCCCGGGAGTATCGAGTTTTTCAGAGATCTCGATGAATACCGGTATGACAAGCTTCGTTATCTTCCGCACCTGGTGGATTTTCAAGCCTGCTCAGGAAAGAAAGTACTCGAGGTCGGCTGTGGGATAGGGATCGACCTGGTCCGTTTCGCGAAGGGAGGGGCCGACGTGACCGGGATCGATTTTTCCCGGCAGGCTGTCGATCTTGCAACGAAGTACCTCGAGCTCGAGGGGTTGGAAGGGAACGTTATCGAAATGGATGGCGAGAATATGGAATTTGCCGACGGTTCCTTCGATGTCGTATATTGCCATGGTGTCCTCCAGTATGCTCCCGACCCTGCCCGGATGGTGAGGGAGTGTTACCGGGTCCTGAAGGAAGGGGGGCAGGGGATATTCATGGTGTACAACAAGATTTCGTGGCTCTATTTCCTCTCCAGGGTGATGGGCACGAATCTCGAACATGAGGACGCACCCGTCCTCAGGATCTATACAAAAGCAGAATTCGAGCAACTGCTTGCTCCATTCTGTAATTCGAAAATCATCCCGGAGAGGTTTCCGGTGAGATCGAGACTCCACGGTGGCAAAAAAGGTCTCTTTTTCAATGCCTTTTTTGTCCCCGCATTCAACCTGATACCAAGAGCGCTGGTGAGGCCGCTGGGCTGGCACCTGATGGCTTTCGTAAAAAAACAGAGGTGATTCATGGGGGCAAGAGAAGCCGGCAGTCCGGATTTTGTTCCTGAAGATGTGAACCAGGGGAAGGTGCTCGTAACGGGTGCGACAGGGTTCACAGGAGGCCATCTGGCGAGACGGCTGCTGGACATGGGGTTGGAAGTAAGGTTACTCGTGAGGCCCGAGCGGGAGGTCGTTGTGTTCGAGACGAAGGGGGCACAGATCGTTCGGGGTGATCTCACCGATCCGATCTCGGTCGAGAAGGCTGTTGAGGGGACGAACACCATCTACCACATCGCCGCACTGTACCGTCAGGAGGGAGTGTCAGGGGACGCTTTCGAGGCCGTCAACGTCCAGGGTACGCGAAACCTCCTCGAATCCGCTAAAAAAGTGGGTGTCAGGCGCTTCATCCACTGCAGCACCGTCGGGGTGCAGGGTGAGATCAAAAATCCCCCGGCCACCGAAGAACACCCGTACAATCCGGGCGACCATTACCAGCGGTCGAAGCTAGAGGGAGAGAAAGCTGCCCTCAGTTACTTCGAGGAAGGCCTCCCCGGTGTCGTTTTCAGGCCTGTCGGTATCTACGGCCCCGGGGACACTCGCTTCCTGAAACTTTTCCGGTACATCAAAAACGGGAAGTTCAAAATGTTCGGAAGCGGCAAGGTGCTGTATCACTTGACCTACATCGACGATCTCGTGGATGGGATCCTCCTCGCCGGAACGGTTCCCGGGATTGAAGGTGAAATCTTTACTCTCGGTGGTGAGCGATATACAACCCTGAGTGAGCTGGTGGGTGCGATTGCCGAGGTCCTCGGTGTCAGAGTCTCCCGCCTCAGATACCCCGTCTGGCCCCTCTGGATCGCGGGGGCCCTCTGCGAGATCCTCTGCAGGCCGTTTGGTATCGAACCACCTGTCTACCGCCGCAGAGTGGAGTTTTTTATGAAAGACAGGGCGTTCGACATACAGAAGGCGAAACGGATGCTCGGGTACGCTCCGAAGGTAGACCTCGAGTCCGGCCTTGCCAGAACCGCGGCGTGGTATCAGACCCAGGGTTTCTTCAAATAGTCACACCTCTGTTTTCCTGTTGACAAAGAGTCCTTCCGTCCCTATTATTTCTGCAAATTTCCCGAGGATATAGCGATAAAAAATGAACCGACTCGTTCTGATATTAATGTCTGCCGCACCGCTCTTTTTTTGTCTGCAGTGTTCGAGCTCGGGCGCCGGAGAGGCACCCGTGCAACCTATCGAGTTCAATCATCGAATTCATGCCGGTGAAAACAGCATTCCCTGCCTCTACTGTCATGCCTATGCAAGGAGATCCACGGTCGCTGGTATTCCATCGGTTTCCCGGTGTATGGGATGCCACAAGATCACAGCCAATGACAAGCCAGGGGTACAGGAGCTTACATCTCTCTTCCAGGATGGAAAACCGGTGGAATGGATCCGTGTGTATAATGTCCCGGATTACGTCTATTTTTCTCACAAACGACATGTGGTAAAGGGTGTGGACTGTTCCGAGTGCCACGGAAATGTGGAGCAGATGGACCGGGTGTATTCTGTCCGGAGTTTCAGTATGGGGTGGTGCCTCGACTGTCACCGGGAGAATGGTGCCGGTGTGGATTGCCTCATCTGCCACAAGTAGCGAAAGTAAAAGGAGCAGAAACGATTGAGTTATGAGATGAACAGGAGACAGTTTCTCAAACTGGTCGGTGCAACAGGCGCACTCGCCGCCACCGGTGCCTGCGAGCGGGGGCCGGTTGAGAGACTTATCCCCTTCGTGATACCACCGGAGGATATCATACCGGGTATTCCTGTATGGTACAGTACAACGTGCCGGGAGTGTAATGCCGGATGTGGAATGCTTGCCAGAACGAGGGAGGGGAGAGCCGTGAAGGTCGAGGGGCTTCCCGATCATCCGGTAAGCCGTGGGGCGCTCTGTGCCAGAGGGCAGGCATCCCTGCAGGGACTCTACAGTCCCGACAGGCTCAGGCAGCCTCTCGCGCGGGCTGAAAACAACGAGCAGGCGGTTTCATGGGATGACGCGATGGGCCGGATCGCAAGCATAATACAGGATACGAACCGCAGCGGTGATGTCGTCCTGCTCACCGGTCGACAGGGCCCGAGCACGACGGGTCTTCTCGAGACATGGCTCGAGTCGGTCGACAAGGTGAGATGGATCTCGTATGACCCTTTCCAGAATGAGTCGTTGAGGGCAGCGGGGCGGATTGTTTTCGGGTATCCACATCTGCCTGTATACATGTTAGCAGAAGCAGAGTACATCCTGTCGTTCGGATCTGATTTTCTCGGAACATGGGGTTCTCCTGTTCTGCAGGCGCGAGATTACGCCGGGTTCCGTTCGAAGGGCGTGGGAAAGCTCGTCCAGGCGGAACCACGGTTGTCACTCACTGGAGCCAGTGCCGATGAGTGGCTCCGGATCCATCCCGGCACGGAAGCCCTGTTCGCTCTCACTCTCCTCAACGTGATCATGGGGCGAGGCTGGCATGGCAGACTCAGCAGCAATGATGCCCGTAGACTTAAAAAAATCTCCCGGCCGTACACTCCGGATTCACTTTCGGCTGTCACCGGCCTGACCGTGCAGAAAATCCACCAGGTTGCGCGTGATTTCGCCGGTGCGAGACCGGCGGTTGCTCTGACGGGTGGGGATATCACGGGGGGAAGTAACGCCAGCTTCCTCGATGTTGCCGTTCTTCTGCTCAACTATGCCTGCGGCTACATCGGGAGAACGATCATATATGTCGAAAATGACAACGAATCGGCTTCCGGGTACAGAGATCTGGTCGGACTCACCCGAGATATGGATGAGGGGAAGGTCGATCTCCTGCTCGTCAGCGGTATCAATCCGGCATTCCTTCTGCCTGACTCTCTCGGTTTCACCGGGGCTCTCGAGAGAGTGAAAACACTCGTCTCTCACAATGATCACGGTGATGAGACCACCTTTCTCTCCGACATCGTCTTACCGGGGAGTCACTTTCTCGAGCGCTGGGATGACTGGGGGGGGGTGAATGGACGATCGGTCCTCCAGCCGGTCATGAATCCTCTTTACGACACGAAAGGTCTCGGAGACCTTATCCTTTCTCTCGATCTTCTGACCTCCCGGGCGATTAAAACTCATGATTTTCCGTCTTTTATCAAGGAAGAGTGGGGTAGTGCGTACGCCGACTGCGTCACTTCGGGAGGGCTGGATGAGTTCTGGGACGAGGTGCTGCGCCAGGGAGGTGTTTTCGCGGGGAAAGAGGAGCACCCGGTGATGCTGTCCGCCTCCATCGAAGAAGACCTGCCCGTTTATTCCGACGATGGTGTGTTCAAAGAGGAAGGAGATGAACGCTACCATCTGGTCCTTTATCCTTCTCTCTATCACTTCGACGGGAGGGGGGCAAACAAGCCGTGGCTGCAGGAAACCCCTGATCCGCTCACGCAGCTTGTGTGGGACAACTGGGCCGAGATCGACAGGGAAGATGCCGGGAAGATGGGGATCGAGGACGGCAGTATCGTCAGGATTTCCAATTCTTTCGGCAGTGTAGAGCTCCCCGTTACTCTCTCTGATGGCGTGGGTCATGGGGTCGTCGGTGTTCCGTTCGGCCAGGGACACGAACAATACGGGAGATACGCCAGTGGGGTCGGCCGGAGGGTGCAAACCCTGCTACCGGCAGCGCCTGAACAATACTCCGGGGCGCTTATTATCTCACCCATCTCCGTGAGCATCACACCGACCGGGCGAGTTCAGAAGCTTGTTTCGGTTCAGGGAGGTATATACGACCAGGATCGGGGTATCCTGAATTCAAAAGGGCACGGGAAACAGAAGGATATGTATCCCCCGCATCCACACCCCGAATACCGTTGGGCTATGGCAGTCGACCTCGATCTCTGCACCGGCTGCGGTGCCTGTGTAGTGGCATGTTATGCCGAGAACAACATCTCCGTTGTCGGGAAGACCCAGGTCGCAAAAGGGCGGGAAATGTCATGGCTGAGGGTGGAGAAATATCTCGATGAGAACCGGCGGGTGAACTATATCCCCATGATGTGTCAGCACTGCGACTATGCCCCCTGCGAGCCCGTCTGTCCGGTCCATGCGACATACCACAACCCGCAGGGGCTCAACGCCCAGATCTATAATCGGTGCGTCGGGACGAGGTACTGTGCCAACAACTGTCCTTACAAGGCGAGACGGTTCAACTGGTTTACCTACCTGGTCCCCGATCCTCTCACGTGGCAGCTGAATCCGGACATCTCAGTGAGAGAAAAAGGCGTCATGGAGAAGTGTACCTTCTGCGTTCAGAGGATCCGTGAGGGGCTGGACAGGGCGAAGGATGAGGAGAGACTCATCGCCGATGGTGAAGTTGTAACTGCGTGTGCCCAGACCTGCCCGACCGGGGCCATCGTTTTTGGAAACATCAAGGACCCGGAAAGCCGCGTGTCGAAGCTCTCTCACAAAAAGAGGAGTTACGGTGTTTTCGAAGTTCTGAACACAAAACCGGCTATCCACTATCTGGCAAAGACACGTGGGAAACCAGTGGATCATCATCATACGTAAGGAAAAGAAAAGATACCCGGGATGACATTGAAGGATATCACATACGCCAGGGTGAACCAGGATGTAATAAGGACCCTCGACAAACCAGGCAGGAAATATTTTGCCCTGCTCGGTGTCTCCATTCTACTCGTGCTCATCGGCGCATATTCATGGATCTACCAGATACAGGAGGGAATCGGTGTTGCCGGAATGAATCATCCGGTCAAATGGGGGCTCTATATCACCAATTTCGTCTTCTGGGTCGGGATAGCCCATTCGGGGACCCTGATCTCGGCCATCCTCTTCCTCTTCCGGGCGAGATGGCGGAACACCATATACCGGAGTGCCGAGATCATGACGGTGGTGGCCATCATGACCGCAGGGCTCTTCCCGATCATTCACCTGGGCAGGCCCTGGTTCTTCTACTGGCTCTTCCCTTACCCGGGTCCGATGCAGCTCTGGCCCAACTTCCAATCGCCGCTGATCTGGGACGTCTTCGCTGTCAGCACGTATCTGATTGTCAGCGTGACCTTCCTGCTGCTGGGGCTCGTGCCCGATCTGGCTGCCGTGAGGGACCAGTTGAGCGGCATCCGAAAGAAGTTCTACTCGTTCCTGTCTTTCGGCTGGCAGGGGACTGACCTGCAGTGGCGTCACCATCGTAGCGCTTATATGTTCTTCGCCGCCCTCGCCACTCCTCTCGTGGTTTCGGTCCACAGCGTCGTTTCCTGGGATTTTGCCATGTCAATCGTTCCCGGCTGGCACAGCACCATTTTCGCACCGTACTTCGTGGCAGGTGCGATTCACTCCGGACTGGCGATGGTGATCACCATACTCATCCCCATGCGAAAATACATGAAACTTGATTCCTATATTACGAACGACCACCTCGAGAATCTCGCGAAACTAATCGTACTTACCGGTCTCATCGTCGGATACTCCTACGTCACGGAATTCTTCGTCGCTTGGTACAGTGGAAATCCATTCGAACAGGCTATATTCAATTACCGCGTCTTCGGAGATTACGCCATTCTCTTCTGGTTCATGTTCATATTCAATAC
The DNA here is from genome assembly GCA_964654825.1 of uncultured Gemmatimonadota bacterium. Lineage (GTDB taxonomy): Bacteria > Gemmatimonadota > CAZMKB01 > CAZMKB01 > CAZMKB01 > CAZZKG01. The sequence goes on along the minus strand of CAZZKG010000056.1, from coordinate 9,529 downwards.
ACTGCTTCCACTTCTATTCCTCATAAAAAGGATCAGGCGGGGCACCATCAGCCTGATCACGATATGTATTCTGATCAACGTGGGGATGTATCTCGAGCGGCTGGTGATCATTGTGAGTTCGCTCTCACACGAATTCCTGCCTTTCGCGTGGGGCACGTACCACCCAAGCATCGTCGAGATCGGGATAACAGTCGGCAGCTTCGGGTGGTTCTTCATGTTTTTCTTGATATTCATCAAGATTTTTCCGGCACTCTCGATAACAGAGATCAAGGAAATACTCCCCGTTACCGGGAAGAAGAGAGAGAAACAAGCATGAATGGAGAAGTGACAGTCACCGGCCGGTTCAGCGACTTTCACGCCTTTATCCGGGCACTCAGGAGTTTTCACGAGCAGGGTTACGACAAGCAACTCGTCGCTTTCTCCCCCATACCGAGGCATGAGATCGAAGACGCTATACCAGCCGGTCCCAGCGGAGTACGTTACTTTACACTCGCGGGATCGATTATTGGGTTTCTCGCCGGCGCAGCCCTCACCATCCTTACATCGCTGCGAATGGACATAATTACAGGAGGGAAACCCATCATTTCCATACCACCCTTTATCATCATCATGTTTGAGCTGACCATACTTTTCGGAGGTCTGGCAACGTTTGTGGGTTTCCTTTTCAACGGCAGGCTTCCGAGCTTGTCAAAGCGCATCGGCTACGTCGAGGATTTCTCGCGGGATGTTTTCGGGATCTCGCTGGCATGTACCCGGAAGGAATCGGATACGCTTTCGGGGAACATGAAACAACACGGTGCTGTTGAGGTGGTCATTGAGTAGAATACGGCTTGTGTATCTTGTTTTCTTCGTCATATCGGTAGGTGTTCTCCATGCTTGGCCATGGAGTAAAGACATGGCTAAACAACCGTCCAAAGGTCCTTACGAGCGCTACGGGCTTCCTCCCCGGGGAAGTGTGCCTCACAGTGGAGCAGGTATCAGTGTCGGTTCGAAAGAAGAAGCTCTCACTCTGGCGAACCCGGTAGGTCAGGACAGGGCATCGATCCAGAGAGGACAGAAACTCTTCACGACATACTGCGCAGTCTGTCATGGAGAAGATGCCGGCGGTATGGGGCCCGTTTCAATGAAGTTCATACCGGCACCGGACATCAAGTCGGATTATCACAAAGGGCTCCCGGACGGTTATTTCTTTTACGTTATCAAGTACGGGGGCGCCGTGATGCCTGCGTACGCCGAGTCTATGGGTGATCCTGATATGTGGGATGTGGTGAATTATATTCGGGAGATGCAGCACGGTGAATGAAAGACGAAGTGATTACTTCTACTCTCCCGGGGAGATCCGGTCGGTTGCCTGGATTCTGTTCGGGCTCGGCACCCTCGGGTCGGTGATTCTGGTTTTCACCTCGGGTGCCGGGCGTTTCTGGCCGATCTTTCTCGTCAACCTTCTCTTCTGGTCCGGCATCTCTCTGGGCGGGGTCATGTTCTCAGCAATCATCGAGATGACCAACACCCGGTGGGGAAGACCTTTCAAGAGAATCGCCGAATCTGCTTCAGCTTTTCTGCCGATCTCATTCGTTCTCTTTGTGATCCTCATCATCTTCGGTTCAGATACCCTTGGCTGGAACACCGGTGAGATCGAACGGATCTGGCTCAGTCAGCCGTTTCTCGCAGTGCGGGATATCTTTGGGCTGCTCATCCTTTACTCGGTTACTCTCTATTACGTGTACGTATCTCTGAGACCGGATATAGGCACTCTCGTCTCAGAAGGTGTGATATCGAAGGGACCCGCGGAGCGGTTTCTTCTCGCCGGCTGGGAAGGTACGGCGAGCGAGGTGACCAGGAAACAGGCAGTGGTGAGAGTCTTCGCGCCGATCGTCATCGTCCTCTTCTGTGTCATCCAGACTGTCATCGGTATCGATTTCATCATGGCTCTCGATCCCGAGTGGTTCAGTACGCTGTTCGGGGGCTATTTCTTCATGGGTAACATATACATGGGGCTCGCTTTTCTGATTTCTGCAGCCGTCTGTCTCATGGATCGTGTGCCCGCTCTTCAGATCCGTACCCATCACCTTCACGACCTCGGCAAACTGCTGTTCGGGATCTGTATCATCGGCGGGGATTTTTTCTGGTCGCAGTTTCTCGTCATCTGGTACGGAAACCTCCCCGAGGAAACATCGTTCGTGATCCTGCGTTCGAAAGAATCACCGTGGGCACCGCTCGGGTGGACCGTTCTTATCGTCGCGTTTCTTCTTCCCTTCGTCGCGATGATCAGCCGGAAACTCAAAACTACCAGGACAGGGCTTCTCGCCCTCTCGTGGGTGGTACTCATCGGGATGTGGCTCGAGAAGTTTCTTCTTGTCGTCCCATCCCTCTCTTCCAGTACGGATATCCCGTTCGGACTCACCGAGATCAGTGTGACGGCGGCCTTCGCCGGTATTTTTATCATCGTTTATACTGCCGCTCTGAGATTTTTTCCTGTCGTACCGGTGACCGATCCGATTTATATCGAGAGCATTTCCGAAGATCACTGATTACCGGGAATTGTTCCCCGCCCGTATCACCCTGTGAATGTCCGCCAGCAGTTTGTCCGCGTCGACATTGTGCATGGAAGCGCTCTGGCTGATGCTCTCGAACGCCTGTCCCGGGCAGGAGAAACATCCATCGCCGTAGTAGTTCCGGAAAACCGCTTCAGTCTCGGGATATGTCTTGAGGACATCCTTGATGACTGTAGCCTTGTCGGGCAGCACAAGGGACTCTCCACCGGGGGCGTCTTCGTCTGATGAACCCGACACCAGTTCGCCCAGCCGTTCGAGGATCCCTTCCAGGTCAGCCCCGTGGCGCGCACAGGCCATGCTGAGTGTCACAGGCATCTGCTTGACGTGTTCGACGTGCTCGGGATCACTCAGGGGGGTCAGGCCACCCTCGACCAGGATGTCGATCGAATCCGGCCACAGCTCGAGAACCTCACCGACTCTCATGCCGGGATCGATCGCCACTGCCCGGGGAGCGGGTTCCACGATCTCACGGGAAACCTGCCGGGAGTCGGAATCCCCAGGAAGTTCTTCCTCGAGAGTTGCCGGGCCGTAAATCGTGGCCAGGAGGTGAACACAGAACAGGAACACCGACAGGACCTGGGAAGCAGCTCCGATGGGGAAGAGGAACCCGGCCGGTCCGGGTGATCCGGAGTATGAATATGTCGAAACCATGAGCACCAGTCCGGCGTTGGCAAGCCAGAAGTGATAGGGTAGAAATCCCGGCCAGCGCAGGGTGGTTCCATTGAAGCGCGGGATGATAAAATAACCGACACCGAAAATCATCATCGTCATGAAGCCGAGCAGATTCAGGTGAACGTGAGCGAAGATCATTCCCGTACCGGTGTCACCGATCGCCGACCATAATCCCAGCACGGCACCCGCCAGAAAATAGACGAGCGACGCCCCGACGAATCCTTTCACATAACCTTCCATGAGAAACTCCTCCTCGAAACCTGAAGACCAAACCAGCGGACTTTTACAAAATATAAGTACTATCTTTTCAAAATCGATTGATGTAAGTCAATTCTACTGAAAAAATCGGGATAGATACCGCTACAGGAATGAAGGACCTCACCTTCTCTGGATCAGAGGGAAATCCTTGACCAGCCGTGTTACTAATTGTAAATTTGTGTTACTGGTCCAATTACCCGGAGAGCCGCATGAATGATAAACTGGTCCGATTCGGCGTCTCACTTGAACAAAATCTTCTCGATTCGTTCGACAGGCTGATAACACGGTGGGATGCACCCAGCCGGAGTGAAGCGATCCGAGATCTCATCCGTGCACGACTGGTAGAGGAGTCTCTCACCTCTAGCAGCTCGGAAGTCGTGGGTACGATCACCGTCCTCTATGATCACCACAAAGCCGATGTTACCAGAGCCATGACCGATTACCAGCATTCGCACATCGGCATCATTATCACCACCGTACACATCCATCTCGACGAACACAACTGCCTCGAAGTGATTGTTGCGAGATCTGATGCTTCCACCCTGAACGATGTGGCACGGAAGATCATCCACATGAAGGGGGTCAAACACGGTGCTGTCTCATTTACTTCAGCGCATACCGGAACGGAATAGGTGATCATGCACATACCCGACGGTTATCTGAGTCCGGCTTCGTGCGGCGTGCTCTATGCAGTTGTCGTCCCCCTCTGGGTGTACGCCTCGGGGAAGGTAAAGACCGTCCTTCACACAGAGGGCGTGGGACTCATGGCGCTCGGTGCGGCCTTCGCGTTCATCGTTATGATGTTCAACCTGCCTCTCCCGGGAGGAACGACGGGACACATAACCGGTGGGGCCCTCCTCGCCATCGTCCTGGGTCCATGGCTGGCATCCATCGCCCTCTCGATCTGTCTCGCCATCCAGGCACTCGTGTTCGGGGATGGGGGGCTCTCGACCCTGGGGGCGAATGTCCTAAACATGGCGTTCGTGATGACAGGAACCGCTTCCCTCGTGTACTCGGTTCCCCTCTGGCGGGGAGCAACAGGAAAAAAATTATTCCTCAAGGCGGGGCTGGCTGCTTACTTCGCCACGGTTCTTTCGTCTCTCTTCACAGCGGTTGAACTCGGGCTCCAGCCGTTGATCGCGCACACGGCCAGTGGGACACCGCTCTACTGCCCGTATCCGCTCAACGTTACCGTCCCCGTCATGCTATTCTCACACGTTTTTTTCATCGGTATTGTGGAGGGGGTGGTGACAGGCGTCATCGTGCTCTATCTCAGAAGGACCATGCCCGAAGTCTTTATCGGCGGGTTTGCCGGTGTGTCTCAAAAAGAGGAAACCCGGACCGAAAAAACCGGAACGACGCGTGGAAAAACGGAACCTTAGAAAACTCCTGATGTGGATAATCATCTTCGGGCTCCTCACGCCGCTCGGCCTCGTCACCGGTGGCAGCGGGTGGGGAGAGTGGGCTCTCGAGGAGATCGAGGAGATGTACGGTCTGGTGCCGGATGGGATGCGCAGCCTGTGGGGGATGTGGGGCGCCCTTCTACCGGATTACTCCATACCGATACCGGGAGGACGGGGTTCGGGGGCACTCGGGTACATTTTCTCCACATTTATCGGAGTTGTCCTGATCGTCCTATCCTCCATACTGATTGAGAAGATTATCGCGAGGAAAAAGTGACTGTGCTCAGAATCCCGTCCTGGCTGCGAACGGTCGAAAACGTCGACATCGCCCCGGCGGGCCCCTATGGAAGCGTTTTCGAACGCACGCAGCGGGTATTCCGCCGGATCACCCGGAGCGCATATACCGGTATCCTCTTCTGGCAGAGGAGAGGGTTTCTGCAGAGGCTGGATCCCCGGATTCGGGTCACCGGCCTCCTCCTGCTTCTGGGTACCGGACTCTTTCTTGACGAGCACGCCTCGCTGCTCGTCCTCCTCGGTCTGTCCCTGGTGCTGGCCGTTATTTCATCGATCTCACCGCTTCAGTTCGCGGTCCGGGCCTGGACCGTAGTACCTCTCATTACCATACTCATCGCTCTGCCCGCGGCACTCAATCTGTTCACCGACGGCGAACCTCTTCTCGTGCTATACCGGAGTGACCATCCCCTAGCGATCGGCCCTCTCCACATTCCGCAGATTGTATCCGTTACACGTGAGGGGATGGACACGCTCCTCTTCCTGGTAATGAGAGCTACCGCCTCGGTGTCATATATCACACTCATCGGGCTCTCCACCCCGTGGTCCGAGCTGCTGGGTTATCTCGCGTGGTTGAAGATACCACAGTTCGTTATCCTCCTCCTCGGGTTGACGCAGCGGTTCTTATTCCTGTTCGTGAAGATCGTGTTTGATCTCTTCGAGGCGCGGCTCACGAGGACGTATGCACTGGAGACGACCCGAGCAAAATTTTCCTTCGCGACCTCGCGGATCGGATTTCTCGCCTGCAAAGCGATCGTTCTATCGAGAGAACTGAACCAGGCTCTCGAGTCGAGAGGATTCTCCGGCAGAGCAAGGGCGATACCTGATATCGCTCTAACCCGGCTGGACGTGGTGTGGGTGTTTATGGTTTTATCTGTGATTGTCTTATTGTGAGGATGGATCATGGAGACACAAAACAGAGAGCCGATCTTCAGGCTGGAAGGTGTAACTTTCACCTATCCGGGTGATGTGCGTGGTGTGACGGGAGTTGATCTCGGGATCATGAGAGGGGAGAAGGTGGTCCTCCTCGGAGCGAACGGGATGGGAAAATCCACCCTGCTGAAAATCCTCGCGGGGCTCCTCTATCCGCAGGAAGGATCCGTGTACTTTCAAAAGACACAGCTCGATCCCGAAGTGATGAAGGCGGCAGAGTTCAGAGCTTCTTTCCGGCGCCAGGTTTCTATCCTTTTTCAGGATCCTGAGGTGCAGCTGTTCTGCCCCTCAGTGAGAGAGGAGGTCGCGTTTGGTCCGCTTCAGCTCGGCCTGGCAGCCGGTGTCGCGGATCTTAGAGCCCGTGAATTGTTTTCTCTCTTCGGACTCGAGGAAATAGTGGACAGACAACCCTTTCAGCTGAGTTACGGAGAAAAGAAGAAAGTCGCCCTCGCCTCCCTGCTGACGGTTAATCCGTCCGTGCTTCTTTTGGATGAACCGACGACGGGACTCGATCCCGAATCGTGGGAACTCGTCATCAGCATGATACACGAGCTCCATCTCGCCGGGAAAACGATCGTCACGGCGACCCAAGACATCCATGCCGCGGCGGAGCTGGGTGAGAGGGTCGTGGTCCTCGGCAGAACCAGAGGGCCGGTCGCCGACGGTCCGGCCAGAAAACTTCTCTCAGACAGGAAGTTTCTCGAAGAGATGCGGATCATTCACCGTCATATGCATCTGCACGGGGAGAGCTGGCACAAACACGAGCACGATCATCCCGAAGAAAACGTCGAATCATGAGCTTTGTAATTCATTCATCACTTCCACAAGTCTGCCGAGTGAAGAGCTCGCGGTCCCCTTCAGGAGATAATCCGAACACATGCCGGTGAGTGCAGTTGACTCGAGATTGAACTCGATTACCATCCCTCCGCTTGATTTCACCGTCCAAGGAAGAGCTGCAACAGGCTGTACCTGAGCGGATGTGCCGACGACGATGAGAACGTCACAGTCATTGAGTGTCTCTCTGATCATCTCGACTCCTTTGATCGCTTCTCCGAACAGAACAACAGCGGGCTTGAGCTGGAAACCGCAGTGCCGGCAGGAGGGCACTTCTTCTTCGAGAATATGCTGATCCGTCACCGGGATCGTCGTGTTGCACCGAATGCACTCGAGGCGGGCATGGTCACCGTGCACTTCGATCACCTCTTTGCTGCCTGCCTGCTGGTGAAGGCCGTCGATGTTCTGAGTGATCACCGAGTGAAGGATGCCCTTCTGTTCGAGTGTGGCGAGTGCTGTGTGCGCAGGGTTTGGTACTTTTCCCATCAGGGTCCTGCCCACTTCCCGGAAGAGTCGCCAGGATTTCTCCGGATTTCTTATGAATGTTTCGATGTGGGCATACTCGCCCGGGTCGAATATCTCCCAGAGACCTCCGGGTGAACGGAAATCGGGGATGCCGCTCTCGACGGAGATACCCGCCCCGGTGAGAGCAACCGCTTTCCTGCTCCACAGAATGCTCTTCGCGGGTTCTCTCAAAAGCTCCGAGTTCGAGAGGTCGTCTACCACAATGGTCATCGTACTCTCTCTGACCTGGGGGGGAGAACAGTGAATTCCGTTTAGTGGATGATACAAGACCCGCCGAGCCATGTCAAGAAACCTTCAGGAGAGAGACAGGAACGGGTCTTCGATATGTCACATTACAGGAAATCCACCACATTTGGTGCACAATTGAAAGGAAGTGTTTCCTTCGTGAAACGCCCTTTCTCCCATGGTGATATGGGTTTGATGATTATCCCCCGTACAGTTACATATATGAAACATCAATGCTTGATCGACCGAGCTTTAGTGTGATATAACTTGTTGTAACTCAATACATAAAGGTGAATTTACTTTGGTATCTTTCTTGCATCATATTTGAAACATCAAATCTGAATTAATCCGGAATGTCCGGGACTCATTTTTCCCAGGGAGGTTACTGCCGTGAGCGTTGATACAGAGAGTAAAATAATGCTGCAGCCGGGGAAACTTTTCACGTTGAGGTTTCGTGAATTGACACTGTTGTCAATTCTGTTTCTCTGCTTCGGAGTCGGTTCATCACTAGGAGACGTATTCCACATCACGGTCGAGAACTGGAGGTTCGACGCCGATGAAAACAACAATACCCAGGTGGACACACTCACGATCTCTCAGAATGACACGATCCAGTGGGACTGGGTCGAAGGTTTCCACACCATAACGAGCGGATTGAGCAGCAGTCCCGATGACAATCCCGGGGAACTGTTCGATGTCCCGAGCGATCCCGACAACACGTTTTTCCAGTTCGCATATTTGGATGAGGGTGATTTTCCCTATTTCTGTCGGCCTCATGAAGGGCTCAACATGAAGGGATTAATCCGCGTGCAGGTAGTTTCGGGAATAGATGATGAATCACATAGCGGAGCGAGGCTGCCCGGTGCCTTTTCCCTGTCTCAGAATTACCCCAATCCCTTTAATCCTCTCACCACCATCACGTTCCAGATACAGGCCCTGGAAAATTCTCCCGGTGAGAAGTCCGGGGTCCGTCAGGTGTCGCTCGATGTGTATGACACGAGGGGACGGAAGGTGAGGACTCTGGTCCGTGATGCACTCCCCCCGGGTGAGAGAAGCGTTATCTGGGACGGACGTGGTGACAGTGGTGAGGTACTGGCTTCGGGTGCGTATTTCTACCGCCTTACCGTGGATGAGAGATCCGTGTCGCGGAAGATGATCCTCGCCCGGTGATGGAGGACCGGGGTACACAGGTTGGCAGTTTGAGAACGAGGCGCCGGCGCATGCCGGGACCGGTACCTGTATCTTTTCAGTGATACTCTTCCCATCTACGTATTTCGAGCTGTGATAATTCCCCGCGATATCTGGATAGTGAGCCGGTGTATATGTAGACAATGCGAAGGCCATCATCAAAGGCAGAGATGTCTTTGCATTCACTCTTCCATTTGAAAACCCTTCTGATAAAGATTGACAGTTGTTTCTGAGCCGGATATCATAAGTTTATATGAAAATGCTGTCCCTGGATCATTTTCATACTTCGTTGTGCCCCCGACAACCGGAGGGGGCATGAGGGATAGTGAAATGGAGAGAAAAACAGCCGTTTCTGGCCCGTTCCATGCAGAAATATTATCACAACCTTTCTGAAGGGCGATAGAACATACCAATTATTTGACGGAGAAGGAGTGTGAGAACTATGTGCCGGCACAAGGTCCAGACAGCGATCTCGATCGCAGTGTGTATAGCCTTTCTCTGCATCACTCGAGTAGGCTTTTCCCAGTCAATTTTTACCGATATCAGCCAGTCGGCCGGAGTGGCGGGGGGGGGGGTGGGGGGGGGCGGGGGGGGGGTGGGGGGTGGTGAAAAAAAACAACTCCTCCATCTCTTTCTAAGCGAACC
>CAZZKG010000055.1:0-25177 GCA_964654825.1 uncultured Gemmatimonadota bacterium | reverse complement strand
GAATCAGCTATTCCTTCTCGATTATGGTCACCTCGCCGAGTTTCGAGAGGGAGGGTTCTATCTCGTCGCGATTACCGACCACCACGGTGATCATCCTCTCCGGATCGAGGTTTCGTCTCAATGCATCACTCACGTCGTCTACAGTCAACCGTGAAATTTGATCTGGATAGGTCTCGAGAAAGTCAGGGGGCAGATTCCTGTATTCGTTTATCATGGTCCGCCTGACAATAGACATCCCTCTGCTGAAATCAAACGGGTATGAGTTGATGTAGTAATCTCGTGCTCGTTTGATTTCTTCTTCGGTGACTCCCGCTTCGATCAGACGTTTCAACTCTGATCGAACGATCGTAATCGCACGGACAGCCGTGCTTGTTTTTGTGCCCATCGATATGGTAAACGTGCCGGGCGCGAACGTACCGAAACCGAAGGAACTCCCCACACTGTAAGCGAGCCCCCTGTTGGATCTCACCTCTCGCCAGAGCCGGCTGGTCCCGATACCTCCGCCGCCGAAAATCCGGTTTCCGAGGATGAGGGGCAGGTAGTCCGGGTCCGTCACGAGTGGGGCGAGGTGACCCATAATCACTTTTGTCTGCTCGATTTCACGGGGAATGAGGTAGTAAGTCGTACCTGTAATCTCCGGCACCTCAGGAATCTGAAACGTATCTTGCTCTCCCCCCTGCCAGTCCCCGAAGTATGTCTCGACCGCACCGGTAACCTGCTCCAGAGAGATGTCACCGGAAACCCCGAGCCACAGGTTTGCCGACAGGACGTGCTCACGGTGGAACTTAATCATGTCATCGCGTGTGATGGACAGGACTTCGAGACTGTCGGTGAGCCGGCCAAGCGGGTGATCCTCTCCATAGAGCAGTTCACCAAAGGTGAGGCGTGCCAGTCCCGCCGGCCTGTCATACCTTCTCCGGATCCCTTCGATTTTCCTTCCCCTGGCGATGTTCACCTGCTCCTCACCGAAAACGGGATTCCGGAGCATATCGACGAAAATTTTCATCACCGGGTCGAAGTCCTCTTTGAGTGACCAGAGATAACCCGATCCGCTCCAGGTACCGATGGAGGTCTCGACTACAGCACCCCGGTCTTCGAGCATCACGTTGATATCTTCGGGGCGAAGGTCCTGTGTACCGCCTGTTCTCATTACCTGACCTACCAGGGAGGCGAGGCCTCCCTTTCCTTCCGGCTCGAGTACGGCTCCTGTGAAAAACAGCGCATACACTTCGATCGCGGGAAGTTCGTGGTCCTCCAGAAAGAAGAGAGTAATGCCGTTCTCGTGAGGGATTCTCTGTACTTCCGGTGTTTCGAACACGAGGGGTTTGAAATCGAATCTCTTCCGCTTCTCTAGAGATCCGGCCCCGAGGTTACCGGATGACATCACACTGAAGACTATCAGGGTGAGCAGATGAATCAGAACAGGTGCGGGCAGGGAGAAGTGCTTCACCGCGAATCCTCCCCCTTCACCAGAGTCGCCACTGTTCTGTTGTCTTTCACGAGATATCTCTGAGCGACATCCATTATGTCCTCTGCCGTGATCGTTTTTACTTCCTCGATATATCGTGTCATGTACCTGAAGTCACCGGCGATCGTCTGGTAATACGCCAGCCTGTTCGCCAGCCCCGAGTTACTTGCCAGTGAGCGGACGAACGATGTTTCGATCTTTTTTACGGCTCTTTTGAGTTCCCTGTCACTCACAGGATCGCTCCTGAGCCGGTCGAGTTCTGCGTAGATCGCATCTTCCAGATCTCGAGTAGTATGAGGGCTGCGAGGTGTGGCCGATATCACGAAAAGGTTGGGGTAGCGATTGCCGGGATCGGTAGATGTGCTAGCACTTACGGCCATTCCGCTCTCAACGAGGGTCCGGTAGAGTCTCGATGTCCTGCCGCTCGAAAGAATCATGTCTAAGAGGTCGAAGACGTAATCGTCATGATCCGGGAGAACCGGTTTGTGAAATCCGATGAGAAGTACGGGTTGGGCATCGAAGACAACCTCCGCTCTCCGCTCGCCGTTCTGGGGGGGCTCTGTTGTTTCTGGAGGGGACACCCGCTTGCGTTTGCGGATGGGACCGAAGTAGTCATCGATGAGCTTTTTTGTCTTCTCGATATTGATGTCGCCGACGATCGAGACCACGCAGTTGGAAGGAGTGTAATAATCGTGGAAGAATCGTTCTGCATCCTCGACCGTCAGGTGCCTGAGGTCGGACATCCAGCCTACCGTCGGCTGGCCGTATGGATGTGCCAGGTAGGCGGTGGCGAGGAATGTCTCGTAGAGTAATCCGGACGGCTCGGTCAAAGTTCTCAACCTGCGCTCTTCCATAACCACATCCCGTTCCGTGTAGAATTCGCGAAAGACAGGATGTCTCATCCTCTCGGATTCGATGTACATCCAGAGCTCGATCCTGTTGGAAGGGAGGCTAACATAGTAGCGCGTCACATCGACTCCGGTCGAGGCGTTCAATCCGACGGCTCCGTTCTCTCCGTAAAGTTTTCCGATCTCATCCTTGATGATGAAGCCGGCGAGATCCTCCCTGGCTTCCGCAAGCTCCTGTTCGAGTTCAGTCAGACGGAGACTGTCCGGGACCTCACTCCTGTCCATCTCCCGGTCCAGCGCTCTCGCCAGTTCGTCGATCCTCCGGAGGACCTTCCGCTCCTTTTTATAGTTTCTGGTTCCGATGTTCTCCGTACCCTTGAATGCCATGTGTTCGAGGAGGTGGGCGATACCCGTTATACCCGGTACTTCTTCGACACTTCCGGCTTTGTACGTGATGTTGGTACTGAAGATCGGAGGGTAGTCCCTCTCGAGAAGCAGGAAGGTGAGGCCGTTCGGAAGGACGTATTCGACGACCTGCTCTTCCAGGTTCAGGAGCGCGGCAGCCGGAGTTGCGGTCAGAGCCGCCAGAATGAGCAGAACAGGAATACAGATCGATCGGCTGTATCTCGAAAGAACCATCATGCTTTCTGAACCTCTCTCCGACCGTACTCACACATGGAGAGGAGAAAACACTCGCCGCACTCAGGCTTTCTTGCGTTACAGAGACTCCTGCCGTGCAGGATGAGCTGGCTCGAGAAAGGTGTCCACGAATCCTTCGGGAGGATTTTCATGAGATCTGTTTCTATTTTCTCCGGATCCTTTTTGTCGGTGAGACCCAGGCGGAAAGAAATTCTTTTTACATGCGTGTCGACGACGATGCCCGGGATGCCGAATGCCATTCCGAGAACGACGTTGGCGGTTTTCCTGCCGACGCCGGGAAGCTTAACGAGTTCATCGAGAGATGCAGGGACCTCACCACTGTGGTTTTCGACGAGCGCCTGACAGCACCCGATGATGTTTTTCGCTTTGTTTCTGAAGAATCCGGTCGGCCTGATGTCAGCTTCCAGTTCTTCCTGTCTAGCTCCGGCGAAGTCCGAGACTTTTCTGTATTTCTTGAAAAGAGTCTTCGTCACCTGATTGACCCTCTCGTCGGTACACTGAGCTGAAAGTATCGTTGCAATCAGGAGTTCGAAAGGGTCACTGTGACAGAGAGCCGTCCCGGCGCCCGGGTAATTGCTGTCCAGGAGATCCAGGAGTTCTCGAACCTGCTTCACGGTGATTCTCTTTCTCAAGACTGACTCCCTGCTGTCTGCTTAACCTGTGATCGATGGAGGAAACGCGGGAAACCATCGATTCTGCGATCGGGACTAAAAGATAAACCTCTCCATCAGCGTTATCAAGTTTCCGGTGGAGAGATCCGCAGGTACAAACCTCCGTGAGGAACGGGATGGGCCACTAAGTGGTCCTGTTCATAAATACGGTGACGTATCGAGGTCGGCGAGGCGCCCGAGCCACAAGGCGCGAGGAGGGCGAATACTCGTAGAGTATTTAACCGACTGGCAACGCGGTGGATCGGGATGTATCACTGGCCGAATACAAGCGTATTTATGAATAGGGCCACTAAAGACGGTAGACCATTTTTTCGCCCTGCCAGTCGCCGCTTTCGACGAAAAGCCTGATTTTCTCTTCGAGAAGGGTTCTGTCCTCATCGCCATCGATCTCGATGAGATTTACCAGATCCTCATTCCGTTGAAGCCAGCTTTCGACGATCGCGATCAGATGCAGATCCTGAGGGCTCAGCTCCTCATGAGGAGAACTATCAGTGATGAAAGAGAAAAGATCATCCATAATTGTAGGAAGATCCAAGAGGCCTGTCGAAAGTTTCGTTCTCCACAATGCTTTGTCTTCGAACAAGAGCACCAGATCGATCTCATCCTGTCTCACAGCCGGGAGAAAGAGCAGGCACCCGCGAGACCCCGTCGGACCGCCGAACGATTTCCCGGTTCGTGATTCCCTCGACGCGGGTTTTTTCAGGTCCTCCCCCGCCAGGATCGTGTTGAAGACCGGCTTCAGACCCAAAATCAGCTCGGCTTCCTGTAACAGTGCGGAGAGCACGCAGCCTGTCTGCTCATATGAGATGTCGAATACGGCCTCCCTCAGGCCTTCGATCCTCTTCTCCTCCTTCCCGGTGAAGTAGGACCTGACCCGTTCGCGCAGACTGAGGGCCTTACCGACATAAATGATCTCACCGCGCCGGTTGGCCATCATGTATACACCGGGACATGGAGGAAGGTAATGAAAAAATGTTCTGTCGAAGGCGTATCGCTTCCAGTCGATCGGCTCACGAGAGGTGTCGAGCAGGTCCCTGAGTTCAGAGAAGGAACCGATTCCCTGTCCTCCTGCATTCCGCAGCAGTTCGATGAGGACGTCGGCAATTATATCCGCAGTCCTCGAGGCGTAGGCGATGTCCAGTATTCTCAGATTGAAGTGGCTGGCTATACTCTCCATGTCATATTTCGGAAGTTCGGGCAGGAGGAGACGCGCGAGCCGCCTGATGGAGACGGTTTCGTTACCCAGGCCGTCGAATCCGTACGAGGAGAACATAAAATTGAAGATCTTTACATCCCGGACCAGATCGAATGAGGTCAAAACCGTACCCTCGAGCATGGCGACCAGCTTCGACACTTCGGCCTGCATATCCATGCGTGAAGAATGCGGTGGAGAGGTCAGGAGCCGGCTCTCCCGTCTCTCGAGGACCTTCTCACCCAGAACACGAACGATGGCTGTGTCGATTACCCGCGGCAGTGTCCGGGAATCCGGCTGTGATGTAGAAATAACGGAAAATGGTGTTTCGTGTAGGGGAAGCTCTCTGTCTTTGTCTGAAATCGTGTAGGTCACGCTGATAACACATTAATACGGGTCAATACGGGGACAGTGCCCCATGATCAGTAGGATTCGAGTTCGGCGAGTCCTCTTCTCGCGAGGCCCATCTCGGGCCACATCTCCAGGGCTTTCAACAGGTATTCTTCAGCGCGGTCGCGTTTTCCGAGCCTCGTTAGGGTCAGGCCAAGGTAGCAGTACGGTTCGGGGAAGGAGGCTTTCTCCTCGATCGCCTGGAGGAAGAAATGCTCGGCTTCTTCGAAGTCGTTTTTCGCAAATGCAACATAACCTCTGGCAAACAGTCCCTCGGCGTCAGGTTCATTTCTCAAAGCCGCATCGCTAAGTGTCCTGTCCTTTGCCCTCTTTTTTTCGATTCTCGCGATCAGTTCGTATGCTCGATCGTCATACGGATTGACGTTCAGTGTCCTGTGGAATTCACGGAGGGCTTTCATCGGTTGTCCTGAATAATAGAGAACCTCACCCCGGTATCGGTTTGAAAGACCGCTCAGCATGGCCACCACTCTTTTCGACACTTCCCTCGGGATGTTGGTGAGGTTCGTGGGAGATCTGAACTGGATGATACGGCTCAGGTTCTCGAGGTTGTCGGTCTGCTCGGGAAGTGTGGTGGGGAACGATATAATCGGTTTGTCGTCCGTGTTGATCGGTACACCTTCAACCATGAGGTCTATCCCGTCTTCGTCCATCAGTCGGTAGGAGACGATGTTCACCGGGTTATCCAGACCGAACACTTCGAGATCTTCTTTTATGACAGGGTGCATGAGTCTCTCTGTAAGGAGCTTAAAGTCTATGACGATCGGATCCCTGGAGGCCATGACGATCGTGTGCCCGAAATCCCTGTTCACACCGGTGAACCAGATTTCGACATGAGGAAAGGCCGATCGGATCGTCTTGATGATTGTGCAGTAGCCGTCGTAAGAAAGGTGGTGGAGAGGAAGCCACTGGACAAAAAGACCTCGTGGATTCAGGTGCTTCTTGCATAGCTCATAGTACTCTGTCGTGTACAGCACCCAGGAATCGGCTCCGGTAGGGTGAGTCGCATCTGCGGTAATGATGTCATATCGATTGTTCGTGGTCAGGAGGAAGTTACGGCCGTCCTCGATAATCAGGTTGACAAGCGGGTTGTTAAGGGCGTCGTGGTTTTCCACACTGAAAAATGGAGCGGCTTCGCGGATACCGGGGAATATCTCGACACAGTCAATACTGTTCAGGTCGTACCTCCCGAGAGTGCCGGCCACTATCCCTCCTCCGAAGGTGACAACGAGCACATCTGCCGGATCCGGGTGTACCAGCACCGGAAGGAAGGCAAGCATCCTGAATGTCTGCATGCTTATCCTGTCCGTCGGGACTTCGGGCACACCGTTCAGTACCAGTGTCTTGACATTGTTCTTTTTCGTCTCGAAGACTTCAACCGTCCCGCCTGTCGATTCGTGCTTGAAGATTCTCTTGTACCCGACCACCGGCCGTCTCAGCTCGAGATCGAGCGGAAGAATCAACGATCCGATTGCGATTACGACTGCAGGGATAAGAGCGAGTCCGAATTTGAGTGACTGACGTACGTTTACGAGCTGAGGGATCAGGATAACACCGGCAATCGAGTTGACCAGAGCGACAATCAGCAGAGATCCCCGCATCCCGAAGATGGGAATCAGGAGAAATGCAGGAAGCACCGATCCGAGAATGGCTCCGACGGTGTTGATGGAATAAAGGGTCCCGACACCCCTCCCGACTGTTTCGATGCTTCTCGTATAAACTTTGCATACGGCAGGAAATATCATCCCGAGGAGTGTCGTCGGTATGATCATGGCGATGAAGGATACAAGGAAGAGGGCTGCCAGAAGCCCGTTGACCGTACCGGTGGAATCGACGACCCACTGCCGCACCAGGTACAGTTTTCCGCAGACCGGTACGAGAAAAAGCGAGACGAGTGCCACAACCGCTTCGATACAAATGATGACAAGGATGAGATTTCTCCTTGTGTCAACGAACCGTGATATGATCATGCTGCCGAGGGCAATCCCCGCGAGGAAGGCCACCAGGATAGAGGAGAACGCCCAGGTGCTGTTTCCGAGGAGGAACATCAGCATGCGGGTCCAGAGTATCTCATACCCGAGGGAGCTGAATCCCGAGAGTGCGACTGCAATAAGGAGAACAGTGCCGGAAACCTTTAGTAATGGAGCTGTTTTCAGTGAGGCTCTCTCTTTTTCGATGCTCTCCCTGGAGATCGGTCTCCTGGAAAGGAGAAAAGAAAAGGTCCCTGCCAGCAGGTTGAACACTGCGGCGGTGAAGACAGTATTACGAAGTCCGAAAACCTTTATGAGAACGATTCCGGCCAGGAGAGCGCCGGCTACTCCCCCGAATGTGTTCGACGCATAAAATTTACCCACCGTGTTTCCCAGTTTCTCGAAGTTCCTCGTCAGGTGTCGAATCATAACCGGAAATGTCCCACCCATGAGAAAAGTCGGGAGGAGGAGAAAGACAAAGGAAACGAAAGCCCTGATGAGCATTGTCAGAGCATGGTTCGAGATGGTGCCGGCGAGGGGAACGTAGATGTCATCGAGGTAAGACGACAGAACCGGTACAGCGAGGCCGTAAACTCCGATGGCGAATTCGATCAGAGCATACAGAAAGAGCGGATTCCTGCTCCGATCGGCCATTCTTCCCATTGCAAAGCTGCCGAGCGCGAGGCCGCCCATGAATGTGGCTAGGATTACGCTCACCGCGTATATACTACCGCCCATGACCAGCGTGAGCATTCGTCCCCAGGCAACCTCATAGACGAGGGAAGCAAAACCCGAGAAGAAAAACAATACAAGCAGGATCCGGAGATGGAACTTGAGACTCAGGGGTTCGGATGCTGCTTTCTTTGTGCGGCTCTTTTTTGATTTTTTTGCCACAGTGGCCTGCCTTACTCCTGTAGAGAATACTGGAATTTATTCCCGCAGGTCCATGTTGTCAATCAGGTTCGATGAGAGCCCTGAGGTGGACGCTCGCTTCGCCAGGGACGGTCCCCCAAGCTCCGTGATTAGTTCAGAGGAACGTTTTCTGAGCTCTCTCGATCGCGGGAAACCGCTCGTGTGCTTTGAGAGAGTCGTTGACATTCAATCCTGTCCTGTTAATTTTAATCCGTCACGGTGATATCAATGCAGCCTGTTATGATGCAGGTGGTTACGCAGAGCTTCCCCACAACGATCCATGACAAGGAAGGATTCCATGCCCGCGAAGAAGAAGACCACCATGAGAAGCTCCCGCAGAGTGAAAAAACCCCGCGAACTCACAGCAGCCGACTTCTGCCCCTGCTGTGATCCGAACCAGTTCCCGTTTAAGACCACGAAAGAGATAAAAAATCATCAGGACATCGTCGGCCAGGCCCGCGCAATCAATGCACTCGAATTTGGTTTGAACATAGACAGCCGCGGATACAACATTTACGCCGTCGGGATTTCCGGCACCGGCAAGTCGAGTATCATCAGCCGCCTGGTCAAGAAGACCGCTCGAGAGGAACCGGTACCGAATGACTGGATATATGTGTACAACTTCAGGGAGCCTGATCGTCCCAACGCGATCCATCTCCCGAGCGGAAAGGGGAGAGAGCTCCAGAAGAAGATGGAGAAGCTCATCGAGGATCTCCAGGATCAGATTCCGAAAGCATTCGAGAGCAAATCTTACGAAGAGCAGAAAAGTCAGTTCCTCGATGATTTTCAGGAGAAGCGTGGAGATCTTCTGATGAAGCTCGAGAAAGAGGCGAATACGCTCGGACTCCAGATCAAGAGTACACCCGCCGGCCTGGTCACACTTCCGCTAAAAAAAGATGGAACCCCCATGGAACCCCAGGAGTATGAGGCACTTCCTGACGAGGAGAAGAACGGTATTCGAAAGAATCAGGAAACCGTCAACAACAAGATCAGGGAGATCCTCAGGACCATCAAGGGGCTCGAGAAGGAAACGAGGGAGTGGGTCGAAAAACTGAACCAGGAAGTGGCATCCTTCATAATCGGGCCGTTTATCGAGGAGTTGATAGAGGAATTCAAAAACATTCCCGAGGTACCTGAATACCTGAACGACGTCAAAGCCGATATCCTCGAAAACATCGGAGAGTTCTTCAAAGAGCAGTCGGAAAAGGAGGAAGGTCCCCAGGTCCCCGCCCAATCGAACCTGTTTCATCGTTACCAGATAAATCTCATTGTGGACAACAGCCAGACAACGGGTGCACCGGTCATATTCGAAACCAACCCCACCTACACCAATCTCATCGGTTACATCGAGAGAAAGGTTCTCCTCGGAGCCGTGTACACCGATTTCAGTATGATCAAAGCGGGGGCGCTCCTGAGGGCGAGCGGGGGGTACCTCATCACCAACGCGATGGATGTGCTCAGGAGCCCTTTCGCGTGGGATGCCCTGAAGCGGTCGGTGCGGAACAACGAGGTGAAGATCGAAGATTACACCGAGCAGCTGGGGTATCACACTGCCGGTGGGATACATCCCGAACCGATTCCCATCAACATCAAGGTCGTGATCATCGGGAGCCCCTCCATTGGACATCTTCTCCACTCTCTCGATGAGGATTTCAGAAAGATCTTCAAAGTCAAAGCTGATTTTTCGCAGATCATGGAACGGGATTCGAAGCACACCCTGGAGTACGGGAATTTCATCGCGCGCCTCTCGAGGGATGAGAGCCTGCCGCACTTTACCAGAGAGGCCGTCGCGAGGGTTGTCGATTACGGTTCCAGACTCGTCGAAGACAGGGACAAGCTCACACTCCGATTCAGTGACGTCGCCGACCTCGTGAGGGAGTCTTCTTTCTGGGCACGGAAAGACAGAAAAAAACTGGTTTCTCCCGAACACGTCGACAGGGCGATCGATGAAAAGATATATCGCTCGAGGATGCTCGAGGAACGCATTCAGGAACTGATAACCGATGGGACGTTTATGGTTGATGTGGAAGGGAAGGTTGTCGGACAGATAAACGGCCTCTCGATATACGACCTGGGGGATTTCAGCTTCGGCAAGCCGACACGGCTTACCGCCAGGGTGTACATGGGGAGGGCGGGTGTGATCAACATCGAGCGGAGGGCAAAACTCTCCGGCAGGACCCACGACAAGGGGGTCATGATCCTCACCGGTTACCTCGGAGGTAAGTTCGGACAGAAAATGCCCCTCACGCTTTCTGCGAGTATCACCTTCGAACAGACCTACGAGGAGATCGATGGCGACAGCGCCTCGTCGACAGAGCTGTTTGCCATCATGTCATCTCTCTCCGATCTGCCGATCGACCAGAGTATCGCCGTGACCGGATCCGTGAACCAGCATGGGGAGATCCAGCCGATAGGTGGGATCAACAGGAAAATAGAAGGATTTTTCGACATTTGTAAGGCCAGAGGGATGACGGGTAAGCAGGGTGTCATGCTTCCTCAGAAGAACGTGAGAAATCTGGTGCTCAGGAATGACGTTCGGGAAGCGGTGGTGCGGAATGAGTTTCACCTGTATCCGATCAGGACTGTCGATGAGGGCATTTTCGTACTCACCGGCGTCGATGCCGGTGAGATGAAAAAAGACGGCACCTACCCGAAGGACTCCGTCCACGGCCGGATCATGAAGAGGTTAAAAGAGATGAGGCCGGAAGCCAGGAAGGGTAAATCGAAGAAAAAATCCTCTGTGAGAAAAAAAGTAAAGAAGTAGGACTGACAGTGCGATCGACATCCGGCGCGTGGTCGAAGATCATCCGGCACAGGTTCGGCACTCACCCGAATACTCCGACTCGGCCTCGAGAAACCTCCGGGATTGTGTGAGACCCGGTTGAATTCGGGTGGATTCCGGATGATCGCTCGCCCTTCTGTCGATCGTGAGTACCTGGCTGTCCTGACTCCCGTATCTGAATATCGTAATTCCCTTACACCCCAGCTCGTGTGCGAGCAGGTAAACCTCCCTGACGTCCTTCTGTGATGCATCCTGCGGAAGGTTGACCGTTTTGGAGACCGCATTGTCGGTGTGTTTCTGGAAGGCCGCCTGCATTCTGACATGCCAGGTCGGTTCGATGTCGAGTGCGGTGACAAAAAGC
The DNA here is from genome assembly GCA_964654825.1 of uncultured Gemmatimonadota bacterium. GTDB lineage: Bacteria > Gemmatimonadota > CAZMKB01 > CAZMKB01 > CAZMKB01 > CAZZKG01. The sequence goes on along the minus strand of CAZZKG010000055.1, from coordinate 13,905 downwards.
CTGCGCATGTCCTCGGGTATTTCGTCGATCCTCTGGATGGATCCCATCCGGGTCACCTTCGACATGAGTTCGTCCGAGTAGATGCCGCGCTCGAGGCACTTGCGCTCGAATGTGGCATTACGTTCGACGAGCTTCATCCCTTCGAGCACGTTTCTCACGTAGCTCACCGCGAACAGTGGTTCGATACCGCTGGAAACTCCGGCGATAATACTGATCGTACCGGTCGGGGCGATGGTCGTCACCGTTGCGTTGCGGAGGGACGGGTACTCTCTCTTCCACATGCTCTTCTCGAAGTTGGGAAACGAGCCGCGTTTTGCGGCAAGTTCGACTGAAGCTTTTCTCCCCGATTCAGTTACGCAGGCTATGATCTTCTCTCCAAGTGCAAGCGCCTCCTCACTGTTGTAGGGTATGCCCTGTTCGATCAGCAGCTCGGCAAAACCCATTACACCGAGCCCGATCTTCCGGTTGGCGAGACTCACTGCCTTCGTCTCAGGGGTCGGATAAACGTTTACATCGAGTACGTTATCAAGAAAGTGGACCGCTAGAGCCACCACCTTACCGATCTTTTCCCAGTCGATCCTGCCGTTTTCGGTCATCTTCACCAGGTTGATCGAGCCCAGTACACATGATTCGTGAGGGAGCAGGGGTTGCTCACCGCAGGGATTGGTGCTCTCGATCGTGCCGATACCGGGTGTCGGATTGGATCTGTTTATTTCGTCGATGAAGACGATCCCGGGATCCCCGCACAGCCAGGCCATGTGGATGATGAGATCGAGGACATCACGTGCCCGAAGTTTGTCACATGCCCGGCCCGATCGGGGGTTGATGAGTTCGTACAGGGTGTCGTTCTTCACTGCCTCCATGAACCTGTCGGTTACCGCAACGGAGATGTTGAAATTTGATAGGATGTTGTTCTTGACTTTGCAGGTAATGAAATCGAGAATATCGGGATGATCCACTCTGAGTATACCCATGTTCGCCCCGCGCCTTCTCCCGCCCTGCTTGATGACTTCGGTTGCTTCATCGAAGACCCTCATGAACGAAACCGGGCCGGAAGCGATACCGCCTGTCGAACGAACGACGTCATTTCTCGGTCTGAGCCTGGAGAAGGAAAAACCCGTCCCCCCGCCGGACTGGTGGACGATCGCCATGTTCTTGACTGCATCGAAGATACCTATCATGGAATCCTCGACAGGCAGCACAAAACATGCTGCAAGCTGGCCCAGGTCGGTACCCGCGTTCATGAGTGTCGGGGAATTGGGAAGGAACTCGAGATCCGCCAACATCCGTTCGAAGGAATCCGCCGTCTCATCGACCTGCGAGGTGGTCACGTAGTTCGCATCCACCGCGGCGATCGCTTGGGCCACCCTGCCCATCATCTGCCGCGGAGTCTCGATCACGGTCCCGATGTCGGCTTTTCGGAGATAACGTCTCTCGAGGATCTTCACCGCGTTGACCGTGAGTTTCAGGTCGTCTTTGACGCCCAGGATCTCCTTCGCTTCCCTGATTTCGGCACGCTTCCTCCGGTACAGGATGTATGCCTTCGCCACCTCAGGCTGGCCGGCTTTAATCAGGACTTCTTCGACCGCGTTCTGGACGTCTTCGACTCCCGGTATGGATCCTCTAAACCGTGCCTCGAGGAGCTTCAGTACCCCTGCCGTAACTTCCCTGGAAGATTCGATGTTTTGCCTGCCTAGTGACGCCTGTGAGGCCGAAATCGCCCTCGTTATCTTGGCGGGGTCGAAACTTTGAATACTCCCGTCTCTCTTTCTGATACTATCCATGGAGCCCCCGTTGGTACAGGCCGGTGCCTATATATGGTATCTCAACACTAATATACCCACTGGATGAGGCCAAATCAAGGAGCCATACCAGTGTCTTCCTCGACATGCACTCGACATGCACTATGTTGACTTCGGCCGGCCGGGGTGTTATCCTAAAAACTTCCTACATTTCAGAGGAACCGTTGTGACTTTACCACAGAGCACGTATCCGTTTTTCAGGACAATCCCTCACGTTCTCCTTCTGATCTTCCTGCTGGGAGCGCCATCGGCGGTTTATTGTGACACAGGAACACTTTTCGATATTATCCAGCGGGACACACACTATATTCTCAGCAGGCCCGGATCGATATCACAGGGCGACCTGGTCTGGATGACCTCTTTTTCCTCACTCGCTGTAGGGCTGGCCGTGAACAAGAGAGAAGTGAATGAAGAGATCAGGCTGCTTCTCAGAGGTAGTCAGAATAGCAGCAACAATTCTCTGGATCACATCGAGTTTTTCGGAGACGGCGGAGTGGTCGCCGGTCTCGGGGCGATCTTTATCATCGGAGGGCTGGAAGCGAAGAGTCAGCGCGAGGCAGAAACAGGTATAATGATTCTGGAGTCGTATTTTTACACCGGGGTTCTCGCTGTGATCAGCCAGTTCGTCCTGGCCGAGGAGAGGCCTCGCAACGGCGGTGAGATGCGTTTCTTCAGAACAGACGGTCATGGGGTGTCGGGTCATGCGGCACTCGCTGCATCATTCGTCTGTCCGGTCACTCACCAGTACCTGCGGCATGACGACACCGACGGGAGAGCGGAGATCGTCCTTAAGGAAATCATGAGGGGGATCGTGTGGGGAGTCCCGCTCCTGACGGGACTGTCGAGGATAGAGCGCGACGAGCACTATGCCTGGAATGTCGCTCTGGGTCTTGCGGCCGGATATGGAATGGGACACATGGTAGCTGTTTCTCACGAAAGAGCCCGTGAGAAAGAGGACCGGGAAACGAAATCTCTTTCGAATTCTAGAAGCCCGGGCCGGGACAGGCTCACATACGGGATACTGCATGTTTCATATTCGTTCTGAAACAGGAGTCATCTCCCGGGAAAGACCGGTGAGGTGGACCGGAAAAATCGGAAAGTACTTGTTTACTCTCACCGTCATCACGTTCTATCTCGCGATCGCAGGAGGGATCTGTTCCGCGGAAGAGACTGAGGGTCCCACCCCGATCACGATCGCACGTCTCCGGTACGGGGGAGGTGGTGACTGGTACAACGATCCCTCGATCATCCCCAATCTGAGTATCGAAGTGAGCCGAAGGACAAATATCAGGATCGCTGAGAGGGAAGCGGTCGTTTCAGCAGCCGATGCGGAACTTTTTCTGTACCCGTTTCTGTTTATGACCGGACACGGGAACGTGAGGTTTACAGATGAGGAGGTTCACAGGCTCCGGGGTTACTTCGAGGCAGGCGGCTTTCTCTATGCTGATGATGACTACGGGATGGACGAATCGTTCAGGCGGGAGATGAAGAGGATCTTCCCTGAAGGCGAACTGGTCGAGCTCCCTCTTGATTTTCCCGTCTACCACGTTCCGTATGATTTTCCTGAAGGGCTTCCGAAGATCCACAAACACGAGGGGAAGCCGCCTCAGGGTTTCGGGATCTTCCTCGGGGGAAGGCTGGCCGTCTACTACACGTACGAGTCGAACATCAGCGACGGCTGGGCAGACCCGGACGTGCACGGTGATTCGGGGGAGGTAAGGGAGAAGGCATTCAAAATGGGTATCAACATCATCGTCTACGCGCTGACGCACTGAACGGGTGGGGGGATCGTCTGCAGGTTGCGCTGAGTGATGTTCCGTTGTATCTCCTCCCTGGTCCACTACCCTTCCCCCTTCTGGGGATTCGTGAGTCCCGGAGGAGTAATTCAGCGGTCAATCTGTTTGATTTTCTCATACATATATGATAGCGTAGACAGATAAATCACGATTTCCTTTCTTCTCTCATCTATGGGGAGGTTCACATGCGGACTCATCCGATCTTCTCAACCATCTTCCTGCTCGTGATTAATTCATCGACACTTCAGGCGCGAATAATAAATGTGCCGGCCGACTCCTCGACAATTCAGGGGGGGGATCAATGGAGCCATTGCCGGTGATACGGTGATGGTTACTCCAGGGCTTTATTACGAGCACGATATTGATTTCTTCGGGAAGGCTATTACAGTGACGAGTCATTTTCCCGCGGATTCCGGCTGGGTTGCCTCAACGGTAGTGGATGCGAATTCTCTGGGGAGAGGGTTTTACTTTCACACCCGTGAAGATTCAAACAGCGTCCTCGAAGGGCTGACCGTTACGGGTGGTTCAGAAAATACAGGCGCTGGAATAAACTGTGAGGATGCTTCACCAATTCACAGAGAACATCGCATCATGGGGAGAGGGAGGAGGTGTCGAATGTTACTTTACAGATTCGCATCCGGTGTTCGACAATTGTACTGTCACCGGTAACCGGTCGAATTCGGCAGGCGGTGGATTGTATTTTAATACAACGAATGCGATGATTGCTCACTGTCTCATTGAAGGTAACCAGGCGCCCGATGGTGGTGGGGTACACTATGTATCTTCTTCCATCATATTAACAAACTCTACGATCATTGGAAATTCAGCTGTTCAGGGCGGGGCGATATCTGCGATGCAGTCAACAGCAACAATACAAAACTGTACCATTTCGATTAATTCAGCTCTCGGTATGGGAGGAGGAATCTATATGGAAAATGATTCGACTCCCATAACAAATTCCATTTTCTGGGATGATTCTCCTGATGAAATTTTTGGCAGTCCCGTCGTTACGTACTGCGACATCGAAGGGGGATGGGAAGGTGAGGGGAACATCAATAGTGACCCGAGGTTCAGGTTCCCCTCATCGGAAGGTGACTTTCATCTCATGTCGACCGATTGCGATTGGCCGTTCGATTCTCCCTGTATCGATGCAGGGCATCCGGATAGTCTTGATGTCTTGCTCGACTGTGACAACGGTCTTGGGACGGGGAGATGTGATATGGGTGCGTATGGAGGCAGGAATGCTGACGAAACAACGGGAACAGGAGAAGGAAGAAGAGAAGGTCATGGTATTCCGAAAAGTTTTGCGTTGTCTCAGAACTACCCCAATCCTTTCAATCCCACAACCACGATTACTTTCGCGATTCCTGGCAATGCTGATATCCTCACAAAGCTCCGGGTAACTCTCACCATATACGATATTCGAGGCAGGCAGATCAGGAGATTAATACATTCAGAACTCGACTCGGGGAGCCACAGGGTGGTCTGGAACGGGCTGAATGATGAGAACGAATCAGTTTCATCCGGAGTCTATCTCTATACCCTTCGAAGCAGTGAACGATCAATCACAAGGAAGATGGTTCTGCTCAGGTGAGTGCCCGGCGAGTTGGAGTTATTACGTTTCCACAAGCTTACGCAACAGATCGACCTGACCCGCAGACTAATTTGATTTTTCAGTATGCTCATCACATCTACTTTTTGCACGAAAAAACATTCCACTGTGAATACCGCACTCAGTGGAATATTCTTTCAGGTGTTTTAACTTCTTTATTTACAATAAGTTGAGAAGGTCAGGTGACGGGATTGATACTGAAAAACATGGAACATATTTTGCGAAAACTTCCTCATATAAGGACTTTATCCCGTGAATGACAAATTAATTGAATTGGCAATATACTGCACAACTGCCCTGATCGCAGTTGGAATACCCGTGTGGTATTTGAAAACTTATCTTGCCAGGAAGAACAGAGCTTCCCGGAACCACGACCGGTCGAGCAAACTCGGCCTCACAGAACCGGTTACGCTCCATCCGAAGATTGATCCGAACCGGTGTATCGGAACCGAGGCGTGCATAAAGGCATGTCCCGAAGGGGAAATTCTGGGGGTGATCAATTGTAAGGCCACACTCGTGTCGCCCACGAAGTGTATCGGTCATGGAGCATGCGCAGCTTCCTGTCCGGTCGGTGCGATTACCCTGGTATTCGGGACCGAGAAAAGGGGAGTGGAGCTGCCGGTCCTAAAATCCAATTTCGAAACAAATGTGGGTGGAATTTATATTGCCGGCGAACTCGGGGGAATGGGTCTCATACGAAATGCTGTCACCCAGGGCTGGGAGGCGATTACCTACATACACAATTCTCTCAAAGAGACCAATAATCTGTCGGATGAGGATGTATTTGACGTGATCATAATCGGAGCAGGTCCTGCGGGACTTTCAGCCTCCCTCAAAGCTATGGAGTTGAATCTAAAATCCGCCTGTTTTGAACAGGATGACATCGGCGGCACTCTCCTCACATACCCGCGTAGAAAAATTGTAATGACCCAGCCGATGGAAATACCCCTCTACGGTAAAGTAAAAGTGAGGGAGATGTATAAAGAGGAACTGCTGGAGCTCTGGGAGAAAATTATCACTCAAATGGGCCCTTCTATAAGTTTAAAGGAAAAGGTATTATCGGTTGAAGGGAAAACAGGCAGTTTTACCGTGAATACGAACAAAGGCAGTTATTTGACAAAAAGAATCCTCCTGACAACCGGCCGCAGAGGTACTCCCAGAAAACTGGACATACCGGGAGAGAAATCCCACAAAGTCGCGTACAGGCTCATCGAGCCCGAGCAATATGCCGGCTCTCAGGTGCTCGTTGTGGGTGGCGGCGACAGCGCCGTCGAAGCTGCCCTTGCTACCTCAGAGCAGCCCGGTACGGAGGTAATCTTATCCTACAGGAAGGGAACGTTCTCGAGGATCAAGGACAGGAATAGAATGCTGATCGAAAAAGCCTGTTCTACCGGGAACCTCGAGGTGCTTTTCGAGTCCAACGTAAAGCGAATAGAGGAGAGGGAAGTCATACTGGATGTGAAGGGAAAAAATACCGTCATCGGCAACGATTACACCCTCATCTTTGTCGGTGGAGAAGTACCGGCCCAATTCCTCCGGCAGATGGGTATCAAGATTCAGACTAAATTCGGGGAAACATGACCGAAAGAACTTACAAGATAACCCTGGGTTTCTTCTATCTCCTTGGATTTTCAGTGGTAGTTTACACAGTGCTGAATTTTTTTGAATATTATTCTCTACCGATAGTAGAGAGACCTCACTCTGCTCTCCACTTTTCTGCGAAACCCGGTGGGAGATGGGGCCACGGAATGGGAATCACCGGGAGTGCCATGATCCTCCTCCTCTTTCTCTACTCGCTGAGAAAGAGAAACTTTTTCTCATACGGCACCCTGTCGCACTGGCTCGGTATCCATATCATGCTGGGTATCCTCGGGCCCGTCTTTGTCACGCTTCACACTGCTTTCAAGTTCGGGGGTGTTGTTGCGGTGAGCTATTTCTCGATGGTCGCAGTGATGGTGAGTGGTGTGTTCGGAAGATATCTCTACCTTCAGATACCGAGGGCGATAAGCGGCGGGGAACTTTCACGTGAAGAGATCGCTGAAAAGAGAATGGCGATGGCTCAGTTGTTACGGGAACAATACGGGTTGGATGAGAGGCAGCTGGAAGAAATGGAAAGTGTGCTCAAAGTCCCGGATTCCGAGACAAAATCCGTGATCAGAATATTGTTCTCCACGATTCTATGTGACCTTCTCAGGGCAACAAGAAAAAGAACCCTCAAGAAACTGGTCGGAAATTCGATGATAGATCGGTCCGCCCGCGATGTACATCGTGCAACAGGAATAATCACCTCCAGAGCCCTCCTGGTTCGTAAAGCACTGCTTCTCGACGTGTTCCAGCAGATATTCTATTACTGGCACCTGATCCACAAACCTTTTGCATTCGTCATGATACTGATAATGATCTTGCACGTCATGATTGTCACCCTTCTGGGATACAGATGGATATTCTGAGGAGAACAAGAACATCGATGGGGAGGTACCCGACGGCTCACACGCTCCTGACAGTAATTGGATTGTGTCTGATGCTGTCGCCGTACGATAGTTCTGCCCAGATCTCCCCTGGAGAATTGTCTTCCTATCATTCGAAATTAGGAGGACTCTCAAACTGTACGAAGTGTCACGACGCAGGAGGACAATCATCAGATGAGAAATGCCTCTCCTGTCACGAAGAAATCCGTATCCGGATCAGTGAGAAGAAAGGATTCCACTGGAAAATCGTCAGTGAGGGAGGGAAGGATTGCAGCAGGTGTCATACAGAACACAACGGAACGGATTTTGAGCTCGTTTACTGGGAATCAGGGATGAGGGAATTCGACCATGGGGAAACCGGTTTCCAGCTCGAAGGGAATCACGGGGAATCCGAGTGCAGAAGTTGTCATCAACAGAAATATGTCCGGGGGGATCTGATTGAGAAGTACCCCGACATTAATCCGGAGAGAACATTTCTCGGTCTGGGAACAGCCTGTATCGATTGCCACCGCGATACTCATCGAGCTCAATTCGCCGATAATTGCACGACCTGCCATGATCTTCTATCCTGGCGACCGGCTTCACGTTTTTCCCATGACAGGACGAAGTATCCATTATCCGGGAAACACAGGGAAGTCGGCTGTGAGAAATGTCACCCCGGAGGAATCGACGACACTCCCGTAGTGAGTCCGGAGACGGGCTCCGCGTTCGTGAAATATTCCGGTCTACCACACGAAGAATGTGAATCGTGTCACCACTACCAACACAAGACCGATCTCGGGCCAGTCTGCAGTAAATGCCACGACACCTATGGCTGGAAAGCAGTGAAATCTGACAGTTTCGATCACTCGAGAACTGCTTTCCCCCTGAAAGGCCTTCACCGTAAAACCCGTTGTGAGCGCTGTCACAAATCAGGCAGCATGGTTGGACAACTCCGGTTCGAGCGATGTGTGGAATGTCATAATGATATTCACAGAGGTGAGTTCAATCTCGAACCATACGAAAATCGATGTGAACAATGTCACACCGAAAACGGGTTCGTTCCGTCGACTTATGATATCGCAGAACACCGGAAGAGCAACTACCCGCTTTCGGGCGCACACATAGCCGTTCCCTGCATAAGCTGTCATGAGAAGGACGATACTTCGGCTGAGAACAGGTTCAAAATTAGTTTCGAGGATTGCAACCTCTGCCACAACGATGAACACAGAGGACAATTCGAGATTCTCATCACCTCAAAGGGATGTTCAAGCTGTCACGACACACGGAGCTGGAAGGTGAGTTCCTTCGACCATGATTCGACAGCATACAAGCTGGATGGGAAGCACCGAACCGTTTCCTGCGGGAAGTGCCATTACCGGATATCTGATGATTCCCCGGAAGGATATGTCCGCTATGTCGGTCTCAGTAAAAGTTGCAGCGGCTGCCACGGAACTGATCTTCTGCATTCAGGACCAGGAGTGCAAGATATGGAGGTGGAAAAAAGTGAATAAAAGAAATCCGGGCTGGATCCTGATTTCACTCTGTGTAATCACATTCTCATCGGTAAAAGCTCAGGAGAATCCTCATGGTGATCAGAAGTTGACCTGCGAAGACTGTCACACCTCCATTTCGTGGGAAGATATTCACTTCGACCATGAAGCAACCCACTACAAACTGGAGTCTGCGCACGTGAAAGTGTCCTGTTCCGACTGTCACGCTCTGGATGATTTCTCTGCCGTTCGCCGTGAGTGCCTCAGCTGCCACACGGATGTTCACGAAGCAAAATTGGGTTCTGAGTGCGTCAGGTGTCATTCTCCATCGCGGTGGGAAATATTCGACACCGAAGAAATTCACAGAGACACCAGATTCCCGATGATGGGGAGGCACAATCTCATCGATTGCTGGAGCTGTCACGCGAACCTGGAAGAGGGGGATTTTACAAGAGGGACGACCGACTGTGTCGATTGTCATGAGAATATCTACCTTTCTACGGAAAACCCGAGACATGTATCCCTCGGATTCAGTACTGCCTGTGTTGAGTGTCATGAACCTCCGCAGTGGAATCCGGCCTTCTTCCCGGGCCACGATGCCCTCTTCCCGATTTTTTCCGGGGAGCATGACGGGTCCTGGGATGGATGCGCCGATTGTCATCCTGATCCCGGCAGTTACGGAGTCTTCACCTGTCTCACGTGCCATGGGCAGGCGGACATGGACCAGGAACACGGTAATATCGGTGGTTACAGTTATGACAGTATCGCGTGTCTGATGTGTCACCCGACCGGAAGTAAGTCAGGGTTAGCGGAAAACCATGATTCCGATTATTTTCCGATATTCTCCGGGAGTCATGCTTCGGAGTGGCAGTCATGCACTGATTGCCACGACGTTTCAGGTGACTTCACCGCCTTCAGCTGTGTGGGATGTCACGAGCACGATCGGAGTTCAACGGACCAGGGCCATTCCGGAATACCGGGATATGAGTATGAGAGTTCCATGTGCTATTTGTGCCATCCTTCCGGTGAGAGTGGCGAATTCAGGGAACATGACACACTGTATTTCCCGATCTATTCAGGGAAACACCGCGGGAAGTGGGATGACTGCAGCAGCTGCCACAACAATCCCGATGATCGTTCGGCATTCACGTGCATAGATTGCCACGAACACGATCGTTCGAAGATGGATGAAAAACACCATGATGTACCCGACTATGTCTACGAGAGCAGTGCCTGTTTCGAATGCCATCCCAGAGGAGAGGAGGAGGTGATACTGTGGAAAAAGCCACCCTCATACCGTTGATACTTCTGACCGGTCTTACCGCTATCAGCGCACTCTCCCGGGAACAGATGGGGGAGGTGAGGGGAGAAGTCAAATACGTTTCGGCTCTCTCCGTATACATAGACATCGGCGAAGCGGTCGGATTATCCGAAGGAGACACCGTCGAGGTCAGGAGGGGTGAAGCGACAATCAGTCATCTGATAATTTCATCCACTGCAGCACACTCGTCATCCTGTTCTCCGATTGGTTCGATACGGGATATCCGAATCGGGGATACCGTGGTGGGGAAGGTTCGAACAGTCGAGGAACCTGCGCAGACAGAGGGTGCGGGGCCACGCGCGGCCGCAGGTAAAAAAACCCGTATAAAACCCAACCTGCTCACGGGGAGGGTCTCTCTCGGATCTCTCTTTTCAGAAGATTTTTCAAACTCGGGACTCGGTTTTTCTGAGCCCACGCTGAATACCAGGTTCCGGCTGAAGAATCTCGCTGGTAAACCGCTCAGTCTCAATTTCAGGCAGAAGGTCAGACATGTCGGCCGGGAACGGTCATCGAATGCCCTGCTGGATGAGGACAGATGGATAAATCGGGTGTTCGAACTCGCTCTCACTTATGAGGCTGAAGGCAGGCCGGTGCGATTGAGCCTGGGAAGATTCTTCCCTTCACGGGTACGGGGAATCGGCTGCATCGATGGTGGACTCGTGGAATATGAAGTCAAAGATAAAATTTCCGTGGGAGCGGTAGGGGGGCTGCGGCCCGACTATTTCGATACGGGATTTCGAACTGACGAGAAGATGTTCGGGATCTTCACGAGTTACGAGATGGGACAGGTGAAAGGGCGGGCCTTTCACCTGTCAGCCTCTTATCTCGGGAGTTATCGTGATGGTGAGGTAAACCGGGAATTCATTTATCTGGAGGGGAATTACAGCCGGGGCGCAAAACTGTCCACGTACAACAGTATCGAAATCGATCTCAACAGAGGATGGAAGAAATCCAGCGGTGAATCTCTTTTCCAGATCTCAGGTGTGTATCTCTCGGCCCGGTACAAATTGAGAGATTATCTGTCGATCACATCTTCTTTCGACAACAGGAAGAACCTGAGAACTCTCTACAACAGGTCTGTTCCCGACAGTCTCTTCGATGATGCCATCCGTCGAGGTTTACGAGCAGGTGTGTCATGGAAGCTTTCGGAGAGAATCCATGCCACGGGGAACTTCGGTGTCAGATTCAGAGAGGGAGTCGACAACACACTGTCGGCATCAGGCGGACTGAGAGTGAGGGATCTGTTCGTGGACAGGTTGATCCTGAATGCGAGGATTTCAGTCTTCAGGACTATGTTAACCCGGGGGTACCGGCCGTATGTGGGGTTTCACTTCCCAACCTACCATCGGTTGATGCTCGATATTTCCACCGGGAGTTACATATATGATTCCGGAGGGCAGGTGTCCAGCTATCCATGGGTCGGATACACCGTTCGGTATGAATTGAATGGTCGCACGTACCTGTCATCATCACTCTGGACTTATCTCAAAGGTGGTCTCCGTTCAGCTCGACTTTTTTCCGAAATCGAGTATCTTTTCTGAAAGCTTCCATGTGATGGTTGTCCCTATCAATGTTTTGTCTGGTGCATCTCAGCGAGTAGGTTTTATATGCGGATACATCCGATCTTATTCTCCATCATTCTGCTTGTGATCGGTTCAGCGACTTCAAGCACGAATAATGTATGAACCGGCCGGGTTGACATTTCCTGCAGGGAGAAGTATTTTCGGGATGGAATGGATGGTGGGTTGGCGTACTGAGACCGGTCGGGTGGGAAGCGGTTGATAATGTGAACAGCCCGTTTATTCCACCAGCTGCAGGATGTTTCCATCGGGGTCCAGGAGCTGTGCGAGTCTTCCCCCCCATGATTGGTCTGTCGGTTCGAGAAAGAAAGGGATTCCTTTCGCCTCGAGCGTATGGTAGAAGGATTCCAGGTCTTCGACCTCGAGGGCAAACTGAACGTTTCTAGGACTGTTAAGATACGCTGTGAATTCTTCTTCGCATTTCTGAAGGGTGAGGGTTTGATCGTCGATCTCGAATGTCACCCAGTCGTTGTTGCTCGCAACGATCGGCAGCCCGAGGATCTCGTTGTAGAAAGACACTGATCTGTGCAGATCACTCACGAAGATGAATACCTGTTCGATTCGCTTTATCATAGCTCTCCCGTTCTGAAAGGAGGTTCATATCTTTTACGTGCCGTGACAACTGATCAGTGCAATTTCAAGTGCAAGTACTATACCACGATGAAGGAATCCAATGCGGAGATCCCCGGGCTCTAAGTGGTTGAACCTTAACAGGGTAAGCAGAAAATTACTGCAGGGTGCATGCGGGAATTGATACTTCTGTCCGGATGTTGATACCAGTGGAGGCAAAAATGAAGACAAGCAGCTACGGAATGCGCAGGACACTTGACTGCTCCTTCGAGGAGGCAATCGAGAAGGTGACCGCGGAATTACAGGAGAGTGGATTCGGCATTCTCACCGAGATCGATGTCAAGGAAACTCTCAAGAAAAAACTGGATGTTGACTTTTCGAAATACAGGATACTGGGAGCATGTAACCCACACTATGCCTACAAGGCGTTTCAGGCTGAACGGGAGATCGGCCTTCTTCTGCCCTGTAATGTTATCGTGTACGAAGAGACCGGGAAGACGGTAGTCTCGATGCTCGATCCCGCAGCAATGTTCAGCCTCGTTGGAAAAGATGAGGTAAAGCAGCTGGCGGAGGATGTCCGGGAAATTCTCTCGAAGGTTCTCGAAAGACTTTAGAGCGACTTATGATAGAATACTCTCACGGAATAAGGATCAAGGGGACCGATCTCTGGCTCGATGCTTCCAGGAAGAAGCAGCTCTGTTTCGTCTCTCACGCGCACGCCGATCACGTTCGCAGACACGATACGGTAATAGCCACGCCGGAGACAATCGAACTGTGCAGGCTGAGGTCCGGTGTCAAAGACGCTATCCCTCTCAACTACGGAGAAAAGAGGAAAATCGGTGATGTGGTAGTCGAACTCTTTCCGTCCGGGCATATCCACGGAGCAGCCCAGATACAGGTGAAATTCGATGGGAGGGATGTCATCTACACGGGAGATTTCAAATTGAAGGAGGGTCTCACCGCGCCTCCCGCCGAGGTCAGGAAGGCCGGTGTCCTCATCATGGAAGCGACATACGGCAAGCCCGAATATGTGTTCCCCGACCGGGATGTGGTGATCGATGAATTGTATGAATTTGTGAGTGACACTCTTTACTGGGACCGGACACCGATCGTCTTCGCCTACTCCCTAGGAAAGGCCCAGGAGGTGATGAGAATCCTTTCCGAACGGGGATCGAGGCTTCTGGTGCACAGGTCTATCCACGATGTCTCGAAGATCTACGAAGAAACCGGTGTGGATCTGGGGGAGTATGAGCTGTTCGAGGGGAGGGCGTGGTCCGGATACGT
>CAZZKG010000054.1:12822-25986 GCA_964654825.1 uncultured Gemmatimonadota bacterium | reverse complement strand
CGCTGGCCTCATCCGTGCGAGGGATGCGCTCTCCCAACTGAGCTACTGCCCCACCGGCTATAATATTTGTCCTCGAATGCCTTCGTGTCAAGCCGAACGAGCAGACGGATCGTCTACCGGAAGGGTGGGAGAATATCAGTCAACCAGGTAACCGAGTTTTTTGAGCCGCTGCCGTGCCTCACGCGATATCTCACTTCTCCGGTTAATGGTTGGACCTATCGTTCCTCCGATTGATATCCGCTTCTCGATGAGCAGATCGTGATAGTGTGCAGCGACCTCAGGATGAGTTTCGATGACATTGAGTGTCTCCGCTGGATCAGCGATAAGATCAAAAAGCTCGGAGTTTCCGTCAGGGCGAAGTATGTACTTCCAGTCAGGGGATCGAACGCATTCACCGGTGGGGACGCTGGCATACCCGACACCTGTGAGCGAATCCATAGTCCCGTTCTCCGTGAGGAGCGGTGACAGATCTCTGCCCTGAATGTATCGGGGGACCTCAACTCCAACGAGGCTGAGGATGGTTGGTAAGATGTCAATGTTTTCTATCTGGGATTTTATCCTCGTATCAGGTCTGATTACCCCGGGATAACGGAAGATTACCGGAATTTGGAGTGAGCTGTCATACAGTCCGACATGCGTGAAAAGGGGTGGGTGATATCTCAAGTTCTCTCCGTGATCAGAGAGAATAATCAGGATGGTTCGCCTTGACAGTCCGTTGGATTTTATCAGACTGTCGAGTTCTCGAATCATGTCATCCACGAATTTGATCTCTCCGTCGTACTTGGCTATTTTCATGCGGATACGTCGGCGCTTCTTCCCTTCCGGCTCCATTTGTTTGTCATCGAGAAACATCCTGAGGTATTCATCGGGAGGAATGTAAGGAGCATGGACGTCCAGAAAATGAATGAACGCGAAAAAAGGTGCCTGTGCGCTCCGGAGCCATCGTGTACCCATCTTCAATGTAGATGATTTTGAAAAATATTTGTCGAATATCTGTATAGGAAGAATGGCTCGAGCCAGATAGTATATATCCCGCGACGATATTACTTCGAGCCTCCCGGATTCCATGTACAGGTCAAAACCCTGATCGATACCGAATGAGGAAGAAATCCAGATGTTTGTAACAAATCCTGCAGTGTTATACCCGCTGTCCTTCAGGTATTCAGCGAGTGTTTTGATCTCAGGGGAGAGGGCATAGCCGTTCATCCTGGCACCGTGTGTCAATGGTGTGAGACCGGTAAGGAGAGAAGCGTGAGATGGAGTACTCGAAGGTATCGGACACATGGCATTTTCGAACCTGGCCCCTTCCAGGGCGATGCTGTCAATGTACGGTGAGCAGGGAAGCTGGTAGCCGTAGCAGCCGAGGTGATCTGCACGCAGAGCATCGATCGATACGAGAATTACATTCGGTTTTGAATCTGAACCGGCAACCTGATCCACTCCGGAAAAATCGAACTCTCCAAGTGACGCCACGATAATTATATTAAAGACATACAAAAGGGAGAGTCGGAGGAGAAACCATCGATTATTCCTCCGAGCTGTAAAGTTGTTGAGCAGTGCCCTACCCTTTACAACAAAGATTATAATGACTAGTCCAAGCGGTGCGAATATGAGTATCTTCCTCAGAGTGGATGTTGCGATAATTGTTGTAGAGTAGCTGAAAAGAACAACTGCGAGAAAGATTGTTACAACTAAAGACAGACCTATGAGATACCGATTGAACTTTTCGGCTGAGATGGAGACGAAACGTGAGAGAAGAAGTGAGAGGACAAGCAGGCACAGGGTTATGACTATGGCGATTGACGAGTAGAGAAGAATTGAGAGGGATGTGATGAGTATCCATGAGGTGATGTCAGTTTTAACCTCGATCATTGTGATGGGAATAATCAGGATCGCGAAGAGAAATCCGAGATAGGGAATGATCAGGTATGGACATTTTTTATCAGAAATGTTCGATGTCATCGATTCCTTATTGAAATGTCACCGTTCTGGATGACAACCCACCGGTATACCAGTACGGATTGTCATATCATACATTGAATCATCGATATTATCGATAATAACAGGCCCGTGATGCTAAGTCAACACAAATTGTATTATGGAAATCAGGTAAATCGCCCCGGAGTGTCTGTCATAGGTCACTGTCGGTGATGGTAATAAATTGCAACAGGGTCATGTTTCACCTCACAATCGTCATTTTCCTGACAGATGTGAAATCAGCAGCCTCGATACGATAGAGATACAAACCGGAATCAACCTTCGCACCACGATCGTCCTGCCCGTCCCAGTGGACCATGTGGCGGCCGGGTTCCCTGTTTTTTTCAATAAAGGTTCGTATCAGGCGTCCCCGGAGATCATAGATATTGAGCTGCACCGTCACCGCGTCACCTTCCGGGATGGTATATTCGATAGTAGTAGAGGGATTAAAGGGGTTGGGGTAGTTCTGAGAAAGGTGGAACGATTTTGGGATTGAAGATTCCGTCTCCCCCGGAGTGACCGTTGTTGGCTCGAAAGGATAGTCGAAGCCCCAGAATCCACCGTCGGGTCGAAATCCGAACCACGAAATGACCTGGAAGCCTTCCGCCACGAAATCATTGATGATGCAGTGCGCTTCCTCCCAGGGTCCAATTGAGTCCGGGAGACCGATGGCCTGAATGGGGAAGCCCTCCAGGAGGAACTCGGCCCGCCGTAGATCTGCGGTCTCATCGGAGAGGTTATAGAGCCTCAGCTCGGCGCAGAAGGGCTCACAGGGAAGAAGCTCGACACCGACATTGCCGGACAGGTCCGAGACATCGGGCGGTTCGTATATGCTGACACACTGGCCTATCCGCTCTCCGTTCGGCGCGGATTCCAGAGCTGACCACACTGGCCCCCGGAGGCCAGCCCGGATCGAATCGAGAAGCGATTCACCGATCAGATCACTCACGCACGATTCGGAAACCACAGTATAGAGTGGCCACATTTCCGACGTGACCGTCATGACAGCCGCCTCGAACTCCGGCTGGAACGTGCCGCTTGATGTCTGGGGATCATACTGAAACCCGGCCGGAGGATCGACGACGATTCCATGACATTCCCCTTCCCTCTCGGGAGTGAGGTGCGTGGAGAGATCCACGTTGCCCGTCACGGTCCAGTCCTCGACTCCGCCGATCACGAATCCATAACCCATGTGGTCTCCCATCAGGGTGTTCCCCGTGACGACCGCTCCCCGGCTTCGAACGGTGTCCGTCTCCGGGTTTGCACAACCAACAAAGGGCCCCATGCCGATCCCTTCCCGGATCATCGCGCCCGCTGCATCAATTGTGTTGCCGGTTACCACGGTACCGGTGAAGTCGCCTTCGAGAGGGTAGTAGTCCTCCATGGAGATGCCGTAGAACATGATCCGGGTTTCGGCCCGGATGGTGTTGTTGGCGACGAGGGCGCCCGGTGACTGGAAGATGACGATTCCGCCATCGGTGACGTCGACGATCGTGTTGTTTTCAACAACGCTGTTTGCGCAGTCCAGGGAGATGCCGTCCGCGATGATGTACTCCGCCCGTCCCGCCGGTCCGAGCTCGTTGTATCTCGCTAAAGCACCTGTGCATGGACCGCCGATGTATAGGACGGTCCAGCCCCGCGGCTCGTAGGCCCTGACCCACTCGACCACGTGACCTTCCGCGTCGCGGCCTAAAATGCCGCGGCCGAAGTTGATCAGCGCGCCCTCCGCGAGACCGAGCTGTGGACGGTTGCCGTCGATGATCACATTCCGGAGCGAAACATAGTCGTTGCCTTCGGCGGAAACGGCGGTCGCCACTCTGTCGCCGACTACCCTGAGAAGGGCTCGCGTGTCGTCCGTCGGTAGGCCCTCCGTGTAGATCGACTGGCTGTCGGCTGTAAAATAGACTGTCTCGCCAAGTTCGAAAACCGCATCCGGACAGAGCACGGCCTCCGAGCCCACTCCGTAGAGTGCGCTCTGTATGTCGGTCTCGTCTCCGGATGGGATACAGGGATCTTCCTCGTGCTCCACTGTCCTGTCGGTATCATGGATCTGTACCGGGAGTTGTGCGTATGCAAAGGCGGATGTGGATGTAAGTAGATTCTCAGAAATGGAATACACCGCCAGCAACCCGATGAGCAGTGTCGGATAAGACCACCGTAACATTTTCGGAATAAATTCAGAATCCATTATTCTGTTCTCTCTGGCAGAAGAAGATGTGTTCCCGTGGATCTGTGTGGAACCCTCGCTATAGAAGATTTGAAGATTCTGCTTTTTCCCATTGCTAACCGTTTCGATACGACGCCACCATCGCCTTCCTCGGATGCAACCCCACCTTCTCCATTAAGCTGCGCAATTTCTGGGCCACTAGATGAGTGATGTTATAATCCTGCTTTTCGCCAGTGTCGATTCCTTTATTGCCAGTGTAAGAGTGGATTCTATTGATTGGTTCCGTTGCGGTAAAGAACGAGCACTCACAAAACACGCCTTAGATCATGTCACATTCCATTTTTCTGTCTGGGGCAGAATCATCATTTAATATCACCATTTTCGATTCGATTTTCGATTTGACATGTCGGAATGATTATGATATAATCAAAATCCAGACGATTATTCGATAATCGAAGGGGTCGAATATACTGATATTTTCTTTTTCCTTTCGAAAAATCATCAAAAAAGAGAGTTGCTTGTTTACGATAATCGCTTTATAATACAGTATTATTACTGATTTATTCAGTGCGAAGGAAGACGTGAAGAAACAGCGGATCATCCCGACTTTTCCCATGCCGGGAGTCCGAGGAAGAAATCTCAAACAGTGTGTTGGGAATGCAGGTATCAGTTGTGTATCAGATCTCAACTGGTTTTTTCCCAACAAATGATCTCTGGAGGCCCTCCATGTTTAAAAGGTATGTCGTTCTCTTTACTATTTGCTTCTCGTCGGCTCTCTTGATCACCGGCGGTGGCCTGGCGGCTGGTGTGGTGGATGTACAGGTGACGGTAAACACTCCCGAGAGAATCGTTATAGAATATCAGTTCGGGGATTTTACCAGAACACCGGTCGACATAGAAGGCGTGCAGTACACGGACATCCGGCTGGCCGGTGAAGGAGTGTCCAAGCAACCGGGTGCCCCCGCGGTTCCACTCGTGGCTCGCAGCATCATCATCCCCGATGACAGAGAGATGGCGGTGCGGATCAACGAAAGCGAATATTATGAGATCAAAGATATCGATGTCATACCCTCGAAGGGTTTCATCCTCCGTACCGTGGATCCAGCCGATGTTGCCTGGAACTTTGGTGAATCTTACCATTACGATGACTACTACCCCGGGCAGCTGGTCGCCGGTGGCGATCCATACATCATGCGTGACCATAGAGGTATGGTGGTGACGGTCAATCCGTTCCAGTACAACCCGGTCAGGCGGATTCTACGGGTTTACACATCGATGACCGTTGAAGTCGTGACAGTTGGTCCGGGCAGGGTGAATGTGCTCAAGACGCCGAGACGGGATCGGGTCCTTTCGCTTTCATTCCATGATCTCTACTCTGCGCATTTCATCAACTACAACAAAAATGGCCGTTACAATCCGCTGGACGAGGAAGGCGACATGCTGATAATCGTCAACGATACCTGGAATGCGAATGTCCAGGCTCTGGCCAACCACAAAGAGTCCATCGGTATCAACACGACTGTGGTGAACGTATCCACGATTGGAAACACATCAAATTCGATCAAGAACTACATCCAGGATCTTTATGATTCAAGTGATTTAGCCTTCGTACTGCTGGTGGGTGATGCCGCCCAGGTGGCGACACCGCAGGCCTCCGGCGGTGCATCGGACCCCTCCTATTCCAAACTGGCGGGCACCGACGATTATCCGGATATCATGGTTGGCCGCTTCTCGGCGGAGAGCGCGGCGGATGTAGACACACAGGTGGAGCGGACGATCGAATATGTAGATAACCAGTCTGTAATGCAGGACTGGTTCTGGCGCGGTATGGGCGTGGCCTCTGATCAGGGCCCCGGCGATGACGGTGAATATGACTTCGAGCACATAGACAACATCCGCACCGATCTTCTGGCTTACGGCTACACCGAGGTTGATCAGATATATGATCCCACGGCCACGGCGGCAATGGTGACGACTGCCCTCAATGAAGGCAGGGGCATGATCAACTACTGCGGTCACGGTGGTCCGACCGGTTGGGGCACTACCGGTTACTCAAACGGCGATGTCAACGCCCTCACCAATGACAACCTGCTGCCGGTGAATTTCACAGTGGCATGCAACTGCGGGGAGTTCGACGACTACACCTGCTTTGCCGAGGCCTGGCTGCGAGCCACCAACGGCACCGAACCGACAGGCGCCATTGCGGCCTACATGAGCTCGATCAGCCAATCGTGGGACCCTCCGATGGAGGCCCAGGATGAGTGCAATCTGCTTTATGTTTCAGAAGCCTACCACAGTTACGGCACACTGTGCTACGCCGGCTCCTGCTCGATGATGGACGCGTACGGAAGCGGCGGTGTGGATATGTTCAACACCTGGATCTACTTCGGTGATCCCTCTCTCAACCTTTTCTACGTCGCACCTGATGAGATACGCGGTCATGTCACGAACGCGACGACCGGTTACGATATGGAATCGGTCCTGGTTGAGATCAACGATCCGGCAAAATCCACCTACACCGACGGGTACGGTTTCTACAGCATGAAAGACGATTACCCCGACAGTGTCCAGATCTCTGCGAGCTTCATTGGTTACGAGTCTACACCTGAGTGGATCGATGTTATACAGGACGGGGTGACATACCACAACATTTACATGACAGCAATCAATCCGGGAACGCTGACCGGCACGGTGACCGATCTCGATACGGGTGAGGGTATCGGAGGTACGGTGAACATCTATTCCGACCTCACGAAGCTCACGTATGGAACGATCGATGATGTGAGCGGCTATTTCGAGATCGAGGTACCGGAGGGGACTTGGACGGTTACGATCGATCCCGACAATCCTTACATGAGTGTGAGTGAACCCAACGTCGTGATCGTGATGGGTGAGACGACCAATCAGGATTTTCAACTCGCGGCGTTGACCGAATTTGTGGATGTGAGCGGCTCGACCGGCATCGCGAACGGCGGCTATGGACAGGGTGTAAGTTTCGTCGACTATGACAAAGATGGCGATGAAGACATATTCGTCGTGAACATTCTCGGCGACAACTTTATGCTCAGAAACGATGGTGGGACGTTTACCGACGTTGCTGCAACCGTGGGTCTTACCGGAAACACGAAGGGTTTCACGGCCGTCTGGGGTGACTATGACCGTGACAACGATCTCGATTGCTTCATCTCCCAGAGAAGCGGCTACAACGCCCTTTATCGAAATGACGCGGGTGTCTTCACGGACGTCGCAGTGGATGTCGGGGTTGCCGGAGAGGACTGGGATTACGGTCAGGGAGCAGCATGGTTCGACATGAATAATGACGGTCTGCTCGACCTGTACGTTGTCAACAAGATCGGGGAGAACAGACTGTTCAGAAACCTGGGAGGTACGTTCGAGGAGATCGGTTCTCTGTATGGAGCTGACAATCCGGGATCAGGGGCGGGGGTCAGCGTGGCCGATTATGATAATGATGGTGACAGTGATATCTACGTCGTCAACATGGCCGATGAGGGAAATGCGCTTCTCAGGAACGACAATCCCGGATTCACTGATGTAAGTACAAGCGCCGGTGTCGGCGATACCGGCGTGGGGCGTGGCAGCTGCTGGGGTGATATAGACGGCGACGGCGACATGGATCTGTTCGTAGCGAATAACGGAGCTGATGTCCTTTACCGCAATGATGGCGGTGTGTTCACCGATATCACCGGAGCGAGCGGTGTCGGTGACACCGGCGCCGGGAACGGATGTGCGTTCGCAGATTATGACCGCGACGGCGACCAGGATCTGGTCGTTGCGACGGGTACGGCCCTGCTTCTCTACCTGAATGACGGCGCAGGCACTTTCGTGGAAGTGAGCGATCTGGTTGGATTATCAGGCGGGCTTGGAGCAGGTCTGGCTTTCGGTGACATTGACGATGACGGGGATCAGGACCTCTACATGTCCTGTACGAACAGTGTTGATGATCTGCTGTTCGAGAACAGCGGCAATTTGAACACCTGGCTGAACGTGAGTCTTCGCGGTGCCTGGAGTGACAAGAACGGCGTGGGCTCACGAGTGGAGGCCTGGGTCGGCAATCGACGGTACGTGAGAGATGTCGTCACCGGGTCAGGATTCTATTCACAGAATTCGATCGAGACCGAGATCGGACTGATCCGTGAAACAGCAGTTGACAGTCTGATCGTCCAGTGGCCGAGCGGGAAGCGTTCGAAACTGTTGAATATCGGGGCCGACCAGAGCATCAGAGTCAGTGAAGGCAGCTTTCACAGAGTACCGGCCCTGTTGGAATGACGGATCCCTGATCCGGGATTCGCGTCATCGTGAATGCCCACGGTCATATGCGACCGCAGGTGGGATACACAACGTTTTCCCGGATACTGATGAACACGTTCCACAGATAGAGTTCGTCGGTGTCCGGGATTTCGCGTGACAGCAGTTTTGATGGTGAGGAACTGTGTGACGGAAACGCGGAGGAATATGTGCCACGGTCCGATAAAAAATACGGTTCCGACGACGAAACCGGTCCGTACGTAACCGTCGAGAATATCACCCGGAAAACCGACCGCTGGAAGAAGCAGCTCGCCTCATACAATGTTCGCATGCAGAATCTCAATCCGGCCACAAGCGCCCTCCTCGTGATTGACATGCAGAATTATTTCCTCGACAGCGGCTGCTCGGCCTGGATGGAAGCGGCCCCCGCCATTGTACCCAATGTGAGAGCCCTGATAGATATATACAGAAGCAACGGTCTGCCTGTTCTGTTTACGGCTCATGTCCATGAAAATCCTGCGATAGATGGAGGAATGATGTCCCTGTGGTGGGGAAACCTCATCATGAAGGATACTCATGATGCAGAAATCTATCCTGAGATTGCACCTGTCGAAGGAGAGAAAGTAGTACAGAAAACCAGGTACAGTGCCTTCTACAACACCGATCTCGATATCAGTCTCAGGCGCCTCGGTGTCGAGGAAGTCGTCATCACCGGTGTCATGACCAACCTGTGCTGCGAGTCGACGGCGCGGGATGCATTTTTTCGGGATTACCGTGTCTTTTTCATTATGGATGCAACTGCTTCCGTCATCGAGGAGTTTCACATCTCGACATTGAAAAATCTAGCCTACGGATTCGCTCACATCGTAAATACCGCCGAGATTCTCCATTCGGTTGCTTCCGGGTAGTCATTATTCGTTCTCGAGCAGATATCTCTCCACATCTATCGCCGCCATGCACCCGGAACCAGCCGCCGATATAGCCTGCTGGTACACGTGATCCTGTATATCACCGGCGGCGAAAACTCCGGGGACGCTCGTCCTGGTTCCATCAGTTGTGAGGATGTAACCCATATCATCGAGCTTGACCTGACCTTCGAGGATCTGTGTATTGGGGATATGACCGATGGCGATAAACAACCCCCCGCAGGCGAGCTCCCGTGTTTCCCCGGTTTTTACATCCTCGAGCAGTACTCCACGCACCGTCCCCTGCTCGGAGGCGAGAATTCTTTGTACAACCGAGTCCCAGGAGAACTCGAGTTTCTCGTTCTCGACAGCCCGTTTCTGAAGGATCTTTGAAGCCCGCAGCTCGTCTCTCCGGTGAACAACGGTCACCTTCGTGGCGAACTTCGTGAGAAATATTGCCTCCTCGAGCGCGGAATCCCCTCCTCCGACCACAGCGAGATCCTGATCCCTGAAGAAAAAACCGTCACAGGTTGCACAGGTGGAAACACCCTTCCCGATCATCTCCTGTTCGGATTCCAGGCCGAGAAATCTTGGGCTCGAACCTGCTGCGAGGATAACCGCCTTCGCTTCGTATTCGGTCCCATCGACGGTTACCTTGAGGGTCTTCCCGCTGAAATCAGCGGCATCAGCTGTACCCGGAATGATTTCCGCACCAAACTTGATTGCCTGTTCTCTCATCCGGCTCATGAGGACGGGGCCGTCGACCCCCTCGGGGAAACCGGGGAAGTTTTCTACCAGAGTTGTGATCGTCAGCTGTCCTCCAGGCTGGCTGCCATCGATAACAAGCGGCTCGAGGTTGGCCCGGGCTGTGTAGAGTGCCGCTGTCAGTCCGGCCGGACCTGATCCGATGATAATAACATTTCTCATCTGTCCTCCTGAAAAGTGCCTACAGTTGTCCCCTCAGTTTGTCGATTTTCCTTCGCTCTTTCTTTGTCGGTCTTCCCTTTCGCTCCCCGGTACCGTATCTGGCCTCCGCTTTTTCAATGAGTTTCATGAGGGCGTTGCCTTTTTTCTCGACAATCTCTTTCTCCCGGTAAAGCTGCGCGGCTCGGCTGGCTGGAAGGCTTCTGCTGGTGATTTCGAGTATCTCGTAGAAAACCACCTTCCCTCGTCTGGTGATGGATATCGAGTCACCCACCCCGATCGAGCTCGCTGGTTTGGCTCTCCTTCTCCCGATCTTCACTCTCCCATCTTCGCACGCCCGTTTTGCTCCCGTCCTTGTCTTGAAAAGCCTTGCCCCCTTCAGCCAGCGGTCGAGCCTCATGCGGGAAACAGTTCCGCTCTCAACACTTTTCTTTTTGACAGGACTTCCCTGATCTGCCGATACAATCATTGTCTCACCGAGGGTTACCGACGGACTGCCGACCATGAGCTGACCTGCCGGCAGGAAAATGTCTCATTATACCTGTCTCATCTCGATTTCCACCGGAGATACAAGTGGCGGAGAGAGGGGGATTCGAACCCCCGAGGACTTTCGCCCCACACGATTTCCAATCGTGCTCCTTAAGCCAGCTCGGACATCTCTCCGCTCGTGATGTAATCACCGTTATTTGCAGTGATTGTGGTTCGAATAACTATCGAGATAGAACAGTCTGATCAACACGCTACTCGAGCTGCCGGCGAGATCGATGTCAGGTAAGCCTCTTGATCATTCCCTCGATTTTATGAACGTGACCCAGTTCGAAATTCATCATCTTTTCGAACATATCCTTCCCTTCGGGAGAAGATACTCTTTCGATCTGAGTTTTGTAGAACTCGTACGCTTTCTGCTCTTTCGAGAGAGCCATCTCGAGGACTGTTTCCTGCGTGCTGAGGGATCGGAGTTCTTTGAGCATCTCCTGCTGCATCTCGGTTACCTTCTCATCGATATCCGGGAGACCTTCTACAAGAAATGCATCTTTGTATGTGATCCAGCGCTCTGATCTATGAAGGGAATCATACTGTGATTCGAGTACTCTGAAGTGATCTTTTTCATCTACGGCCAGTTCTTTCAGCGTCTCCTTAATGTCTTCATCACTTACCTTCTCGATCGCGTACCTGTAGAAGACATAAGCGGAGACTTCCGCCTGTATGGCGAATGCAAGACTGTCCAGAACCTCCTGATTTGCCATGTTCAACCCTCCCTGATAATCCTTTCACAAACCATTCGTGTATTATTTTTAACTCCGGGGTGGGGAAAAGTCAAGAAGAACACCCCCAAAGTAACATCGGGAGTCATGCGGCCGGAAATTTCAGCCCGGGAGTAAGATTGTTGACACGCTGTATCAAGAGTGATTATTTTCATTCCTTTGAACAATCACACGCGAGCATGGAGGAAAACAATGGAAAGTACCGGAAAAGATCGACTGAAGGCCATTCTGGATGAGGCGATCAGTGTTGAAGAAGCAGCATATCGACTTTACGATAAAGCGTTGACCATGGTAAAGGATGAGTCGGCACGGGCCGTACTGACCGAACTCAGGGATGAGGAACTCCTCCACAAGGAAATGCTCGAGACTCTTGACTTCGGGTCCTGGAATCTCACACCGGAAGATCTGGTGAAGAAGGAAGTCAGCCTGTCTGATTTCTCAATTGGCGGAGAAATAGGTGAAGACGCGGACCTCCAGGCAGTGCTCCTGTTTGCAGTGAAAAAAGAAGAAGGAGCACGGGATTTCTACTCCGGTGTCGCGGACATGACCACGGTGGAGAAGGAGAAGGACTTTTTCCTCAAACTCGCCCAGATGGAGGAGAAACACCGGAAAAAGTGTGAAGCTCTCTACTGGGAGACATACCACGGATAGAAGTTGGATATGAGTACTCAGACACTATGATCCCCAAAATGCGTAATCCCGAGAGACACCCCCTGCCCCGACATCTGTACGACCGCCGGGAATCGGTCAGGGACCTATGTGCAGTGAATCTTCCCCCATATTGTAATCCTTGGTACACGCATACGACGGGAAGGCCTTCACCAGGTCGAATTCCGACTTGATCAGGTGATAGTGTCCCCATTCCGAAGCGCTCAGTGAAATCAGGATGGCTTTTGAACCGTGATCGGTCGCTTTCGTCGACAGCTCCTCGTAGAATTCCCCTGACATCTTCTCCCACTCCATCGCCACTTCGAGAAGCTCCTCGATCGTCGAATTCTCGGAGATCGCTACGTCGATCTTCGGAATACGTGTTCTCTCGGGAAGAACAAGTTCGATTTCCGGGAATTTATCCCTGAACACGTCTTCCAGCACCTTGCGGTGAATTTCCTCCTCCTGTTCGAGGAACCGGAGTCTCGTTTGCAGGGATTCATTCACGACTTTTTCGACCATCCTGTGATATATCTCCCTCGCCTCGATTTCGGCTCGTATGGCGATAGCGAGGACTTCGGCGGGAGACAGATCCGGTGGTATTCTTGTTGTTTCACTCATGGAGTTACCTTCAAATTATGAGATGATTCCCACACTCCATGCAGATTGCATCTGGCGTGAGCTCGCAACATTGTGTCTTCATCGAGCTTCAGGGTGAGCGTAACAGGGCTGGTACTCACCGTTGGAGTAAAATCAATCCTGGTGAGGAATGCTTCGCCCGCGAATAGTTCGACCCACTGAATGTGATGAGCTCCTTCGTCCGGGTGTGCCAGTTCTTCACCGACGTTGATCGTAACTTCGAAGGGTTCCCTGACTTTTACGTTCGAAGGTGCGTGTATGGTTGGTACATGTTTTTTTTCGAGGTCAGTCTTGCTGGCAGGATCCTTGGCCCGGTTCAATCCCTTGAAGATATCGTCCGACATTCACATACTCCTTTCCTCTGATTTTCTAT
>CAZZKG010000054.1:0-12722 GCA_964654825.1 uncultured Gemmatimonadota bacterium | reverse complement strand
AATCCCTTGAAGATATCGTCCGACATTCACATACTCCTTTCCTCTGATTTTCTATTGTATTCCGATAGAGGTCGTACAAATACAATCGTCTTTCGAAGCAGACTAATGTCCTGTCATATAACAACTGACGCATCTTACTTGTCCTTTCATCTGCCTAGAGCGTAGCTACTTCAGTTACATAGCTCTGCTATGTTCCTTCAGTCGAGCTCTGCAGGCAGAGAAAAATACTTCGTAATCTTTACGCCACTTCTTACATGACAGAGCACTAATAGTAATGAGGGGAAGCCTGATTGTCAACCGGTGACGTGTGACCGGTGACGAGTATTGTGTCCGGAAACACTAACTCACATAGTTCTCAAGAACCGTGCAGCCGGCAGGAGCTCTCAATTTTTTGAGTGCCTGCTCGCGTATCTGCCGTACCCTCTCTCTCGTGATCCCGAAGATGTTCCCGATCTCTTCGAGTGTCAGGGGTTTGCCATTTTCGAGACCGTAATACAGGGAGAGGATCCTGGCCTGCCTGTCGTCGAGAATCGAAAGAGCGTTCTTTAGAGCATTCTTGAGATCTTCACTGTTCAGTCGCTGTTCTTCATAACTCACCGAGGTGTCGGCGATGAAATCAGCGAGAGACCCGTCTTCATCATCCCTCAACGGTGAATCCAGACTTGCATAGGGCATCGAAGATGTTTGCAGAATTTCGAGTTCCTTGAGATCGATATTGCTGCAGCGGGCGAGTTCCTCCTTCGACGGGGCACGCCCGAGTTTCTGTTCCAGGAACTGGAGTCTCTTGTTCACCTTCGAAAGGGTGCGGATTCTCGAAAGGGGAAGTCTGGCAATTCGAGTCTGTTTTGAAAGTGCCTCGAGGATCGCCTGTTTTATCCACCAGACGGCATATGAGATGAATTTCACCTTGAATTTTTCGTCATACTTGTGAGCGGCTCTCAGAAGACCCAGGGTCCCTTCACCGATGAGATCAGGCAGGGAGAGGCCCATGTGCTGGTACTTTTTGGCCACTGTGATCACGTATTGAAGATTGGCGTTGATGAGTGTTTCGAGTGCGACACTGTCCCCTTCTCTTATCTTCCGGGCCAGTTCGAGTTCTTCGGCTCTCTTGAGCGGGGGATAATTCTTTATTTCGTTAAAATACAATTTGAGATTCTCTTCACCGAAATCGAAATCCGAAAACTTACTCTTTGCGGTCACTTTTTTCATCTCCATCACCACTTTCCTCGCTGAGTAGGTCGAAATCTTGGGACGTCTCGTACACCCGATTCCGGATATTGCAATTATGATACCATGGGAAAGATTTTTCTAAGTCATTAATATATAATATATTACAGTGTTCTCATTTCAGGGTTGAAACAGGTGGTGTTTCACTTATGGAACACATTTAGAGGATGGATACGAGGACAGATTGAAACAATCTTCCAGATTGCTGGAAATAATGACGTTACCGTACTCTGAAAGTCTCACTTGATGTTGCGTGGGTGAAACGGTATTTCAAATATGTAACGTGTCAGGGTTTTTTGTATATCCCCAGTTTCCGCATCTTTCGCCAGAGCGTTGTTCTGCTCACACCGAGCTTCTTTGCGACCTTTGTATAACTCCAGGAATGACCATCGAGAAGCCGCTCGAGGAGCTCTTTTTCAACTGTCGCCATCGGATATTCGTCCTCGAGAGCTTTTGTGACAATGTCTTTTTTCGCGTCGATAATTTCTTTGGGAAGATGACCGATGGAAATCGTGCCGTCCTGACACCGCACGAAACTGTGTTCGATGATATTCTCGAGTTCACGCACGTTGCCCGGGAAATTATATTCCATCAGAGCATCCAGGACCTCAGAGGTAACACCTTTGATCTGCTTGTGTGGCATTTTCAGGTCGAGACGCCCGATGAAGTGCTCGACGAGCTGTGGTATGTCGGTCTTTCTCTCTCTCAGGGGTAAGATGTGTATGTTGACAACATTGAGCCTGTAGTAGAGATCCTGTCTGAAATGATTCTCGGCAATGGCCTCTTTGAGATTCCTGTTGGTTGCGGCAATCAACCGCACGTTTACCTTGAGTGTTTTTGAACCCCCCACTTTTTCGAATTCACCTTCCTGCAGCACTCTGAGAAGTTTTACCTGTGTCGAGAGGTTTATCTCTCCTATCTCATCGAGGAAAATAGTGCCCCCATCAGCCATCTGGAAACGTCCGATCTTATCGGCGATTGCTCCGGTAAACGCGCCCTTTACGTGACCGAAGAGCTCACTTTCGAGAAGCCCCTCTGCGAGAGCACCACAGTTGACCTTGATGAGTCGTCCTTCGGAGTGATGACTCTTCCGATGGATGGCATCCGCGATGAGTTCTTTCCCGGTGCCGCTTTCCCCGGTGATCAGGACCGAAGAGGAAGTCGGGGCGACTTCATCGATGAGTTGATAAATCTCCTGCATCTGGCGGCTTTTCCCGATGATGTTTCCGAGAGATGTCCTCCCTTCGAGCTCTTCTTCGAGGGCTTTGATGAGGGATATGTCGTTGAATATCTCGACGCTGCCCGAAATCTCACCACTTTCGTCATACAGTATTATAGCATTCGTCTTTGCATGCAGTAGCTTCGAGTTTTTACCTCGGTAATAGGTTTCCTGAACCGAAGTTTCACCGCCCTCTTCGATACTGCGGGTGATGGGACAGTTCGAAGTCTTACAGTTTTTGCTCTTGAGGATCTTCCTGCAGCGACACCCGATGACTTCATTCAGATTGTAGTGGAGGAGTTCTCGGGCCTTTTTGTTCATGAAAACAATCTTCTTATCTTTGTCCAGGACGACGAGACCGTTTGAGATGGATTCGATCAGTTTAACAATATTATCCGGGAGGAAAAGGTTGATATCCCCCATCGTCTCAAGAAACAGATCGCCGCTCTCGGTTTTGGTAAGACGGTCAGCCATCACAAAGCCTCTCTCTGTTTATTGTCTCTTTATTTATAGTTATTTTGCCGGCCCGGGGCAAGGGGGGAAGCGACAGGATCAGTGAAGAGTCTTCCGGTACGCGCTGATGAGGACGACAGTGACGGCACAGAGAATGATGAAAAGCAGGCCGAGTGTTCTACGCTTGCTTATTTCCGAGCGGGCATCGTGAATGGTCTCATCGATCTCAGTAAGTTTTTCTTTCATCTCGTGAGTGATGTCGAGGACCACTGCGACCCGAAGTTCATGGGAAATCCTGTGAAATGTGTTTCTCGTATCGAACAGACGGTCCTCCACTCCCGAGGGCTGCATGCCCTCTTCCTTCAACTCGGATATGCTCTGAAACTTTTCTTCGATATCACTCTCCAATTCACTCATGGCCCCCTTTATCTGAAGAGCTCTATCATATTCGTGACAGAGGGAGCATTTCTCCTCGTTGATGAGGTCCGCTTTTGCTCTCCGGACACCGTGGCTGCCATGGCAATAGACACAGCTTGGAGTCACCTTGTCCTGCTGCAGGTCGATTCCATGATCGCTCTTCATGTATTCTTCCCGGACACCGTCATGACATTTACCGCAGAATGAAGGAATTTCTTTTTCATCGGGAACACCTGTAAATCCGGATTCGACAGACATCGCCTCGTCAGGTTCCATGGACTTCGGATTGCCGCCATGACAGCCATCACAGGTGTTGCCAAATTCGGCATGATAGCTGTGGAGCCATTCATCCACTATCTGTCCGGAAGGTTCTCCGAGCTCGATATGACATTTGATGCAGCCAATGTCGGGGAGGGACACCGATGATTCCTCCTCCGCCCCTACAACAGCTGTCAGGGAAGAGACCATGAGTAATAATGATGACACGATGAGAATCTTCGATATACCCATGAAGTTCATGTACCTTCCTCCTCAGGAGACATGCCCCCAGTAGGACAAAAGGACGAAGACGATGAGTGCAATTATGGTCCCGATGGAAAACACGGGCCTGTCCAGAAAGTGTTTTCTGCGTCCTCTATCGATGAAGGGAAGCAGGAATAAAAACAAGACTGCAGCTCCCTGTATAAGGACTCCCGCCAGCTCGCTCGGGAATATCTTGAGTGTCTGGTATGAGGCGAGAAAATACCACTCCGGTTTGATGTGAGCGGGAGTAGAAAATGGATTCGCCGGGATAAATGCTTCTCTTGTGAAGAACAGGTTCGGGTAATACACGACGATAACCGTCAGTATAAGGAGATAGAAAACAACTGTCCGTACGTCTTCCACTATGTAGTGGGGAAAAAATGGAATCCCATCAGTGTGTTTTTCTTTTTTATATCTCCCGGATGATGCAGGCTTCGAGTCCGGTATCTGTCCCCGTACCGGCGGTGCCGAGATGCCTGTCCTCCGGAGGAGGAACATGTGCAGGCCCACGAGGAGAATCATAATGAGAGGTACCGCGACGACGTGTATGGCAAAGAATCTTCCCAGGGTTACCGGGCCTACGAGATCCCCTCCCCTGGTGTACTTGACGATCATTTCACCGATTATGGGTATGCTTCCCGGCGAATTGGTTGCGACCGTTGTTGCCCAGTATGACAGCTGGCTCCAGGGCAGGAGGTAGCCGGAGAGGCATATGGTCAATGTAAGGAGAAGGAGAGTAAAGCCGCTGATCCAGTGAAGTTCACGGGGTTTTTTGTACGAGCCCATAAACACGGTGCTCAGAGCGTGTAATATCAACGCAATGACCATCATGTTTGCGCCGATCGCATGGATCAGTCTGAATAGCCATCCGAAGGGTACATCGTTCATAATCTTGTCGATACTCTGGAAAGCTTTGTCCACATCCGGCACGTAGTACGTGAGCAGGAATATCCCGGTGATGATCTGAATGATAAACACGAATAGTGCCAGGAAGCCGAGAGAATACCACACGTTGATGTTTTTCGGTACCAGGTACTCCGTGAGCTGGTCACGAGCTACCTCCCTGATACCAATTCTCGTATCAACCCAATCTATGGCTTTCTTCGCAAGTGACATCAACTCCCTCCGACGTGAACAATATTCCCCGATATGTTAGCCGGATAGGTCTCAAGAGGAATTGTTGCGGGTCCCTTGATGACGTTCCCTCTTATGTCGAACGCGGCCGCATGACACGGACAATGGATGACATTCTCATCTTTCTTGAAATCTACGATACATCCGAGGTGTGTGCAGATGGCAGAGAGGGCGATAACCTCCTTTGGTGTTCTTATGAGCATGACGGGTTGTCCCGAAAGATCTATCATTTTAGACTCCCCGATCGGAATTTCATCGAGCGAGATCTCTACCCCCGATCCCCCGCCGCTGATCGCCGTCGGACTAAGATAGCGGATGATTGGATAAAGGCAGCCGACGGCAAAAACCGCACCGAGCGATTTGAGAAGAACAGCGAGGAAATTTCGTCTCTTTATCAGCTGTAGGGATTCTGGCTTTTCACTCTCACCCTTACTCATGTGATCCTTCTCCGCTCTGATTAGATGGAGTCCCTGTAACCAGGAATGCGGTCGAGGTTACTTTATAAACAGGGAGTAATATACCTCGCGGATCCTTGACCCGCAAGTCCAATCGCCGGTTCAGCTTGTCCAAAATCGTCACTCCTGTAAGAGGATCCGGCTCAAATACACACCTCCAGAAGATATCACAAAAACTCGATTTCGAAGTCTGGATGAATGGCGGAGAGGGTGGGATTCGAACCCACGCTCCGTTACCGGAGAGCGGTTTTCGAGACCGCCGCCTTAAGCCGCTCGGCCACCTCTCCGCCAGTAATAATATATTATTTACTCTGATAGTCAAGAAACGGACTGTACGCTGAGTCCGATGTGGAGGAGTCCTTCCCTGCTCATGAGAGCAGGAATCTCCTGGAGAGTTGAAGGTGGAAAATCTCGGAAAGGTTGCCGCCTGAGGATGCCGCCGCAGGAGACCACCGTTTATTGTCCTTACCGCTTTCGCCGGAAGAATTGTGTTAGAAGGCCCCCTGCTTCGTCAGCGAAAGTACCATCACGAAAATCCACATGATGATTGAGCCGGGGATCGGATAGAACCTGGTAGAGCGACATGACTGCGCCTGCTTTCGGGTCTCTCGCTCCGAATACCACCCGCCTGATCCGGGCCTGAATTATCGCCCCGCAGCACATCAGGCAGGGTTCGAGTGTTACATACAGAACCGTATCATTCAGATAGCGTGAGCCGAGGGTCCGGCAGGCTGCACCGATCGCTATGATTTCGGCGTGAGCGGTGGGATCCTGCAATTTCTCTGTACAATTGTGACCTCTCCCGATTACGGTGCCGCCCTGAACGATACATGCTCCGACAGGGACCTCGTCCAATTCATCCGCTCTCCTGGCTTGATCGAGAGCTATATTCATCCAATCAGCGTCATAATTCATGGAAAAAAATCCATAAAAAAACGCCCTCGGAGGGATTCGAACCCCCATAGCTGGTTCCGTAGACCAGAGCCTTATCCATTAGACGACGAGGGCTTGAAGAGAGATAACATGATGTAGGATGATTCGAACAGTTCCCTCCTGCCTGCTCCTACCGGCGTTCATTGAAATATACGATCACCAGGGCGGCGATAATCACTTTGGCCAGATCCCAGGGGAGGAACGGAATAACACCTATAACCAACGCAGAGGTGAAGTCTCCTGCCGAATACATCATTATCCAGGATATTCCACAGAGATAAATGATCCCGGTTGCGACAGCCCCTCTGAAGATCCAGGACCAGAGTCCGGAATGCCGTCGATACCCGATACCCATAAAACCGGAAGCAAATACAAAACCAATGAGATATCCGAGAGTCAACGATGAAGAAAGAAATCCACCCGGAACTAGAGCGGCAAAGAAGGGGATTCCGCACAGGCCAAGTGTCAGGTATAAGGCCTGAGATAACGGTCCGGCGAGAGTACCTCCTATTCCTCCTGCGATCAGTACAAAAAATGTCTGCATGGTGACCGGTACCGGTGTCCCTGGCAGATGGAGCCGCAGGTAAGCACCGAGCGCAGTGAGCAAAACAAGGAGCGGGACGAGCCAGAATTCCCTTCTCGCAAGCACTCCTAGACCGGGGACACTGTCAGAAACACTCTTCCAATTTCGGCCTCTCATCTACCCTCCAGATACAGGTTGATCGTTTCAATAAAGATACACTCCTCAACCCGGTGCGTCAATATGTGTCGTCTTCATAATCCGTCAGGATTGACATCCCGCCGGAGCTGTTGTTTATTATTGATAGGTTCACTATCAGGAGGATTTCAATGAATATTCAGATCCCGACTGTGGTTATGCTGTTACTCACCCTGCTCCCCATGAACCTCACCCCGGGAGAGAAGACCCGGCAGCCGGTTTTCGCCGGTTCATGGTACCCCGGTGACCGGGAAGTCCTCGAGAAGGCGGTCGGCGATTACCTCGATAACGCGTCGATAGATCCTCTCCCTGGCGAGATTATCGGTCTCGTTTGTCCTCACGCAGGTTACGTTTACTCGGGACAGGTTGCAGGTTATTCCTATCGATCGATTATCGGAAGAGACTATGATGTAGTCATACTGATCGGGCCGAGTCACCGGTATCCCCTCCGTGGCGCATCGGTCAGTACGAGCGGTGTGTGGGAAACACCGATCGGTAACCTACACATCGAAGAGAAAATTGCCAGGAAAATCCTCGATTTTCACAGCAGTATAACGGAAGACGAGGCTGCTTTTGCGAAGGAGCATTCCCTCGAAATTCAGCTCCCCTTTGTCATCGAAGCTCTGGGCGAGGTAGCGATCGTACCGATCATCATGGGTACTCAGAACCTCGAAAGTGTAAAGATTGTGGCCGGAGCGGTTGCTTCCGCTCTCCATGGGAGGAAGGGTCTGATCATCGCCAGCTCTGACCTCTCCCATTACCACAGCGGCAAGATTGCAGACAAGCTGGATGCAAAACTGATAGAGCGCGTCGAGAATCTGGACCCAACGGGGTTGATGAACGGTCTCCAGAGTGGCGATTTTGAAGCGTGCGGCGGAGGGCCGATCGCTGCGATGCTGATGGCTTCGAAACAATTAGGAGCGGACAGCGTTTCGATCCTCCGGCACTCTAATTCGGGGCACGTGACAGGTGATTTCAGCAATGTCGTCGGTTACCTTTCAGCAGTAGTTCTTAAAACTGAAAAACCTGAAGGAGTTCATAAAAAGAAACAGAAGACCGAATTCCTTAATATTCAGGAACAGAATTATCTCCTCGAGGTAGTGAAGGAGACTATCTCGGCAAAACTGAATAAAAGGGAACCGGTTTTCGAGAAAAACCCCTCCCCGGTTCTAAAGGAGAAGCGTGGTATTTTCGTCACACTCAAAAGGGACGGCCGGCTGAGAGGATGTATCGGGCAACTCCAACCGACAGGCGAGCTGTTCGATGTCGTCCGGGAAATGGCACGCGCAGCAGCGTTTGAGGATCCGCGGTTTCAGCCCGTTACCTTACCTGAGTTCGACCAGCTCGAGGTGGAAATCTCAGTCCTCACTCCGCTCAAAAGAATCGAAAATCCGGAGAGTGTAGTTGTAGGCACACACGGACTTTTTTTGAAGTCGGGGTACCGCTCCGGTGTGCTTCTGCCTCAGGTGGCTGTGGAGCAGAACTGGGACAGAGTGCAATTTCTCGATGCTACCTGCAGGAAAGCCGGCTTACCGAAGGGTTGCTGGAAAGACAACAACACAGAGATTTATATCTTCAGGGCCCAGGTCTTTTGAGTTGGAGAAATTTCTGTACGCATCCGGCAAAGTCCTTGCCGAACCGGAGGGCTTTTCCGAGGTCCTCTTCGGTGGGGGTGAGCCGGATTTTGAGTGGCTCGAGATCGACCTTGAACCTGAGGTTCTTCAACACATCGTCAGCAATCTTGATTCCCATCGCGTTCCAGCCATACGAGCCGAAGGTCGCGGCGGGTTTCCCCTTCCGGCTGATAACCGAAAGTTCTTTGAAAAGATCCCACACGTAAAATATCGGGCTGCCAGCCATGGTCGGTGTGCCGAGGATGAGCCCGCATGCATCCTCCGCCCGGTCTTTCACCCCCTCTTCGAGACCCCTGGAGATGTCCTCGAAACGCACATCGACACCTTCGCCTTCGAGACCTCTCCCAATTTCCTCAGCAATACGGGCAGTGTTTTTGTAGAAACTCGCATATACGAGAAGTACGGTCGGGTTGTCGAACCGGCATTCCCCCCTGCTCCACTCCCGGTAGCTCGAGATGATACCGGCAGGATCGTTCCGGCGGATGGGTCCATGTGACGGGCAGAGGATCTTTATGTCGAGACCCTCTATCTTCCCCACGGCTTCGGCCACGTGTTCCCTGAACGGGCGCATGATCAGGTCGTAGTAGTATCGGAGGTTCCAGTCTGCCTTCCCGGTTTTTTCCTCATCGAGCTCACAGTAGTGGAAACCAAACGCATCACAGGTGAACAGTATCCCATCAGGAATCAGGAACTCGACCATGGTGTCAGGCCAGTGGAGAAAGGGTGTCCGGTAGAACCTGAGAGTTCTCTCTCCGAGAGAAATTTCGGTCCCATCGACTACGGTCATGTTTGGGAGATCACGATTGAATGTTTCAAGGAGAAACGAAGAGGCGTTTTTCGATATGATGAGACAAGCGTTTTTCGCAACTTCGAGGAGTGGGATAAGAAAACCGGTGTGGTCCTGTTCGAAGTGATTGATCACGATGTAATCGAGATCTGAAGGGTCGATGATCTGTGCAAGGTTT
The DNA here is from genome assembly GCA_964654825.1 of uncultured Gemmatimonadota bacterium. Lineage (GTDB taxonomy): Bacteria > Gemmatimonadota > CAZMKB01 > CAZMKB01 > CAZMKB01 > CAZZKG01. The sequence goes on along the minus strand of CAZZKG010000054.1, from coordinate 3,045 downwards.
CCCATAAGTTGATCACCGAACCCGGCTTTCACGATGTCGACAAGGGTCTTCTTCTCATCCAGTATCAGATATGAGTTGTAGGTAGTGCCCTTCTCGAGAGGCATCACCAGATCAAATGTCTGAAGGTCCGGATCGAGCGCACCGACACAGAATACGTCCTTCGTAACTTCTATCGGTCTGTACTTGTGTGTCATACTACTCTTCAACCTGCTCGAATTGGGATTTGTCGGCTCCGCAGACAGGACAGAGCCATTCATCAGGAATGTCTTCGAAAGCTGTGCCTGGAGGTACATCGTTTTCCGGATCACCTACCTGAGGGTCGTAGATATAATCACAGACGATGCACAAGTACTTTTGCATTTCGCGCCTCCATGAAGAAAATCTTCAATTGTCCTCTGAAACGTCACAATAATACACCGTCTTGCTCCTCAATTCAAGATATATAATCTCGAAAACCGGCGTTGACACAGGGATGAGTCTACCTATATTTATACACGTACAACACATAACCTGATGAGGACTGCCATGGACAAAGACAACAAAGGGCCGGAATTCCCGGATCTCCCCAAAGAAATCAGCCAGTTCATCTCCCGGGCGATGCGGCCCGAGAAGACACACCAAACCGAAGTGGAAGGTGAGCCCCCTCCCGGTGAAGAGGTCGGTTCTACCGGACTCGATGAGATCCGCTTTGATATGAAACCCGAGGAACTCCTTGATCATCTGGATCAATACGTCATCAGACAGGATGAGGCGAAGGCGACCCTCGCCACGAAGGTGTGCACACATTTTAACCGGGTGAGGCTCGACAAAAAGTATGACGGCCCTGTCGGTGTCGTGAAGAACAATATTATCATGATGGGACCGACCGGAGTCGGGAAGACATATATCGTGCGATTGATTGCGAAGAAGCTGGGAGTCCCTTTCGTCAAAGCCGATGCGACGAAGTTCAGCGAGACGGGATATGTCGGAGGTGATGTCGACGACCTGGTGCGGGATCTCGTGAGGCAGACAGGCGGTAATGTAGATGTTGCTCAGTACGGTATCGTATACATCGATGAGATCGATAAGATCGCATCCTCCGGGAAGACCGTGGGTCCCGATGTCTCGAGGGGCGGGGTCCAGCGTAACCTGCTCAAACTCCTCGAAGAGACTGAAATCGACCTCAAGAGTCCCTTCGACATCGCATCCCAGATGGAACGGGTGTTCGAAGTACAGAGGACAGGGAAAGCCGGCAGGAACAAGATAAACACCAGGAACATTCTCTTTATCGTGAGTGGTGCATTTTATGGTATCGAAAAAATCATTCTGAAGAGATTAAAGAGACACGATATCGGTTTTCACTCCTCTCGCGGCTCGGAGCAGGAAGAAGACTTGGATCGGATGGACATGCTCAAGCTCTGTAAAGCGGAGGATCTCATCGAGTATGGTTTCGAGTCGGAGTTCGTGGGGAGATTACCCGTAACTGCTGTCCTCCACAACCTGAGCGTGAACGACCTGTTTGAAATACTGCGCAATCCAAACAGCACGATTATCAATTCCAAGAAGCGCGATTTCGAGGCGTACGGTATTTCCATCGAGTTCGAGGAGGAGGCACTGCATGTTCTCGCCGAGATGGCGTACGAAGAGAAGACCGGTGCCCGCGGCTTGATCAGCGTCCTCGAAAAAACTCTTCTCAGATTCGAGACAAAACTCCCCTCCACAAACATCAGGAAATTCCAGGTCACCCGGGAGTTGGTACGCGACCCGGTTCCTCACCTTGAATCAGTTCTCTTCGAGGATGCACGACGCGGTTTCAGAGAGAAGTTTTTTCATAATTTCGGGATCACAATCGAATTCACCCCCGAGGCGCTCGATGAGATCAAAAAGCGTTCTCAGGAAGCAGGGATCAGAGCGGATTTCTTCTGTGAGGGGCTCTTCAAAGACTACGGGCTTGGTCTCAAGCTCGTGAATACTCGTGAGTTCACCGTGACAAAGGACATACTCGACCATCCCAGGGAATATCTTGACAGACTCATACAGAAACACTACAAAAAAGAATAATAAGACTAATCATACTGCAGTACGAGCCGTTTTCTTCGATGTCGGCAACACTATTCTCAGAGCAAAACCTTCGGTCGCAGAAATCTATCATACCACGGCATCCAGGTACGGAATTTCGCCGCCCATCGATGACATAGAACATTCATTCAAGAAGCGATGGCAGGAATCGAAAGAATCTGAAGACTTTATCAGAGAATCCGCCGGTCAAGGACAGCTCGTGGAGAAGATGTGGTGGAGAGAATTCGTGAGATCGGTTTTCGAGGATTTTGATCCGATAGACGATTTCGAAGGATTTTTCGGGGAACTGTACGATATCTTCGCCCGGCCGGAAAGCTGGGAACTGTTTCCCGAGGTACACGAGGTCCTGTCTTCACTGGGGACACGCGGTTACCGGCTCGGGGTGATTTCAAACTGGGATTCACGGTTACCAGCAATCCTTCATGGCCTGGATGTGGACAAATACTTCCAGGAGATCTTCATCTCGTCACTGGTTGGCCGCGAAAAACCGGACAAACGTATTTTTCAGCTTGCATCAGATCAGATGACTGTCCACATCGAAGAGTGCATTCATATCGGTGATGATCCCGTTCTCGATTATGAAGGGGCGAGAGTGGCGGGGATGTCTGCTTACCTCCTAGACCGAGATGGGAACAACAACTGCGTGGAGAAACGTACAATTGCCAGTCTACGTGAACTTTTAATCGAGCTACAGGGTCTTCCTGCCTATGGGTAACTCTTCATTTCCTCCCATCGATGCTTTCTGGTTTACTGCCCTAACCTTCCCCGACGATGTACCGGACGTGATTTTCAACGAATAAAGAAGAAGAGCCGGAGAGATTTTATGAATTCCATCACCCTTCACGTGAGATGGAACTTCTGAATCGGAGTTCTCCCCGGCTCTTCATGTTACGTACTGCTTACCTGCTTCCTGTTACTTCAGCATAGGAACTGCATCGATCTCCTCGACCACGAAGCCATTTACAGGCTCGGGTACGGGAGGAGGCT
>CAZZKG010000053.1:0-26867 GCA_964654825.1 uncultured Gemmatimonadota bacterium | reverse complement strand
TCGAAAGCGGCTGCGCATTGATCACAGCAGAAATAGACTTCCTCACCCTTGTAGTTGCGCGTTACCGAAGTACTCGTGACTTTCATCTCGGCACCGCAGGAACACATCGCGACCCTGTTTCCTTCTTCGTCGACGTACATGACATTCCCGCTGATATGCTGAGCTTTCTTCATCTCGGCGGCCTTCTGCTCGATGACCGGAATCATCGCGGCGGGATCCGCCTTGATCTTCTCGGCGCACGCTTCACTGCACACGAAGTATGTATTTCCCTCGAATTCGATGGAAGGTGTGTCGTCGGTCACGGTGAATTCCATGCCGCACGCACAGACTGCCACCTTACCGCCGTCGGCTTCCGTTTTGATGATGTTCTGACAGTGGCCGCCTTCGGCATGTTGGCATCCCTCACCACTGTGAGCTGCGGTCTTGATCACGTTCTGACACGTGGATCCTTCGGCAACCTTACAGCTTCCGCCGCCGGCCAGTGCGACATTGACGGAGAATGCGAAAGCGGTGAGAAGAATTGCCAGGGCTGGAAAAAAACTTCCACGAAAACTCATTTAACTCCTCCTTCTTGTCCTAACGCCCTGTCATGTAACAACTGACGCATCTTACTAGTCCTTTTATCTGCCTGCAGCGTTGCTCCTTCAGTCACATAGCTCTGCTATGCTCCTTCAGTCGAGCCTTGCAAGCAGACAAAATTACTTCCTAATCTTTACGCCACTTCTTACATGACAGAACACTAAATGGTTCCTCTACCGGTGAAATCCCCGAGTGATTGTGATCTCCCCAAGAAAAAATCAATTTATATTAGCCATTCCAGACACAAATGTCAATGAATGTTGGTCCCGAGCCCATCCCGGAAGCCGGTGAGCAGGATGGGAAAAGCCTGGAGCAGGGGTTTGTTGTCAACAATAGCTCTCTCTGCCATACATTTGGCTGCAGATCAGTTTTCTTCCCCGCTCCTGCCGACGCCGGCACCGCTCAGGTAGATAAACTCCTCGACTGCGGTGCTCCTGGCGGCTGCGATCTGGTCATCTGTCAAGAGCCAGGCATGTCCCTTATTCACCCCGGATGATGCGGTCTGGACGAGACCGTCGTCCCCGGCTGATGTGGAGGAGGAGGAAGAGAAGAGCCATCAACAGGTATCCGATCGCCGGCCCCTGTGCCCTTCCGGGATCGATGACCTCGGAGTGGATGAGACCGATGAAAGAGAGCACCGAGGATATCAGCGACCACCAGAAGGCGGTGATAAATATCCCGTCGATGACAAACACGAGGATCGCGGTGAGCATCATCGCCGAGAGCAGTGCACCGGAACCGAGCACGGTGAGACCGGTATAATCAACGCCCGCCTCCTTCAGGGTTTCGAGTCCGAGGAGGACCGGGTTCGTCCCCGCGGCGGTGAGTGCATTCTGTACCTGGAGAAGCCCCCATGATGCGATGTGGGGGACAAAACCGAGAATAACCGCCGGGTAGTACTTTTTGGGAACAACCTGGAATGCCTGTGCTCCGATAACGAGGCCGATCCAGAGGAGGATAGCAGCTCCCGCCTCGATCGGGACCAGTGATATCACCAGCCCCATCCCACCGGTGATGCAGACAAGGGTGATAAAAATCCCATTCAATATCGAATATCCCCTGCGGGCGCCGATTGCCTTCCATCCGGGATGGCCGATGTACACCGTGGTGGGGAAGCAGCTCCCCAGTATTGAACCGATGATGGTACCGGTCCCGTCGACGAACATGGTCGGAAACGTCCGGTAGGTGTCGCCTGCGGCAGAAGCGCTCTCCACATTCTGCATTGTACCCAGGAAATTCGCCACAGCCATCGGTACGATAATTGAGATATAGGGAGCGATCATTTTTAATCCGCTCACCATATCCCCGACGCTCATGTGCGGGAGATAAAATCCGACGGAGCCCGCTGCATCTGAGACCCCTTCCGCTGACATGACGCCGGTCAACCACGCGATGAGAGTTCCCGTGACGACAGCGACTAGACCCGCCGGCAGTCCCCCCGGGAAACGAATCTTGCTGAAGTACTGGATAAGGATAATCGCAAGCGGGAGGAACCCCACGAGGGGAAGAGCGAATATCTCCAGTGTGGGGATCATCGAAATGAATACGATTGCTATTCCTGCGAGAGTGGCAAGCAGAGCAGCTCGCGGAGTGACCTTCCGGATACGCTCACCGATAAAAGAGCCTGACAACTCCAGGACACCGTTGAGGAAACAGGCTGCCATTCCGACCTTCCAGGTCAGGACGGGATCTTTAGTCGATGCGTAGACCGGCCCCATGACCAGGAACAGAAACGCGAATAGACTGGGAGTGTTAATGCCGTAAGGCATGGCTGTAACATCGGTTCGTCCTTCCTCACGCGCAAGTTTCCTCGCCTGGTGTGCGTAATAGAGATTCCCGAGGAGGAGCGATATACCGACACCGGGGAAGATCCGGCCGTAAACCAGCCAGTGCGGCATCTTGAAGAGGTAGGTACACACCCCTGCCGCAACCATGAGGTTGACGAGATTGTCAATCATCAACCCGAAGAAACCATCAATGTCTTTCCTGACAAAAACAGGATACCGCATAAGCAACAGGGTCAGCTCGTTACATGTTTTTGATCCAGGTGTTTCCGTCGGACGGGTACGACTTGAATTAAATCTACTGGCAGGGCATGCCGCCGTCAATCAAAAGATACCGCGGACGCGCCACTCCGCTCCATCGGGTCGAGGATGGATCGAACGGCCAGCCACGCGAGCAGGTTTGCGGGACCGACCGCCGCTCATCCGCAACAAGTTTGCTCCCAGGGATTCGAGTTCCCGGGGAATACCGACCCCCTATCCATTCGAGGTGTGCGGAATGATCTACTAAATTTCAAATGGGACGGACTTTCCCGCAGGGTGATGGTGAAGAACAAGGCGAAATGAAGCAGGAGAGGGGAATAATAAAAGGGGACAGAAATACGTAGACGTGAATCTCTCAAAACTGTAGGACAGGTCTGTCCCCTTCAACAACCGGGCGTACCGTTCTGCGTGTTCGAGATCGAAAACGGTGTCCTTCATTCTGTAGAGAGCGCCGTCGTCAATCTGTTTTCGAGCTCTGATCTCGGTACTGTGCCCATAATCTGGTCCACGATTTGCCCCTCTTTGAAAAGAAGGAGCCTGGGGACCCTCCAGAACCCATACTGTTGTGCTATTTGACCGCCCTCCTCGAAGTCGAGCAGGGCAATTTTTAATTCTCCCTGAAATCTATCCGCCAGCTCTTTCAAAATCGGATACATGATCGATCTCATCCCGCTCCAGCTGGCACAGTATTCTACCAGGACCGGCTGATCGCACTCAACGACTTCTGCTCTGAAATTGTCGCTGGTTAATGTCGTGAAGTATGATTTTTCCTCCATGACAATACCCCACATCGTGCACCAGGAGTCAATTTAAAAGCACAATCACAAGGGATTGTTGAACAAATATCGTGCCAGGATAACCCATCCATCCACAAACTACCATATCCTTTTGATGTGGAGGGGATTATACCATATCTGTTGTTGTCAACGGAACGGAAGGTAGCGGGGTGGGCGACGGTATACCGTCAATAATCACGAAAATTCGTCTTTACCGACGGTAAACCGTGGAAAAAGTGTTGGAATTGGAGAGACCGAGATGGTGCTTTCGATTAGTCCGGTTTCTCGATTTCCAGCTTCTTCATTCGGTCTCTGAGTGTGCTGGGAGGGAGGCCCAGCCGCAGGGCGGCTCCGCGCTTGCCACTGATTATCCAGTTGCACTCTCTCAGTACCCGGAGGATGTGATCCTTTTCCATCTCCTGAAGACTGTCGGGCGGTTGTAGGGCCTGATCTCCGACTTCCGGACGGAACGCGAGGTCCTCGATCGTCAGGCTCCGTCCCCTCGAGAGGATGACACCCCGTTCGATTACGTTTTCCATTTCCCGGATATTCCCCGGCCAGTGATAATCCATCAGGGTCTCAATAACTTTCTGAGGGATTGATTCGATTTGTTTACCGGTTTTTGTGCTGAATTTCCTGGCAAAATGCCGAGCCAGGAGAGGGATGTCCTCTTTCCTCTCCCGGAGAGGAGGGATTTCGATGGGGAAGACGCTGAGTCGATAATAGAGGTCTTTGCGAAACTTCCCATTCTTGATCGCCTGTCGGAGGTCCCGGTTGGTTGCCGTTATAAACCTGACATCAACTTTTTTCGTGTTTGAAGTCCCGAGCGGTTCAAACTCGCCTTCCTGCAGTACACGGAGGAGCTTTGCCTGCAGTTCCGGAGGCAGCTCACCGATTTCATCGAGGAAAATCGTCGCTCTGTCCGCGAGTTCGAATCTTCCGATTTTCCTCGAGTAGGCACCGGTGAAAGCTCCTTTCTCATGACCGAAAAGCTCACTCTCGATGAGAGTCGGTGGCAGGGCGGAGCAGTTCACCTTGACAAGGGGTCTCTCCCGTCGGGGGCTCAGATTGTGGATCGCCCGTGCGATGAGTTCCTTGCCTGTTCCGGTCTCTCCCAGAATCAGTACGGTGGCATCGGTGGATGCAACCTGTTCCACCTGGTGGAGCACCCTTGTCAGTGTGTCACTCCGGCTGATGATCTCATCGAAATTGTGTCCGAGTTTGATTTCTTCGCGTAGATAGATGTTATCCTTCTGCAGTTCATCCTTCAGTTCCTCGACTCGACTCAAAGCCTGGTTGAGCGCCTCTTCCACGACTCTTCGCTTAGTTATGTCACGAACAATCGCGAGAAGATACGGTTGACCCTGCAAGTCCATTCTGGTGAGACTTACCTCGGCATCGAAAAGTGTGCCGTCAGTTCGGACATGTTTCCATTCGAAGAACCTGGAGTTCCCCTTGAGGACCTGGTTTATCAACCTGGTACCCTTCTCCCTGGAATTCTGCCCATCAGGTTGTGTCTCGGGTGAGAAGTCGAAGGGAGTGAGTCCGATGATCTCCTCGTGGGTGCAGCCGAACATATCGAGAGTGACGGGATTACAATCGACAAAGCGGTCTTCCACCATGAGAAATATTGCATCACTCGCCGCGTGGAAGAGTGACCGGTACCGTACCTCACTTTCACGAAGTCTCTTCTCGGCAAGTTTGTGTTCTGTCAGGTCATATGCGAAAGCACAGATATATGCACTGTCTCCCACTTCGATGAGGTTTCCAAGAACTTCGACGGGGATGAGACGTCCGTCTTTTGTGATATGTTGTGATTCGAGTTTTATTGTTCTCCTGGCCTTCATCCTGCCCCAGGCTGCCGGCCACTCTTCCCTCGGAAAGTTCGGATCGAAATCATGGATGGTTTTTGTCAGCATCTCATCCCGTGAAAACCCGAGCATATCACAGACTGCCTTGTTGACCCGATGTATCCGGGCCTCGGAATCGATCCAGAAAATCGCAATCGGTGCCTGTTCTATGGTAAAGTGAGAAAAGGTCTGCAGTGATCGAGAATCTTCATCACCAATCTTCATGTCATACTCCGACACGGTTAAAAACGATTACTCCATGGTCGTACCCTCAGAACCCCTCTCCGGTGATCTCCCTTTCAGAAATTTCTCCGTACTTAGCTACCCTCCCGCGAATTTCGTCAGCCTTCCCGATCAGAACGAACTGGAGATTTTTACTCGGAAAATATTTCTGTACTATCGCGGCGGCTTTATCGACAGTCATCTCGTCGACATCTTTCTCGAAATTGTTTATGAAGGATTCGTCGAACCCATAGATGAACATGGACAGAAGAAGCTCGGCAAGACTCCCCGCAGTCTCATACTGTGGAGGAAACTGACCCTTCAGATAATTTTTCGCCGAGCGAAGCGTCTCCTCGTCGATGCCTCTGTCGTAGAGACGGTCCAGAACCTCGAGCGCGAGATCGATCGCCTCGACCGTCGTCTCAGTTCTTGTGAAGCTGCTTATGGTGAACGTCCCGGAGTATATGTACGGACTGAAAAAACTGAATGCCCCGTACGTGAGTCCGGCATTGACACGGAGTTCGTCGTTCAGCCATGAGGTGAACCTGCCTCCCAGAATTGTGTTTACCAGCAGAACACCGATGTAGTCTGGGTTACTTCTTCTGATCCCGAAACTGCCAATTCTAAACCGCGTCTCGGTGGCGTCATTCTTGTTGACGAGGAGCACCCTGTTCTGCCCGTGGTCCGGGATCTGAGTAGTTGTATCAATCGAAAGCTCCACTGTTACCTTCCAGCCGCCGAACATGGTTTCAATCCGTTTTTTCATCGCGCTCGTCTCGAAGTCACCGACGACAGCGACGGCGGAGGCTCCCGGCAGGTAATTCGATCTGTAGAAGTCTCTCACGTCGCCGATAGTGATATCAGAAACACTTTTTCGAGTGCCGGTAACGGGGTTCCCATAGGGGTGATTCCCGAACAGGAACTTGTTGAAGTAGGAACCGATGACACTCGCCGGTCTCTCTCTCGCCTGTTCGAGTTCGGTGAGCAGCCGTTTCTTCCTTTTGTCGAATTCCTTCTCGTCGAACGTTGGGGAGGTGATGATGTCCTTCAGGAGAGAGAAGACTTGGTCCCGGTCCCGATTCAAAAAAGACATCGAAATGGAACCCTTTTCCCTCGACGCCGAAGTCTCGTAAGAGGTTCCGAGGAAGTCGAGCGTCTCTTCGATCTCATCTTTGGTGTAGTGCTCTGATCCGAAGAGGATTGCATCCGCTGTAAGGGATGCAAGGCCGTATTTCTCGCCGTCCCTGACGGCGCCGGCCGGGAAAACGGCGCTTACATAGATGAGAGGCACCTCATGCTGTTCCATAAGGTAGACAGTCAGGCCGTTTTCCAGGGAAAACCTGTCATACTGCGGTAATGTGAACCCTTCCCCGCCTGAAGGCTCTGCGGATACGTCGATCCCTCCCATGAAACAGAATACGAACAGCAGGAGAACTGCCGTGGTTCGAGTTTTCACTGTCCAGATATTCATGATTCACTCTCCCAGCTCTTTCTTAGTATGCCCACGGTCCGGTTCGTCTGTCTGAGATAAGCGGCAGCGACCCGCTGGATGTCCAGGGTGGTGACTTTCCTGTAATCGTCAGGGGCTGTGAAGAGCTTCTTATAATCGCCGAAGAAGAGTTCATAGGTGCCGATGTTGTTCGCCTTCCCGTTAATGGTTTCCATTTTGTGGTAGAAGTCGACAAGTTTACGGTTTTTTACCTTCTCGAGCTCCTTCTCGGTCACACCCTCATTGATGATCCTGTCCAGTTCATCTAATATCGCTGCCTCGAGGTCGTTTTCTTCGATTCCTGCTGCCGCCACGACATATATGTAGAACAGGTTGGGATCGAAAGCGAGCGGGTAATAGGTAAAAACACTGACCGCTATCTGCTCCTCATCGACGAGGGCCTTGTTCAGTCTCGAGGAATTCCCTTCCGAGAGGATCGAGTTGAGCATATCCATGGCGTAGTAATCAGCTGATCCTGTTTGAGGGGAGTGGTAAGCAATCATGATGTTCGGGGAGGTCACGTCCTTGTGCACGGTAAGTCTCTTTTCGCCGAGCTGTTCGGGTTCGACAACGTGGACCGGTCTAGGCGGATCGTGTGCCGGGATGGGTTCGAAATACGAAACCATGAGACGCTTCACTTTGTTGACGGTCAGATCCCCAACCATGACTACGACTGCGTTGTTCGGTGCATAGTAGGTATCGAAATAGCCCTGAAGGTCCTCCTTCGTCCAGTTTCTGATGTCGGACTCGTACCCGATCACCGGCCACCGGTACGGATGAGCCATGAACGCGACCGATTTGACCTGTTCCTCCAGGAGGCTCAAGTTGCTGTTCTCGAGGTCCGTGGTCCGCTCTGAGAGGACGACACCCCTCTCACTCTCGACCATTTTGTCATCGAGTGCCAGGTTGCCGATCCTGTCGGACTCGAGGTCGAACATGAGTTCCATGGCGCTCTTCGGAAACCAGTCCGTGTACACCGTGACGTTCTCGGTTGTGTAAGCGTTGTTTGAGCCCCCGTTCGCCTCCATTACTCGGTCGAAGATTTTCGGGCCGTATTTCTTCGCTCCGTTAAACATCATGTGCTCGAAGAAATGTGACAATCCGGTTATGCCGGGGTACTCGTTGCGCGAACCGACCCTGAAGAAAAAATACATATTGGCGTTCGGTATCGAGTGATCTTCGAGGACGAATACTTTCATCCCGTTCTTCAACGTGAATGTCTTTATATCCTCAACACCGGTTTTAGCGAAAAGGAGTGTCGTGAAGAACAGGAAGAAAGAGATGAAGCTCACAGCTTTCATGCGTTCCTCCCTCAATTTGACTGTTTTTGAACGAATTAAATGCCTGCCTGAGAGTCAAGCCGGTTCCCATGATCAGGTATGCTCGTCTCATTTTACATGTTACACCTCTGCTTTCGGGATCTCGTCAAACAGTTGAAACGGCGGATAATCGTCTGTCGTCAGAAGAATCGCGTACGAAAACACCCGGAGTGACCACCGCATAACCCCCACGACAAAGTCGAAAAACGATCTGGGGTAAGCACCGGTGAACAGTATGGCGAACCACCCGATGATCGTACACACCAGGACAGCGACGTAAAGAAAATAGAGTATGATGAGGTGGGGGACGACGAGGAGCCACTTCACAAGCGGCATCCCCCTCTGGAGGTCATTTTTCACATCGGGGTAGGATATATCGATGTGGACACCCTGACTCTCATCCGTCGAAGGGTACACGTGCGTGAGGAGCAGCAGGTAAGAGGATACCCGGGTTGAAAATCTGGTAAGCTCGAGGTTCCAGTCGAACCACCACCGCGGGTATTTCTGCATGATGACAATCATGAGGAGGGTCGGAATGAACACGATTCCACCTCCGTGATAGGCGTATTTCCATGCATCAGCAGCATCAACGTTACATTCCCCTCCGATCAGCATACCGAGAATAATGAGAATGGGGATAGCAGTGAGTAAACGGAAGAAAGTCGTAAGTCTGTCGGCCTGGTCCGGGTAGTCGATATCCAGGCTGACCGGATACTTCTCGTTGGATCCTTCCATGCTCATACCTCCCGGGTGTGAGGTTTCGTTCATCACAGTATTTCGGATCGCAGGTCATTAACCGGCAGGAAAGTATCAAACATGTCACAGGAGCCGGTGTGACAAACTTTCTCGGAATCTACCCGGACGACAGTCCTGCGTCAAGATGGAAACCTGCCTGCACCGGCATGAGTTAAAATCCGTGTCCCCCCGGCCTGAGTGCATCAAAGTTGGAAAATCGGTGATTTCAATCACCTGCAATTTGCTTTTCAGGTGAAAATTCGTTATATTATGCAGTTCATTTGTGAAGGAGCAGCACCATGGGCAGTGTCGTCAAGAAAAGAAAGAAAAAAATCAGAAAGCACAAGCACAAGAAGCTCACATCCAAGATGAGGCACAAGAAAAAGAAGAGATAGTACACCTCATGATTGGAAGCGCGCAAAGCTCACTCTCCGTCAGGTGTTTCTCTTACTGGTTCCGGGAGCGGGCTTTTCTTCTGTTTCGGCCTTTCTCTCGATGCCCTCATCCGGTCACATAGAACGATCCAGTCCATCCGTCACCGTGGTGATAACGACCCATAACCGCGCCCGACTTGTTGTGGAAGCGGTTGAGTCCGTTCTGGCCCAGACAGTTACGGATTTCGAACTCATTGTGATAGATGACGGTTCGACCGATGATACGGCTCTTCTCCTTGACCCCTATAAAGATCGGCTCTCCTACCACCGGCAGGAGAACTCCGGTCCCTCCTCGGCGCGAAACAGAGGCATTGAAATCGCCGGAGGCAGCCTCATCGCTTTCCTCGATTCGGATGATCTATGGCATCCTGAGAAACTTCTTCGTCAGGTGGATTATCTGCAATTACACCCCGAGTTTCCCCTCTGCTACACGGACGAGATCTGGATCCGTGGTGGCAGGCGGGTCAATCAGGGGAAACGGCATCGGAAATATGGCGGCTGGATATTCGACAAGATCCTCCCGCTCTGCCTCATAAGCCCGTCATCCGTACTTTTGAGGAGGTCTCTCTTCGATGATGTCGGGATGTTTGACGAATCCCTGCCGGCCTGCGAAGATTATGACCTGTGGATCCGGATTGCGTGCCGGTATCCGGTCGGATTCATACCCCAACCGCTCATTGTAAAAAGAGGCGGTCGATCCGACCAGCTCTCGAAGATTGTGGGATCCCTAGATAAGTACCGTGTTAAATCCCTTTTGAAACTGCTGGAAAGCGACGCCCTCGATGATGAGCAGCGGCATCTCGCACTTCTGCACTTACGGGAAAAGAGCAGGGTGTACGGGATGGGCTGTGTAAAAAGGGGCCGTGTGGAAGAGGGGAATTACTACCTGGGTCTCGCGGATGGCATCTCGTGACTTCCGGCCGGATCACCGGTGATGTGTCTGTTGTTTTCCATCCTGAGCGATCTCGAATGTCTTCCCGGCCGCGAGATTGTGAGCTGTTCTCGTCGTCTCCGGCAACCTGTACCTGGGAGCGCAGCCGAGGACGACACGGACCGACGTTCTTAGATCTATGTGATTGCCGATCGAGACGAACACCGGTTTAACACCCGATCTGGTCGTAAGGACTGCACCGATCGTCTCTCCCTCTTTCCCCAGAAGGGGTGACTCATCGCCCCTGGTATTTCCGGGTTCGTCGAAACTCCCGAAAAGCTTCGATTTCGCACAGCCGATCACCGGTTCGTCGATGAGGATTCCCAGGTGTGTGGCGAGTCCCATCCTTCGAGGGTGAGCAAGTCCCTGCCCGTCGCAGATGATGATGTCCGGTTTCATCCTTATGAGTCGAAGTGTTTCGAGGAGGGCGGGTATTTCCCTGAAAGCGAGCAATCCCGGAACATACGGGAAACTACAGGCGCTCCGCGAAAGGGCGAAGTCGAGGAGTTCAAGAGCCGGGTAACTCATCACGCACACGGCGGCAAGTGCCTCGTTCCGGTTCGGGAAGGAGACATCAGCTCCCGCCACGGTTCTGATTTCTCTGCCGTCCCACTCCGTGACGACGAGCTCGCGAAGTTTTTTCTGAACCGATATCGCCTCACGAGGGCTGAGATTCCAATCGTGGAGTTTCCTGATATTCAACCGGTTTTTACTTTTACTGGGCACAGACCGGACTTCCCTTCTCACTGCAGCCTGCTTCAGTACACTGCAACGTTTCCTGTTCAAACATATCTGGACCTGATGGAAGGGTCAAGTGTGGTGATTTCCGGATGCTTGCGAAAGTGATCACCTCTCGATATGCTTATACAACGGGAAGCTGATCCGACGCAGAAGTAAATCATCATGAGCGAAACAGAAATGGATAAGAGAGCGTTTTTTTTTCTGCTTGGTTTCTGGGCTATCCTGGGCCAGATCATTTTTTTTCGTGAAACCTTGGTGATCTTCTTCGGAAACGAGATCACGGTCGGACTCTTCTATGCCGTGTGGTTCGCGGGGATCTTCGCGGGAGCATCTTCCGGTTCCGGGGTGAGTGATCGATTCCGAAGGCCGTTCTCCGCCCTGATGGTTCTCCTGCCGATCATCATTTTAATCACCGCCGGCGGGGCGGTGATGCTCCGTCTCGACCGTGGGATATTCGGGATACCTGTAGGAGAGCTTGCTTCTTTCTCCACAATGGCAATGATTCTCATCACGGCCGTTTTCCCTCTCAGCCTCCTGGTCGGGTTTTCCTTCCCCCTCGCCTGCAGGGCGGCAGCACGAAATGATCTACGTGAATCGATAAGGTATACCGGTTTCACCGTCGGGACCGTCTACCTGTACGAATCGTTCGGAAGCCTTTGTGCCGGTCTCCTCCACACATTCTATCTCGTCGAGAGACTCGAAGTGTTCCCGATGATTTTTTATCTGGGCCTTATCTCGATGCTAATTTTCCTGCTGGCAATTTCAGTCGGTGGAGAAAGGAAGACACGAAAGACTCTCGCGTTCGCTCTGACGGTTTGTATCCTCATCCTCGGCAGTATTCTCCTCAATCTCCCCCGGACTCTCGAGAGCTGGACCGAACAGGCACGTTGGAAAACACTCGCCAAAAACATGGAGCTCGTCGACTCCGTTGATTCACGTTATCAGAACATCACGCTCACCCGTCAGAATGATCAGTACAACATATACCTGAACGGGTTTTACTCTGAATCGTTTCCCGATCCCTACGGCAATGCCCTGCTGGCTCATTTCGTCATGGTAGAGCATCCCAATCCCCGAAATGTCCTCATCATCGGCTCCGGCCACACCGGTTTACTCGGGCAGGTTTTGCTGCACCATCCACAGCAGGTCGATATCGTCGAGCTCGACGGGAAACTCCTCTCGTTACCGATGGAGTATCTTCCTCCTGCGGAACTAAACGCTCTTTCCGCCCGGGGGGTCCACGTGGTGAAAGCCGATGGGAGGTTTTACATCAAGGAGCAGGGCTCGAAGCCGAATCATACCGCGTATGATGTCGTGATACTGAATCTACCCGAACCGTCGAGTGCACTTCTTAACAGGTACTATACCGTCGATTTTTTCCGTGAGCTGACACAGGTCCTTTCCACCGACGGTGTGGTGGCTGCTAGCCTGCCCTTCTCGGAGAATTACCTGAGAGAAGAGGTGCTCGAGTACGGGAAGAGCATATACAGTTCCCTCGGTTCCGTGTTCCGGCACGTGATCATCGCGCCCGGCAACAGGATCTTTTTCTTCGCCAGCAATGCCGACGGTGTGGTGACGACCGACAGCCGTATCCTCGAGGCTCGTTTCGAAAGCAGGAAGATCGAGAGCCAGTATTTCTCGAAATATCACTATGAGATGCTCTTACAGCCGGAACGGGTGAAATTCATTGCTGATGCGTTCAGAAAATACAGTGAAGTCCCTGAAAACACGGATATGAACCCGATAACGTACTATTTCGGGTATATGCTCTGGGACAGGTATTCCGGAGGCAGTCTCTCACCGATTCTCAGGTTCGTCGCCGGGATCAAACTGTATCATCTGCTCACGATTCTTCTGTCCGTTTTTCTGCTCAGGATCCTTCTGCATCGCCTGAGGCGGGAACGGTACTGGAAGTTCACTTCCTTCGCCGCACTCTTTTCGATATGGACGACCGGAATGGCCGGTATGGCGGTCAGTATTATCCTGATGTTCTCATTCCAGAATGCAGTTGGGTATCTGTATGGAAACATCGGTGCGCTCGTCGCCCTGTTCATGTTCGGTCTGGCGATCGGCGGCTGGCTCCAGAGGAGGGATGTCACAAAACCCAGGCGCGAAGACCTGATGATACTATACGAGAGCATCGCCGTCGCCTTCATTCTTTTCCTGGCGTTGTTCCTGTCCCACGTTCAGGGATTACACGGAGTGTCGTTTTCATTCATCGAACGCCTGTTCTACCTACTCATGTTTATCTGCGGTGTTTACACCGGTGCAGAGTTTCCTCTCACATCATCGATCTATGTCGGGGAGATTGAGAAGCTGGGTAGAGGAGTCGGTATCATAGATGCGATGGACCACGGTGGAGCACTGGTCGGTGCGCTTATCACCGGTGTACTCCTTGTGCCGGTGGTCGGTATCGTGATGACCCTCTGTTTTCTCGCCGGGATGAAGGCGGTGGGACTCTTCTTCTGGCTCTACGGCAGATGGGTGAGAGTATAACGGTCGGGTTTCAGGACCAGACACCCGGTATCACGTTTCCGCACGATTTGCACGAGTTCCCGGTCATGTTGATTTCGAGAATCCGAAAGCCCACCCTGCGTATCACCGGTTTTCCACAGCTGCCGCAGAATGTGTTCTCTCCCTCATGGCCCCATACATTCCCGACATACACATAGTGGAGCCCCTCTTCCATAGCCACCCGCCTCGCCATGTCGAGTGTCGAAACCGGAGTCACCGGCAGATTTTTCAGCTTGTAAGTTGGATGAAACCTGGAAAAGTGGACAGGTACATCCCTCCCTAGATTGGCGGCTACCCATCGCGACATCGAGCGGATCTCTTCGGGGGAATCATTGAGAGTCGGGATGATGAGCACGACTATTTCAAACCAGATACCATCCTTTTTCAGAGTCTCCAGGGTGTCGAGGACCGGTTTGAGTTTCCCCGAACAGTACTCCTTGTAAAATTTTTCGGTGAACGCCTTGAGGTCGATTTTCACGGCATCGAGAACCCGGCACAGTTCTCTTATCGGTTTCTCCTGGATGTATCCGTTCGAGATCATGACACTCCTGATCCCGGTCTCTTTCCCGAGACTGGCCGTGTCGAACATATACTCGTAGAATATAACAGGTTCTGAGTACGTGTATGCAATCGACGCCGCACCCGTTCTCTTAGCCTGGCGGTGAACTTCCCGAGGCGGGAGATAGATGCTTTTGACCTGTTCCGGCCTGAACTGGGAAATGTCCCAGTTCTGGCAGAACCTGCACTCGACATTGCATCCGGCTGTCGCCAGGGAATAGGCCTGAGTGCCGGGAAGGTAATGAAAGAGAGGTTTTTTCTCTATCGGGTCGGTGTGGATCGCGCAGGGTCTCGAATGAACGAGTGTGTAGTACGTGCCCACTCTGTTTTCTCTTACACCGCAGTACCCGCGCTCCTGGTCGGCAACGGTGCATTCCCTCGGACAGAGCTTGCACTTGAGCCGCAATTCCTCGAGTTTCTCGAAGTGGAGAGCTTCCTTGATCCCCTCCTCGTCGGAACCCGTTTCCAAAGGTGCTGACGGGATCTGTTCAAATCCGTTCAATACAGCCGGGAGGACTAAACCTCCCATGCAACATGCAGATCCCTTGAGGAATTTCCTTCTCGAAATACTCATACTTCTAATACCTCGATACGCTCGATGTCGGATTCGCCCAGGCCGAGCTCCCCGGCCACCCCGATGTACTGCGGTTCTCTCTTGCTCTCCTTCAGACCCGGGAGACCCATCTCTTTTCTTCTGTCTTCGATGATCTTCCAGCCGATTCGATCGTGAGCCACCTGGTCTCGTGCCACGATCAATCCGGCGTAATCCCAGCAAAATTGCGGTTTGTATGACGGCCCCCCGTGATACTGCGCGACGAGGGCGTCGGTGATGACTAGTCTGACTTTGTTTTTTATAAATGGGTGACTGTTGAGTTCTGCTACGTACGGGCTGCAGTTGTTGTCGTGGTATTTATTGGGATTGTGAATCGATCCGTAGAAGTTTTTCATGCTGAGTGTCACACCGGCAAGGTCGTGGTCCTTCATCACAGGGACACTGATGATTGCGCTTGCGGTTTTTGCGAGGATCGGGCTGAAGATGCTGCCCATGGATCCCATGAATTCGAGCTTGTCGGTGTCGTAGTCGTCGTTGGTACCGAAGCAGCGGAACCCGTTGCCTCTTCTTCGGATCGAAAACCCGGCTCTCTTCAGGTCCCGATCGGTCCTGTCCCAGGCGATGATGTTGTTCATGTTGACGCCGGCAGTGACCAGTTTCTTCACGATGAGGCGAACGAGCTCGGGGTGGGGAGACAGGCCCCTCCCCGCGAGGCAGTTTAGTTTGATACCGATTACATCATCCGGTCTGAAAATGTCGGACCAGACTTCTCCGGGATCCTTCCCGGCGAGTGAAGACATCGCGTTGTCGAGCATGCGTTCGAGGATGGCCGGGTTCAAAGCGGAATTCTGTTCGAAGACTGCCGGATTTCGCGAGATGACCACTCGTGGTGCGGGTCGGGGAATGGTCAAGGGATGGGAGGGTGGTGCCTGAGGCGAGGATATGGAAGACGCGGTGAGCCGTTTAAGCCCGAGAAAAACGCCGATCGATGATATAACGGCACCGAGAAATCTTCTTCTCGTGAAAAACGACATGCTGGTCCTCCCGTATGGGTCGTTGCCTGTCCCTCAAATGTAATAATTGGCAGCCGGAGAGTCAAAAAAAAGGATACAGAATCCTTTATCGTGAAAGCGGTTGTTCATGACCTCGGTGTTAGATTGTTCTCTGATATGACACCTATAAGACAGGGCGAATCAGAATACATGCCCGCAACAGCCTCACCTAAAAAATACAGGAGGGTAATATCATGCCGCGCTCGAGAACCTTCGTCTGTGTTTGTATTCTTTTCCTTTTCTTTCTTCATATCTCCCTCGTTTACTCCCATCAGAGTGTGAGCAAGGCCAGTGACGGTGCCTACGATGTAGCGATCATCGCCGATCTAGCCGATCAGACCGCGGAGCTTCCGGATTACTGGAAGGCGTCCAACAAAATCGCAAATGGGCACATTTATCCTCCCAACTTCATGCCGCCATTGACGGAACTGCAGCAATTCGGCAACGATATCAACGGGAAGGCGGGGAATGCCAGTTTTCTCATCAATCTGGACCTCGTGTACCTTGGCGGCCTCCCCATTACTCCGAACAGTCGATTGATCAATGTTATCAGAGACTGGAGAAACCGGGGAGGACGGGTTTTCATTACGATCACAGACATCCCTTCCCCTCTGTGGTACGACCAGAGCGGACAGTATTGTTATGAACGTAACTGTGGGAGTGATGATCCACCCTACAGTCCGGATTGCAGGCGATACCGACCAAGTGACTTCGAGGCGTATCAGGCGCTCCTGGAAGACCTCGTCAAATACCTCACCCTGCCTCCCGAGCTGGGAGTGACAATCGAAAATGATATGTTAGGCCTTGATCAGCCGTATGAAACTCATGGTTTCGATGACATCTATTTTATCTTCTGGCAGGAGACGAATATCAGTCGCTATAGTGACATCTGGTGCAGAACCGCATGGACCGACGACTATGCTCAATGGCTCAGGCTCTATGACTACTGGGTGGCCGCGGTGCGCGCGGTTCGTAGCGAGTACCCGGATGACGTGAACTTCAAAATAGGTACGAAATGGTTTACAGGAAATATGGGAGCTCCTGATCCGCCCGGAGATGAACAGGTGGGGAAAGCCTTGTATGACGCGGATACATTCATCCAGTTCCTGCTCGGAAATCCTCGATCCAAGTCCTGTTTCGAGCAGGAAGGAAACCCTGATGATCCCTACGAATATCGAAATCAGGATCCCCCACCATCACCTGCACATCCGCTCGACCTGGATTTCATGACCCGTCAGAAGAGGACCGATGATCACCAGCTGCTATCGAATGATGGCATCGGACCATGGGTGGATCTGGAGACCCCCGACAACTTCGATTCATGCGGGGCACAGTCCCACCTGGAACCTCATGACACAGACAGAGGTTTCGACTCGAATTTCTATCTCAAGTTTGAACACAACGGTCTGCATAACTTGGAGTGGTTCAGCTGGGATGTTAAAAACGATGTTGCCGGGACCGTGCAGGACTTCATTCTCAGTTTCACGACTCCTTACGAGCGGGGCGAGTCTACATACGTCGGGGTCCAGTCGGACAACCAGATGGGGGCAGTGAACTATCTCGCCCAGGTGTGGGATCATTTCGAGAATCCCGATCAACTGACCTTCACCGATCCCGATGTCCCGGACGCCCCCAACGATATGGTCGGATTGTGGGCCGAATTCTGGTCTGATCCACGGGGATATCCCGCTTCCATGTCCGCTTCTTATTACCCAGTGCACTGGCCCGATCATGATGATGATGGTAATACGGGATCATATGATTACGGGTTTTATAAAGCCGGGGAAGGGATGCTCTTCACGAACAGCGGGGGATTGAACCTGTATGAAGAAACAGATCAATACCCCGTCAGCATCAAGAAACCCTTCTACAATGTCGTCGAGATGATAGGGAAACTTCAATCCCGGCAGTTGCCGGTCACCTACTCTTTTGGAACCGGACTTCCGAATGAGCTCGACAAGAAAGACATGATCAGGGGGATAGTTACAAAAAGTGCTACCGATGAAACGATCGCTATACTATGGTGGTACTACCTGAATCCGCAGGATGTCAGCGGTGAGATAGAATCCTGGAATTATCAGGACATCATGGATCATGTAGAAACATCAGAGACGAAGGATGTCGTCATAGAATTGACGAATGTTCCTCTACCGAGTTATGAACTTCATCAGTATGTGGTTGATGATATTTCATCGAATGGATGGACATATCGGGATTGCATTTATTGTTACTACAGAAGCGGTGATGAATGTAATGAAAATGATCCGCATTCCGTGGAGGAAGCTCAGGTTCACGAAAATAGGGTCGTTGACATCAACAACTGGCGAATGGGCGATGGTAATCCCTGTAATGCATCGGTTGCGTTGGAAGTCGAGACCGGTGTCGTGGGTCGCCGGCCGAATGGAAATCTTATATTGAGGTATCGGGATGTCAAACCCTGGACGGCAATGCTCGTCCTGCTCCAGACCGGGTATAATCAATAAATCATGTTGTTTTCGGAGACCACTATCAATACTGCAGTTCCCAGACGTGTATGATAGCTTCATCATCATACATGCCGTATACCTTCTGTTCCACCATATAAATTATTTTGTTTTCCCTGTCGAATGCAATTCCGCCGGGACCTTTACTGTTGATAGCCCAGTATTCGTCGTTTTCGTTGATGGAAAACATTATTTCATCGAGATCGATGACCGCATACGGCTGAGGTTCATCGGGCTGTCTCAGTCCGTCGGCGACTGCGGTGATGTCCCGGGGATCATAGAACAAAAGTAGACTCCGGTAATTCGACATCCGAGGTCCGGCGCCGCCTACATACCAGTAATCCCCATGACCCTTGATGCCCGATATGACGATTGCGGACTTGTCTTCCACGTTTGTCCAGGCTGCGCCGCGCCAGATGTCATTGACGCCCGCTCCATTTAAATAATTCTCATCTTCGTCCTTATCGTAGTAATTTTGTTCCGTAGTCCTTGCATCATACATAAGTAAAGGAGTGAAAGACAATTCGGTTCCATCTCCGGGCAGAGGTGAGCCGTCGTTCCACGGGCTGTAAGCTAATAGAACGGGACCCCAGTGATACGCTCCGTAGCGACTGCCGCCGGCGATGAGTAAGTGATCGTTCAGCGGTTCCGGCATGTCGAATATATAGTCGATGGTTGTCATGTATTGAGGTTCCGAATAATTCACATTCGGCCCCAGGTACCATCCTCCGATGGGGTTTGAAAGATCCATGTCCCCAGCACCGAACGACTTCAGCCTTTCCCCTCCGACCTGATAATCGTCTCCGAAACAGGTATACAGATAAGGATCCGACTGACCAGGTTGAGCCGGCAGATATTCGATCGCCGGCGGGGCGGCCGCCGGACCATCGGGCATGTTCGGTGATTGGATATCCGCGAACTCCTGGAGCGTTTCCGCTCTGTTGAGATCATTGTAATCCTTGTTTGTCGAAATAACAGGCACGGGAATGGTGATTTCCGCAAAATATCGCTGTGTGGCGTTGCCCGGTGCGTAAATGGAGCCGGGATAGTCGTCCGTATTGTCGGGGTCCCCTTCCGGATAGAAGGTGATGTCTCCCATCATGAATCCCCAGTTGGAATCATCCCCTGAATAAGCAGGTAACCTGAAAGCCCCCATATAAACAAGGCCGGAAGATGGATTTATGAGTTCCTCCCCCGCCAGAAGCGGCCTCGTCCTCTTGACCAGGGAATCCACGACAATAAACTCCACGTTGTCTTCGTCGACGGCGGTTATTTGAAAGTCGTATTCCGTATCCTGTTCCAGGAGATACATGGTAATACTGTTTGCCGTCGTCCATTCCCTGTAGATGCCGTCGACATAGATTTTGTAATTTCGGATGTTGCCGGGAGCAGGATCCCAGGTGAGATCTATACGATTACTCTTCCGCATCAACTCTTCAAGCCGGGCGGTGTCCGTCGTGTGGGTTTCTCCGATTATATCATCCTGTACTTTGTCGCCGATTGCAACAGTATCTGATCCGGCGATAAGACCCGTATAATCTTCCGCTATTTTTATTGATTCATTCGAGCTGATACTGTTTGATGAGCTGAAAACAAGTATGGCAAATGCGATAATCGGCAGTAAAACGGGATCCTTGATGTAGATTGAAAAAGTGAGACATCCACTTGTTTTCATTGCATTCTCCTGTTTGAATATGAACGAATCCATCATCCTTTTGACAACTGTAAACACGAAATTATTCCAGAAATTCAAAAAACCAACCTGCGTCTCGATAATCACTGAAGAAATATCCGGTAATCAGCGGTTACCTCAGAATGATAATGATAATGTCCTCCAGTCCCGAGTTGAAATGTTATCAAGATAAAATATTGCTCCTTATTGAATTGACGATGCCGCGTACAATTGTGAACTGATAATACCCGGTTGTTGACTTGACACGTAGGAAGTTTTATGCTAAAATGCTACCTGATGTTGTGATGAAGAGGAACCTGTCCCGGGTTTCTCAAAGAGCGAACTCCTAACCGGGAGGTCAACGTGAGGATCCAGAAGCACGTGAACACCGTACTCATTTCCGTTTTTGCGTTGTTCATGGTCTTTGCAGTCACGAGCGGACCATTATCAGCACAAACGACCCACACTGTTCTGGCCGAGGATGGCACAGCCACATGGTGTTACTATTGCCAGTTTGCCGCCGGAGCGCTGAAAGAAATCGATGAAGATGGGTTGTACGATTTCTACTATGTTTCTCATGTGGATGATATGAACGTACACTCGGCTCAAAGACTCAATCCTGGTGAGTACAATATTTATGGATTTCCCACCGTATATTTCGATGGCGGGTATATCGTCGAAGTTGGTGCGGGAAGTATCCCTTCGGCTAAAGCCGCTTACATCGCAGATATAAATGCATGCGGCAGCCGGGCTGTTCCGGACATCGAGGCGACGCTGGATGTGGTATGGACGGGAGATGCTGTCATGGACATCAGTATCTCCGTCCAGAACAATGAGGCGACGACTTATGATGGCCACCTCCGTGTATTCGTAAGCGAGATCATCTCATCTCTGGGATGGTATGATTATGCCGGACATCTGTATCACTACCCGTTCCTTGATTATGCATTCAACGAAGACATTTCGATACCAGCGGGTGATGTGTGGTCATCTTCGACCTCCTGGGTCGGCACCGCCCACAATGACGGCCATGGACATAATTTCGGTGGCATCACCGTGGACAATGTCATCGTAACTGCCGCGGTTTATAATGCTGAATGGCACCAGGGATATTCCTATCCACCCAGGACAAACCCATTCGATGCCTATTATGTCGACGAAGTAGTTGGGGATGTTCCAGACCAGGTGGTCGATGATGTGGATCCAGAGTTCGTTCAGATTTCAGGAACGTGGAATTCCATCAATCATGCGAATGCTAATGACGGCAGCACCAGCTATGCAAACCCTGGTACCGGAGAAAATAAAGCAGGGTGGAGAGTCGATGAATTTATCTATCCCGGCACTTACGAAGTCTATACCTGGAAGTTCGAACATCCGTACCTGGATCTGATGGCGACGAATGCTCCTTTTAGAGTTAAGGACAAAAATGGCATGAGCAGCTGGGTTTATGTGGATCAGTCGACCGTGGGCAACGAGTGGGTGTATCTGGGTACCTACGAGTTCGACAACAGCTCCATGCAGGGTGTCATGGTGACTAACGACGCTGATGGTTTTGTCAGTGCCGATGCTGTTAAGTTGAACTATGTCGGAAAGTAATTGAAAAAGAGAAGATCCGGTAAGGCGATTTGTGACGTGATTTGAGTCTCGATTTTCCGAGAGTGAAGCCCGGCTGTTATCTTAAGCCGGGCTTTTTCATTTCCCTTCTTTTCTACCGGTTGTCGTGTCCGTCGCCCTCACGGTGTGATCACCACTCCGACCGGGTTCGACTGGAGGTCGAATGGCCCGAGAGTGGTGAAGGCGAAATTCATGATCCTCCCGACCGCGAGGGGGACCGGTCCGGGGGCATCGAGAAACGCCAGCGCCCGGCCGTCGGCATCGAGCGTTCCTCTGAAGTCGACGAAAACCGGATTGTTATAGTTTGACAGGATGTAATCGGTGAGCGCGTCCCGGTTGAGCGGTATCGTCCCGCCGCCGGGAAGAGGTGTACCCGGGGAGGTGCCGGACAGAGAACCCACCAAAAAGTAATCCCTTCCGTCGAAGGCCGGACCCGCGTCGAGGCTGAACTGAATCACTCCACCATCGGCGGATGGGATCGAGTCGACGTCGATCGCCAATAGAAGAGAAACGGAAAGAGAAGGATCAACCCAGATATCGTGATCCACGTATGGATCGTGGCTCTCCTGATGTGACCAGCTGAGGACAATTGTTCCGGGCTCCTCTCCCGGGAGCGGATGGGGCTGAGTGTCATAGTGGGAGGGATCAGTAGTCACCCGGACCGCGTCCGACCAGGAGGTCCCATCGTAGCTCGTCCGGTAGTACACGTCGAAAACAGAAGCGACCTGCTGGGCGTATGTGACCAGGAAGGTCCCGCCCGGCAGAACGACCGGTTGTGAGTCATGACTGTTGATAGCGGTGGAGAAGGGGTTCTGCGGGCCGCTCCAATCGTAAGGATTCGTTGAGACCTTCGAGTACATGTCCAGGTTGCTGCTTCCGACCTGGTAGGTGACGAGGTATACACCATCCATCTCACGTTTGGCCAGTCTCGGAAGCTGAGCATCGGAGTCGCTGACCTGGGTTTTTAACGTGTCCCAGGTCACTCCATCGTCAGTCGACCTGGCGATGTAGCTCGGGCCGGAGAGTCTGTGGTATGTCATAGTGAGAGAGCCATCCGCTTCCCTGATGACGCAGGGATTGATTTCCCCGGTTGTTGACCAGCCAAGATCGATCGCGCCATGATCGGTCCAGCTGATTCCGGTGGGAGAGCTCGCCCGGTGGATGCGGTATGCGCCTGCGTCGGTTTCATCAACCAGGTAAAACAACACGTAGGAGTCGTCCGACAGCTGCGCCAGCGCCGGGTGACGCTCGTTGCGTGATGAGTCGATGATCGGGACCGGCGTCGACCACGACTGCCCGCCGTCGGCCGAGTTCGTCAGGTACATGTCCCCGAAAAAGGAGGGTAGGCTGATTCGCTCGAAGACCATCATTATCCCACCGTCCGGCTGAGTGTAGATGATGGACGGCTGGTAATCTAGTTCGGGACCGTCGTACACGGGTCCGGAAAATGCTGCCGTGACAGCAATGCCGGTCAAGAGGAAGAAAATTACGAACAGGATTGTTCTTAAGCGATATCCTGATTTTACTGAACGGTTCATGAATTTCCCCGATTCCGGATTATGATTACTCATGATATCACAGGAGAGGATTTTTGTCAACAACGCGGAGGGACTACGCAGAGGGACTAAGTGGAGGGACAACGCGGAGGGACGGGGGGTCATCAATCGGGGGTGGTCACCTCGTCTTCCTTGCATCTCTCCCTCCCGCCGTGTAGAATACAGTGACCGAACATGCGTGGTCCGGTATCGACATCCACTGCTTCTGGTACAGGTGAAATCACTCTCCATGAATAATCAAACCGGCAATTCAACTAGTGAGCACAACCCGGCACAATTTCCGGAAATCAACAGAAGCCGGCCGAATCGAATGCTGCTCATTCCGGCGACCGGCATCGGCGATACTGTCCAGTTCTCTCCCGTCGTCAGGAACCTGAAAATGTCCTTCCCCGAAGCCCAAATCACCCTCGTCGCCGGGAGCAAGGCCGCCGCCGGGGTCTTTGCCGGCTCGCCTCACCTCGCGCATACATTTATACTGAAGGATCGGACACACCTCTCGTGGCTGTCCTTTGCACTGAGGGCTAGACTCTCCATCGGATCCGTCGATACGATTCTCGCCGGGGCCGGGATGTCACCCGCCTGTCCTGAAATATTCGGTGCCGACCTCGTCGTGGCGTTTCAGGAGCGCAACGAGCTGGACCGGCGGAGATCTCGAAGATGGATATCCCTCGCCAGAAATTTGTCCCTGAACGAGGTCGAAGAGAACCTGAGGCTCCTCCGGCCTTTAGGCATAGAAGCGGCGGATCGCAACCTCGAGCTCGTAATCAGTGAACAGGATGACTCCTACGTCTCCTCATTGTGGTCCGAATGCAAGCTGGGTGATGCCGATCGCGTTATCGCGATCCACACACGGTGCGACACGCCTGAGAAACAGTGGGAAGAAGAGCGGTTCGCGCTCCTCGTCCGAGCGTTGCTCGCATCCTGTCCGGGGTGCAGGGTGGTCCTTCTCGGTGGTCCTCATGAGGACGTCGAGGGGTTTCTGAACCGGATCGATCAAAACGACCGCGCCTTCGTTGTGAATCTGGTCGGCAGGACGACGGTTCTCCAGACTTCCGCCGCTCTCAGGCGCTGCCGGGTGCTTGTTTCAAATGACAGTTCCGTCACGCACCTCGCGGCAGCGGTAGGGACACCGGTGGTCGTTCTGTTCGGGCCTTCGGATCCCCGGAGAGTCAGCCCCTGGAACCCCGGTGGTGATGTGCGGATTGTGAGGGCGAATCTGGACTGCAGCCCCTGCTATCTCCTGTACTCCGGGAGAATCCACTGTCGTTACGGCAGCAATGACATCCGATGCATGCAGGCGATCACTCCTGAGATGGTACTGGATGAAGTGATGGCCGTATTGACTGTCTGAGGAGGACCCTGATACTCTCGATGCGATCGATTATAAGGTTTTTCCGCCTTCTCTTTCTCACTTCCTGCGTATTGTTCTCTTTCGATGTCTCATCTCACACCGCCTGGCTCTGTGCCGGGGTCCTCTCCGGGGATAAGCCCCTCCGTGTGCCCCGGATCGATTCGGAGCTTTCCATTGACGGAGTCATCGATGAAGAGGAGTGGAAGCGAGCTCTCCTGCTGGATGTGAACTACGAGGTGCGCCCGGGAGAGAACATCCCGCCTCCTGCCAGGACGGAGGTCCTTCTCCTCTACAGCAGTTCTTCTCTCTATGCCGCGTTTCGTGCGTATGACCCCGATCCATCCGCCATTCGATCCCGTTTCACTGACCGCGACAACATCTTCCAGGATGACTGGGTCGAGATCGTCCTCGACACCTTCAATGATGAACGCCGTGCGTATGATTTTATGAGTAACCCCTTCGGGGTCCAGGGGGATTTTATCGAAGGTTCCCAGGTGGGTATCGGTGAATGGGACGGCATCTGGGACTCGGCTGCCCGGATTACCGAGTGGGGTTACACTGTCGAGATGGCGGTTCCATTCAGCACCCTCAGTTTCCAGCACAGTGATGGAGATCAGGTCTGGGGATTCGATGCCGTCCGCAGCTTTCCCCGCAGCGTGCGGCATCACATCGGCCTATTCCCGCGTGACAGGAACAACAGCTGTTATCTCTGCCAGACGGAAAAGCTGATCGGTTTCGCGGGTGCCGCTCCCGGGAAGAACCTCGAGCTCGATCCGACCCTGTCGGGCCTCGTAACACAGGAACGGGAAGGTGAAACCGAAGGACCCTTCGTCCAACGTGAGCGGAAACTCGATCCGGGGCTTACCCTGCGGTGGGGATTCACTCCCAACCTGACGCTCAGCACGACTGCGAACCCCGATTTCTCCCAGGTCGAAGCCGACGCCGCCCAACTCGACATCAACACGCAGTTCGCGCTGTTCTTTCCCGAGAAGAGGCCTTTTTTTCTCGAAGGAGCTGATTTCTTCCGGACCCGCCGGAGGGTGGTTCACACCCGCGCTCTCGCTGATCCGAGCTGGGGAATCAAGCTGTCAGGTAAAGAGGGAAGGAGTACCGTCGGTCTCTTCATAGTCCGTGACGAGGTGACCAACTTCATCATACCGGGCAGCGAGGGATCGAGCTCACAATCCCTGGACAGGAAAAATTACGGCACCGTACTCCGGTACCGCGGGGACGTGTTCGAATCATCGACTCTCGGGGTTATCATGACCGACAGGGAAGGTGAGGATTACTACAATCGGATCGCCGGCCTCGACGGTGATCTCAGGTTGACCCGGAGTGAGCGGATCAGGTTCCAGGTTATCGGCACGAGGACACGTTATCCGGCCGCGCTGCTCAGCCTGGATGAGGACGGCGAGCCCGACCCTGAACTGCCGGATGGAAGTTTCGGGGGTGCAGGTGGAGAGATCAGCTATTCCCATGACGCGAGGAATCTTGACTGGTACGCCGAGTATCGTGATATCAGGGACGGATTCCGTACCGATCTCGGTTTCATCACGCAGGTCGGCATCCGACGGGTGGAACTCGGGAGTGATTACAAATGGTGGGGGGAGGCGGACAGATGGTACTCAGAGATCGAGATCGGTATGAACGTGGACAGGTCGCGGGAGCAGGACGGATCCCTGTTGGAGGAGGAGGCGGAAGCCGATCTGTCGTACGAGGGACCGCTCCAGTCCTCGTTTCGTGCCGATTTCGGCAGGCGCCGGAAGGTGTTCGAAGATGTCGCGTTCGACCAGAATTTTCAACGCTTTGATTTCCACATCCGTCCCTCGGGAGTTTTGTTTTTTCAAATGGGTCTCGACTATGGCGACCACATCGATTTCGCCCACACTAAACCCGCTGTGAGGCTCCGCCTCGACCCGTCTGTAGAGTACCGGGCCGGCCGGCATCTCACCCTTTCGCTGGATCACACGTATGAACGCCTCGACCGTTCGGACGGGAGGCTCTTCACCGCCAACCTCAGCCAGGTGAAGGCGGTGTACCAGTTCGACACGCGGACATTTCTGAGGGTGATCATCCAGTATCTCGACCTCAGACGCAACATGGCTCTCTACGCGGATGATGACGTCGAATCTAGAGAGCAGCACCTGTTCAGCCAGATTCTCTTCTCCTACAAGATAAACCCGCAGACGGTGTTCTTCCTGGGGTACTCGGACAACTACGAGGGCACCCGGGACATTTCGCTGATACAGACCGATCGCTCTCTCTTTGCCAAGATAGGTTACGCCTGGGTGATCTGAGAACAATCCCAAACGGAGAACTTTCTACCTCGCAACTCGCTCCCCCGATTGACATTTCATGTGAAGCAGGGTATAATCGAAACGGGAAAGGAAATG
>CAZZKG010000052.1:0-27539 GCA_964654825.1 uncultured Gemmatimonadota bacterium | reverse complement strand
CAACTAACCCTCATGACCCCGCCTTATGCTGGGGGCACAACGAAGGATGAAAATGATCTGCGGGCGGCATTTTCATATTAAAGAGGCATCGAGGAAACCCTTTAAGGAATCATGGTTGTTTTTTGCAATGATGATGTATTTGTCGTATTGAGGAGAACTGGAGATCTCGTCCAACAGAGTATGTATATCTCTGTCCGCCCAATCTTCGGTCTCTTCAGAAACCCGCTCAAAATCCCACTCCAGATAAAATTGCAGTCCATAAATATCTTTTATGCGAAACACCACATAATGAACGCTGTCGGTATCCTCAGATCGGCCAACCGGTAAAGAAGCTTCATGTCGTTGCTCACCGGTACGTAAGCCGAAACAAGCTTCAGCAGGATGATGATTGCCGCCGTAATAATCGCCATTTTTCTTGCTCTTTTCATAAATTCCGTATAATCGAACAGTCTGGTTATTCCCCGCCCGAGTAGTAATAGGGAAGCCGGGAAAAACGGGAAGATATAAAGTAACAATCGACTTCTTGGCAGAGATAATACGACGAGGGACAATTACAACCAGATGAAGAAGAAGACTGCTCGGTTGCTATCCATGACTGTTTTGAGCGACTTTCGCTCGAACTTGAACCTGCATGATTTCAAGATGTCTTTCCAACAGACGGCTCAGGGCATGGTTCCCAGAAAGAATGGAAGGATGTTGAGGGCGATCGGTTCGAACCACTTGGGATTTCTATTGAACTTGTTGGTAAAAATGCGGGAATACACCGAAAGGCCGATCACGATAAATAAAAATATGTCGCGCACCGACTTTATTCTCAGGCCTCAGATCTAACTGAGCTTGAGAAATGAAATTTTAATATCGAGAATAACAAGAGGAGTCCGGGAGGTCCCTTGGTAAGAAAGGCAAACCCTCAGGAGATCCATATAAATATTATCAAGCGTTTCTGTGCGTTGGTATTGTCAGATCGGTACGCCCACCAACAAATAAGCACCGATAATGCTTCCCAGGATGACAACAGCAGATCCGTAGAGACACTGTTCACCGCAACTACCGGAAATAGAGATAGTATATAAATGAAGGCAGAGACAAGCACTGCTTTATCGTCCAGGATAAAACTACCCAATTTCCAGACGATGAACATCAATAAAACAAAAACGACGGTGTTCGGGAACCTCACGGCAAATTCATTCTTCCCGAAAAGTTTTACGCTCAAAGCGGTGTACCAATATGTCAGATGTGATTTCGGGCAATGAGGCTGGTAGTCTAACTGGGAAATAATCAAATTGACGGTTTCCACCATTTCTCTGGCAAATTCGGCGTATCTACCCTCCGCAGTTTCCTAAAGTCCCCTCGTCCCCTGAAACATGAAGGCAACAAGCAGGGTGAGCAGAATCAATAACGTCGTGTCTCTATTCAATCTGTCAGGTGTTAACGTCTCTCCGATTCCGATAGATTAAGAATCCCGTACTTTGCCCCACAATAAAAAATCGGATCCCTTCTGAATATTGCACAGGTGAGTAGAATTGCTGCTCCAGCCAGACTGAAATACCAGAAGGTGATTGGAATATAACTTCGTTTGGCCCTCTCACTGCAGATCTACTGCACGAAGAGCCTGCTGAAGAACATCGCTTTCCCTAAAATCCCACTCCCAGAATGATTTTCCGCATATTTCTCTCCATTTAGAGTTTTTCCACTATCTCAGGATTGACAGAACGATTTTGCATCCACTTGACGGCAAAGGTATCGGCGATGCCGACCCACAGCCGGTTGTTTATCCCATATTTTGTTTTCCCGTATTTTCTCTCTCGATGGTTTACCGGAACTTCAATACTTCTATATCCATTTATCACCACAAGCGTTGGAAGAAATCGATGCATACCTCTGAATACGGGTATCCCGCTGATAACCTCTTTGTAGAAAACTCTCATAGAACAACCCACATCTTTTATGTTGCTATGTGTCTGCCAATTCCGAAATCCGTTCGCTATTCTGGAAGAAATTTTTTTTATGAAGTTGTCACTCCTGAATTGACGATAACCGTTTACCATCTGGACTTCACTGTTGTGCAGAGTCTCGACCAGACGAGGGACATCTTTTGGGTCATTTTGTAAGTCGCCGTCAAGAGTTGCAATCACAAGACCCTTTGCTAATCTGAATCCTTCGGAAAGAGCGGCGGATTGACCGTAGTTTTCCTTAAACTGAATATAATGCTGATTGGGATGTTTTTTGTTCAATTCCTTACAACGAGACAGAGAATTGTCAGTAGAACCGTCATCTATCCATACACATTCCCAGTTAAAATTGGTTTTCACCATAGTTTCATATATCTCTTCAAAGAGAACGGGGATAGAATCCTCCTCGTTCTTGACCGGGATAACAATACTCACATCGATCGGTTCTTCCATTATTGCCTCCCTTTATATTTTTTAGAATTTAATTTGCGAAGAAATTACATGTTGCTGCATCTCAACAGTGGACAGACACTATGTTCCATCGTTAGCCTCCGAGAGATGAGATGCATTCATGATGAAGACATTATTAAGGAGAGCACTTTATAGTTTGCATCACATCCCGGTCACAGCAATAAAGTTGTTCAGATTTGCGGGAATGACGCCTCTGGCGATGTAAACTATTTCATGCTCTCGGTAGTAACTCAGAAGCAGGTCAGCCATTAGAAGAGTTTACGAGATTTCAGAGAATTTAGCAAGCGGGGCGGAGGAGAACCGGATTTCCGGACGGACGATACGGCAGGAAGAATGCACATATTTCTCTGCTTGATCCAGTTCATGTTCTCTATTATAATCAATAAAGGTCCTATCAATATTATTTGAACCATTCTCTTGAGGAGGCTCCATGACATTTAGAGATTCTTCTTCCAGACGTTGTCGCGACTGGAGATTTTTCACACGTCTTCTTTTCCTGATAACAGGTTTATTGTCGTTTGCCTGGTTCATAATACGCGTGATTCCAAAACCGAGCCGGGCGACATACCCATGTATGCGAGTTGCTGCACCGCTTGCCTCTGGTTTCGTCGTCTATCTGCTGTCGCTCATCACCTCAGCCGCGGTATACAGGAAAGCAAGAAAAAGTTTCAAAGAATCTCATTATGCTATCGGAGCTTTTTTTGTGGTAATCGCAATGTTCACCGGAGGGTGGATGCTTGCTCAAACCCACAACTCGGCCAGGGCCTCCTGGCATGCTGTACCTCAGCCTTCCAATGATCCAATCGGTGAGGCTCAGGGCATTAATCCAGGACGGGTCGTATGGGTCTGGGATCCGGATGCTACGAACGAGAACTGTACTCTTGAGTATAATGGCGACGGACAGGCAGATGAGAACGACGACGGTTACTTTCTCGATAAAAATAATGATCAGGCAATTATCGATCGGATGGTTTCGAAATCACTGATCAGTTTGACGGGTGAATCAACAGCCGAAGAATCCTGGGACGCGCTCTTCGTGTATTTCAATTTCAGAAAGTACGGTCTGGAAGACACAGGATACACAGAAGGGGAGAAGATATTTATAAAGATAAATGCCACCAGCACCTGGCCGGGCAACATTACCGAAAATTATGATCAGGTTGAAAATGATCACTACTGTGTTGCTGAAACATCACCCCAGATCGTATTGTCGACACTACGTCAACTCGTGAACATTTACGGTGTTCCCGAAGACGATATCTATGTCGGAGACCCGATGAGGCTGCTCTATAATCACTGTTATGACAAATGGGATGCCGAATTTCCGAACGTACATTACATCGCACATGAAGAGGGGGGTGGCAGGGAAGGCGTCATTCGGGGTACGGAACCGAGCATCTTCTATTCCGACGCAGGTACTGTTCTTGATGTGACTTCGGATACGGTTTATACCGTACTGGAAGATGCGGATTACATTATAAATATCCCCGCACTGAAAGCACACGCTCGGGCGGGGATTACTCTTTTTGCGAAAAATCATTTCGGATCCCACACACGCAGCAGCGCGAGTCATCTGCATCCAGGACTGGTGGATCCGGGGGGAGGCTTACCGATCAGGCCGGATATGGGTATGTATCGAACACAGGTCGATCTGATGGGACACGAGATGATCGGTCAAAACACCGTACTCTTTCTCCTCGACGGTCTCTGGGCCGGTTCGGGAGCGATCGACCCTCCGACGAAGTGGACGACACCACCATTCAACGATGACTGGACGTCATCAATCTTTGCATCCCAGGATCCGGTAGCGATTGAATCAGTAGCACTGGATTTTTTAAAAGCTGAATATAACGGCGAAGATGGCAAAGTTGATTATCCCAACATGCCTGGCGTGGATGATTATCTCCATCAGGCGGCTGATTCGACGTGGTGGCCTGATGATATCATTTATGATCCCGAAGGGGATGGCACACCCATTCCCGGTCTCGGTGTCCACGAACACTGGAACAACACTCTAGACAAGCAGTATTCCAGAAACCTCGGAACGGGGGATGGCATCGAATTGATTTTCATCCAGGATGTTGGGGATATTCCGCCACACAACGCTGTACCGTATCCCACCGTGTCTTTCGGTGATCTCCGGGTGAGTGGTGCACAAACTCCTGACGGCCCGGATTGAGCAGGTTCGCGGGATCAACCGCCACTCATCCTTACACGATTGAAGGATCAGGTGCTCAGGCCCCATTATCGCAAAAAACCCTCCCGGCGAACCGGGAGGGTTTTGTTTTGTTATGCTCAGAGGAATCTGGAACTTACTTGAGCACCACCATCTTCTTGACTTTCACAAAATCACCCGCGATGATCTTGTAGAAATAGATCCCCGAAGATACCTGCTCCCCGTGACCATTCGAGCCGTCCCACTGAACCGTGTAACTTCCGGGAACTTTCGGCTGGTCGACAAGGGTCCTGACCTTCTGACCCCTCGTGTTGTAGATTGTGAGGGACACGGGTACCGAACCGCCAACCGACTCGGGCACATCGTACACGATCGCAGTCGACGGGTTGAAGGGGTTCGGGTAGTTCTGGTTGAGCGCGAACACCTTCGGAAGGGAACCGGAACCGGCGACATCACCGTCATCGATCCCGGCACCTATCGTCGTCATCCTCACGACGAGTGAGACCACCGGGTTGACCATATCGTTGGAGTTGACGTAGATGATCGCGTCGTATGTCGAATCGGCAACGAGACCGGTCGCATCGAGCGTTGCAGTGATATTGAGTGACTCACCTGCCAGGACCTCGGCCGTTTCGGGAGCCTCGCTGACCCAGGTCGCGGGAGGATTGCCTTCGACATACCGTTCGGTATCGGTGATATTTACCTGGAGAGGTCCGCCGCCGATGTTGTTGATGGTGAATTCTCTCTCCGCGGTATCCCCGATCGGAAGTCCCGTCACAACGAGGCCTGCCGGGGTAACCGAAATCTTGGCTGAGTCATCAGGAGCCTGAATGACTCTGAGCTCAAGGTCATACGCCCCGTATTCGGTGTAGATACCACTGAAACTGTGCTGGTTCACTTTGATGTAGTATATTTCACTTGCCGGAGTCTCGACCTGGACCGCCATACTGACATCGACCGAGTTGTCGGCCACCGGAGTGAGACCATCGGATTCGTAGAGGGTGATCAGGGAATGGGTGGCCGGCTGCCTGTTGATGGCGCCGATCCTGAACATAGCTCCGGCAATACCCTGCATCTCGAACCAGTCCGGATCATCCATCGGAAACAGCGTGTGATGAGTCGGATCTTCACCGAGAGCGATCGAAAGCGCTTCCTCTTTTGTGTTGTCCGCTTCGTAAGTGTCTTCCCAGAATTCCATCACGTGGGAATCGAAGAGATCCTTCATCTCATTATAATACGCCGTATCGCCGTAAGCCAGCATCCAGGCATCCCAGAAATCCTCGATCGTCCTGGGACCGTACTCACTGTTCGGGATGTAGTTTTCGGTGATGTTCCATGTGTGCGCGTAGGAAAGACTCAGTGCATCAAAATCCTCTCCGACACCGGGTGTGAAATCTTCCCAGGTCTCATTGTCGAGAATGTCGTAGAGGACTGCCGTGATGGCGATCTCACACGCCGGTCCATACGAACCCCAGTTCGGCTGCTCATATTCGACATAGAAACTCAGATGACCGGCCCCGGGAGCACCGGTTGTCTGGACCTCCAGATGACCCGAGGGGTTGAGACCATACATCGTTGCAGTCGCAGAATGCCAGTACGAAGCGATCCCCTCGCCGTAGGAAAGCCTGGGATCCTGGTTCACGTCACCCACATAGTGAGTGCCGCCGGGATTGTTATCATTCGACCAGTGATCATTGGTGAAGTGGCCACCCTCGTGGAGCACGACACCATCATCATAAGGGAACTCGGCACCTATGTGGACGATACCGTTGTAATAAGCCTGTCCCGAGTTCTCTCCATGGGTGAATCTGGCACGCATCTTTGAATATTCACCTGGATTAACCCCGGTCATGGTATTCACCATCGACATCTCATTGACCAAGCAGTCGAATATGTTGAACGGCTCACCTGGTCCCTGCGGTTCTGCGACGACCGTCTGAATATCGATGTCCGACCCCGGATCGTGACTTGCAAAGACCTGGCTCTCGACCGCATACGGATCACCCTGTCCGAACCCGACCCAGGTCTCTGTCTGGGCATTTAAAAACGGATTGTAATCCGTCCAGGTAAGAGCTCGTACAACGACATCTCGGACCTGCGCGTCGGTCACGTTGATGTCGATCTGACCGCTCTGGTTCGTGACACCCGTGGCCAGAATCGCACTGGTGCTGTTGTCCAGAACCTCCACATCCGCCCCCCGTATCGGCAAAAGCGGCTCCTCTCCCGTAAAACCCGTCTGATCCTGCTCCCTGTCCCTGTACATGAACGTTCCGGTCACATGGTATCCCAGTACGTCCCCGGCAAATACCAGCCCGATCACAAGGAGGAGCGCACATAATCCTGTCCTTCTCATCAGTTACCTCCTCCTATCGTGTTGCCTCTGTACGTCACTACCTTCCGCCCCGTCTCGTCCACCCTGATAAACGACGGGTTCGCCGGCGGCTCAGCTTCCCCCAGATCCAGCTTCAATGTCACCGCCTTACGCACCGCTGCTCCCGTCACCGCCTCGTACTCCCCCACAGCGTCTACGTAATATTCTTTCCCGTCCGGCACCGATAACGTCACCACAAATGATGCCCCCTCCTCCGCCGCTACCGAACCGGTCCAGTTCGAAGGCCCCGAGTATGTCTTAACCCCGGCAGGTAGCTCCAGATGCCAGCTTAGCTCCCGTGCCTCCAGAAGCGGCTTCACATCCAGTAACACCTCCACCAAACCACCCTTCTCCTGGGCTCCTCCCTGGTTCTCTATGACATTCTGTACCTCCATCTGTATTTCCAGAGGTACGCTGACGACGTTGCAGTTCGTCCAATCGTGATCAGACCCCTGAACGCTCGCCACCTCCTCCGATGCCAGCGGTGTCTCCTCCCGTACTCCCTGAATAAGATAGAGACCCGCTGCCACCACAAGAATCATGGCGAAGATCAAGGGTGGATTCTTCATGAGGTGTTTGAACTTCACAAGTAACCTCCGTTTCTCGTGAGTAAACTTCGATAACGATTCGCTCTCAGGTGAGTGCCCCTGATACTCTGTTCACCTCCTTCTCAATCATGATGGTGCAGAACTCTTATAATACATCTACCTCTCTGGAAGGAGAATGGAACAAAACCGTCCTGCCAGAGACCCGGTAAAAACTCCTGGTGCCCGTTCGACAGTTGTGCTATCAAAATATGAGTTATTTTTCTGCATATTTCAAGAAGATTATGAAACCTTCTTCCTTTTCAATCTCCTCATATAATTGAGCAGCCCTCCTGCCATGATGATCTCCTTCTGTCTGGGTGTGAGGTCATATGTTACCTCAATACTCGTCCCGTTGGTTCTGTTTCTGACTATGAGGGGCTTATTCTCCCGCAGAGCACCGATAACTCCATTTATTTCAAGTCTGTCTCCCTGACTGAAGTAGCGATAGTCCTGGGAATTCACGAAGGCTAGGGGCATGATGCCGAAATTAACCAGGTTTGCACGGTGTATCCTCGCGAACGATTTGGCGCAGATCCATTTGACACCGAGATACATCGGAGCGAGGGCAGCATGTTCCCTGCTCGATCCCTGTCCATAGTTTTCACCACCGATTACCGCACCTCCGCCTGCGTTCTGAGCTCTCTTCGAAAAACCAGGGTCCACCCCGCTGAATACGTACTCACTGATTGCGGGGATGTTGGACCGGAGCGGGAGGATCTTTGCCCCGGCCGGCATTATGTGATCGGTTGTGATATTATCACCCACTTTGATGAGGACCTCACCTTCGAGGTGATCAACCAGCCGTTCCCGGATGGGAAGGGGTTTGATGTTGGGCCCACGGACGACTTTTATTTTTTTGCCTTCCTTAGGTGGTTTCTTTATCATACTGTCATCGATGTGAAATAGTTTCGGTATTGTGACTCTCGAAGAGCTCCTGAGCTTCCGAGGATCACTGATCTGACCCTTCAGAGCCGTTGCCGCGGCAACCTCCGGGCTCGCGAGGTAGACCTGCGCCGATTTTGTCCCCGATCTCCCCTCAAAGTTCCTGTTGAAGGTCCGCAGGGACACACCTTTCGTAGGTGGAGCCTGCCCCA
Organism: uncultured Gemmatimonadota bacterium; assembly: GCA_964654825.1. Taxonomy (GTDB): domain Bacteria; phylum Gemmatimonadota; class CAZMKB01; order CAZMKB01; family CAZMKB01; genus CAZZKG01. The sequence goes on along the minus strand of CAZZKG010000052.1, from coordinate 18,888 downwards.
TACCGATACAGGGACCACAAGCCGTTTCGATGATCCGCGCACCGGCGGAAATGAGTGCTGCCAGAGCCCCGTTCTTTGCTATCATTTCGAGGACCTGCCGGGAGCCGGGAGCGATCACGAAATTCACATCCGGGTGAACCTTCTTGCCCTTAAAGATGCCGGCAACTGTCATAAGATCGCGGTAAGAGGAGTTGGTGCAGCTGCCGATGATCACCTGGTTGACCTTGAGCCCCTCTAGCTCGGTGACCTTGCAGACGTTATCAGGGCTGTGGGGACGCGCCACTAGCGGGATAAGCTTTGAAAGATTGATCTTCACCACCTCATTGTATTCTGCATCAGAGTCAGCGACGAGCTCTTTCCATTTACCGCCCCGCTTCTGAGACAGCAGAAACTCCTTCGTCCTCCTATCGGATGGAAAAACAGAAGTGGTCGCCCCCAGTTCGGCTCCCATGTTCGTTATCGTTGCTCTTTCCGGAACAGATAAGGCCTTGACACCCGCGCCGGAATATTCGAAGATTTTACCGATTCCCCCCTTCACGGTGAGAAGCCGGAGGAGTTCGAGTATAATATCTTTGGCTGAAACACGTGATCCCAGTTTGCCCGTCAGCTCGACCCTGACGATTCTGGGCATGGCCAGATAGAATGCGCCGCCCCCCATCGCGACCGCCACATCGAGGCCACCGGCACCGATCGCAATCATGCCCAGCCCACCGGAAGTAGGGGTGTGGCTGTCGGAGCCCAGGAGCGTACCACCCGGTTCGGCAAACCGCTCGAGATGCACCTGGTGACAAATACCGTTTCCTGGCCTGGAGAAGAGGACCCCAAATCTCTGCGCCGCGGTCTCCAGGTAGTAATGGTCATCTGCATTCTCGAAACCCGACTGAAGTGTGTTGTGATCAACGTAGCTCACACTCAGTTTCGTCTTTACTCTCGGTAGTCCCATAGCCTCGAACTGAAGGTAGGCCATGGTACCTGTTGCATCCTGAGTAAGTGTCTGATCTATCGATATCGCAATCTCGCTACCGGTTTCGAGCTGCCCTTCGACGAGATGATTTGAAAGTATCTTTTGAACGATGTTCTTCCCCATATTTCCGCCCCCTTGAGAGTTGGCGTACCGGTGAACCGGGTTCACCTGAACAACAAATCAAGACTAATTTATATCATAGTCAGGGCGAGAAGTCAAGGAGATTTCAGCGGGGCAGATACTGCCTCAATCACCTTTATCTTATTGGAACACAACCGGTTAGGGCACTTCGAAGTCTCTCGGGTAGGCCAATACGACGCGGTTTCCATCGTGGATGCCATATACGTATCACTTTTGCATCATTCCGGAATCGATACGATCAGTTTGCGGACACCCCTTCGAGAGCTTTTTTCGCGACATCGAGAATCAACTGATTCGGGGAATCCTTGCTGTCATCGACAATCCTGGTGTACACTTTCCTCGCGGCGTGCGTCCTCCCCATCCCATTGAGCGCGCGGGCTATCTGAAGCCTGACCTCCATGTTGTTCGGATCTATAAAGAGAGCCTTTCTGAGATATTCCATGGAATCGCGGTAGTGTCCCCTCCGCAGGTAGATCATTCCCAGCAGTATGTAAGCGTCAGGATCAGACGGATCGATCTCAACCGATTTCTGACACTGCTTCAGCGCCGACTCCAGATCATTTCTGCTCGCATAGAGATCGGCAAGCCTCAGGTAGACTTTTGCATCGTCAGATCCAGATGATATCGCTTCTGTCAGAGTTATGAGAGCCTTCCTGGTCTCTCCGGTCTGCAGGTAATCATGGGCCTTCTCCACGTAGAGATTCCTCCCCCTACCTCTGGATGCCAATCTCTCACGGGGGAGTGGGACATTCCCCAGGGATTTCAGAGATTCTATACCCGGAGTATTACCGATTTCACCGGGGACCTCCACTCTTCGGTACAGTCTCCCCCCGGCCTTCTCGATCGGGTCCCAACCCGGCAGACCCCTCAGTCGTTCACCGCTTCCGATGAGGAGAAGCCCATCCCCAGAGAGACACTCGTGGAACTTGCTGACTATTCTCTCCGTCACTTTCCAGTTGAAAAACGTGAGTACATTCTGCATAACGATGAGATTCAAACCGGATGTCCCGTTTAACATGGAAGGATAGATCCCGTTTATGAGATCGAGTGAGCCGTAGTTTACCATCATTCTGATCTCTTTCGAGATCCTCTTGCCCTCCTCGTTATCGTAGAAGAACTTCTTAAGCCTCTCTTTACTCACACTCTTGACAAGAGAATCGCTGTAAATACCTGATGATGCAAAGTCAACGTCCCGTTTATAGTTACCTGTTGCGAGAATATCGACATACTTGAGCATCCCATCTTCGAGCCTCTCCGCTACGAGCATCGCGAATGAGTAAGGTGCCATCCCTCTCCCACAGTAGGGAAACCAGACCCTCGCGAGGGGTTTCCCGTTCCTTGTTTTCGCATTGCGTACGAGTGCTACGACGTTATCTGCCGCTCTCTCCATCAATTCACTGTTCGCGAAAAACGGATGATTCCTCCGAACGATAGTCGCACACAGCCTCGAGAGTTCCTCGTCCCCACTCTCACCGGTGACGGTCTGCTGGTAGTAATCAGACATCTCATCCACACCCAATCCCTTCATCCTCTCCTCGATAGTTTTTTTCATCCTGATGAGCCTGCTCCTGGTCATCCGCATGCCGCACTTGTCCATAATCAGACCGACAAACAACTCGAGTTCCTCTCTCTGGAGGTCAATATTCATGGTTTCATCCTTGCTCGATACCCGATCACATTCCCCACACTCACCGCACCCCACGACATTTCGCATAATTTCTCACCAGTTCGAACGAGCAAGTATTGTACCAGCTACTACTTGCAGAGAAATCCCTGGGGTGGCAGCGTCAGTTCCTGAAACAACCCCTTATAATTCAATAAGTTGTCCGGTCACAGCAGTACTTCGATCTAAGAGGGAACAAACCCGGGATGAAGGGGAATTTTGAATAAAGTACAGAACATGGGGGAACTTTTTTCAGTCCCCGGCCTTGCCGCCGCACTCCACTCTTTAATAATTGCGGGGTCTCGAATTCAATATCGTTCGAGGGAGTAACAGGGGAAATCAGAAGATAATCCGTTTACTTACTTTGTAGGATCTAAAAGGGGAAAAACCCTCACCATCCCACCGGTAGAACGTGTGCACCGTATGCCTGTCGGGATCCCGGTCAAAGTCTCTGTTTTCCACCTCAACTTCCATTTTTCCATCATCATCTTCGTCGAGGAACTTGACCTCGAGTCCCCAGAAGTCACCGACCAGCACATAGGCTCCATTGGCATTTCTGATCACCTGGAGACTCTTACCCCCCCTGGACCGGCCTGAGATGATCACGTCGAGGATACCATCGCCATCCATGTCGATGAGGTGCCCTTTGGGGACCTGATCGGTGGCAATACCTGTTTCGAAAATCCTCCTGTGTGACTGATCCAGAATCGTGAGAAAAACACCGTTCGTGCTGTCCCGATAGGTAACAACGAATTCCGCCTTGTCATCGCCATCAAGACTCCCTGTCGCCACGCTCACACCGGTAGCGCTTCGGGGGATAACGGAGAGAATCTGCCTCATGTCGAATTCATCCATGCCTCCGTCTTTATCCGGCTGCGCGCAGAGTACAAACAGTGTAAGAAGAGTGAAGATGCTCACTTTCACCACACCACGTTGCATGCTAGGCCTCCTCGTTCCTCTCTATGCTGAATTCCTTGATTTTCTTGTCAAGCGTCGGCCTGGTGATCCCGAGGAGCCTGCTCGCCAGGCTTTTGTTCCATTTCGCGTGCTCGAGGATCTTCTGAATATGATCAGCCTCTACTTCGCGCAGGGGCCTGAGATCGATTGCCATTTCCCGGGGAGAAGCTCTGGTCAATTCCGGAAGATCATCGTGCATGATGACCCCTCCCCTCGCGACAACGACACTGTGCCGCAGAACATTTTCGAGTTCCCTCACGTTTCCGGTCCAGCTGTGTGTCATCAGGGTATTCATGACGGCGTTCGACACCTTATTGATATTACGTCCCAGCTCAACTCTGATGCGTTCGAGAAGATGGGTGACGAGCAGTGGTATGTCTTCTTTCCTCTCACGCAGCGGAGGTGAGTGGATCTCGACCACCCGGAGCCGGTAATAGAGATCCCTTCTGAACACCCTTTCCTCAACCAGCTCTCCCAGTTTCCGGTTTGTGGCTGCAATGATCCTGGCGTTGGTTTTGTATACCCTCGTGCCACCTACCCTGGTAAACTCCCTCTCCTGCAAGACCCGGAGAAGCTTAGACTGCAGATTCTGTGACATGTCTCCTATTTCATCGAGAAAAATTGTCCCGTGGCCGGCCACCTCGAACACACCCTTTTTCTCATAGAGAGCTCCCGTAAAAGCCCCCCTCTCGTGGCCGAACAGTTCTGACTCGAGCAGGGTCTCGACAAGTGCTGTACAGTTCACCGCAAGAAACGGTTCGGCTTTCTCAGAGCTGCTCTCGTGGATGGCTCGCGCGATGAGCTCTTTTCCCGTACCGCTCTCACCCTGGATCAACACCGTTGCCTTCGTCGCTGAGACAGCACCGATCAGCTTCCAGATCTTTTTCATTCCCGGACTCTTCCCCACCAGCTTGCTTTCGGCCTGACGGGAATACTCCCCACCATAGATATCTCTGGATTTCTTCTCGATCTCACGTGTGGTGAAGATCCTCTCGAGAAGTGAATCCACGATGTCGATGTCGAGGGGTTTGGGAAGATAGTCGAAAGCACCCTTTTGCATGGCCTCAATTGTAGTTTCCATATCCTCATGCGCCGTGATCATGACGACTGCGGTGTCCGTATTCTCCGACCTGATCTCCTTCAGGACATCGAGGCCGCTTCTGCCGGGTAGCCGGATGTCGAGAATCACGATCTCGGGTTTCTCGGACGCGAACATCTCCAACCCCTCTTCACCATCACCGGCGGTCGTGACATCAAATCCCTTCTCGGTAAGATGTTTCTGAATTACCCGCCTGATGGAACTGTCATCATCTATGACGAGAATCTTGCCCCGTGCCACAGCTACCCTCCTCTTACGATCGGCAGACAAACGGAAAATGTGGTAGGCCCCTCTGACCCTGTGTGCACCAGCACTTCGCCGCCGTGCTCCTCGACGTATCGTTTCGCGTTCGCCAATCCAAGGCCAACCCCCTTGGCTTTGGTCGTGTAGAAGGGCTCGAATATTCTCCGAGCAACCTCTTCATCCATCCCTTTCCCCGTGTTGGTAATATCTATCCTCACTTTCGTGGTATCCCCATGTTCTTCGAGGCGGGTTTGAAACGTTATTGTCCCTTCACTTCCGACAGCATCAATGGCATTGAGTAACAGATTGAGGATAACCTGTTTGATCTTGCCGGCGTCGAATGAAAATTCAGGTAAATCCTCCTCGAGGTCATTGACAACCACAATGCCGTCCCGCCTGGATTCGGGAAAGACCTGATGGAGTGTCTCTCTAACGAGACGATTCAGGCTACCGTACTGAAGGTTGAGCGTAACAGGTTTCGCATAATCGAGTATTTCTCTCATCACGGTGTTGAGCCTTTCGATCTCCTTTCCGGTGATGTCAAAATACTCCTCATCGTCCGGGTGCGGGAGCTTTGTCTTCCGCTGGAGTATCTGAATGTTCATCTTGATGGAAGCGAGAGGATTCCTCACTTCATGGGCTATCCTCGCGGCCATCTCACCGACAATCGCCAGCCTCTCCGTTCTCATGAGTTTCTCGTGAGTCTTCCTCAGATCCTCGTAGGTCCTCGCATTCTCAACTGCAATCGCAGCCTGTCTCGAGACGGTAGCGAGCAGCCGGATATCTTCCTGGGAGAACAGCTCTCCCGAGCGTTTTTCGGAAAGGCTGGCCCATCCTATCAACTTTCCCCCGACGGTAAACGGCAGGATAAGCACCGGCCGGAGTACATTAATCTGATGCTTTTCCTCTTCAGACAGAGCACGGTACCTCTTCTCGCGTTCGAGACCGGAGAGATCGAGGGGGGCCCCGGAAGCGAGCCAGAGAAAGAAGTCGGAACCCTCATGAAAAGCGATAGCCGGGATGATCTCCTCGGCATAACCCCTCGAATACCGTACCGTAAATTTCTCCCTCTCGGCATCATGGATGAGGATGGCGGCCCCGGTGAGTTTCATCATGTCTACCACGCAATCCGTGTAGAAAACAAGGAGTTCATCCAGATCAATCATGAGATTGAGCTTCTCGGTCATCTCGAGGAGGACCTGACTGTAATTGTACCTCTCCCGGTAGAACACCCGATCGATCGTCCTCTGCAACCGAACTTTGAGCGGGTTGAAAAGGAGGGCAACCGCCAGAGTGAAAGCGATGGTAATATAGGAACTGTCGATCCCCATGACCTCCTTGACACGGCTGCCGAGGTATCCCACCACGAACAGATACAGACCGACCACGAATACCGTGATCACGGTATAGACGATACCTTTTCGGATGATAACGTCGATGTCGAAAAGACGGTGCCTCAGAATTGAATAGGCAATAGCGAGGGGGACCGCTCCCATGAAAATAAAACTCCCGTAAATGAGAGGTAAAAAAGAATGTTCACCTATCATCCTGGACTGTGCCGCGAGATACGGATAGATGAAGGAGTAGACCAGATACGGCAGCACACCAAAGATGGCGCCCCAGACGATCAGTCCGGTCTGCTTTTTGAGTGCCGGGGTCTCCGTCTGCTCGTAACTGTGGATGAGAGCGATGAGGCCGAGAGTGAGGTAAACACCTCTCAGAACCGCGTGAAGATTATTCACACCGGGCATCTCATAGGGAATGAACAGGAACACCCCGAAGAAGATCAGTGAGGGGACATACAGAACCGGAAGGATCCACTGAAAACGGTTCACAAGTCTTTTCGGACGGGGGAAAATAAGGAAAAAATGGAGAAAAAGAGGCGGAATCCAGAGAAACAGGAGTGACACCGCCCGGTCGAGTAGAGCGAGGCCCTCCTTCCCTGTTAGAGCTGACTCTGGCGACAGGTAAAGCAGAAGGCAGAGACTGAGAAGGTAGAATATAGTGGCTCTCCCATCATCAGGTTTCCTGAGTATGATAAACAGACCCACACCGAGATAGATGAGACCCACAATCATTTTGAGAATTTTGACCAGCAGATCCCTGCTCAGCTTGCTTTTGACGACAAACAGGATGTCATCGTAGTAACCCTTCCTGTAGATGGTCAATAGAACTTCATCACCCGGCTTATTGCTGTAAAGAGATCGTTCGAGCGTCGGCAATTTGTAGATCGGTTCACCATTGACAACGACGATGGCATCATCCACCTGAAGCCCTGCATCCTTCGGGCTTCCTTCCACCTTGATCACGATGAACTTACCCGGGTAACTCTCTTCGAGAATCACTCCGATCGCAGGTTCCGTCCACTGTCGGTAGACGCGGATCAGGGAGAAGCAGAGGATCACAAAACTCAGGAGTAGAATCAGCCGGCGTTTCATAAAAATCAGGAGAACTCCTCTCTTGATTTGTAAATAAATTTTACATTAATAGAGTAACTGTTTCACCATTTTTCGTCAAGGAGGGGAAGTGTCGATGGAGCATCCTGAACAGGGCGATGGGGGTACATCCGCCCTGTCAGGATGCAAGAGCCACACGTTCGGGTTCAGTAGTGTGGTAGGAACTCAGGGGGCTTACGAGGGAAGAGAGTTTCCTCTTCAGTTCTTTTCTCCCTCTGAAGAGGTAAGATTTCACCGTGCCAATCGGTATTCCAAGATTCTCAGAGATTTCGGTATACGATCTCCACTCGAGGTGCCGCTGATACATGGCTTCGCGGTAAGGACTCGGGAGGTCCATCAGGGCTTCTTCGACCACCTGGCCCATCTCCCTGTCCTCAACGATCTTCTCCGGACTCCTCGATTCATCACTCAACTCGAAGTAGCTTCGGCCCTCATTTTCGTCATTCGGGTCGATGTCGATGGAAATCGTTTTCATCTTCGACTTCTTCAGGTAATCGTACGCGGTATGCCGGGCGATGGTGTATACCCATGTTGAGAAGGCAAACCGGGGATTGAAAGATTTCAGATTCTTGAAGGCCCTTATAAGGACCTCCTGCACCAGGTCTTCAGATACGTTCCAATCCCCGGTTAATCGATATATAGTACAAAGAAGACGCTTCCGGTACCGCATCGTAATCTCGGTGAACGCGAGTTCGTCCCTCTCACCGGCCCGGTGAACCAGCTCCCGATCACTCAGGCTGAAGAACTCTGTCACCTTGCTCTCTCTCTTCTGTGTACACGCGGTAGCCATGTTCTGTCTCCTTTCAGCATCTAAAAAAGGCAAGAACGGGGCCACAGTGCGATGATTTTTTAATTCCCGTATCCCATATCATACCAATGAGTTATGAAACCGAGTGGAGTTCGTTCGGATCCAATCCGATGTAAAGATTCTTTTCGTATGTAAATATACTTTACAACAACTCACCCCGTCTCTCATTCTTCCCGATAAATAGATAAATAGGGACAGTCACCATTTAAATTTTCAATATTTAAATGGTGACTGTCCCTATTTATCCGGCTGGAATCGTGGCAGAGGATTTGCATACAGTATTACCTGGAGGGGAGGTGTAATTTCGAAACGGATAACAGAATGGATGGATACCCGACCGGCATTTCGATAATCATCCCTGACCGAGAGAGGGCCGTTCAGAAAGGATAGGTGAAAATGTCCAGACTATTGAAATTATCAGCTGATGCGGTAGTGTCCCTTATTCCCACGTTCTTCCTCATGTTCTCCCCGGTGAGTGCGTTCGGGCAGTTCGAGGGAACGGCACATGACTACTACAACACCGCTGGCCAGGTAGCGGAGACCTGGCACTCAGACGCTGAACTTCTCTATCTTGCCGGGACCGGCGAGGAGATGCACCTCGGGGGTGAAACGTTCCTGTGGACATATTTTTTCGAATCGGCTTCGGACGACTCGATACTGATGGTTATCATCAGTCTCGGCCTTCCTGTCCTGTCGGAGGAGATCATTGACTCGATCTCGATATTCGAACCGCTTCCGAGTAACTGGATAGACAGTGACGAAGCAGTCGCGGTGGCGGAAGCGAACGGCGGGAGTTCGTGGAGAGAGACGACCGGTTCGAACCTTATCATTGGAAGTGCCGGTCGGGGGTTGTACCTTGCCGACATTTCTCGTCCTGTTTGGTTGATCGCCTATTCCGACACCACTACACAGGGCAACAATCTCTACATCCATGTCGATGCTGTCACCGGCGAGTTCATCGACTCGCACGGAACGGATATAGGCGAAGGACCGGAGATGACACGGGATCTTCCGAAGAAGCTGCTTTTGAGTGAAAATTTTCCGAATCCCTTCAACCCCAGCACTACCCTCAGGTATGAGATCCCCGCGGGAGAAGTTCGTAAGGTCTCTATCGTAATTTTCGATCTGAGGGGGAGAGAAGTGAAGACACTCATGGAGGGCAGGAAAGAACCGGGGATCTACCAGGTGACGTGGGATGGGAAGGACGAGAACGGGAAACAGGTTGGATCCGGCATCTACCTGGCCCGACTGCGCTCGGGAGGCGAGGTCGAGATCAGAAAAATGGTCCTCGCAAAATAAAATACGGTGTTCTATTTTGCTCTGTTCGACAGGGCGAGGTGGCGGGCCCTGTCATCGAGTAGAGCCGAGAGCGAACGGGCGGTCGGGGGCGTCGATCCTGTCACCGTTTCCCACACCGAGGGGCTCTCCATGCAGAGATACACAGGAAATTCATCCGACCAGGATCTCAGCGCCTCATAAATCACACGATACGCACTCGACCTGAAAGCTTCGGGATAACGGAACTTTCCATCCCGGCACCGCTCGAATTCACCTGCCAGCAGACCACTCGTCGGGAACCGCTCCCTGATAATCCTCGCCAGGTTCCCGGTAAATCTGAAAGCACCCATACTGACCCATGCGACACGGGAGGGATCGACTTCTCCTCTGAGCCTGTCGACAACCCCCGCATAAGCTTCTTCCCAGCCGTTTTCGAGGATAATGGGATCGAAGTGAAATCCCACCGGGTATCCCCACGAGACACAGCGTGAGGCCGCTTCGATCCTTTCACCCAATAAAGCAGTGCCATTCTCGTACCGATCGATCAGGACCTGTGGTGCCAGGCTCATGGACACGATCGTTCTGCCGCGTCCTTCGAGCTGCTCCAGGACATCGACACTCGATCCTTTCGTCTTGAGCTCCAGGACCGCATGGGGCTGCCCCGCGAAAAAGGGGACGGCTCTTTCTGCGAAGTGCGTTATTCCATCGAGCATGAGACTGTCGGACAGCTCACCCGTACCGATCCTGGTGAAAAAATTCTCCCGCGTGGCGAGGAAACCGGCCAGCTCGTCCAGGATCCCCTGTATGTCCGCATTGATGGTAACAGGCAGGTTTCTGAGAACATCCTGAAGGATACAGTAGTGACAATCGGCGGGACAGCCCAGAACCACGTCCAGAACGAAATAGGAGCAGCAGAGCATCCCCCTCTCTCCCGGGCATCTCCGTGCCAGTCCGCCGGTGCGCCCCGAGATCTTCACAACATTCTTCACATGTGCCTGGTAGTCGTTCTCGAGCGACGTGACATCTGAGAGCCAGAAACGTGTGGTCGATGTTACCGGGACCCCCTCGAGACGTGAGAGAATGCGTCCCACGGATTCGCTTTCGGAGAGATGCTTCTCAATGATGACCATTTCGGGTTTCATGAGCGTGAGATCTCAGAGAAGATCCCTCTCCTCCGCCCCCTTGATGAGGAAGTCTTTGAAATCGGGATGTGCGATAGCGATGAGTGCTTTCGCCCGCTCCTTCAGATTCTTTCCGTGGAGATATGCCACTCCGTACTCGGTAACCACGTAATGTACGTCTCCCCTGCTTGTCACGACACCGGCACCTTTTTTGAGGAAAGGGACGATCCTTGATTCCTGCCCGCCACGCGCCGTAGCCGGGATGGCGATGATCGGTTTTCCTCTTTCGGCGTGAGCGGCCCCCCTGATAAAATCCACCTGTCCGCCGAACCCGCTGTAGATCCTCGGCCCTATGGAATCAGAACATACCTGCCCGGTCAGGTCCACTTCAATCGCCGAGTTGATTGCCACCATTTTCTCGTTCTGACTGATGACGAAAGGATGGTTCGTATAATGGACGGGATGACATTCGAACTCAGGATTGTTGTGAACGTAGTCATAGAGATTTCTCGAACCGAGGAGAAATGTCACGATGACCTTGCCTGGATGAAGTGTCTTCCTGGCACCGGTTATGATGCCTTTTTCGATGGCTTCGACGACACCGTCTGACACCATCTCCGAATGAACCCCGAGGTCTCTCTTGCCATCGAGCGAGGCGAGAACCGCATCCGGAATACCCCCGATCCCGAGTTGCAGTGTAGAGCCATCGTCGATAAGTGCGGCGACGTTTTCTCCGATTTTTTTCTCGACCTCGGTAGCTTCTTTTTTTTGAAGCTCGGGCAGATCCTCCGAAACTTCGGCAATTCTTTGCACTCTGGAAACGTGGATGAAACAGTCACCAAGACTCCTCGGCATCCTGTCATTGACCTGTGCAATGACCATCCCGGCAGTCTCCACCGCGGTTTTCGAGGCAAGCGTCTCGACCCCGAGGCTCATGAAGCCATGGTCATCGGGTGGAGAAAGATGAACAATGGCCTTGTCCAGCGGCATCAAACCCTTCAGGAAAAGACCGGGTATCTGAAAGAGGAAGATCGGGATGTAGTCCGCCCTCCCTTCGTTCACCGCTTTCCTGTCTGCGGGTCCAACGAAAAGTGAATTGTGCCTGAAGTGACCCTCCATGTCGGTAGCAGAGAGGGGGTCTTCACCTATCAGGAGAACGTGGGTTACCTCCACATCCTTCAGTTCGTCCTTCCTGAGGGCGAGCGATCGGAGCAATGCAAAGGGTGTCGCGGCATTCCCGCTGATGAATATCCTGTCACCACTCTGGACCACTGATACGGCCTCGTCGGGAGAAACGAGCTTGTCTTTGTATTCATTGATCCAGCTCATCATGAGTCCAGCTCCTCTATGAGTTCTCTTCCCCCGCTGAACGGGACACCAACGTCTCTCAGATTCGGGTTGGCCGCATATCCTCTGCAGGTGTAGAGCCCCCTGATGAGTGACGGCTCCCCGAGAAAGGCGGATTTCACGCCATTAGTGGCGATGTCGATCAGATAAGGAACGGTAGAATGGGTGAGTGCTCTCGTTGCCGTCCGTGCGACGTTGCTCGAAATGTTTGGAACGCAGTAATGAATTACCCCGTCAACGACAAAAACGAAATCTTCGCCCGGGGTGAGGCGGGAGGTCTCGACACATCCACCCTGATCGATCGAATAATCGATGATCACGGAACCTCTCTTCATGCTGTGCACCATCTCTCTCGTGACAATCATCGGCGCAGGAGCACCGGGGGTGAGAACTGCGGTGATCAGGACATCGGCGAAGGATACCATTTTCTCGATGTATCTTTCAGTGCTATAGGCGGTGACAACAGAGCCACCGAATATCCGGTCGAGTTCCTCGAGTCTCTTCTGGTCCTTCTCAATGATAAACACTCTGGCACCGACATTCTGGAATGTTCTCGCTGCATGGTACCCGAGAGTGCCGCCGCCGATTATCACCACATCGGCTGGAGGAATCCCCGGGATACCGCTGATGAGAATGCCGCAGCCCTCACCCTTGCTCTCCATGAGTCGCGCAGCGACCTGGTAAGCCATCTTGCCGGCGATCTGGCTGATTGGATCGAGGACCGGCAGGGTACCGTCATCTTCCTGAATAATCTCATACCCGATCGCCGTTACTTTCTTGTCGATGAGGATACCTAAAAAATCTTTCGGGGCATTGACGAGATGCAGAAATGCCAGTATCATCTGGTTATCACGGATGAGATGCCACTCATCTTTGTGAGGTCGTTCAACCTTGACGACCAGATCGGCTCTCTGGTATGCCTCGTCTCTGGAATACACGATCTCGGCACCCGCACTGCGGTAATCTTCATCAGAGAACCGGGCACCGCTGCCGGCACCGCTTTCGACGAATACTGTAATCCCCCTCCTGGTCAGTTCTCTAGCGCCTCCCGGAGAAAGCCCGGCCCGCTTCTCCTGGAATCCCCTCGCGAGAGGCAGTTCCTTGGGAACTCCGATTACCATCACATTCCTCCAGTCTCTTTCGAAAACCTGCTTCACACTCTATTTATCAGTAATAACCACCATCTAACAACCTCAGGTGCAAGTTACTGTAACCGCTGCCGGGTGTCAACATTGACAGGGCGGAGCAGCCTGTTTATTATGAGAAAGAACAATTAAATGAAGAAAACAATCACGATCCCCAGGGGGAACTCATGCGGATAGGTATTCTGACCGGAGGTGGAGACTGCCCGGGGCTCAACGCCGTGATTCGCGGCGTGGTGAGAAAGAGCACCGAGCACTACAACTACAACGTCCTGGGTATCAAAAACGGCTGGGAAGGTTTGATCGAGGGAAATGTCGAACCGATGAACATGTACTCGGTATCGGGTATTCTTCACCTCGGAGGTACCATCCTGGGTACGTCGAGAACCAATCCCCTGGCGAAACAGGAATATCTGCAGATGATAGAGGATAATATACATAAATACGACCTTCAGGTAATCGTCGCGATCGGTGGGGACGACACTCTCGGCGCGGCCGGGAAACTGGTCGAGACCGGTATCAATATCATCGGGGTACCCAAAACGATAGACAATGACATTCCGGGGACCGATTTCACGTTTGGATTCCACACTGCTGTCGCGATCGCCACGGAAGCAATCGACCGACTGCACACCACTGCAGAATCTCATCACCGGGTCATGCTTATCGAAGTAATGGGGAGGCACACCGGCTGGATCGCCGTTATGGCCGGCATCGCGGGAGGGGCGGACAATATTCTCATCCCCGAATTCCCCTTCACGATAGAGGACATCTGCGCGAAACTCAAGAAAAGACACAGCAGAGGGAAAAACTTCAGCATCATTGTCGTGGCAGAAGGGGCGAAACCGGAGAGTCTGGAAGAGGTGGTCACACAGGATGATGAAAAAGATCAGTTCGGCCACGTCCGGCTCGGCGGGATAGCACATGTCCTCGGGAGGAAGATCCGGGAAAAGATGGGAATGGATACCCGGGTAACGATCCTCGGTTATGTCCAGCGCGGAGGCTCTCCCACTCCGTACGACAGAATCCTCGGGACACGGTTCGGTGTGAAGGCGGCCGAGCTGGTGCACAACAAGGATTTCGGCAAGATGGTCGCACTCAGGGGTACCAAGATTATTCCCATCGACATCAATGAAGCGATTGGTGAGACCAAGAAGGTGCCTGCCGAGTTGTACGATATCGCTAGCGTTTTCTTCGGGTAGCGGTATCGCACATTTCCCGGCCGAACAAGTGCGCTCTTTACCGGGCACTCAATTGAACACTGTCATCTTCTTCGTAAACGTGACGCCATCACTCCTCTCACCCCTCTCATTCCTGCCGTACCAGATCAGCCTGTGAATCGGCAATCATCCCCGGCATCGCATCCCGGACGTACTCTTCATCCCTCACCCGCATCGTGACGGTAGAGCAGCCGGCAGAGAGACCGTCTCATCAGGTATCCAACTCAACCACCTCACATACGGTAGTTCTGCCGCAACAAGGGAGTCGGCTATTTTCAAGTGGTCGTACAAATAAGTGTGGGCGACACTGGCACAGAAAATGCGACTACCCAGTCGTTTGTGGCCGTCACAACAACAAGATCTCAAAGATTACCTCCACAGTACTAAAGCTGACAGGACGAGTTACATGGACTGCTCCGGAAAAGGTTGTGAGAATAATATCGACAACCACCGCGTTCGGTGACAGGGGCTCAAGATGGTTAGACATAGCTTGTCCCATCCAACATCATCTTTCGAAGACCAGGCGAACGTTAAAAAATCCCTGTTCTTCTGCTCATTGATCACCATTCTCCTGGCCACCCCCTTTCCGTTACTTCTCAATTCTTCTTACGAAAGCAGTGCAGATTTTCACGCAACCATCGAATCTCTAGGGGCGCTCATAGGTATCATTGCCGGACTCTCGATGATAATACGTTTCTATGCACTGGGCACACGGATGCATCTCATCATCGGTCTTGCCTTCTTCGTTAACGGAACCGAGGATCTTGTTCACGGCCTACTGTCTTTTCCCGCTCTGAACAGCATGCCGACATCCTCTCTGGAGCAGTTCATTCCAGGCACCTATGTCACGGGCAGGATTGTTTTCGGTGTTCTGCTCATCCTCAGCCCACTCATGTCCGGATGGTTTGCAGAAAGCACAGATCCCAAACACGAAACCAGACTGATATCCTCGGTTGTCATCATCAGCACCATTGCACTGACGACAATCGCCTTTTTCATCAATTTACCTGAATTCGTCTTTCCCGAGTCCCTGATTCCCCGCCCCATCGATTTTATCTCCGCCGTCATCTTACTTGTGGCATTCAGCTCTTTTCTGAAGGAATACCTCAGAAAACCCGACAAGCTCGTGTGGTGGATTTCAATCTCCATCGGCGTAAATTTCACAGGTCAGATCATGATGTCCTTTTCCAGATCACTGTATGACCCGTTTTTCGACATCGCTCATGTCTATAAAGTGATCGGGTACCTGATCCCACTGCTTGGTCTCTCACTTTATCAGATTTCCATTATCGCAGAGCGGAAGCTGGCAGAAACCAGGTTGAGAGAAAGTGAGAACAAACTTCGCCTGTTCATGGATTCCGCAACCGACTGTTTTACCCTGTGGGATTCAGATTTGAATCTGACAGACATCAATAAAGCCGGATTAGATATGCTGTCCGCCGACACCATGACGGGTTGTGTAACCGGCAAAAACATCAGGGACATCGCCCCTTTCCTTGACGAAGCGGGGAGGCATGAACACTATCATGGAGTTGTCGAAACGGGCATACCTTACTCCACTGATAATGTCGCTGCTCATTCTCATTACGGCAGGAAGCGTCTTTCAGTGAAAGCCTTTAAAGTCGGTGACGGATTGGGAATGATCGTCTCGGACATCACCGGCCGTAAAAAAGTAGACAACTGGATCAGACAACTCAATCTTCTGAAAGAACAACTGTTACGGGAACAAAATCTCGAACAAAAACTTGGACTCATCACCGATAGTATCGTCTCGATTTTCGATGCCGACTTCTCTCGTATCTGGATCACCAAACCCGGGGACCGTTGTGATTCAGATTGTATTCATGCGCGGGTGACAGAGGGACCACATGTCTGTCGTTACAGAGACAAATGTCTCCACCTCGCGGCCAGTTCAGGCCGGTATATTCACAAGGATGGTGAGGTACACAGGCGAGTGCCGTTCGGATGTTACAAGATAGGGAGGATAGCAGCGGGTGAGGAGGCGAAGTTTATTACAAACGATGTCACCAGTGACGAGCGTGTCCACAATCACGAGTGGGCCAAAAAGCTCGGATTGGTTTCATTCGCCGGTTACAGACTTCTTTCGGATACGGGATCAGTAATCGGTGTTCTGGCCCTTTTCAGCAGGTCCCCGATCAGTCAACGTCTGGATGGTTTTCTGGAAGACCTCGCAAACACATCTGCTCATGTCATACTGCAGAGCAGGGTAGAAGATGCTTTGCGTGAGAGTGAAGAAAAAGCGAGAGTCATATTGAATGCTTCACCCGATGCAACAATGCTGCTGGACGCTGACGGTAAGATCCTCGACCTGAACCGGGAAATGGAAAAACGACACAATGTGCCGAAAAAACACCTGATCGGCAGCTCTGCGTATAATCTTTCGGAAGCAGAAGTCGCGGAGTTCAGGAAGAGAAAGCTCCGGGAAGTCATTGATTCCAAAAAGCCTGTTCGATTCGAGGATGAGCAGGAAGGAAGGATTCTCTCGAATACCATCTATCCTTTACCTGATCATGGGGGAGTAATCAGGCGAGCGGCCATATACTCGAGAGACATTACAGAATGGCGAAAGGCCGAGCAAGAACAGCAGAGATTATATGAGCAGTTGAAGGATTCCCAGGAGCAGGTCCTTCAAGTGGAAAAACTGAGGACCACATTCACCCTGGCTGCAGGAGTTGCTCACGAGTTGAGCAGCCCGATGATGGGGATTCTCAATTTTTCTCAATATTGCCTCATGCACACTTCGAAGGACGACTCACTCTACCAGGTTCTGGAGGATATCGAACATGAAACCAGGCACTGTGTGGATATTATCCAGAACCTCCTCACCTTTGCACCGAAAAAAGATCCGACAGCAACAAAACAAGCAGAACACTGCCATACAATTCTGGACAGAGTTCTCAATCTGCTGCGTTACCGAATCGATAGAGAGGGGGTCTCTGTGTCACTGCACATCGACGATGAGGTTCCTCGAATCCAGATGAAGACGAGTGAAATTCAGGAAGTGTGTCTCAACCTCATGACCAATGCCCTTGATGCAGTCCAGGAAAGCGATAAGAAGGAAATTGTCGTCAGTGTCAATCGCGAGAATGGTTTTGTAAAACTCATGTTTACAGATACAGGATGCGGAATAGAGGATGAGATCAGAAACCAGATATTTGATCCTTTCTTTACGACAAAACCTGTCGGTAAAGGGACAGGCCTCGGTCTGTCCATCAGCCGCAATATCGTGACGGACCAGGGAGGAGACCTGAGATACGTAAGTGAGCACGGTCTCATGACCATGTTCGAAGTGCTGTTACCTTCAGAGAGGAGAGACGACAATGGCAAAACGGATTCTGGTTATTGACGATAACGAGTCTGTGAGAAAATCATTTACAATGGCTCTCGAGTCAACGGACTACATTGTAGATACCGTCTCAACAGGTGAGAAGGGAATCGAGATGGTCAGGAACAATAAGTACGATCTGATTTACCTCGACCTCAACATGCCGGGGCCGGATGGTGTTGAAACAATGCAAACACTGTGGGAGACGGAAAAGGATATCCCCTTTTATATTATCACTGCATTTCATGAGGAATATGCAGATCGTCTGGAAGCAGCACATAGTGAAGGTATTAAATTTCAGATTCTGCAAAAACCGATAGATATAAATCAGATTCTGCGATTCACCAGAATCATTATCGAGGGCATGGAAGAGAGCAGCTCCAACTGAGCGAACAGGTATGAACCGTGTTTGCACAGAAGCCCCTCAACAGTGGAACTGCCCCCGCAAACAGACTGAATACTTACGACGGAGAACCGTTTTTCCGTGGGATGATGAAGTGAAACCCGGTTCCCCGGTCGAGGACACTCTCCGCCCAGATCGCTCCCTTGTGCTGGTTGACGATCTCTCTGCAGATGGCCAGACCCAACCCCGTCCCCTTGTAGCCTTCACTCTCATTCATGTTCTTGAGCTGAGCAAATTTGTTGAAGAGGTCCCCGATCTCTTCTTCGGGAATCCCCTCTCCATCATCGATGACACTGACCAGAATACAATCGCTGTCCGGGGGATGGACAGCTTCACCGTTCTCCCCGGTGTGCCGGATTCTCATGGCCCGGGTGTACTCTTCATCCCGTGCTCGTGCCCTCACTGTCACCTTCTTCTTCGCAAACCGGAGTGCATTGCTCAACAGATTGTTGATGACTCTCTCCATCATGTACTCATCGGCACACAGCGTCGGTAGGGGGGCCCTGACATCGACCTCGAGACTCACATCGATCTCCCGGGCCTCTATCTGAAAACTCTGAACAGTCTCGTGGATGACAGGCTCGAGATTCATGTCCCTCCTGTGGATATTTTCTCTCCCCGATTCGAGGCGGGCGAGGTCGAGGAGATTGGTTATGAACTTTACGAGACGGTCAACATTTACTTCCGCCATCCGCAGCAT
>CAZZKG010000051.1:0-27770 GCA_964654825.1 uncultured Gemmatimonadota bacterium | reverse complement strand
CAGGTTCCATCACTTGAACATTGTGAGTGGAAAACTATCGGAAATGTCCTCCAGGCACAGGACCCGGGGCACGGCGTGGGTGAAGAAACTCAGAACAAGGAAAAGAACAGGGAAAACAAGCAGGAACTTTCTCATGGCGGGACCTCCTTGTCTCGGGGGAAAAGGGGAAGTCGATTGACAAAGAGCCTCTCTTTCGATTATACCCCCGGCCCTCTTTCGAGTCAAGCGGAAAATGGGGTGGGGTTTCTCCTCGCCAGTAGAGCATTTTCATCATTCGTGATGCTCCCGGCATACGACAGTGGTATGAGGTTTAGAAGAAAATGCAACAGACAGAAGTTCGCACCGGAGTCCGATTACGGTACGTAGAATACAGGAGATTTCCGGAGTATACGGATATTCGGAGGATATCGTACAGGGACTACCCCGGCTTTCCGAAAAACGTCCCTCCGGTGAAGTGGTCGAGCCAGGTGGTCCTCTCCTCTCCGTAAATCTTGCCGGTCCCGCATTCGATACGCACCCGTACCTCGCCGCTTCGGTAGATGTGCGGGAGCTGATCCCTCATGTCCCTCCACGTGACCGTGGATATCCGATCCGTCGTCGCCACTGTGGCATACGGATACTTCGCCCTCGCCAGGTACCGGGAAGCGACGGGCCCCCTCCGGCTCTCCTCGATACAGGGGGAGCGTTCTACGGGGAAGCTCAGAATTTTCTCAGCTGCTCCGGGGACCATCACCCGGTAGATGTCGATGGCGTCTTCGGTCCGAACGACGAGTCTCCAGCGAAACGGATTGGTCGCGGACAGGGCGTAGGATGAGGCGTCCCGGGATTCGGCAGGGGATAATCCTGAAAGGGACGAGGCCTGGAGAACCAGCCGGAGGACCAGGTATCCTGACAGGAGACAGCCCGCATATGCCACAGCGCCCGGACGTCGCTCCCGACAACCGACACCCTCGGTCGGGCGTTCCCTCATCCCACCGAACGCCTCGTCCGGACTCTCCGCGCCAGCCGGTCCCGCCGGTACACCAGGTCCCTCAGGCCCCTGGGATGCAGCGGTCCCTGTCCCCGGCATCTCAATCGACTCTTTCCGGGACCAGGTGAAGTACGTCGCGATGAGCACCAGCAGCGTGATCCACGGATCGAATCCACGGGTGATCCCGAGAGCGGAACAGGAACCGAACGGCCACAGGAGAGGTATTCCCCACGGGGTGATGACATCGAGCAGGAGATGGCTCATCCCGCCCAAAAGCGCCGCAATAAACGGCACGGCCGCCGCGGAATGCACGGACGCTGCCGATAACTCCGGTGCCTCCAAAAACGGAACCTCCTCCGTGGACTCCGCCTCCACGAACTCTCGAGTCGCCTCCGAGGCCGGCCCCATGTGCGCACTTCCCCGGTACCTCCCGGTGAGAACACACGCGACAGTTACAACTGCCGCCCAGAAGAGAACCCCGGCACATGAGTGAAAGCCCCCCCTTCGTTCGATTACACTGCCGAGAGCCGGAAAGATCAGGACGAGACTGTCCACATCGGGCAGGACAGCACCGGCCACTCCCGCGACGGCCGCGACCCTCCCCCGCCCTGAGAGTTTACCGATAATCCTGCCGGTGAGTGCGTGGGTGATAATGTCCATTGTAGACGTAATCCTCGTCAACAGGTGACCGGATCTGTCACTCTCTCATTCTTCATCGCTCTCGCGAGCCAGCGTCCGGTGTGAGATTCCTTTACCTTCATTACCTCCTCCGGAGTGCCGCAGGCCACGACCCTGCCCCCGGCTTCCCCGCCCTCCGGCCCGAGGTCGATGATCCAGTCGGCGCTCTTCATGACCTCGATGTTGTGCTCGATAACCAGCACCGTGTTGCCCGAGTCGACAAGCCTCCCGAGGACCGCGAGGAGCTTTCGGACGTCGTGGTAGTGAAGCCCCGTCGTCGGCTCATCGAGTATGTAGAGCGCCCCTCGCTTGAAGGATGCGTCCTCACCCACGAGCACGGGAATTCGGCCGCGCGCCGACTGTGATCCCGGCTTCCGACCTTTCGCTCGCCGGGGTACCCTCGAGAGCTCTCTCGCGATCTTGATACGCTGGGATTCCCCTCCCGACAGCGTGGTGGCCGGCTGCCCGAGCCTGAGATAGCCGAGACCGACCGCCGAGAGATACCAGAGCCTTCTCCCGACTTCCTCCTCGCCCTCGAAGAACCTGATCGCCTCATCGACGGTCATTTCGAGGACCTGGGCAATATTCCTGCCTTTGTAGGTAACGTCGAGGGTCTCCTTCTTGAATCTCTTCCCCCCGCAGTCTTCGCACCGCACGTACACATCGGCCATGAAGTGCATCTCGATTTTTTGAAATCCCTCACCCCTGCACTCCTCACACCTCCCACCCTTCACGTTGAAGGAAAATCTTCCCGGCCGGTATCTCCGCTTCCTCGCCAGGGGTGTTTTCGCGAACACCTCGCGTACGGGACTCAATGCCTGCACGTAACTGACGGGATTGGACCGCGGGCTCTTCCCGATGGGCGACTGGTCGACCAGCACGGCCCGGGTTATCCTGTCGGCCCCCTCGATCGAATCGAGGTACGGTTTCTTCTTCTCCATCCCATAGGCGAGAATCTCCTCGAGAGCCCGGTAGAGGATATCATGGACAAGGGTGCTCTTGCCAGCCCCGGATACACCTGTTACAGCTACCAGGAGACCGAGCGGAAACTCGACGTCAATTGTTTTGAGATTGTGGAGGCGGGCGCCGCCAACCCTGACAGAATAACCGCTCCTCTGTTTCCTCCTGCCGGTGACCTCGACACGGTCTTTTCCCGCGAGGTACCTGCCGGTTGGCGTGTCCGACAGGAGGAGGCCCTCGAGCCGTCCCCGGTAGACGATTTCTCCGCCTCTCTCTCCGGGTTCCGGGCCGAGTTCAAAAAGAAAATCGGCGGCCTCCATCACGTCGCGATCGTGTTCGACGACGAGCAGCGTGTTGCCCTGGTCCCTGAGTTTCGTCATTATGTCAATGAGCCGCGAGGTGTCCCGCGGGTGCAAACCGATGGTGGGTTCATCGAGAACATAGAGGGCGTTGATGAGCCGGTTCCCGAGAGCGCTCGCGAGATTGATCCTCTGCGCCTCTCCGCCGGAGAGCGTCCTCGTGAGCCGGTCGAGGGTGAGGTACCCCACACCCACGTTGTGGAGGAAATCTAGCCGGGAATGGATCTCCCTCAGGACGAGTTCGGACACCTTTCGTTTCCCGGTGGGGAAATCGAGCCTCGAGAAGAACTCAATCGCTTCATCGATGGTGAGCCCGCTCACATCTACGATCGTTCTGCCGTCGATCCGTATGTTCAGGGCCTCCTGCCTGAGACGCCCTCCTTCACACTCCGGGCAGTCCATGAGCGACTGGTACCTTCTCAGAAAAAACCTCACGTGCTTCTTGTACTTCTTCCGTTCCCGATCCACGAGAAACGGTATCACCCCATCGATAGAATCGTCACCGTAAAGGATGCGCTTCCGGTCGCTCTCCTCCAGCTGCGCGAAAGGAACATCGGTCGGAATACCTTCATTACCGCAGTCCTCGAGCAGGTCATCCCACCACCACTCGTACATGGGTTTGGTCCACGGATCGACGGCGCCGTCCTCGAGTGTCAGATGCGCATTTGGTATAATGAGGTCGGTGTCATAGACGAGCTTGTTGCCGAATCCCCTGCAGGACGGGCAGGCGCCGAAGGGATTGTTGAACGAAAAGAGAAGCGGCGTGGGGGACATGAACTCGATATCACAGTCGGGACACCGGTACTTGTCGGTGAATCGTTTCTCGAGATACGATTTCCCCCGGGTCCAGCCCGGGAGGACAAGCCTTTTTATCCGCGGTTTCCGGGATCGTCCACCTGACGGATCAGTCCCGGCGGCAGGTGAACCTCCATCCCTGATCACCCTGATCACGATTTCCCCATCCCCTTCGGTCCCGGCCGTCTCGATGGAGTCCACGAGCCTCCGCTTCACCCCCCTCCCGATGGTGATCCTGTCGACGACGACAAGTAATTCGGTGTCCGCACGCAACCTGACCTTTTCTCGCGAGTCGAGCCTGATCATCTCCTCACCCGCAAGAAGGCGCATGAAGCCCTGCGCCATGAGCGACTCCGCGAGCGTCTCCCAGGTGAGCTTTTTACTGACACTCACCGGGAATGTCACGATTACGTTAGCATCATCACAGGACCTGAGCACTTCGTCTGCCACATGTGTCACGGTGTCGGGCACGATTTGTTTTCCGCACCCGGGGCATATCGTGTCCCCCACCCGAGCGTAAAGGAGCCGCATGTAGTCATAGATCTCTGTGGTTGTGCCAACCGTGGAACGGGCGGTTTTAACCGGGTTCTTCTGCTCGATGGCGACGGTAGGACTGATTCCCTCGATAACATCGTAATCAGGTCTTTCGAGTCTCTCGAGGAACTGCCTGGCATATGTCGAGAGTGACTCCATGTACCTGCGCTGCCCTTCGGCGAAAATGGTGTCGAAGACGAGGGAGGATTTACCGGTGCCCGAGAGGCCGGTGATCACGGTGAGAGTTCTCCCGGGGATATCCAGATCTATCCCCTTGAGATTGTTCTGCCGTGCACCCTTTATGCGTAGAAAACCGGACATGATCCATGGTGGTGTGTTGGATGATGAAAGGAACCAGAATTAATAATCTAGGCCTATGTCGGTAAGTGTCAAGAAACAGGGGAGGCAGTCACAAAGAATTCAAACAATGGCGGGACATCCTTCGTATTCATTGTAATTGAGCTTTTTATTCTATAGACCCGGTAAAAACCAGTTTTACGGCATCAGCCATTACGAAGCCGTCGGCATTATCGTTTATCAAAACTCCTTGCGTAAAGCTATTGTCAAACTCAAAGGTGCCCAGACTGATCCATTCATTTCCTGGTGTTGATTGGTCTACGATGATCCAATCCGAAATTCCATTCAGATCACATACAGCATAATGGACATTCGTCGCCACATGTTCCATGAGACCATGTTCGAACTTCCAGACAAATACTTCGTATACGCCCGGATCCAGGACGGAATCCACTTTCCATACCGCCATCCTGTTGCCAAATCCGGCCCCTGTAAACCGTGCTTCACTGTTGTAGGCATAGGGATGATTGGCACAATCCCACGTTCCAGTGAGAATGTGAAACTGCGGATCAGAATTATCGATTATGTAAACCTCGAATCCATCCCACGGCTCCATCAGGGGGTAATCATCCTCGGCTTCCTCCTCGAAACCATACGGCACATCTCCAATCCCATCGGGAGCCGGAATGTTTTGATCGGGTCCGGAGTAATTGTCCGAACCGGTATAATCATCCCAGTAGTTACCGCCGGAAGGATAGCCGTTGTCCCAGGTGTTATTACATCCATCACTTGCGTTGGTGATATTGTCAGAAAAGTTGTTGTGGTAGATCATGCTGTCATCGGCTTTTAGATACAGACGAATGCCCCATCTGTTATTTGTGAAGTTGTTATTTATAATGATATTCCCTGTTGATTTACACATGTGAATGCCGTAGCAATTGTCTGTTATGGTATTGTCAGTAAAGATATTATCGTGCGGGTAATTCCAGATGGAGATACCTGCCTCATAACAGTAGCTGAGAGCGATAATATTGTTGACGAAAATGTTATATGCTGAATAGTCCTTCATGGCGATACCGGCGTAATGATTGTCAATGATTATATTGTCCGAGATGATGCAGTTGGATGAATTCTTCACGTAGATGCCAAAATCGTCGTTGCTCCACACTGTATTTTCCGAGACCGTATTGTCAATTGAATACTCCAGATAGACGGCAATTTCGGTGTTTATGATCTTGTTTCCTGTAATCGTGTGATGATTTGTATTGGTGTATATTCCCTTTCTGTTGCTGTTTTGAACTGTGAAGTTCGTCATGAGAACGTTATCCGCTGAAAGTGTCACTATATTCTCATAATCGTCGCTTCCATCGATGATCGTATTGCTCCGATTCTCCCCGACCAGGTGTATCGACTTATCTACAACTATCTTCTCCTCATACGTCCCTCTGCGAACGAATATCGTATTCCCGTCAATCGCATGATCAATGGCATCCTGAATCGTTGGATAGTCGTCGGGGACCACTATCGTATTCATATCTTCGGGTATCCCGGCACGGGGCGTCTCGTATTTCTGCTTGTAAAAAATATCAGCATCTCCCCCAGCGCCATTATAGTCCGTGTTATCATACCAGACGACATGGACTTTTCCTGCCGGATCAATAGCGATGTCAAGATCTTCCATCGCGAGTGTCATTGCGCTTTCAGTCGAAACCATTTCGGCAGAGGTCCAGTTCGCACCCGCTCTTCTCTTTCTGTAGAAGACTTGAGGATTCTCATTGGATCTATACATGATGAATCCTACATGGACTGTGTTTTCCTGATCGATGGCCAGAGCAGGTGTGACGCACTGGTAACCATCCACTGAAATATCTTCCTCCTCTGTCCAACTGCAACCAGAGGGTTTCTTCTTGTATAAAACACTATTCCAATAAAGCCACACCGCGTGAACCGTTCCGATCGCGTCAACGGCCAAAAAAGAATCCCAAAGTCCAACCGGTTCAGAAAAGATCGATTCCACCGGCATCCAGTCATCGCCGGGCGGTTTCTTCTTGTAGTTGATAGTCTCAACCTCGCCGAACGGCAAATCCGTCCATGATACATGGACTGTTCCATCATTCTCGACATCCATCGATGGCATCCAGGAATTGCCTTCACTTTCTGATGAAACAAGTTCTGTTTCCGACCAATCGCCATCGACGAGTTTCTTACTGTAGTAAATATCCCAATCTTCCCCCGACCCGTAAATATCAGTTTCATCGCTCCAGACAACATGAACTGTTCCATCGACTCCGGCAACAAGCGAAGGATAAGCAGAGCCCATATCTGTATCAATCGTAAGTAGTTCCGTCGCTGTCCATTCACCATCACTCGGTTTCTTCTTGTAAAATATGTCACTTCGATCATAACCACCGTAAGTCTCATCTTCCCATACCACATGTACAGTTCCGTCAGCGTCGACAGCCAAGGAAGGCCGATACGCAGCAGAGTAGCTTTCTGTCGAAACGTATTCCCTGTCGCCCCAGATCCCATCGCTCGTCCTCTTCTTGTAAAAAATCGCATAGTCACCATTTGCCGGCCAATCATAGGTGTACTCAGACCAGGCTGTATGTACTGTACCGTCAGGTTCAACATCGACAGACGGAGCGAAAGAACTGATTGAACTTTCATTGGTCACCACTTCAGTAATGGCCCAACCGGCAACGCGTGGCCAGTCAGATGGCGCCGAATTAGGCATTGGAGCTGGTATTGATCTTGTAAGATAGTTGTTCCCGGTAAACTTCCAGCGATCAAAGGCAGTGAAATCACCACTTCCGTCCGGCACGAGACCGGATACCAGGAACAGGCAATTGATCCCAACTGGTAATATTCTTTTTAACATATTGCCCTTCTTATACACTGCAACATGATCCATCATATCCTTTCTACGGAACAGGAGAATCCCGACTCATAGCTGATGATGTAATTCTACCCCTGAACCTGATCGATCAGGCCATCTTTCTTCCAATAAGTTTATTTTACCCGATCCAGACTGATAAGTCAAATCGATGGGCCAATTACAATCAAACTTCTTCTGCTGTTTCGATTCTACCTCATCCATCGGGGGAAGTCAATCAAGAATCCCATTTTTCCGGCTGAATTCCGGGCAATCCCCCCTCCAGAGCACATGGGTCCATCCGGGGGACTCTGACACGAAACAGGTAAAATGAGGCTTTGAAATAAGGAAAAGGAGCGGCAAAGCGGGAGGTTCCTTTCGTTAAATAGGGACAGTCACCATTTAATTAAATGGTGACTGTCCCTATTTAAATGTGACGCGGGCGAAGCGCCTCTTGCCCACCTTGAGAACCACACTCCCGTGAGCGGGCACCTTCGTATCCTGGTCGTCGATCCGTACCTCGTCGACCGATACCCCACCCTGCGCGATGAGACGGATGCCCTCACCGTTCGATTTGGCAAGCCCAGCCTCGACGAGCAGCCTGGGCAACCAGATATCCTCTTCCTCGCAGTGGACCCCCACTTCGGGAAGGTCGGCGGGAAGTTTTCGCTCGATGAAGAGCTCGTCGAACTTCTTCTCAGCCAGATCCGCATCGCTTTCGGTGTAGTAGGTCGCCACGATGGTGCGGGCGAGGTGACGCTTCAGATCACGGGGATTCTCGGTACCATCTTCGAGGCCTTTCCTCATCCGCTCGATCTCCGCGTCGGGCAGCGAAGTGAGTGTGTCGAAGTAGTCGATCAGAATCTTATCCGGGATGGAAAGCGTTTTGCCGTAGATCTCCCCGGGAGGCTCGGTGATCCCTATGTAATTGTGAAGACTCTTCGACATTTTCCTGACCCCGTCGGTCCCCACGAGGAGCGGCATGATAACGATGACCTGGGGCTCCTGGCCGAATTCCCGCTGGATGTCCCTCCCCACGAGCAGGTTGAAGCGTTGATCTGTACCGCCTAGCTCTACATCGGCCTTGAGCGCGACGGAGTCGTAAGCCTGGACTAGCGGATAGAGGAACTCATGTATATTGATGGGACGGTTCTCCTTGAATCTGTTTTCGAAATCGTCCCGCTCGAGCATCCTGGCCACCGTGTACTTGGATGCCAGGACGATCACTTCCTCGAAACTCAGCTTGCTGTTCCATGAACTGTTGAAGGTGATGCTGGTCTTCCGCGAATCGAGGATCTTGAATATCTGATCCTTGTATGTCTGCGCGTTCGTGATAACCTCCTCCCGGGTGAGCCGGGGCCGTGTCTCATTCTGTCCGGAGGGGTCACCGATCATGCCGGTGAAATCGCCGATGACGACGGTGACCGTGTGACCGAGATCTTGGAAGGTCTTGAGCTTCCTGATGGAGACCGTGTGGCCGAGATGGAGATCGGGTGTCGTCGGGTCGAACCCCTGTTTGACACGGAGCGACTCCCCCGTCTGAAGCGAGCGTTCGATCTTAGCGGCGAGCTCGTCCTCCACGATGACATCGACGGTGCCTTCACGGATCGCATCCATCTGTTCGTTGAGCGGTGGAAATTTCTTCATCACTTCTCTTTTCGGTTGCCGGAAACAAGAAACACGCTAACGTGTAGAAAACAGCGGCGGAATCGGGAAGAATTTAACACGGCAGTCCGGTAAAATCAACCGCGACGGGCCGACGGGGGGCTGACACTGAAGTGACCGCCATCTCATGGGTATCATACACACGGGTACCACATACTTGACGGCTCATCCCGCGGGTATTACAATAGCTTTTGAGATATTCCCCGGGAATCCTCACAGCCGATGACGGTCCCGGTGAATACATTCCGGCAAGCCTGGAAGAATACGGACGGAATCAATCGTGCCCAGATCACTGAAGAGATCGCGAACATATTACCGTGTACTCAGAAACGCCGCCCTGGCGGCAATTATTTTCATCTCTTTCAGCATGGGGATCTTTTTCGGAGCGTACTACTACCTGAGCAGGGACCTCCCCTCGGTGGCACGTCTGGAGCTCAAAGACTACACGACAGGTCTCATCACGAAGATATACAGCAGCGACGGTGAGGTCCTCAAGGAGTTTTACGAACAGAAGAGAATCCCGATCAAGCTCTCTCAGGTGCCGCAGGCCCTCATCGAAGCCACCATCGCTGTCGAGGATCAGAGTTTCTACTCGCACTGGGGCGTCGATTTTATCGGGATACTGCGCGCGATGTCGGTGAACATCAGGCACGGGAGGATCGTGCAGGGGGGGAGCACCATCACCCAGCAGCTCGCCCGAAACCTGTTCCTGACCCAGGAAAGAACGTTCATGAGGAAGATCAAGGAGGCGATCCTCGCCCTCCAGATCGAGAGCACCTATTCGAAGGACGAAATCCTCGAGCTGTACTTCAACCAGATATATTACGGCTCCGGCGCCTACGGAGCGGAGGCGGCGGCCGAGATCTATTTCGACAAACACATCTGGGAGCTGGATCTGTTCCAATGCGCCGTGCTGGCGGGGATCCCGAGATGGCCTTCACGATACTCACCCAAACTCAATCCTGAAGCATCCCTCGAGAGAACGAAGACTGTCCTACGGCTCATGCAGGAAAGAGGCTTCGCCTTCGAGGATGGAGAGGGTATCGATGAAATTCCCCTGGCAGCGGCCGCTGTCGAAGAGAATGAACTCGTCGGTCCCTACTTCACCGAAGTGGTTAGACAGTACCTCGAGGAAAAGTACGGATACAACCGTCTCTACAAGAGCGGACTCAAAGTCTACACGACGATCGACATACACCTTCAGAGAGAGGCCGAGAGACTGCTGGAAGAGGGGCTTGAAAGAATTGAAGGGTTTTCGGGCTACAAACACCCTACGTACAGGGAGATCATCGAGAAGAGAGAAAAGCGGAAGAGAAGCAGCGAGATCACCAACTACCTGCAGGGCGCCCTGGTCGCTATCGATCCCGCTACAGGACACGTGAAAGTCCTGATCGGGGGGAGAGACTACAAGGACAATGAGTTCAACAGGGCGATCTTTGCGAAACGTCAGCCGGGTTCGGTGTTCAAGCCGATAGTCTACACCGCTGCGATCGACAACGGCATCCCGCCCTCCACGATCATTATCGACTCCCCGGTCTCGATACCCCAGGCGGACGGCACGATCTGGAAACCGACCAATTACGACAAGAGTTTCAGGGGTCCGACTATCCTGCGCGACGCCCTCGTACATTCCATCAACATGATCTCCATCAAACTGCTGATGAAAATCGGGCCGCAGACCGCAACGATTTATGCCAAGCGAATGGGTATCGAGAGCAACCTGCCGGCCGTCGAATCCCTGGCTCTCGGCGCGGGGGAAATCACTCCTATGGAAGCGACGACCGCTTTTGCGGTCTTCCCGACCGGTGGTATCAGGATCACTCCCATATTCATAGAACGTGTCGAGGATGCGAAGGGAAACGTGCTCGAACAGAATGAACCTCGAAGGGAACAGGCGATTTCGCCGCAGACCGCGTACATCATGACCTCGCTCCTCGAAGACGTGATCGACCATGGAACGGGCAGGAGTGCCCGTGCGTGGGGGTTCAAGAGACCGGCCGGGGGGAAGACCGGCACCAATACCGACTATTCCGATGCCTGGTTCATCGGTTTCACTCCGGACATGGTGTGCGGTGTGTGGGTAGGATTTGACGAGAGAAAGACCATCACACGGAGCGGGACCGGGGCTCGGCTCGCACTCCCCATCTGGACGGAATTCATGAAGGTCGCCCACGACACCCTCCCGGAGAGAACCTTCCCCGTACCGGAGGGGATAGTCACAAAGAAGATCTGCAAATCCACCGGCCTGGTAGCGACAGATTACTGCCCGGGTGATGAGGTCTATTTCGAGGTGTTTATCAGCGGGACCGAACCGACGGATCCGTGTGAGATCCACAATCCGGAGCTCCTTCAGGGGGAAAACGAGTATCTGATCGACACACCCAAAAACGATACCGATACTCCTGAGTTCTGAAGGAGGGGAGGAGAATTTTTCGATGAATGTCGCCCAGGTTTTTGTCAGGTGCCTGGAGAGTGAAGGTGTCACCTACGTCTTCGGCGTCCCCGGTGAAGAAAACGAGGATCTGCTCTTCGCTCTCGAGGATTCATCCATCACCTTCGTACCCTGCCGGCACGAACAGGGCGCCGCCTTCATCGCGAACGTCTGGGGGAGGCTCACGGGCCGAGCTGGTGTGTGCCTCTCGACACTTGGTCCGGGGGCGACCAATCTCGTCACCGGTATCGCCGACGCCAACCTCGACAAGGCGCCGGTCGTCGCGATAACCGCCCAGGCCGGGCTCTGGCGGATCCACCATGAGAGCCACCAGTACCTCGACATCGTCAACATGTTCAAGCCGATCACGAAGTGGAACACAGCAATCTCATCACCCGACGCGGTGTGCGAGGTTGTGCGGAAAGCATTCAAGATCGCCGAGTACGAAAAACCCGGGGCCACTCACATCGAACTCTCGGAGGACCTGGCGAAGCGGGAGGCGACCGGGAATACCACTCCCATCCCATCGAAACAGCTGCGAAGACCCGGCCCCGATTACAAGGCGATGAAACAGACCGTCGGGCTGTTGAAAGCAGCCAGGAGGCCTCTCGTCATCGCCGGCAACGGGTCGATCAGGAAGCTGGCCAGCAGGCACCTAACCGCGCTCTCCGATCGTTTCGACATCCCCGTAACATCGACCTTCATGGGGAAAGGAGCGATATCCGGACGGATGAAACAGTCGCTCCTCTGTATCGGGGTCGGCTTCAAGGACTACGTGATGGAAGCGGTGGAGAAATCCGACCTGATCCTCTCCATCGGATACGACATCGCGGAGTATCCACCGGAGATGTGGAATCCCGAACGCGTGAAACAAATCGTACACATCGATTTCGTGCCCGCCGAGGTCTACTCGCATTATGACCCCGTTGTGGAGGTCGTTGGAGACATTTCAGGAACACTGTGGGAGCTGAACCGGCGCCTCGATGACGAGAACGTGGAGTTCGAAAAGGGCTGGTACGAGCCCATCCGGGACAGAATCCTGGCCGACATCGGGAGTTACCGTCTTGACGGAGGTGATCCCTTTACCATTCCGGGAGCATTGAATATCATCAGGGACATTCTCGATGACACCGGTCTCCTGATCAGCGATGTCGGTACCCACAAGATATGGACAGCGAGGAATTTCCCGACCTACTGCCCGAACGGATGCGTCATCAGCAACGGGCTGGCGAGTATGGGGATATCCCTCCCGGGGGCCATCGCCGCCTCTCTCGTCAACCCTGAGAGACAGGTGGTCGCCGTGATGGGAGACGGCGGATTTCTTATGAACTCGCAGGAACTGGAGACCGCTGCGAGGCTGGGTGCCGGGTTTACGGTCATCGTCTTCAACGACTTCGACTACGGTCTCATCAGCTGGAAGCAGAGGCTCTCCCGGGGGAGATCTGTGAGTACCGGGATCTCTAACCCCGATTTTAAAAAATACGCCGAAAGTTTCGGGATTTCGGCATACCGACCGGAGACTCTCGTAGAACTCGAAGAACAGCTGAGAATTGCTATCACATCGAAGGAACTGACTCTTGTCGAGATCCAGGTCGATACGAGCGTGAACGATGAGATCGTTGAGAAACTAGATAAGTACTGGAGGGAGGACCATGTCGATTAACGTGATAAATCCGGCTACCGGCGAACAGGTCATCAGCTATGAAGAGATGAGGCCCGGCGAGGTGCATGAAACGATCGACCAGGCGCACACGGCATTTCTCAAATGGCGCAGGAGGAGTTTCAGTGAACGGGCCGGGATGATGAAGGAAGCGGCCCGGGTACTCAGGGACAACGAGGACGGCTACGCGAAGCTGATGGCGAAGGAGATGGGGAAACCGGTCAGGGAAGGCCGTGCCGAGGCACAGAAATGCGCATGGGTGTGCGAATACTATGCAGAGAACGCCGAGAACTTCCTTTCTCCCGAAATCATCGAGACCGATGCCACGAGAAGCTTCGTCAGTTTCCAGCCGCTCGGAGTCGTCCTCGCGGTCATGCCCTGGAATTTTCCCTTCTGGCAGGTCTTCCGTTTCGCGGCACCTGCCCTAATGGCCGGGAACACGGGACTTTTGAAACACGCCTCCAATGTCCCGGGATGCGCCCACGCCATCGAAGGCGTCTTTAACAAGGCCGGTTTTCCGGAGAATGTCTTCAGGACCCTCCTGATAGGCAGCGGCCGTGTGGATTCGGTCATCGAGAATCCGCTGGTCAGAGCGATCACCCTGACAGGCAGCACCCCCGCAGGAAGAGCGGTGGCAATGAAATCAGGCGAAGTGCTCAAAAAGACCGTCCTCGAGCTCGGCGGCAGCGATCCCTACGTCATTCTCGAGGACGCCGATATCGAGCAGGCCGTTGAGACCTGCGCGACGAGCCGGTTGATCAATACGGGGCAGAGCTGTATCGCGGCGAAACGGTTCATAGTCGTCGAACCGGTGAGAGAGCGATTCGAAAAACTATTCGTCGAGCGAATGGCCCGTGTGGTGTGTGATGACCCCCTGAAGGAGGACACAGTGATCGGCCCTCTCGCGCGACACGACCTGAGGGATGAGCTCCACGCGCAGGTCGTGGTGAGTATCGAGAAGGGTGCGAAGTGCCTCACGGGCGGCGAGATCCCCGACAGCAAGGGTGCCTTCTATCCGGTAACCGTACTCACAGATGTGAAAAAGGGCATGCCGGCATACGACGAGGAGCTGTTCGGGCCCGTCGCAGCGATTATCCCTGTCCGTGATGAGGAAGAAGCGTTGCGCGTCGCGAACGACACCATATTCGGACTGGGTGCCGCGGTCTTCACCAGTGATCTCGAGAAGGGAGAGAGGATCGCCACCGAAGTCCTTGAGGCGGGCTGCTGCTTCGTGAACGCGTTCGTGAAATCCGACCCCCGGCTCCCGTTCGGCGGGGTGAAAGAAAGCGGCTACGGTCGCGAGCTTTCGTACTTCGGTATCCGGGAGTTCGTGAACACCAAGACGGTGTATGTGAAATAAGTCAAGGCGAGAACGAGAGTACGACCGGCACGGCGTGGCCCTCTCCACCGGTGAAGAGGGGGTCGAGATAACCGGTGAACGAATCGATGATCTCGCCATCGGGCTTCATGGCATCGAACTCGATGATGTTGCCGTCTATTTCGACGGTGCAGAAGTGATAACTCTTGCTCGATGCGACGACATTCGGGTACCCCGGATTCGGCTGGTAGAGCGGGGCGCCGCCGCCGCCCGTAGTTACGTGATGCACACCGTTGACCACCGCTCTGGCGTAGTAATGATTGTGGCCGGCAAATACTATCGTCACGCCGTACTCTTCGCAGAGCGGCTGAATGTATGTCTGGACATCTTCGTCATTTCCGTGCCCGCCGGCGGACCATCCCGGTTCGTGCAGCACAATGAACTTCCACGGTTTATCCGTCGTTGCGAGGTCGTTCGCTATCCACACGAGTTGTTCGGGACCCGGCGTGTACTGATCGATGACTGTGAAATGGGCCGGTCCATAATCGAACGACCAGTAAGTGCCGCCTGCGAAAGGATACGGAAAATACTTTCCGAACAACGTACCCGATCCGTCGTGGTTTCCCCGGGCGGTCTGGTACGGGGCGTTCGCCAGGATCGCCTGGATGAATGGATATGCCGGATCGAAAAACTGGTTGTCCCAGTCGGTCTCCCTGTTGCCATTGTAAACTAGATCGCCGACGGAGAGAACGAAGGTATGAAAGAGCGGATGCTCGAGGATGAAGGAGATCATGCCCGCCGCGACTGAATCGTGAACGGCCGGATTCGACCGTGTGTCGCCGTAGGCGATGAAACCTATTCTGCTCGTCTCAGCAGCGGGCGCCGCACGGAACATCCCCCATTCGTTTTCATCTCCCGCCGTGACCCGGTAGAA
This sequence comes from uncultured Gemmatimonadota bacterium, assembly GCA_964654825.1. Classification (GTDB taxonomy): domain Bacteria; phylum Gemmatimonadota; class CAZMKB01; order CAZMKB01; family CAZMKB01; genus CAZZKG01. The sequence continues at coordinate 12,297 of CAZZKG010000051.1, read as the reverse complement.
GTAACGTTCTCCGGGGGTGAGATCTGGTATGGTGTAGCTGTGCTGATGGTCATCCCCGTATTCGACGGTTTCAGCCACGCCCGAAGGGTATGACGGATCTATTCCCCAGGCTATCTCACAGGTCGCGGTAGAATCGAGCTGCCAGATCACCTGCATATCGGTACTGGTACCGGGATAGATCAGGTACGGAGCTTTTCGGAACAGACCCCTCGTGACCGCGTTCTGCGAATAAGAAGACAGCTCAGGACCGGCCTCGAGAGTCTCCGGGACGGGGCAGCCGTTTTCAGCAGCGCGTGTCTCGCCATAGCCTGCCGGGAGCAGAGCAGCACCGGTTGCGATCAGCAGAAACAGACAAAAAACAAAAAAAGCCCGGCGACCCTTACGCATCCACACCTCCGGCTCGAGTAATCACGCAGTGAAGTCTTATTTTACCAGAAACAGGCGGGGATGTCAAACGTCGTGGATGCGAGTCGTGGATGTGGGCATGGAGAGTGTGCGGACAGGGGACAGCAATGACGTAACGAGTTTCCTGAAATCCTCTACCGGTTAGCAACGGGGCCTTGACAGGGGCGGTCAAAATACTTATCATTATATGAAATTTGAGAGTGTAGTTAAACAGTAAAGCTTAATCCGTGAGGAGATCTGCCGTGTCGGGAAATCCGTCGGAAAATCAGACACCTGAATCCGGATTAGAGAAAAGCGGCATGAATATCGCCATGATCTTAGAACTGGCGGAATTTTTCAAGATTCTGTCAGAACCGGTGCGGCTCGAACTGCTGCTGGCGCTACGTGAGCGGGAACTGACGGTCGGTGATCTGACTTCATTGACGGGGACCACCACCGCCAACGTGTCCAAACACCTCACGATGATGAAGAAAGCAGGTCTCCTCGAGAGACGAAAAGTCGGCACCCTGGTGTATTACAGCCTGAGGAACGAGACCGTATTCGGGATCTGCGACTGCATCTGCAATGACATACGCAGCCGCTATGAAGACAAACGCAGTTCGATCGCGATCGATCAGAGCGTCGACAACCTCGGTGTACAGGTCGGATGAATTCCGCGGCGCACGGGTCGGCTGAAATGCGTAAGATGAGAATCCGGTATACCGGAATCTGTCACATAAAAAAGAGGTGAGCGCAATGAGTAACTGGATTACAATTCCGTTGTTCCTGATCGCATGGTACCTGATATCCAGGTATCTCCTTCCACGGATGGGTGTGTCCACGTGAGTAGCTGAATCATGTGATGTCGAGTCTCGACATGAACAAGAACCACCACATAAATAGAATTACAGTTCTTGAGGAGAGGTGAAGTAATGCCTATTTACGAATATATCTGCACAAACTGCAATACGCTCTTCGAAAAACTGCACAGGTCGGGTGAAGAGGACCAGGAGGTCCAGTGCCCATCATGCGGCCAGAAGAGTGTCAGGCGGGTACTCAGCAATTTCAGCTCATTTTTCCCAGCCGGAGACAGCTCATGCGGACCGGGCAGGTCGTCTGGATTCGGCTGAGCGTCGTAGGGGATCGGTCGATCCAGCGGTTAAGTTGTTAACTACTTCCTGCCAGTAACCTCTTTCACATTCTCGGGCAGGTGAAACATACCTTGATGGACGCTCTCGTTGTAATACCTGAGACCGGGGATGGGTGCCCTTTCGCGGGGTCGTGCGGGATCTTTACCTTTCGTGGCGAGGACATAACTCCACTGCCCACCGTATGAAGGTGCGGGTCCGAAATAGGGCTCCACCCTGGGGAACGCCCGGTTGAGATTCCGGTAGATGGGAGCCATCGCCTCTGTCTGGTAGAGGGGAGACTCGGTCTGAGCCGCAAAAGCCCCCTCCTCGTCCATGATCCGGCAGCAGTTGCTGTAAAACGGCTCTGAGAAAAGAGCGATCGCGGCCCCGATCGGATCGGTCGAATCGACTATGATGACATCGTAGGTGTCCCGGCACCCACGGACATAACTGACCCCATCGACGATTTTCAAATTGAGCCTCGGGTCATCGAGACTCGAGCTGAGCTTCGACATGTACTTCCGGGAAACTTCCACAACCTTTTCGTCGATCTCCACCATGTCGACTCTCTCGACCTCGTCGTACCGGAGTGCCTCCCTGGCCGATCCGCCGTCGCCCCCTCCGATGATGAGGATCTTCTTCGGATCGGAGGCCACACGCATGGGAGTGTGGATGAGCGACTCGTGGTAATAGTACTCATCCTTCTCCGTTGTCATGACCAATCCGTCGAGGGTCAGGACAACCCCGTGGGTTTTCGTTTCGAACACCACTATGTGCTGATATTTCGACTGCTCTACATGAAGAATTTTTTCTATTTGAAAGCTCAACCCGAAACCCTGCTCATATTCCTCGATGAAATAAAACGACATCTGTTACCCCCGTACTCGAAATGCTGATCAGAATCCGAAGACGCAGGCGGCTACTACCGCCCCCAGCTGTTTCACGATATGCTCGGATATCATGACACTCACTTCACCGAGCTCGCGCCCCCGGCTTGCAAAACCTTCTTCAAGCATATTCCTCACCATGGCTTCTGCGAGGTGCGCGTCTCCCGACCCTGAATATTCCATGATGAGACCACAGCCGCCGTCACCCGCCAGCCCCACGGCAATGGCGCAGGCGATCCGCTCCCCGGCCTGGTGGCTTATCTCATCCGTGTACACGACCGGAACGATGGTACCGGGATCTATGACATAGGGATCGACAATCCTGACACCGGGAGGAGCGATACTCGAGACTTTGATCAGATTGAGATCACCTATATCCGCATCGAGCAGTGCGTTGTCGAAGGCATTGAGGCTCGACCCACCCTCTGCCGCCCCGACGGTAAGAAAAATCGTCCTGGGAACCATTCCGTGAAACCATCCCGGCAAAGATTCATGATCTGTTCCCTCTGGATGATCCTTCGGCATATTAATCATCACATAACCCTCCCTGTGAAATCCTGCCGGGCAACAGTGCGAGCCGGTCACCGGATGGCATGCTCATTTCATCCTGTTCGAAGTTCGGTAAAAAAGGGACGGACATCGATTTTCTGCTATCTGAGTAAATCAATTTGTTGTCTCCTGCCTAGGAGTGCGTAATACTCACCACCGAGGTGGTGGAGCGTGAGGAGCTCCTCGTCTTCGATACACCACACCTCATCTAACAGATCGGACTCCACCACGACGAGCTTGACATCACTGATGAACAGCGAGTGATCCCCCGTTTGAATCACCTCCTTCACCTGGCACTCGATGTGGCCGATACACTCCTCGATGTGCGGGGCACTCACGATGCCGGAAGCTGTCGGCGAGAGACCCGTTTCCCTGAACTTGTCCACATCAGTCCCATGAGTCGTCCCGCAGAAATGAACCTCCCCTGCGAGTTTTCGCGTGGGAACGTTGAGGACGAATTCTCCACTGTTGTCGATGAGCCTGTGGGAATAATTCCCCGGGGAGACGGCCACCCCCAGAAGAGGAGGATCGTGACTCACCGGTGCGTACCAGGCGATCGCCATCGCATTCGGCTTTCCTTTCTCTTCGGTCGTAAGCAGGAGCACCGGGCCATGATTGATCAGCCTGTTGAAACGGTTTTTGCTTATCTCCTCTTTCATCTCACATCTCCGTCGGCAAATCCAAATGACACAGGCGCCACTATCCCTTCACTCTCCGGTATTTCCACCTTCGAGCTCATCGAGTGTTTCGAAAGCTCTTCTCAGGCAGGGTATGACAATGGACTTCGCACTACCTGATCGTCCAGTTGTATTCCACGGGGCATGCCTGCTTGAGCATAGATCCCACGACACAGTATTTTTCCGTCGAGAGTTCGATCGCCCTCGCCACATCCGACTCTTTGAGGTCCTCACCAGTGACAATGAAGGTAACATTGATCTTCGTAAATACCTTGGGGTGCTCGGTCGATCGTTCGGCTTCGATTTCGAGTTCCAGGCTCTCGATCTCTGCCCTCTTCTTTTTGAGGATAGAGACGACGTCCATCCCGGTACAGCCCCCGAGTCCGAGGAGGAGGAGCTCGGCGGGTCTGGGCCCTCTCCCCTTCCCTCCGAATTCAGGAGAAGCGTCCATGTGTATCTTCAACCCATCCGGTGTCGTGCCCTCGAAAGCGAGATCCTCCGTCCAGTTCACATGATATGGCATGAAATTCCTCCTGTGTGATGTCCTTTGAGTCCGAGGGATGAAACAGATCACCCTTATCCCGATCACTCGTAACTAATATACATCAGAACCACGGTACAGGGAATAGTACACAGGGGGAAGAAAAGCGGGCAAGGTTCACATCGATCTATAATAATGAGGAAACTGGGAATCCCGGAAATCGGAAGGTTGCGTAGTAAAGATCCGGCAGGTGGGCTTCGCCTGCGCACGCCAGGTAACAAAACCTGCGTGACAACCGTATAAAAAGCCGGGGTAAGGTGTCTACCCCGGCTTCTCCTTTCGCTCTCATGATCCTCAGTGTATGTACGCTTCCAGCTTCCTCCTTCTCGAGGCGTGTCTGAGCCTCTCGAGGGCCCTCTCCTTGATCTGTCTGACGCGCTCCCGCGTGATACCCAGGATTGCGCCGATTTCCTCAAGGGTCATCGGATCCCTGTCGCCGAGACCGTAATAAAGGTTGAGGATCTTGGTTTCCCTATCTTTGAGTGTCCCCAGGATATCTTCGATCACTTCCACCCGAATCTTCTCGAACGCAACTTCGTCGGGTCTATGATCCTCATTGTCCGGTAGACACTCGATAAATTTCCTGTCGTCATCTCCCATAAAGAGCGGATTGTCCAGTGACAGCGGTGTTTTGAGAATAGAGAGGAGCTTGCCGACCTCTTCCTGCGTGATCTCCATTTCCCTCGAGATCTCGCTGAGTGTCGGTTCTCTCCCCAGGTCCTGTGTCATGGAGCTCGAGGTTTTTTTGATCCTGTGGAGCGCATCAGCCCTGTTGATAGGAACTCTGAAGATCCTCGATTGTTCGGCGAGCGCCTGCAGGATTGATTGACGAATCCACCATACCGCGTAGGAGATGAAACGAATTCCTTTTGTTTCATCGTACCTGAGAGCTGCTTTGATCAGACCGACATTACCCTCTGCAATGAGGTCTGTCAGATTCAACCCTCGGTTCTGGTACCGTTTGGCAACGGTGATAACAAAGCGGAGATTTGACCTGATGAGTTTCTCGAAAGCGGATTGATCCTTCTTTCTGATTCTTCTGGCGAGCCTTTTTTCTTCCTGGTGATCAATGAGGGGGTAGGACTCGATTTCTTTCAGGTAAATATCGAGTACTTCGTCTTTGAAATGGGCACTGAATACCCTGGCCTTCTTCATAAGCCTATCTGCCCTCCTTTGTAAAGCGTGCACCTCACCGGAAAAGATGTCAACCGCTTTTCTTCTTTGTTTTTTTCTTCCTCCTTTCCAGCCGGGCGTCAATGAGATCCATCGCCTTTTCGAGCGACACGTTCCTGGCGATGGCGATCTCAGAGGCCAGCAAGTTATAGACCTTGTCGTAAATCCTTCGCTCCGTCATGGAGAGTCTTCCTTCCTTGAAGTTCTTGAACAATTCACGCAGGACACGAGCGCTCCCCTCAGCAGTCCCGTTCTTGAGCTTGTTCTCGATCTTGAGGACCCGCATCCTGTGTTTCTTCGGAAGACCTCTCCTCGGTCCATCTAATATTTTCAGTATCTTATAAGCAGTCCGATTCGAAATTGGTTTACGAAGACCGGAAAGATCAACATTGTCAACCGGAACGAATATCTTCGTCTTTTTAAAAAGTGTGTCGATTTCGAGACATCTTATCTTTTCGCCATCGACTTCCTTCACCTGGTGATCTATGACATATCCGGCTCCATAATGCGGATGCATCACTTTGTCATTCAAGCCAAACGGACATTCCATTGAAAAACCCCTTCCTCAGTGCAATAACAGTTTGATATATTGAAACGACGGTATAGATAATGGGGACACGGGGATGATGGGATAGCCGGATCTTCGAATACAGGACTGTATCACGGAATAATCCGGGTTGTAAGATTGGAATACCTGACTATCTTTCGTTGTTCCTCTAATAATTTCTCCCTGCGAGTGTGAGTAGGATTGAACATCGCAGTATATACCTCTACAATTATATTACGAAAAGAGAATAAAGTCAAATATCACGTGAAAATCGTCAAAATCGTTACTATTTCACTCTTATTTTATCCAATTAAATCCAAATATCGCACGTTAATATCCACATTCTCATATTTATTACACATATCTTGCTGCTTTGTTCCCGGAAGGAAGGGGAGGGAAATTTCCTCAAAATATAGCATAACATCTTCAATTTCAATACGTTACGGTTATATTTCCAACATAGGGTGTACCGGTTCGGGATCGTCTTCATGATGAACAGAAGTGATAAATTGGAAAAATAATCTAAGAAGGGCCATTGTTATGCGGTTTTTTCTTCGAGTGCACTAAGAAGAATCTCGAAGACTAGCTCATCATAACTCATTCCGCAGGCTCCGGCTTCCGCCGGGAGGTCTGAGATTGCCGTCATGCCGGGAATCGAGTTGGCCTCGAGGACAAATATTTCACCTGCCGCATCAACCTGCATGTCGTGTCTCGAGAACCCCTGAAGACCGAGGACCTGGTGGGCCAGGACGGCGAGTTTCTGACATTCCTGATATACCGCTTCCACGAGATCAGCAGGACAGATGAATTCGGTCATCCCACTCGTGTACTTAGCTTCATAATCGTAGAACTCGCTCTCGGGGGAGAGTTCCAGCACCGGGAGTGGACGAGCATCGATGCCACTCCCGAGCACGCCGACGGTGACGCACTTCCCCGGTACATATCGTTCAACGAACAGTCCGTTGAACAGCTTCCTGTTTTCGCTGTAGCGCTGCCCGAACTCATCTCTGCTGTGGATAATGGACACCCCGAGGCTCGACCCTTCGTTTACCGGTTTGAGCACCATCGGGTATTCGAAATGCGCCTCGGCCACTTCGATTGTCCGATCGAGATCCCAGCCCGGATCAAGAGATTCGTATTCCGGGGTCGGTACTCCCCCGAGCTTGAAGAGCCTCTTCGAATAAATCTTGTTCATCGAAAGAGCACTCGCCAGAACACCCGACCCGGTGTAGGGGATCTGTAGCTGTTCGAGGACTCCCTGGATTGTTCCGTCTTCGCCACCCCTACCGTGCAGCACCACAAAAGCGATGTCAATACTCTCTGCCACAATCGCTCGCACGGCATCCTCTTTCACGTCCAGGGCGAGGGCGTCGAAACCCTGATTCAGGAGGGACTCATATACCATTTTCCCCGACCTGAGAGATACTTCCCTTTCCCCGGAAGTCCCCCCCATTAGGACTCCGATTCTCTTCCCGTCAAACCGTCTTTCCCTGTCGTCGGTCACATGGGCCTCATGATCACAAATAGTAGTTCGGTGCTTCCCTGGTAATGTCTACATCATGGGGATGGCTTTCCCTCAATCCATGGGTTGTCTGCCTGACGAATCTGGCTCTCTCTTTCAGTTCTCGGAGATTCCCCGCACCACAGTATCCCATTCCGGCTCTCAAACCTCCGAGCATCTGGAAAATAGTGTCCGAGACCGGTCCCTTGTAAGGCACCTTCCCCTCGATACCCTCAGGAACGAGTTTGTCTGCCGGGAGATCTTTGTCCTGGAAGTACCGGTCACGGCTCCTCCCTTCCCTCATGGCACTCACCGATCCCATCGCGCGATAGACCTTGAAACTCCTGCCCTCATAGAGGATCTTCTCCCCCGGGCTCTCCTCGGTACCGGCGAGGAGATTTCCGATCATCACCGAATGGGCTCCGGCGGCGAGCGCCTTCACGACTTCTCCGGAATATCGGATTCCGCCGTCGGCTATGATCGGCACATCGTGCATCGCAGCTGCTTTCGCGCAATCCAGGATTGCTGAGAATTGAGGTACCCCCACACCCGCAACCACCCTGGTGGTACAGATCGATCCGGGTCCGACACCAACCTTGATCGCATCAGCTCCTCTTTTAACAAGAGCTTCTGTTGCCTCGCCTGTGGCGACGTTCCCCCCTACAACCTGCAGAGTGGGAAATTCCTTCTTCACCATCTCGACGGTTTTCAGGACCATCTCGGAATGTCCATGGGCGGTGTCTACAACGACCACGTCTACCCCTGCATCGACCAGTGCCTGAACCCTGTCACCCGTCTCTTCAGCCACTCCAACAGCAGCACCAACACGCAGGCGCCCCATTTCATCTTTACAGGCGTTCGGAAAGAGCTGTTTTTTCATGAGGTCCCTGACCGTTATCAACCCCTTCAGAATACCCTCCTCATCCACGATCGGGAGCTTCTCGATCCTGTTCTCGTGGAGAATTTTCTCGGCTTTCTCCAGTGTGGTTCCGACGGGAGCGGTGATGAGATTCTCCTTCGTCATCACATCACCAACCGGCCGCTCGAGATCTGTCTCGAACAAGAGATCCCTGTTTGTCACGATCCCGACCAGCCTGCCCTGTTTGTCTGTGACGGGGACGCCGGAAATACGATACCGGGACATCACTTTGTGAGCATCACCGATATTCCGATCGGGTTTGAGTGTCACAGGATTCCTCACCATGGCACTCTCCGACCGTTTCACCTGGTCGACATCGCTTGCCTGATCCTCTATGGGCTGATTCCTGTGAATGATGCCCATACCGCCTTCACGGGCCATAGCTATTGCCATCGCCGAACCCGTGACGGTGTCCATTGCAGCGCTGATGATGGGTATTTTCAGTTCGAGCTCCCGGGTAAGCCGGGTTGTGATATCAGCCTGGGCAGGCAGGACGGTCGAGTGTCTCGGAACGAGCAGAACATCATCGAAGGTGAGACATAATTTTATGTCACGTTCTTCCACGGGTATCATCCTCCTTTCCCGCTGAACAGATGGCGCCTTCCACACATTGGTGAGGTAGTGTCGAATTCCTCAGCTTCATAGGCAGAAAGGCCCACAAGGATGAATCATATGCATTCTGTGGGCCCTTATTCATATCGATTGAAGTTAAATTGTCCGATTTGGCCTAATCTATCATTTTTCACGCTTTGTGTCAATAAGAGGTAGTGCACAGAAGCGACAGAAACGTGTATGATCAGACTTAAGGGGGAAGGTGAAATAATTACTGATGAGGATCGCGGCCCACGAGAATCTCTTCGTGCACCTGACAGAGATCGTGCTCGCCCTCGAGCTGAGCCCTGAGCATATCCTCCTGCCAGTGTGCATTGTACAGCCTGCACAGGGGGTTGTCACAGAAGGGATTCCCGGTTGCATGGTAGAAGAACGCCTGGAGAAAGTAGCCCTTCAGGACATCAGTAGTCCGCTCGTCGTTATAATCAAGGAATCTGCCCCGGATCGTTTCGAGGAGTTCGTCTTCGCGTTTACCATCCCTCAGGAAGTTTTTTGCCAGATAGTACTCCCTCGGCTTAGCGGGTGCCACGACGAGGCCCGTGGTGGAGATGATGCAGGGATAGGTATACAGTGAAGTCCGGGCGTGGTATCTGACGTCGGATGCGTCGAATGTTCCGATCAACCGATAGGTGATGACCAGATGCAGTGAATCGGGATCGGGGCTGTTTCCGAGCGTTGATCCCCTGATGGCGAGAGCATAGGTCCCGGCGAGTGACTTCCCATCGTAGAGCATCCCGATGGGTTCTGTCACCCCTTCGATCATCCTCTCCTCCACCACGATCTCGCCCCGAAGCGGGGGTTCTTTTAACGTCCCCCGATCCGTATCGATTCTGAAAACCCTCGAACCGGCAAGTTTCACGGCAAACGGACCAATGTCACCTGCACCGCGAACACCCGACCAGAGGTCGAAAGGTCCGGTAATCTCGATACCGGGGATTGTTACGCGGATAAAATCCTCGAGAGCAGTGAAATCAACGATCGACTGGGACCCCTCTCTCCAGATGACGATCCTGTCCGGGAACGAGGGGTGTGACATGATTCTTACCCTACTTGAGAACTCCGTTTATCACATCAGCAGCTTTTTTGCCCGACAGGAGCATTCCACCGAACGTAGGACCCATCCGAGGGAGTCCATATGTGGTAGAGACGGACATCCCACAGGCGACGAGCCCGCTATGCACTTCTCCGGTATGCTCGACGATCAGATCCTCCGATTTGTCGACCCACATACAGCCCTCGCCCCTCGTCGAGACGATACCCCTTTTCTCGAGCGACCGAACGACGCACGCATCATGACCCGTTGCATCGACGATGACTCCGGCTTCGAGTGCGATAGGATCTACACACGTGATCTCCCTCGGCAGCGCCGCGACGGGCGACCAGTTGATCACCACGCCGCAGACCCGATCACCCTCACGCAGGACGACATCATCGAACTTGCTCATGTTCGCGAATTTCACACCGGCATCGCAGGCGGCGGCGATGAGTTTGGAACAGGCGTGCGGGCCGTCGGCGACATAGAGCCCTTCACTGACATGTTTGTGGGGAATACCGAGCTCATCCAGGACCTTCTGTGCCGGCTCCCTCACAGTGAGCTTGTTCATGAGGTATCCGCCGATCCAGAACCCTCCACCGAGGTAGTTGTTTCGTTCGACGATGAGTACCTTCCTGCCGTCTCTGGCGAGTTCCTTCCCCGCCATCAGGCCACTGGGTCCGGCACCGATGATAATCACATCGCTCTCTACGTACTCGTTAAACTGGTTCGCGAACTCACCGACGATCGCCCTCGTTACATCCTTCTCGTCCACCTTGCTGAAAATCTTCTTCTCCATGTTGCCCTTTCCTCCTTGATACATATCACCGCGACGCCTGGTGTCCTGTCATGTAACAACTGACACATCTTACATGTCTTTTTATCTGCCTGTAGCGTTGCTCCTTCAGTCGAGCCCTGCAGGCAGACAAATTTACTTCGTAATCTTAACGTCACTTCTTACATGAAGAACACCAGTGGTCAGGCATGACTTCATTTCGTGCGTATTCCAACGACCGGAAAAACTGAAGACAGGCTCCGTCTCCCCATGAGGACTCTAAATATGATACTATCCAACACCCCCGTCAAGACTGAGGTGATACCGGTGAGGAAGAATGGATCGACCTCGAGACGAGGTACGTTTCAGGGAAATGGAAGAACCGGTCAATCAGTAAATGGGATAGATGAATCAGAGAGGGATGTTGGACATCCTGCCGCCTTGATCGGATGTGAGGATCATGGCCGCTGAGAATTTGGCAACATAGTTAACCGTTTGCCGGGAGAACTCTCCTTTTGAAGCGAGGGTCCAGAAATCGGTACTCCCTTCCCTCAGAATGGCGGACCGTACCCTGTTCTCACCGGTATTGTAGGCGGCAACAGCGAGCTCGAGCGAAGGGAACTCCCGGACGAGATCTCTCAAATATCTCCCGGCGGCATGTGTCGCTTTGAGCATATCCTCCCGTTCGTCGACATGCTCGTCCACTCTCAATCCGTACCGCATCGCGGTTTCCTTCATGAACTGCCATGGCCCGACGGCATCGGCGGTGGAACGGGCGTTCACATTGAAGTTGCTCTCGATGTAGGCGAGGATGAGCATCTCGGTCGGTAGTCCGTAGTGATTGAGCACCGGTCCGAGCTGATCCGAATAGGTATTCGCTTTGCTCAAACCCCTGTTGAAATGCTTGCGCCCGGAGGTGGTGAACAAATCGATGTACTCCTTCACCCTCGGGGGGAGCGCATGCTGCATCCCGTATTCCTGCCTACCCTTCTCGGATCGCATGAAATCTGTAATAACGGAAGACACCGCAACCTGGCTTCTGAAACTGTCGAGTGAGAATGAAGGAAGAAATGGTACGTTGTCGGCGATATACACATCCGCGACGCCTTCTTTCATCCAGAAGGAAAACGCACCGGTAAACCGGAGGAGGAGGATGACAAACAGGAGAAGAACCAGTGATGACAGTCTGCTTCGCTTCATGAACCTCACGCCCTTCCGCCGGCTCGAAACAATCAGAACCAGCTTGATACCTGAGAGGGAGATCTCGAACCTCCCCCGAAACTCTCACCCTTCAACAAGGCAAAACCCCCCTCACCTTGCCATGATAAGGGGGGAATTATTTTCATATATTATACCACATTTTTACAAAAAATTCAAGGCCTGGCCCCTAACCATTTACAATACAAGCAGTTACAGATCAAAAAAATCGCCGAGCGCACGATCACCATCGTAATCACACCCGGGCACAAAAAGACCGACGACTGAGGTTCACGACACAAGATGTTGTGTATGTTTAAGAGAGTGTCCCCACATTTGACACACAGTAAATAGGGACAGTCACCATTTAAA
>CAZZKG010000050.1:12975-27838 GCA_964654825.1 uncultured Gemmatimonadota bacterium | reverse complement strand
CCGTTAAACGGCGACTCATCGATCATCCCGTCCCCGTCGTTGTCGATCCCGTCCTGGTAATTGCCCGGGCTCTGAATATAGGCGATCCCCACGAACCCCGGATCGCCGATGAAATTGAATTCATCGAAATCCTCATCCCAGGCGAAACCCATGTTGACCGGGATCGTATCTCCCTCTTCGGTCACCTGGTTTCGGAAGAAACTCGTCCGGTCATCGGCGAACTCGCCCCCGATGTCCAGGTCCGAGTCATAGCCCATCCAGGCATCTTCGAGGGTGAATGGCTCCACTCCGGGAACTCTGTCGGATATGTTTTCGATCTCGAAGATAAAGAAGATCACCTGCCGCGAGAGGCCCGAGGTGAACGCGAGGCTCCTCTGTCTGATCTCAAACGGCGGGCTGGGGGTGGCAAAGAGCGGCATCGCGTCCACGCTGTTGTAAATGGTCACGATGTCCTGGTCGGACATCACAAGCGGGATCTCCTGGCCGAATGTCGGGCTGTCGGGGTCCTGGTCGATGACCTTGAATTCTTCCGGCCAGTCCTCCAGATCATCCGCATCGTTACTCCGGAAAACGGAAGCGAGCGGATCGGTCGTAGTCTGGCCGTAGCGGCCCTCGTCGAACTCCGACCCGCCGCTCATAGGATCGTACGCCTGCAGCAAGAGTGTGTCGGTCTGACCGTCTCCGTCGACATCCCCCAGACCACCGATCCACATTCCCGTCCCGAACACGTAGTTGTTCGGACTCGTTCCGGGCCAGAATCCGGCTCCGTTCCCCAAAATCAGATCGATCCCGATCTGTCCCGTGTTGGAGACGGCGAGCTTGACTTCATTTACGTCATGATACTTGACGACGAGAGACGACGGCGTGACTTCACCCGGATCCCGTTTGAGAACAACGTACGTACGAGCATCCCGGGCGGGCCAGAACAGGAGCGAGAGCAGAATAACGAGGGTCGGGAAGCTCGAGAGCCTCCAAAACTTATACTCAGTTCCAGATTCCATGTTCATACCACTCCTCCTTCACTCACGATGAATTACTCGGACGAGAAATACGTGCATCGTCTCCTGTAGACTTTTCGAATATTTACTGAGATGAGAGGAAGAGGAAACCGCTCATCATGCACCCTTCTTCTGCATTGTACCGGAGTCGGAATTATTTTGTTCTGAAATTTTTAATAAACCGGACACAGCAGATAAACGGTTGGCCGTCACTCCTGATGGTCAAGTGCCATTTTCGGTTGACTTCCCGCCTTGATTCCGGTATAATCGATCCAGGGATGAACAAAGATTATTTTACAATCATATGCAATAAAGGAGGAGAACGATGACGCTTTCGAGGTATACCATGACGATTATACTCCTGCTGATTTTCGCTCTGCCGGCCCGGTCCCAGCGATCGACCGACATCATCTGGGACGCGGGTATCACCACCCAGACCCCTCTGGGGATAGCCCTGAGCGATGACGGAAACAGAATCCTCTCCGCCGTGGGTTACCAGCCCGCCACCGCAGCTCTCTTCGACGCCTGGGGCGGCTGGCCTCCCATCTGGATTCAGGGGATCCAGCCCACAACGATCGATGCCGATTTTTCGATGTCAGCGGACGGCGTGGTGAAGGTGATCGTATACTCGGATCTCACTCAGGAGAAGACCGGGGTATACAAGTGGTCGGGAGACAACGGGACACCCGACTGGCACTACCAGTTTCCGGGTAACACCTTGTTCGCACGGGGTTCAGTATCATCGGACGGATCGAAAATCGTGGCCTGCTCCTCATCGGATACCCATGTCCTGGCGGCGGTATTCGATCCCGGCTCCTCCAGCCCTCTCTGGTACTTCTCACACAACGTCGGTATCGCCGGTATAGACGCGGTCGAGGTGAGCGGGGACGGTTCGACGGCACTTGTGAGCGACATGAGCGGCGTGTACGCCTTCGACACCGACACAAGGGACATCCTCTATACGGACTACGGTGCCCTCTCGAAGGGTCACGCGCTCTCCTACGACGGGTCCATTCTGGCATCGGCCGTGGATTTCTTCCCCTCGATCGTCACCGTGCGGGAGCGGGTCGGCGACACCTTCCAGCTCCTCTGGGAATACGAACCGCCCGGCGGCCCGATGTCCGACTGTTTTTACGACGCGGTAGACCTGTCGGACGACGGCCAGACCCTCGTCATCGGCGCCACCAGCTGGTTGAGCCGCGGCCACAACTGGCTCAGCGTGTTCGACACCTACGACTCGAACCCGCTCTGGACCATCGAGATCGAAGGAGGTCCGGGAGGCGGCTACTTCATATGGGATGCGCTCGAGCACGTGGACATCTCGGCTGACGGGTCCCGCTTCATAGCCGGTTACTGGGGAGACCCGGAATATCCGCACGAAGAGATGTTTGTTTTCGAGAAGACGAGCCCCGACCCGATATTCGTCCTGGACACTCCCGGTTCGGTGTTCGGAGTGGACATCACTCCCGACGGGACACAGGCGGCGGTTGCGTGTAAGAGGATGCACGCCACTCAGTCCGGCTACGGCGGCCGCGTCTACAGTATCGATCTCACGACCGGGGCCCGGATCACCGCGACGGATTACCCGGCCGGACCGGTTCCGAGGGACACGACGTTCAGCCTCGGCCTGCGCCTCCACAACACCGGTTCCGCCGATCAGAAATACGATGAGCTGGAGCTCGTGGTGAGCGCGCCCGTCCAGGTCAGTTACGACCTGTACACCGGGGAGGATCTCATCCTCACACCGGGGGAGATCGTTGACCTCGACTTCGACGTCACGATACCGGCGTATGCTCCGACCGGGACATACGACATCGAAGCGGTGATGCGATGGAACGGAGGATGGCTCGACCGGACCCCCTTCCCGCTCGAGTTGGAATAGGGGAACGTCAAACCTGTTTTCTCTGAATCAGACCGCAGTTTGTGAAGTGTGATCTATAGCTGGAGGACTGAAATTTACGACTCGCGCGCGCCGAACCTGCTGTCAGATTTCCCGAATCTGAACAAAACCAGCAGGCAAATCGTATAATCAATGTAAGAATCTCTGATGCCATTACATTCATTATAGTAAGGAGGAGTCCATCCCTGTACTCGAGATATCACCATCATGCGTAAACCCTGTTCGACGAAGGTAAGATTCATGTATACGAATATTCCAGTTAAAGTCCTTACAGTTTTCTGTGTTCTTGCCTCGACTGGTTTATCCCCTCTCATGCCCGCGGAGAGAATGGTAGTAGGTGAGATGTTCACGAACATTGGATGAGCGAGCTGCCTTAATGTGGACCGATTTCTGGATGATTTCGGGCAGACTCACTATCAAGATCTCGCTTTGATCCGTTACCATGTCTGGTGGCCTTCTGAGAATTACCCCCTGTATCTGGAGGACACTCTGAGCGTACACACCAGGGTCGACTATTACGGAGTTGAAGAAGTACCACAATCCTATGTGGACGGGTTGTCGGCAGGATATTCAACTGACCTTTTTCCTGCAATGTATGGAGACAGGATGAATACCCCTAGTCCCTTCGTGATAGATGTCGAAGCGGAAGTAATCGATGACAGCGTCGACCTGCAGATCGATGTCTACGCAGAACTGGAGCCCGAAGTCGGGAGCCTTAGACTGATGATGGCAGTGTGTGAATCATACATATTCTATCCCGGACCTTATGGATATGACATCTGGAATGAGACGATGCGGACGATGCTACCGGATGCCGATGGACAGGCACTTGAGATCTCCGCGGGCGATTCCGTCCATTTTAGTGAGTGGTTCAGAATACAGCCCGACTGGGACAGAACCGAACTCAGCACAGTGGTCTTTATTCAGAGTGATGAAACAGGCGAGATATTGCAGGGTTCACGCTGGCATTACCCTGAAGGGGAGGTCACGGGTACCGTTGAGGATGAAAATGTATCACCCATAGACAACGCTTACGTCGAACTATCCGGAACGTACCGGTCCGATTCCACAAACTCGCAGGGTCGGTTCTCCTTCAGATCCACAGGTGGCAGTTACGAGATAGTAACAACGGCGACGGGATTCTACCCCGACACCACCGCGATCGAGATCTTCGATGATTCCACTACTGCGGTACAGATTATTCTGAACGATCTTCCCACAGGCTTTCTCGCTGGTACGGTAACCGATTCATTAACCACCGACGGCATCGATGCTGAAGTTATCCTGTTGATGAACGGCACCCCCTGGGACAGCGCTTCCACGAATCCTCAAACCGGCTATTTCTCTTTCCGGGATCTCCCGATCTCCTACGAGAACAACGTGGAATACGATCGCTTAGAGATATTTCCAGCAATGCCATATCCGATCCGAAGGATCTACCAGACCATTACCATAACCGGGGAGGACACCACGACCTTGTATCCTGTGCTCAATCCCTCTGATGTTCTTCTTGTCGATGACGATGAAGGGCTGGACTACGAGACATATCTCATCCCGGCCATCGTATATTCCGCCAGAACGTATGTGCATCTCGATGTCAACTCCTCGGGAATACTCCCATCTGCCGCTCTTCGATTCTTCTCTCCTTCGACCAGCGTCGTATGGTTCACCGGAGATGCAGACAGCTCGACTCTCTCGCAGGATGACCAGGACAGCCTCTCAAGTTTTCTCGAACGGGGCGGAAAGCTTTTTCTGACAGGCCAGAACATCGCAGAGGAGCTTACTTCGCTGGAGAGTACCTTCCTCAGCGATTACCTCCACACCCAATGGGTCGACAACCTGGAGTCTGATATCGTAGAGGTACGTGGCGACAGTATAGATCCACTGGGAAGGGAATTGGTTCCCATGTTCACCAATGATGTTGGAGGGGCAGACAACCAGACTTCCAGGGACATATTGAGAGCACTGCCCGGGGCGAATGAAGCAGTTCATTACATTCCTTACGGTGCAGACAGCCTGGTCCAGGACATTGCCGCTGTCTGGACTGTGGGGCCCGTTCCCGGCTCGAGAGTGGTCTTCTTCGGATTCGGACTCGAGGCAGGCGGTCCTCATCACCCACGAAACATGAATATGAGATCAGTTCTGGATTGGCTGGATGGAATAACCGCAATTGATGAGTCAGACGGGGAAGAGGAATCGGGGATGCCGAGAAATTTCTCCCTGAGCCAGAACTACCCGAACCCGTTCAACCCGTCGACGACGATCACCTTCGAAATCCCCGACCCGGAACAGGGGAAAACCGGCGCAGAGAAGATCAGGACCGAGCTGAGCATCTTCGACATCAGGGGGAAACTGGTCAAAGTGATGCTCGACGAGTCACTCCCGGCAGGGAGATACCAGGTTACCTGGGATGGCAGAAACGGGAGTAGAGCCGTTGTTTCTTCAGGCATTTATTTCTACCGGATCAGAACAGACTCATTCATTTCCACGAGAAAAATGACCCTGGTGAAGTGATTATCCCGTGCCGGCCCCATCATTTGCAGGATTAACGACCACCGAACCTTTTTTCTGCAAGTATTTGCGAGTGTTGGTGGTGGAGCTTCCCCCCGATAAACCCTGTATCGGCCGGGGCCGCCTTTCGGGGTGATACACGCAGCTTATTTGAGGATCGACAGTTTCCTGGTAATGGACTTTCCTTCACTTCGTAACGTGTAGAAGTAGGTTCCCGATAATACCTGTTCCCCTTTCCCGTTTCGTCCATCCCACACCACCCGGTGAGTGCCTGGCACAAGATCGGTATCGATCACAGTCCTGACGTATCTGCCCCTGATGTCATACACATTCAAGGTCACGTGCTGAATACTTTCGGGGGGTCCGCCGAGATCAAAGGAGATCGTCGTTGTCGGATTAAAGGGGTTGGGATAGTTCTGACTCAACGATGTCTTGGGAAGTACCAGTGTAGGTTGGTCTTCCTCTATCCCCGTCGGCTCGTTGATCACGATCCCGACGCCGAGGTTGGCTCTTCCTGGAATCCAACCCGTATGATAAATGTCAGCATAAGAATTATACGGAAGTTCGTCAAATCCGCTTAAATCAATCCCAGGCGGGCGAGTCAATTCCAGATTCCTGATAAATACCCAGACCTCCCCGCTCACTCTGATCCCTGCACTCCGGACATCTATCGGTATCCATTTCCCAGTATCTTTATCGGGTATCCGAAGAAATCCCACTCGGTGGATCAGAGATCCTGCGGTGGTATCCGGCGCCTCCTTCACAATATAGAGCTCGATGCTATCTGATACGGCGTAATGCAGCCATACTTCATCGAGAGAAACGGTGTCTTCCCCGACGTCGAACGACACTCCTTCAGCCAAATAGTACTCTGATACCCAGTAAGCCGGCTCGTCTTCAGGATTGAACTCGGAGAGAAACTCCGCGTTCACCAATAAAGGGAACAGAAAAACACACAGCGCTATTCCAATAATAAGTGTCTTTATCGCTTTCATTCTCACCTCCGCTCATTCGATCACGCCGGCCTCTTCCGGTACCACAACGATATCAGGAATGTTCACCGCCTTATATGCATTCAACATCCCTCCATCAATAGAGTGTCCGGGTGGATCATCCCCAACGTTGATAGGATCTGTCGTGTTGTAAAGTCTCTGGATTATCCATCCGGGGGTCCATTCCGGTCTCAGGGTTTTAATAAGAGCCGCCACACCACTCACCAGAGGCGCGGAGAACGATGTACCATCAGGATCAGAATATATCGACACAAACTCTCCGAGAGAATCTGGCCATGTGCTGGTGGTAAGGATATCTTCCCCGGGTGCTGCAATGTGAATCCAGTCACCGTAATTGGAAAATGGTGCGAGGGACTTGTCCTGTTCTGTCGCGGCAACGGCGACGGCACATTCATACCCAGCAGGATAGGCCACATCATCCCGACCATCGTTCCCGGCAGCGCACACAACCACCGTCCCGCTGTCGTACAGACACTCGGTGAGTTTTTCGAGAACCGGATTCCCGTAATAGTTATACCAGCTGCAGTTCAACACATCCACATTCTGCTGAATCGAATACAACATCGCGGGGACAATGTATTGTATCCAAAGCCCACCTCCCACACCGGACCGGAGTGGCATGTATGTGCAATTCCAACCAGCTCCCGCAACACCAAGGTGGTTATTCGTCGTAGCAGATGCAACACCAATAACCTTCGTTCCATGATACTCAAAATCATCCACCGGATGCCTCGGATCATTGTCATCGTCCACCCAGTCCCATCCTACGAAATCATCCGGATAACCATTGTCATCATCATCAATGCCGTTCACTTCCTCCGCTTGAATGATCCCGTCACCATTCAGGTCCTCTCCCGGATTGATCCAAAGGTTCGCCTGAAGGTCCTCATGATCAGACCACACCCCCGTATCGATTATACCGATCACCACTTCAGGTGAACCCATCGTCTTCTTCCAGGCATACGGCATGTTGATCTGGTCCTGCTGCATGTGCCACTGGAGGGGAAAAAGCGAGTCGTTCGGGTTGATATATGGCGTCTGGACCTCGATCACCGGATCCTCCGGCGACCACTCAACACGGTACTGGTAGTTGGGTGTCACCGTGATTTCAGGAAGAGTCTCGAAATCCTCGATCACCTGGGCCATGTCAAGTTCCCCGTGATCAATCGGCTCCCACCACTGGAGTACCCAGGTCGTATCGCAGAGTCCGGATTCTCGCGTGAGATCAAGGACGGCACACGCATAGAAGTTCTGCATCTCTTCAAGCTCGGCTATTCCGTAGAACTCATCCATGTAGTAACTGACGAAAAAGCCGTTCGACTGGTACGGGGGTACCGCTTCCTTCTGGATGTTCCCCGCATGGAGCGTACCGTGGATTGCGACTGCCGATAAAAAGAATATCACAAGAGCCCTCTTTATGTTGTACTCCTTCCCTCGTGGAGAATAATGTGGTTGGATCGGGTGAGAAAACTACGCTTTTCCCTCCCGCTTACCGATACAGCCCTTCCGGACTCGTACCCGGCAGTAGAGAGCCTGTGGGCACGATGTGACGGGGAGAGGTCACATTGTAGATCGCAGAATGGACATCGATGAGCCCCCAGCCCCACTCGTTGTCAGGATTCGCCGCGCGGTGTGCCGTCCACATGAGCGCCGCCCTCACCTGCATGGCACTCCAGTCAGGATGAGCCTCCATCACCAGGGCAGCCGAACCCGCTACCAGCGGGCAAGAGACACTGGTTCCGGCGGCATAGGTGTATGAGGAAGGAGATGAATGAAAAGCGCAGTAAACGTCGACTCCCCGCGCGAGCACCTCGGGCTTGGTCCTGCCATCGAAAGTGGGTCCCCGGGAGCTGAACCACAGCAGGCCGCCTTCCTCGTCTGTCCCACCCACGGAGATAACACTGTCGGCATCAGCCGGAGTCCCCAGACTTCCCGGGTCGGGCCCGTAGTTACCTGCCGAAGTGACACACAGGATCCCCCTCGATGCGGCAATATCAACCGCGATTGTTGTTGTGGCCGTGTTCCCGTCGAGATCCTCCCAGCCATAATCATCTCCCGGATCATCGAACCACCGGTACGAGAGAGAGGAGCTCGTTAAGTCAACACCCAGGCTGTCCATCCACTCCAGGGCAGCCACGTAGTTGTCCTCCTCAAGGGGAGTTTCTGATGTGATGTCCTCTGTTTTTGCCAGCACGTAAGAGGCTCCGTATGCGGGGCCGATCAGGGATCCGGGTGAGAAACCTCCGATGATCGACCAGGTGATGGTGCCGTGCTCATCCTGTGCCTCATCATCCTCCGGTTCGTTCTGTGTTTCTCCGTCACCGAAGATAAAATCCCACTCTGAGGCGACGGTCAGGCTATCGAACGCTTCGTGCTCTTTGTAGAAACCGGTGTCGAGCATGCCCACGAGAACACCGGCACCGGAGTAGCCGGAATCGTGAACGGCGACGACACCTATCTCGTTCAGGTAAGGATACGAAGGGCCATAAAAATCGGGATCACCGCGACCGGCAGAAAGGTCCGGGACCGGTTCGCCGGCGCTCCGCTCGAACACCTGGTTTTCCTGCTCGAACACCTCCGGCCTGATGAGTTTCCTCACCGGGGCGATCTTCGTCACATATGGTAGTGCCCTGATCTCGCGGATCAATGCGAGGTCCACCTCGACACTGATCGCATTCAGCCACTTCGACCGGTGCCGCAACTTTACACCAAGCTGCTGCAGATGATCAACATAGACTTCACTTACCGGGACATCTAGGTAGTCGACGACACGAGGGCCCATGTTCTTCAATCTTCGGGCCCTGGCTCGGGGGAGGAGATCCGCTGAAGCGGTGTCGAGCATATATTCGATGTCCCTGACGGAAGATTCACCCTTGTCCGTGAAGCAAATCCAGATGTGAACCTTTGGATTCTCCACGACGACGGCCTTCTCGGAGACAGTCGCCTTCTCCACAACGGGGACGGCACCAGCGAACAGGAATCCAAGAGGCAGAAGAGACAACACACAAACCAAAGTTGATTTTTGCCAGATCGGATTCATAAAATCCTCCGTCTTCCTCATTCATCATGAGATTTTCTTAAAAAAGCGTTCCCTCTCCCACCCACATCCTGCCGGCCAAGCCTGTCAAATAGAGACAACAATTCGACCAGTCGTTATTGTACCACAGGAGATTTCACAAGTCAACCCGATACTTGATAATTTTGAGCGCTCTGAGGACAGAACACTAGTTGTCGTAGTCGGTGAACTCCACCTCGTGGTGTTTTCCGTCACAGAATGGCTTGTTGTTCGAAGCTCCACAGCGGCAGAGCGTGTAGTGGTAAGGTGTCGCCGGAGCCCGACCCGACTCACCAGCGAGCTCGATTCCCCCGACCACCTCCAGGGGTCCGTTCTTACTCACCGTAATGGCAGGGTCATGGTCGATTCCCCTGTAGTGCGTATCCCTAAACCTGTAACTGAGCGCCCCCGACGGACATTTTCGAACAGTTCTCATGATCTCATCAGCAGCTGCCCCGTCAGGGTCGATCCAGGGTCGTGCGTCCTTCCTGAACACCCCGGGAGAACCCTTGATGCACTCCTCGCTGTGCGAACACACTTTCCTGATGTCGACAATGGTGATCTCCCGGCCGACATACTCCTTCACCCGATAAGACTTCCTTTCAGACGGCGGTTCTCCCACGAAATTGATTTCCACATGCGATCCGTCGCAGTAGGGTTTTCTATGTGAAGCCCCGCACCGGCACAGGGCTGTCACCGGCGAGACCTGCAGATCTTCACCCATTGAATTCCTGAGAATCTCGAACCCCTTCACCAGGTAAGGACCGCTCTTCGTAACCTCGATGACCGGTTTTTCCCTTTTCAGTTGTTCATCACTCATTCCTCTATCTCCCCCGCCGCACGTACGGTTACTGTCTCAACATATTTCCAGAAATTTTCGCCACCGATCCGGTAATCACTTTCACATGTTCCTACTTCTTGCTTTTTTCATCCATGAGGTAGCCGAGCGCCTCGAGCTTCCGGAGGGTCTCCTCGTCCACTCGCGACCGGGCACTCCGCGCGATCCCCGATCCTTCTCTCGACCACTGACGGAGCAGGCTCCTCAACTTCTGTGTTTCGGCTGAATACGATTCATCTCCCAGGAGATTCTTGTTCTCTTCCGGATCCCGGCGAAGATCATACAGTTCCTCCAGATTATCCCAGAAGGGGAGCCATACCAACTTCTTTCCGTCCAGGATCACGCACTTCGGTTTCTTATCATTTTTGAACACCGCACCCAGCTCGATCCTACCGTAGGGTTTCGTCGCCTCACAGTAGACGGGTACCTCATTCATCTCCCCCCCATCGATCACTTTGCGGAGACTTCGTCCCATGAAATCCCGGGGTATCTCCAGCCCCAGAAGATCGAACACAGTCGGGATGATGTCAATGTTGCTTGCCAGGATTTCACTCTTCCCAACCGGAACCCTTCCCGGCATGCGCATGATCAATGGGATGTGTGCCGTTGTTTCGTACACCATGTAGCCGTGATCAATGTACTCGCGCATATCCCTGTGTTCCCAGAAAGTCTCGCCGTGATCCGCTGTGAATACGAGGAGAGTCCGGTCCAGAAGACCTTTGCCTTCGAGCAGCTCCAGAAGTTTTCCGATCTCGCTGTCAGTGTACCTCACCTCACCCCGGTAGAGCTCCCTCATCCGCTCGAGCCTGTTATCGATCTTCCCGCCATCCCTCAGGAAGATCTTAAGGTTTCTCACATCCTCCATCGTACCGGTGACCGGCGTTTCGCCGTACCCACCGGTTGACGTGTCGAAGGGCGGCGGCGGTGCGTACGGCACGTGTGGATCGAAGTAGTGGACGAAGAGGAAAAAAGGCTCCGCCGGCTTGTCTTCGAGCCACGAGGTGACGGCATTGTTTACCGCACCTGCCCTTCTCTGCAGAACGAACCCTCCGAGTGATCCGGTGAAATCCTCGTTGTACACCGAGAACCCCTGCGCGATACCTGAGCTCGATTGCAGTGCATACGA
Organism: uncultured Gemmatimonadota bacterium; assembly: GCA_964654825.1. GTDB lineage: Bacteria > Gemmatimonadota > CAZMKB01 > CAZMKB01 > CAZMKB01 > CAZZKG01. The sequence continues at coordinate 16,397 of CAZZKG010000050.1, read as the reverse complement.
CGAAACGAATCCAGCGGTGTTGAATCCGAGCTGTTCAAAAGCTTCGGCGGCAGTGAGAAGGGATTTGTCAAGGGACATATCGTTTCGGAGTGTTCCGTGCATTCTCGGATACATTGAGGTCATGAGCGAGCTCGTTGAAGCAAGTGTCGTCGGAGCCGCTGTGTGTATATTCGTGAAGAGAAATCCTTCACTAGCAATCCTGTCGATGTGCGGTGTCTCCGCATCTGTTCCGTCGTAACAGGAAAGGTGATCTGCCCGTAACGTGTCGACCATAATGAGAATAACGTTCGCGGGTTTCCTTCCGCATCCGGTCAATGAGAACAGGATCAACAACAGGGTAATCCAGATACAATTGACCCCGGGAATCTTCGGGAATTGTTTTTCGATGGAACCACTCAACACTTGAGGTCATCGCCTCCAAAAAACGCTCACCATCAACGGTTCTCGAGGATCCAGAACTCTGAGAAACATAGAAGATTCTATGTTTCAAGGGGAAGTTTGTCAATGACAGGATATTGTTTCGAGGTAAATAAAACTTGACACGGGTAGGAAGGTGTAGCCGGGATGAGAATCAGGAGAGATTCCCGTTTCCTCATACCTGCTATCACATATCGGAAAATTCGCCTTCGATTCGAAATGAAAAAACCCCCTGCCCTCAAAGCTTCGATCAGCTCCCAGGACAGGGGTTACCTGTTGCGACACCCGGTAGGATGCCGGAGATAAATACTTATCTATCTGAAATGAACCTGTCGTGGATATCGATCATTACCCACCAGTCATCGTCAAATGCGATTTTCTTCTCTACCGGAGGATCGGCGCTCTCGATTATCTGACCCTGGAAAACCTCAGCAGTGAAGATGAAATCATCGAACACACCCACCTTCCCCTTGGCCGTGTAAAGACCTTCCTTCGCACAGCAGGGGATATAGAGACAGATCGTGGCGTAGTAGGTTGTGCGCGGTGGAAACTCCATGTCAAAAATATAATCCCAGAGTTTACACTTCGGCCCGCTCACATCAACCCAGACATCGTACACCTGCACAGAGTCAGTTCGGTTCGTCAGCTTGACGTCCCAGCACACGGTGTCACACGGTGAACCTTCGGTCGGCGTATGGAAAAATTTGAGAAAATTGCATGTGACATCATACCGATACTCGTAGGCACCTATGTCGATCCGATCGCCGCCGTGAGGAGGTATCTGTGTAAACTCCTCGCTGCCGGAGTCAATACAGGGAGAGAGAGCCTGCAGATCGTAATTGCCGGCTGCCCGGTCGACGAACTTCGGGTCACAGTGGATCTCGCCGGGACCTTCTATGAACATGGTCCCGTCATACCTGCCGCCGATATTAGCAACGTTGTCGTTGTAGTCTACGAAGAGACTGTCGACACCGGTCTCATATACACCGGCTCCAATATTGTTCGAGATGATGTTGTTGCGCAGAAGGGGAGCTTCGGGCCCGATTATCCTGATACCACCGCCCTCCTGGGAAGCGGAGTTGGCATCGATCGTGTTGTTGATGATGAGGGCGTCACACCGTCTCATCATTATCCCGCCGCCCCAGGTCGCGTTGTTGTCATAAATGATGTTTCTGCCGATCTCGGCGCCGGAGAGAAACAGATAGACACCGCCGCCGTCGAAGGCTGTGTTACCGGTTATGTTGTTGAACTTGATTCTGGGGGATGCGTCGGCAATGAACACACCTCCGCCCTTCTTACGACCTCCGTGCTTGCCGATAGTGCCCTGGCCGTTGGTGATCGTGAATCCGGCAAGCATTGCACCCGGTCCTTCACCTCCGACGAACCTCACCACGCTTGCAGTGTCGGGCTCCGGATTACCGCGGACCGGAACAGCCCCATCGATAATCGTTGCGTCGATGATCGCCGGATCTTCGTCGAAGATGAACCTGCTGGTAACGACAATGTTCTTACCTTTAAACGAAATGAGTTCGACATAGAGACCGGTATCGACGATAACAGTATCACCATCGACAGCCAGATCGATGCCTCCCTGAATCGTCGCGGCATCTCCCGGTACGTCGATCACGGTCGCAGATACAGGTGGTATGATAAGCACACACAAAAATATTAGTAGTAGTAAGAGATGTCTCATTATCCCCCTCCGATTTGTATTTTTCATTGTACGTGTCTTGCAATATTATACCACAATATTTACGGGGATGTCAAGCAGTTTGAGGTGAAATTCAAATAAAAGTCAGACAGATAAGGGACCCCGGCACACGGAACGTTCTCACCTGTTAGGATTTACCACTTTTGAACGACCTCATCAGCAAACTTTTACCACAGCATCTATTTCAACGAGTGCATCTTTCGGGAGAGAGGCAACTTCCACGGTCGATCGTGCCGGGTACGGTGGTGTGCTGAAATACCTTTCGTACACGGTGTTTACTTTCGGGAAATCCGCCATGTCCTTTAGGAAAATCGTCGTTTTGATGACACTTCCCATATTCCCGCCTGCCGCCTCGATAACCGCTTTCAGATTTTCCATGACCTTGAATGTCTGATCCTCCACACCACCCACAATCATCTCACCCGAATCCGCATCGAGTGCGATCTGCCCCGCGGTGAAGACGAGTCCCATCGCCTCGATTAACACGGCCTGTGAATAGGGACCTATTGGAGCAGGCGCATTATTTGTCTCGATCTTTTTGATCATCGAACACCTCCGGCATCAGGGAACCCAAACACCACGGAGCGTGAGAAAACCCTGGACCTGTGGATCAGAATCCGAGAATCCTGAGTATGTCGTTGGATGACACAAGTACCATCAACAGGATCAGGAGGATGAACCCGATCTGTGAGACCTTCGCCCTCTGCTCGACGGTGAGCGGCCTGCGTCTCAGGAATTCGATCAGTAGGAACACAACGTGCCCGCCATCAAGAACCGGGACCGGAAGCATATTTAGCACCGCGAGGTTGACGCTGAACAGTGCCATGAAAGAGAGGAGTGTGGAAAATCCCTGCTTCGCACTTTGCCCTGCCATCTGTCCCACCAGGATAGGTCCCCCGATGAGCCGTGGTGAGATGTCGCCCGTGATGAGCTTCCCGAGCAGGTCAAGAATGTAGCCGGCCAGAAATACCGACCGGCTGACGCCCTCGTGGATCGACGCGGTGAAAGAAAGCGGCCTGGAGATCGACAGTTGTGATATACCGATCAGGCCTACTTCTTTCATGGTTGATTCAGAATCGGGTATCTGCTGTTTCCCGGGGATGACTGTGACGGTGTAAACCGAGTCCCCGCGCTGCATGGTGAGAGATAGTTCTTCCTCCGGACTCGCGTGGATGATGTTGACAGCATCCATCCACCTGTTTATTGAATATGACAGGGTGTCCTTTTTGATAACAAGAAAATGATCTCCCTGTTTGATACCGGCTTTATCAGCCGGCCCACCCCTGGTGACAAC
>CAZZKG010000050.1:0-12875 GCA_964654825.1 uncultured Gemmatimonadota bacterium | reverse complement strand
CTCTGCAGCCCTGTCGAATAAAAGATCCACGAGAATACGAGGATGGCCCAGATAAAGTTCATCGCTGAACCGGCGCTCACAACCATCATTCTAGACCAGATGGGTTTTCTATCAAACTCCTTCTCGGGAGGAAATTCATACTCTTCGTCACTGCCTTCGATCGCCTCGGCGGTCCTGTCGCCCGCCATCTTCACATACCCGCCGAAGGGAATCCAGGAGAGGCGGTACTCTGTCTCACCTCTTTTTACGCTGAATATCTTGGGGCCGAGTCCGATGGAGAACCGGGGGACACCTATACCCACCCACTTTGCAATAACGAAGTGTCCGAGCTCATGGACGAAGATGAGAACACCGAGTACGAAAACAGTCGCAAGGATTGTAGTCATTGTATCAGATCACCTCTCATAATTGGTCAAGTCTCAGGAGGGAAGTATTCTCCCGCGTCCACCCGTCGACGTTGAGTATCTGTTCGAGGTCCGGATGCTCACCGAATGGATGGTTGTCGAGAGCCCATTTTACAATTAAAGGAATCGAATTAAACGCAATTTCCCGCGCCAGAAATCTTTCAACCGCCACTTCGTTTGCTGCGTTGTATGCAACGGGGGCTGTCCCCCCCCTTCTTCCGGCCTTATATGCATACCCCAGCGTGGGAAAAATATCGTCACGGACTTTCTCGAAGGTGAGTGACTCGAGTTTGAGGGGTCCATCCCCCCATATAGTTATAGGAATTCGATCGGGATAGGTCAAGGCGTACTGAATCGGAATTTTCATGTCCGGTTTACTCATGTGTGCAAGCAGGGAGTCATCCACCATCTCAACCATGGAGTGGACGATGGATTGTGGATGGACGAGAACCTGAATCCGGTCGTAATCGAGACCGAACAGGTGATGGGCCTCGATGACTTCGAGTCCCTTGTTTGCCAGTGTTGCGGAGTCCACGGTGATTTTTCTCCCCATATCCCACGTCGGGTGATCGAGCGCCTCTTCGACCGAGACATGTGCCAGTTTTTCAGGGGTACTCTGCCTGAACGGCCCGCCCGAGGCAGTCAGGATGACCTTTCTGATCGACTTTCTCGGTTTGTCCTGGAGGAGCTGGAACACAGCGCTGTGTTCGCTGTCGACGGGAACTACCTCGCCGCCGTTCTGCCTCGCTGCTTCGAGAACGATCTCACCGGCCATGACCAGAGATTCCTTGTTGGCCAGTGCGACCCGTTTACCGGCTCTGAGTGAAGCGATGGTTGGCTCGAGGCCGACCCCCCCCACCAGCGCATTCACCACGATATCGACACCCTGCATCGTTGCAAGTTCTGTGAGTCCCGAAGGTCCCCGGTACACTTCTTCGAGGTATGCCGGTTTCCCATTTTCGATGAACTGTGCGTGGACCAATTCGTCACCGATACACACGGCCCTGGGCCGGAAAGCATTACACTGTTCGAGCAGCCCATCGATACTCCGGTTGGAGGAAATACCCACCACGGTGAACCTGTCACGAAGACTGTCGATCACCTCGAGGGTGCTCCGGCCGATGGAGCCTGTCGATCCGAGTACGACTATGCTTTTTACCATGAATATTCGACCTCACTGAACTCCCATCACTCACACCCCTGCTAACAATATATAATATAATGCCGGGATCGCAAACAACATTCCGTCGAATCTGTCCAGTATCCCACCGTGTCCCGGGATGAGGTCGGATGAATCCTTCAGGTTTCCCTGTCTCTTGAGCTTGGACTCGAATATGTCTCCGAGCTGGCTGACCACACCGACCGTCACACCGAGAATCAGTGTCATACCAATCGGGAGATCACGGAGGAATAGCCCCCGGAAAAGGAAAGCCACCAGAATGGTACACATAAAGCCTCCAATGGCACCCTCGACCGTCTTCCCGGGACTGACTGAGGGGATGAGCTTCCTCTGCCCGAAGCGTTGCCCGACGAAGTAAGCGCCCGTGTCACAGGTCCAGACGAGCGCGTAACTGAACATAAGAAGTAGCCACCCGGAGATATCGGGTTCGTGTGTACTGCCGGAGAGAAACTTCGCCCCTGTCTCCCGCAGCGGGATCTGAAGTGAAAAGAGCCAGCCAACGTAGAGTACCCCGCCGATCGAAGACAGCAGAGATCCCGACACCCGGCCGGTTATCCTCCCGACTAGAAACAGGAGGAGCGCAAAAATGACCGTAGCGGTAAATCCGGCGACAATCAGCTTCGGACTGTCGGCACAGAGAAAAGTGAACAGGCACACGGCCACGGCGATCAGGTATCCGGTGATTCTCATCGGCTCGAGACCGCCAGCTGCAAGAATCGTGAAGAGCTCCGACAACCCGAGAACGATGAGAATTGCGATCAGCAGGAGGAAAACAATACCGCCGAGGTAGGAAATAAAGACGAAGAGAGGAACAAAAACGGCTGCGGAGTATACCCTCCTCGACAGGTTGCTACTTGCCGGAAGAGACCTTTCCAAAACGTCTCTCCCTTTTTTGGTAGTCGAGAATCGCCTCGAACAGACATCTCCGTCTGAAGTCGGGCCAGAGTATGTCTGTGACATATATTTCAGTATACGCCATCTGATAGAGAAGAAAGTTGGAGACCCTCATCTCACCACTGGTTCTGATGAGCAGATCCGGATCGGGACTCCCGGAGGTGTAGAGGAATTCCGAGAAGAGCTGCTCGTCGATATCCTGGGGGGTGATCCGCCCGCGTGCGGTTTCACCGGCCAGTGTCCTGACGGCATCGATAATCTCGCGCCTCGCTCCGTAATTGATGGCGAGGTTGAGAACCATCCGGTCACCGTCACTGGTGTACTCTTCGATTGCCCGAATGGCTTCTCTCGCGCTTTCCTCGAGCTCACCGATTCTGCCGATCGCTCTGACGCGTATCCCCTGACTCCTGAGCTCATCACGCTCGGACAGGGTATATCGTTTGAGAATAGTCATCAGCGCATTGACCTCTCGCTTCGGCCTCCGCCAGTTCTCGCTGGAAAAGGCATAAAGCGTGAGAACCTGTACTCCAACATCACCACAGGCTTCGATGATCTCACGCACCGACTTCATCCCGGCCTGATGCCCGAACACCCGTGGTCTGCCGCGCTGCTTCGCCCAGCGCCCGTTACCGTCCATGATGACGGCGATGTGTGCCGGGACACCGCCTCTCTTCAGAATTTCTTCAAGGAGAGTTTCACTCATGACATGATCCTTTTTCTGCTATCAGTCTAATATATAACAACATACCACTGGATACAAGTGAGGGACACCGGGACGCGGAGGAGCCGGAAGGCACTCGGGAATGTTATATTTCCATGATATCTTTCTCTTTCGTACTCAACACTTCATCGATCGACTTGACGTACTTGTCGGTCAACTCCTGCACATCGTTCAGGAGCTTGTGCGAACTATCCTCGGAGATGTCTCCATCTTTTTCCAGTTTCTTTATCTTGCCGTTACTTTCCCTCCTCACACCGCGGATGGCGATCCTCCCCTCTTCTGCAAGTTTGTGTACCACTTTGACGAGCTGTTTCCTCCGCTCTTCAGTGAGTTGAGGGATCGGTATCCGAACGAAGGTACCGTCATTCTGCGGATTGAGATCCAGCTCTGATGTCAGAATCGCTTTCTCGATCACGGGAATCAGCGTCTTGTCCCACGGTTGGATGACGAGAAGCCGCGGCTCCGGAGCGCCGATGTTGGCCACTTCTCTCAGATTCATCATCGAGCCGTAAGCCTCGACCCGGATCGTATCCAGAAGGCTGGGCGACGCCACTCCGGTACGTATTCCGGCAAATTCCCTTTCGAGCCTTTCGATGGTTTTGGACATCGATTTTTCGCACTCATCGAGTAGTTCGTGTCGCATGATTCACTCCTGAACGATGGTTCCAATTTGTTCACCCCTGGCGATACGGGGTATGGCATTTTTTTCACTCAGATTGAATACGACAATGGGGATCCGGTTTTCCATACAGAGAGATATGGCCGTCGCGTCCATGATGCGGAGACCTTTTTTGAGCACGTCTATTAATTTTATTTCAGCGAAAAATTTAGCCTCCGGATGCTTGATGGGATCCTTCGAGAAGACACCATCCACTTTGGTACCCTTCAGAATGAGCTCAGCCTCCACTTCGATAGCCCGCAGGACCGCGGCGGTGTCTGTGGAAAAATACGGGCTTCCGGTGCCTCCGGCGAAGATGACCACCCGCCCCTTCTCGAGATGACGCAACGCCCTCCGGCGGATATACGGCTCGGCGAGCTGCTCCATCCGGATTGCCGTCAATACCCTGGTGTGAATACCTTTCTGCTCCAGAAATCCCTGGAGAGCGAGCGCGTTGATCACCGTCGCGAGCATCCCCATGTAATCAGCAGATACCCGCTCCATTCCCTCCTGTGCACTGAGTGTTTCGCCCCTGACGATGTTGCCACCGCCAATGACGACACCGAGCTGGATCCCGAGTTCGATGACGTTTTTAATTTCAGTGGTAATGTGTTCGATCGATACCGGGTCGATGCCGAAGCTCCCGGGTGCCGACATCGCTTCCCCGCTGAGCTTCAGCAAGATTCTGTGGTATTTTACGGGAGGGTCCATAGAGAGGATGTTACTCTCCTAGCTGATACCGTGCGAATCTCCTTACGCTGACCTTCTCTCCTGTCTTGGCACTGACGTCGTTGACCACATCCTGGACGGTCCGTTCGGTGTCCTTTACAAACGCCTGCTCGAGAAGGCACACTTCCTGGTAGAATTTGTTGATCCTGCCTTCTACTATTTTATCGGCGATATTCTCCGGCTTCCCGGACTCGATCGCCTGGGCACGGAAGATCTCCTTCTCTTTATCGAGTGTCGACGCATCGATGCCTTCCCTGTCTACCGCAAGCGGATTGGTTGCGGCCACCTGCATGGCAAGATCTCTGGCGAGTTTTTTGAATTCGTCCGTCCTCGCAACGAAATCCGTCTCACAGTTGAGCTCGATGAGTACACCAATTTTATTGCCGGGATGGATATAGGAATCGATCATACCCTGATCCGCAACCCTCTCGGACCTTCTCGCTACTCTCGACAGCCCCTTCTTGCGAAGGAGATCTTCGGCGAGTGCCATGTCACCTTTTGCTTCAACGAGAGCATTTTTGCAATCCATCATACCAGCTGATGTTTTCTCTCTGAGTTTCTTTACGTCAGCGGCTGCGATACTCATTACGGTAAACTACTCCTTCCTATTCATCTTTGCCATGATCAGCGGAAGGATCGGGCTGCCCCTTCGTAACCTCACCCTCACCCCCTGTATCAGCGGCTTTTGCCTCGGGCGGAGCCTCCTGAGGAGCGGCAGATTTCTCCCTGGTCTTCGCAGAAGGGCTATTTTTTTCTGAAGTCTTTTTCACCTTGCGTGTCTTCCTGACTTTCTTCGCGACCCCTTTCATGCGTTTTTTGGCCTCTTCCACATCGACATCATCCGGAGCCTCGATTCGCTTTCCTCCACCGACTTCTTCTCCGACGGTCTCCTCCTCGTCCTTCTTCTCCTGCACAGCCTCCAGCATCCTGGCTTCGCGAATCGCGCTGCCCTCGATGACGGACCCGGCGACCGCGGATGTGATGAGCCGAACGCTTCTGATAGCATCGTCGTTGCCGGCGATGGGAATGGTTATCGGTTCGGGGTCTGAATTGGTATCAACGATGGCGACGATCGGGATAGAGAGCTTTCTCGCCTCGTTGACGGCAATTTTCTCTTTTTTGGCATCGACTATAAACAGTATCGTGGGAAGTGAATCCATTTCCTTAATGCCGCCGAGCATAGATTCGAGTTTTACGGTTTCCCTTTTGAGTTTCTGAACCTCCTTCTTGGTCAGACCCTCGAAGGAGCCGTCAACCTGCTTCTGTTCGAGATCCTTCAAGCGGCGGATGCTCTTGCGGATCGTCTGGAAATTGGTCAGCATGCCGCCGAGCCACCGGTTGGTCACGTGGTACATGCCGCACCGCACAGCCTCTTCGCGAACCACTTCCTTTATCTGACGTTTCGTACCGACGAAAAGCACCTTTTCCCCATCAGCGACTTTATCCTTCACGAGTCCTCTTGCTTTTTCAAGCTGCCGCAAAGTTTTCTGAAGGTCTATGATGTAGATGCCGTTTCGTTCGCCGAAAATGAACCTGCGCATCTTCGGATTCCATCGTCTCGTCTGGTGGCCGAAGTGTACACCCGCTTCCAGTAGATCTTTCAGTGTCGATACCTCCATAGTCTCTCCGTTTATTACCTCTTGGAAAATTGAAACCGTTTTCTGGCTTTCGGTCTCCCGTATTTTTTTCGTTCGACCATGCGGGCGTCCCGCGTGAGAAACCCAGCATCCTTCATCGGTTTTTTATAGTTCTCATCGATCAAAACGAGGGCTTTCGCCACCGCGTGGCGGATCGCATCCGCCTGGCCGCTGAGCCCCCCACCCCTCACCCTGGCCTTGATGTCGAATTTGCCGAGGGCGTCCACCAGCTTGAGCGGTTCTTCGCAGGTGTTGACGTGACCCTCTTTGCTGAAATAACTGGCGATGGGCTTTCCGTTGACGAGCCATTCACCCTTACCCGGTATCAGATACACCCGGGCGCCGGAGGTCTTTCTCGACCCGATGGCATGTATGTAGTTTTCGCTCAAAATCATCCTCCATCGTGAGTGATCAGGGCTTTACCTGCTGCTGCATATCCATATGTATAATCTCGCTTAAAAAACACCATCGACAGACGCCGTGCGGTGGTACCACGGAAAAAACCTTACGCACGGTACGGAAGCTCGAACGATTCGGGTTTCTGTGCCTCGTGCGGATGTTTAGAGCCGCTGTACACCTTGAGCTTTTTCAGGAGTTTTCGGCCCAGACGGTTGTGTGGAAGCATCCCCTTCACCGCCAGTCTGATCACCCTGTCCGGGTGTCGGTCGATCATCCTCCGGAAACTGATGAACCTGCCCCCGCCGGGATAACCGCTGTGCCTGAAGTACTCTTTCTGCTCGACTTTTTTCCCGGTGAGCCGCACCTTGTCAGCATTTACGATCACCACAAAATCACCCGTGTCCAGATGCGGTGTGAAGATCGGTTTGTGCTTGCCTCTGAGGATTTGTGCCACTTGTGTGGCCAGGCGCCCGAGTATCTGTCCATCGGCATCGATGAGATACCATTTCTGCTCGATTTGTTCTTTTTTCGGAATCATTGTTTTCAAACCGAATACTCCTGTTCACAATTTATGATATAGATTCTAAAATCTATATCGAAATTATATATTGTCAATATTTTCAAGCTATTTCCGGCAATGATTCAGTATCTTTTTTTCGTCCGGTTTTTCCACTATTCCCCTGTCAGTCACGATTGCCGTAATAAGGGCAGCGGGAGTCACATCAAATGCGGGATTGTAGACGGCTGCCCCGACCGGGGCGATCCTGTATCCCCGTATCTCGGCCACCTCAGTTTCGTCCCGCTCCTCGATCTCGATATCCTCCCCGCTCGGGGTTTCCAGGTCGATCGAAGAGATGGGCGCGACGACGTAGAAAGGGATCCCGTGCGCCTGAGCGCTCAGAGCGTGCTGGTAAGTCCCTATCTTGTTGGCAGTATCGCCGTTTCGGGCAATCCTGTCGGCCCCGAGCATCACCAGGTCAACCCCCTTGTCGCGCATGACGTGAGCCGCCATGTTGTCGGTGATCAGGGTAACCTCGATCCCTTCCTCCATGAGCTCCCACACCGTGAGGCGCGCTCCCTGAAGAAGAGGTCGCGTTTCGCAGGAGAACACTCTTACCGTCTTTCCGGCCTCTTTCGCCGCGTAGATCCCGGCGAGCGCCGTCCCGATGCCCCCCGTGGCAAGGCTGCCGGTATTGCAATGGGTTAAGACAGTCGCCCCGTCCATTATCAGAGAATTCGCGTTCTCTCCCATCCTTCGGGACATCAGCTTCTCCTCCTCAAGAATGGCCTCACTCTCGCTCCTGATCGATCTGAGGATCTCCTTGGGCCCCTTCCCCCCTGCGGTCAGCGCCTTCTGTTTCACCCGGTCTATCGCCCAGAACAGGTTGTACGCGGTCGGTCTGGCTGTGGCCATGAAGTGCGACACATGTTCGAGTTCCTCGAACAGCTGGGCTTCACCCGTGAATTCTTTTTCGGCCAGGCCGAGGTATACACCCATGGCACCGGCGATCCCGATTGCCGGAGCGCCTCGGATCCTGAGGGCCCTGATCGCTTCGCGCACTTCTTCCGCAGTCTTCAGATCCCGGTAGACGAGATTACCGGGAAGCTCGGTCTGATCTATAATCCGGACCGTATCGCCGTTGTATCGAATAGCTTCAATCAATTCACTTTCTCCTGAGTCTTTTGAAATCGAAACAGTAGCCGAGTTCCGAGAGGAGCAGGATCAGTTTGTAGAGTGGCAGCCCCACGACGTTGAAATAGCAGCCCTCGACACGTTCGATGAATACGGCCCCGAACCCCTGGATGCCGTAACTCCCGGCCTTATCCATAGGTTCTCCTGTATCAAGATAGACATCAATTTCGTCGCGGTCCAGATCTCTGAACCGTACGCGGGTCACTTCGTAACCCCTCCGGGAGCTGTCAGTGCCAGTGTCGATAAGGTGCAAACCGGTGTACACTTCGTGCCACTCGTTTGCAAGAGTGGTGAGCATCCTGACGGCATCCGCGCGGGATCGCGGTTTCTCGAGGATCCACCCGTTGTGCACCACGAGCGTGTCGGCACCAAGGATGACCCCCTCCTTCACACCGTCCCTCACCCTGTTCGCCTTCTCCCTGGCCAGAGTGAGAACCCTTTCGGGAGGATCGTCGCAGACGAAGATGTCCTCTTCGAGCGTCGGTGGGATCACCTCGTGCGGTAGTCCGATCATCTCGAGAAGCATCTTCCTCCTCGGGGAAGCAGAAGCGAGTACGAAGGGAACCGCTGTCTCACGAGATTCCATTTCACCTTTCCATGATGATCGTGACCGGGCCGGTGTTGATGAGCTCGACATCCATCATCGCTCCGAACATTCCCTTCTTCACGACAACTCCCATACCACCGATGATCTCGACAAACCGGTCGAAAAGTGTTACTGCCTCTTCAGGCGGTGCGGCGTCGACGAAGCTCGGCCTTCTCCCTTTCCGGATGTTTCCATAGAGTGTGAACTGCGAGATGGCAAGCACTTCTCCGCCGATGTCGAGCAGAGACAGGTTCATCCTGTCCTCTTCGTCGGGGAAGATACGCAGGTTCACGCATTTCTCGGCTAGCCAGGTAATGTTCTCTTCGTTATCCCCCTTGCCGACACCCACCAGCAGGAGGAGACCTCTACCGATCGAGGATATCTCTTTCCCGTATACGGTGACACCGGCTTTTGACACTCTCTGGAGGACAACTCTCATCGGCGGGCTTTATTCCTTTACTCGACTGTCACGCTCTTCGCCAGGTTACGCGGCTTGTCGACATCACATCCCCTGAGCACCGCCACATGGTAAGCGAGAAGCTGGAGGGGTATGGTCGTGAGGACCGGGGAGAGAGCTTCTATGGTCTCGGGTACGGTGATCACGTGGTCGGCGAGTTTTTCGAGCTCGGTGTCCCCCTCGTTGGCGATTGCGATGACATTGCCCTGGCGCGCTTTCACTTCCTGGATGTTCGAGAGAACCTTCTGATGGACCGAATCCTTCACTGCGATGAACACGACCGGCATATTTTCATCGATGAGGGCGATCGGGCCGTGTTTCATCTCTGCCGCCGGATAACCCTCTGCATGGATGTACGAAATTTCTTTCATCTTGAGCGCACCCTCGAGCGCGGCGGGGAAGTTGTATCCCCGGCCAAGGTAGAGAAAATTGACATGGTTACAGTACTTCCTGCTCAACTCGAGGATCTGATCGTTCCGGCCAAGGATCTCCTCCACCTGATGCGGGAGCTTCTCAATGGCCGAAATGATTTCTCTCCCCTTCTCCGGCGTGATGGCTCCTCTGATCCTCCCCAGCAGCAGGGTAAACAGAGCGAGCGATGTTATCTGAGAGCTGAATGCCTTGGTCGATGCGACTCCGATCTCAGGACCCGCATGGATGTATATACCCCCGTCGGCCTCGCGGGCGATCGTGCTCCCGACCACGTTGACGATCCCGAAGATCTTCGCGCCCCGGCGCTTCGCTTCACGTATCGCCGCAAGCGTGTCGGCAGTCTCACCCGACTGGCTGATCGCGATCACGAGGCTCTTCGGTGTGACAATCGGATCACGGTACCGAAACTCTGACGCATACTCGACTTCGACCGGTACACGTGCGAGCTCCTCGATCATGTACTCACCGATGAGAGCGGCGTGCCACGATGTGCCGCAGGCGGTGATGACGATACGCTCGACTTCTTCGAGTTGTGCTCTCGTGATGTTCAGGCCGCCGAACTTGGCAGTACCGTCGTACCTGAGGAGCCTTCCCCGCATGCTGTTCCGGATAGAGGCCGGCTGCTCCATGATCTCCTTGAGCATGAAGTGGGGATAGCCGCCCTTCTGTATCTCCTTGATGTCGAGAGACACCTCGGAGATGTTTTTGAATATCTCGATATTGTTGAGGTCGGTGGTCGTGTAGCCCTCTCTCGTGAGGGTGAGCATCTCACCGTCGTCGAGGTAGATGACCTGCCTTGTGTGGGAGACGAGAGCACTCACGTCGGATGCAACATAATAATCTCCGTTGGCGATCCCGAGCACGAGAGGGCTCCCCATTCTGGCGGCGACGATCTTGTCCGGATCCTTAGAGGAGATGACAACCATACCGTAAGTTCCCTCGACCTTCCGGAGGGCCTGTCTCACAGCATCTTCGAGACAGCCATCGAAGTACTGTTCGATCAGGTGGGCGAGGACTTCGGTGTCGGTATCGGTTGTGAAGTTGTGGCCTTCCGCCTCGAGTTTCCTGCGGAGGGCGTAGCAGTTCTCGATGATCCCGTTGTGAACGACCGACAGTTCACCATGGCAGCCAGTGTGGGGATGGGCGTTTTCCTGCGTCGGAGCACCGTGCGTGGCCCATCTCGTGTGGGCGATCCCCAGGGTGCCGCGTGGATTCTCCTCCAGCACGACATTCTCGAAATCGGCGATCTTCCCCGGCCGTTTGATGGTCGTGAGTTTGTCACCATCCAGTAAAGAGATACCGGCGGAATCGTACCCCCGGTACTCGAGTTTCTTGAGACCCTCGAGCAGTAATGGTACCGCTTCTTTATCTCCGATGAATCCGATTATGCCGCACACCCTTACCGTCCTTGCGAGTTGTCCAGAAAGTTGCCGTTCGGGAGAATCTGTATCCCCCTCAGGAATTCGCTAATCTATAACATACTCACTCTAAAAGCTCAATGATTATTTCCTCGAACTCTGTCGCCAGTCCGAGTGCTTCTTCCGGAGACCGGGCTTCGGCGATGATCCGCAGGACAGGCTCCGTGTTGGAGGGTCTCAGGTGCACCCACTTCCCTCCACCCGATATCCTCAGACCGTCATCCCGGTTCACGTTTCCAAAAGCATGTGACTCGAGCTCCCGGAGAATGTCTCCGGTGCTGCCATCCTTCACTTCGACTTTTCTCTTGATGATGTGGTACGCCGGGTACGCCTTCACGACCTCACCGATCGTCTTCTCCTTCTCTGCCATGTGCTGCAGCACAAGCGCCATCCCCAGGATCCCGTCCCGGGCCGTATGAAGCCCGGGATACATCACACCTCCGTTACCCTCACCCCCGATCACTGCTCCCCGGCCCCGCATCAAGAGAGCGACATTCGCCTCACCCACCGGCGCCCGAAAACATTTTACGCCGTGGGCACCTGCGACTTCTTCACAGACCAGCGACGTCGAGAGATTCACCACGACGGGACCTGGCTCCTTCTCGAGGATGAGATCGATCACGAGCGGCAGCGTCATCTCTTCACCGATGGCACTTCCCGTCTCATCGACGATCGACAGCCTGTCCGCGTCCGGGTCGAGGGCGAAACCGATGTCCGCCTTCTGTTTTACGACCTCTTTTTCGAGTTCCCCGAGATTCTCGGCAACCGGTTCGGGGCCTCGGGTAAAATCACCGCTCATCCCGCAGTTTATGCCGGTCACTTCGCAGCCGAGACTCGAGAGAAGTTTTGAAGCGGCCTCACTCCCTGCTCCGTTCACACAGTCGATGACAACACGGTATCCCCTGTCTTTTATCCGATCGGCATCGATAACAGGAAGAGAGAGGATAGATTCGAGATGCCGGGAGATTCCATCCACCTCAGAGTATACGCCTGCGCCCTCCCAGCTGTTCCAGGTAATTTCACCGTTCGAGTAACGTTCGAGGAGCTGCTCGCTCAGATCCCCGTGGAGGAACAGGCCGTCCGGCCCCACGATCTTGAGCGCGTTCCATTCCTCGGGGTTGTGGCTGGCCGTGACCACGACGGCACCGGTGGCACCGAGGCTTTTCCTCGCAAACAGCACTGTCGGCGTCGGAGCGATGCCGATGTCGGTGACGTCGCAGCCGGTCGCGAGGAGTCCCGAGACTACCGCAGCCGTGAGCCCCTCGCCGCTCGGCCTCGTGTCCCTTCCCACGACGACGGCCCCGCCACCGAGAATGTTCCCGAAAGCGGCCGAAAACCGTAGCGCCACCTCCGGCGTCAGTGATTCGCCGACGATTCCCCGTATGCCTGATACACTCACCTTGAGCATGTGCAGAAGGACTCCCTGTGTTTTATCATCGTAATAAACAAGAGTACCGGTACGAGACGCGATGGAGTGGGGTTACGCGCTGAACGAATAACACACAAGTATAAGCCACCAGAGGGATTCGAACCCTCGACCTACGCATTACGAATGCGTTGCTCTGGCCAGCTGAGCTATGGTGGCGAAAGGGTTACAGAGATCGGGGTCTTTGGCAGAGACCGGATCAACGACATAAACATAAACTCCGGGTGAAACTCTGTCAATA
>CAZZKG010000049.1:0-28442 GCA_964654825.1 uncultured Gemmatimonadota bacterium | reverse complement strand
TCACTTGTCCTTTTATCTGCCTGCAGCGTTGCTCCTTCAGTCACATAGCCCTGCTATGCTCCCTCAGTCGAGCCTTGCAGGCAGACAAAATTACTTCGTGATCTTGCGCCACTTCTTACATGACAGAACCCTAGGGTCTTGCGTTAATGAGGAAAGCTGAGTATCCTATATCGTGGTAATTGCTCGATTATACATACTCTTTCTGGGCAGAATGTTTTTAGAGGAAAGGAGGGAACGAGGTGCACAAGAGAGGGAGGAAGGACAAAGAGGAGAAGAACCGGGAGCAGACTTCCGGTCATGATGATACCATAGAAATTAAAGTGGTGGATAACCGGTCCTCGGAAGGAAGAAAGGAGAAAAGCAAATCCGGGGAGACCAGTGACGAAAACATCGAAGCTTCCGGGGAGGAACACATCACCCCGGACGAGAAGGAGGAAGAAGAAGATACCGTGGCCCATGACCCTGCTGTCAGTGAACTCAAGACGAAAGCCGATGAGTACCTCGATCATCTCCAGCGGCTCAAAGCAGAATTCGAGAACTACCGGAAGAGAATGATGAGAGAGAGGGAGGAGAACTGGCGGAGAGCCCGGGGGGATCTGATTCTCTCTCTTATCCCCTATATCGATGATATGAAGCGATTCCTCGATGCTCCCAATAACACCGATGATGCCGGGAGTTTGATTGAGGGGATCAGGCTGATCGAGAAAGGCATCATGGATTTTCTGTCGAAGGAAGGGCTCGAGGAAATCGATGCTGAGGGGAAACCGTTTGATCCCACCTATCACGAAGCCGTGGAAATTCAGAGTGTCGAGGACAAAGATCAGGATTACATTGTTGCCGAGGTACTGGTTCGCGGATTCATGTACAGGGATTCGTTGCTCAGGCCGGCGAGGGTTAAGGTATATAAATTTGTAGAACCAGAGGGAGGAGGGGCCGGGGAGGCTGGAGAATCAGAATGAAAAGGATCACTGCCCGAGTATTACAGCGGGAAATCCCGATGCTGATGCGGGGTGATGCAATTGGTTGATGGAAAAGATCTGTATGAAATCCTTGGAGTGAGCGAGAAAGCGTCCAGGGAAGAGATAAAGAAAGCCTTCCGGAAGCTTGCCAAAAAGTACCATCCGGATTCCAATCGTGGGAATCCCCACATCGCTGAGAAGTTCAAGGAAATCTCCGAAGCATACAGTATTCTCAGTGATAAGGAGAAGAGGCAGCAGTATGATGCTATGAGAGCATGGGGCGGGGGCCGGTTCAGGGATTTTACCCAGTACCAGCCGCCCGATGGGATGGGCGGTGGTTCTCCCTTCGAAAACTTCAGTGATCTGGGGGAAATGTTCAAATCCTTCTTCTCTTTCAATGACTTCGGACCCAGGCGGCAGGAGTCAAAGAAGGGGAAGGATATTCACCTCGAGATAAAAATACCTCTTGAGCAGATTATAAAAGGCGGGAAACGGGTCATTTCGGTTCCGGTCGAAGCCGAATGTTCCACCTGCAGGGGTTCGGGGGCGAAACCGGGTTCGAAGGTACAGAAATGCAGTTATTGCGGAGGACGGGGCAGTATTACTTTCAACCAGGGAGCCTTCGCGGTGAAGAGGCCCTGCCCTCAGTGCGGCGGTAGGGGGACCACCATTGCGACACCGTGCCCCGATTGCCGGGGATCGGGTGTTACAAGAAAAATGAAAAAAATCGCCGTCGAGATTCCCCAGGGAGTGTCTGATGGTGCAACCATCCGGATAAAGGGACAGGGCGGGAGAACAGATAAACGCGGGACTCCCGGTGATATTTTTATCACCTGCCGGATCGGTGATCATCCGTTCTTCAAGCGGGACGGGTTACAAGTCTACTCGGAGATCCCGATCAATATCGCACAGGCCGTCCTCGGGACAAAGATTCAAGTGAGGACAGTCAGCGGAAAAACCATCGCGCTCACTATCCCCTCCGGTACAAACAGCGGTACACGTTTCAGGCTCAAGGGACAGGGACTGCGGAAAGATGGGGAACAGGGCGATCACTTCGTAACGGTGAAAGTCCTCACCCCGAAGTTCGACAACGGTAAAGAGCGGGAGCTCTTCGAGGAATTCGCGAAAGGATTGGGTCTCACCTGGTAGCGTGGGAGAATACCCCGCTCACTCGCCCTATTCCCTATCACTCATTTTCTTCTTGAAAAATCCCACTGGTTATTTTAGCATTAACCGGTAATATTGACTGTGGGGGACGGTTCTCCTCATGTCGACAATCATTTCCCGTTTATCATGCCCGAAACCGGAGGTGAACTCTTGAAAAAACAGATTTCCAGAAGGAATTTTCTCTTAACCGGCATTTCTTCTTTGCTTGCGTCCTGGGGATTGTCTTCGAAGAATCTTTTTTCAGCCCAGGTTCCCCCGGCAGGTATGCTGGATGCAGGCGGGAAGGGGACCGGCAAGCGGTCGGTTGTGATCTCCACCTGGAAGCATGGAGTTGCGGCAAATGAAAAAGCATACTCCATCCTACAGGGTGGAGGGAGGAGTCTCGATGCGGTTGAACTGGGTGTACGTGTCCCGGAGGATGATCCGGAAGTAACTGGAGTGGGCCTCGGGGGATTGCCGGATGAAAGAGGGATCGTCACACTCGATGCGTCGATCATGGGGCCTGACGGTAACGCCGGTGCGGTCGGTTGTCTCGAAAGTATCAGAAATCCGATCTCGGTGGCGAGGAAGGTCATGGAAGAGACCGATCATGTGTTGATGGTGGGCCGGGGTGCGCTCGACTTCGCCAGGGCGCAGGGTTTCAAGGAAGAGAACCTCCTCACTGATGCAAGCCGGGAGACCTGGCTCAGGTGGAAACAACAGCTGAGTGACACTGATGACTGGTTTCCGCCTTCGGTCAACCACGATACGATCGGCATGGTCGCCCTCGATTCGATGGGTGAGATGGCCGGGGCCTGTACGACCAGCGGTCTTGCATTCAAGATCCACGGACGGGTTGGGGACTCGCCGATCCCCGGTGCGGGGATGTATGTTGCCAACGAAGTCGGCGGAGCAGCTTCAACCGGAAGGGGGGAAGCGGTTCTCAAGAGCTGCGGGAGTTTCCTCGTCGTCGAGATGATGAGAAGGGGAGAGAAACCGCAGAAGGCCTGTGAAATAGCGGCTGAGAGAATTATCGATGCAAACAACGGCAAACCGGATTTTCAGGTTGCTTTCATCGCGCTCAACAAACATGGTGAATATGGAGCAGTATCGATCCAGGAGGGATTCGAATTTGCGCTGTCAGTGGATGGAAAAACCGAACTCATCAAATCAAAGTTTCTGTTGTAAGGTGAATTATCGGAGAGTGGTTATGACCTCATCGCCTTTTCGATCAGCCTGCCGGAACCTGCTTCTCCTCCAGGCCCTTCTGCTCTCCGGTCCGATCTTTTCCATGACTGCTCGTGCCCAGCTCAGCAAGGGTGTGTGGGCTAAAAACGGGATAGTTGTTTCTCAGAATCGTTATGCCACCCGGGTCGGGCTCGAGATTCTCGAGAAAGGTGGTAACGCGGTCGATGCCGCCGTCGCGACGTCCCTGGCGCTTGGGGTGACCGAGCAGTACCACTCCGGTATCGGCGGCGGGGGTTTTATCCTGATTTATGATGCCCGGACGGGGCGAGTCACGGCGATCGATGCCCGTGAAAAAGCCCCCGCGAAATCCCACCGGGACATGTTCCCCGGTTTGCAGGATTCAATCAAAAGTCGCGAGGGTTCCCTGGCGGTCGGCGTCCCGGGACTTCTCGCGGGTCTGGGCGCAGCACTCGATGACTTCGGGACGATGAAGCTAGAGGAAGTGATCGCTCCTTCGGTCCGTCTGGCCCGGGAGGGATTCGAGATCGGCTACTATTACAGCAGGACGATCTCGAACAAAGTAAAGAAGCTGAAAAGACACCCGGAAACGGCGAGTGTGTACCTCCTCCCCGATGGTAGCCCGCCGCCTCCCGATTTCGTTCTGGTCCAGGAGGATCTTGCCCGAACATACGAAAAGATAGGCCGGGAGGGAATCGATTGTTTCTACCGGGGCGAGCTCGCGGTGGAAATTGCTGAGTACCTCCAGGAGCACGGAGGCATTCTCACGACCCGGGACCTGGATTCCTACGACGTGGTGAAGAGGAAGCCGGTCGTGGGCACCTACCGTGGCTACACGGTTTACTCGATGCCACCGCCGAGTTCGGGTGGTGTTCATCTCGTGCAGATGCTCAACAACCTCGAAGGTTTCGATCTCACCGATATCGGTTTTGGATCCTCGGCTTACGTGCACCTTCTCGCCGAGACGATGAAATGGGCCTTCCGGGACCGGGCTCTCTATCTCGGTGATCCCGATTTTGTCCCTGTCCCTGTAGAGAGGCTCATATCGAAAGAGTATGCTCGGGAATTTCGCAGTCAGGTCCGTCCCGACACCGTACTGGTTCTCGAAGACACATCAGTCGGCAGCGCAGGTGGAGGGGGCACGAGTCACCTGTCGGTCGTCGATCGCTGGGGCAATGCCGTTTCCATCACGCAGACGGTAAACCTCAATTTCGGATCCGGCCTCACCGTTTTAGGAACCGGTATCGTGCTCAATGACCAGATGGATGATTTCGCGGCGCAACCCGGGATCCCCAATGCATTCGGTCTCCTGGGATCAGAGGCCAACTCGATCGCTCCCGGTAAGAGACCTCTGTCGAGTATGACTCCCACCATCGTGACGAAGGATGGTTCCGTCGTCCTGGTTCTCGGAAGTCCCGGTGGACCCAAGATCATCACGTCGGTGCTCCAGGTGATGCTCAATGTCCTCGATTTCAGAATGGGGCTGCAGGACGCGGTTGCCGCTCCCCGGGTTCACCACCAGTGGAGACCCGATTCGCTTTATCTGGAGGTATCCGGTTTCGGCAGGGATGTAGTCGTAAATCTCCAGTTGAAAGGCCACGCGTTGAGGGAGAGGGGTCCCTGGAGCTCGGTCCAGGCGATATTTATAGAACCGGGGACCGGTTTTTGCTTCGGCGCGGCCGACACGAGACTCGAGGGAAGTGCTGCGGGCTATTGAGGTAATACGGTTGTTGTTTCTCTTTCCGGGATCGTGGTACTGCACGCACGGCCTCCCGGCTCTTTCCGAGCGGCTTGACAAAAGGGCCCAAAGGAATTATCTATCTTCAGTCAAAAAACTGATGCTACGTTACGTCCCCATCGTCCAGTGGCCCAGGACACAGGGTTTTCGACCCTGTAACGGGGGTTCGACTCCCCCTGGGGACGTTTTTTTATCACCCGGCTCATCCACAGGTCTACTGATGCGGAAGCTCTTTTTCCGGAATTGAGTTGTTCAGGTAAGGTTCTCATCGATGGGGACGATCCTCCGGAGAGACGCTTTCAGTGACCGTCTCCCCGAAAGATCTTTCGTAATTCACTCTTTTTTTGTCTATTCGTCGCGAATCGCGGCTTTTACCCTGGAGACCACCTCTGCCGGGATGTCTTTCATGCCGTGATCTTTTTCAGCATGTTCTGATAATTTTTTCATGAGCTCGTCCGTTGTCTCGGCGCGAACCTCGAAATCGCAATCGACTCCGACATCTTTACAACTGATAACCTTTGCCATTTTCTCTTCTCCTCCTGTAAAGTCTCTGATTCACAGTCATCACGTAAGTGTTACCCGACCTGTGCGAATGCGTGGATGTTCCCGAACTCCTTCGCCGCGCTCTCGATGTCGGGACCTGCTTTTTTCAGGTCTTCGATGGTCATGAGAGGCGTTATGGAAATCTTCGCATTAAAAGCCAAAAACCAGGGTTCGCACGCCCAGGGAATTTTGTGCACGTCTTCGAGATCTACAATGAGGTATCCGGTGCGAAGTCCATCTTCCTCGCCGAAATACGCCGACTCGGGTTTGAGATATTCGAGGATTGATCCGATCGTCTGCCCCATCGTGCCTTTTACTGCCATTTCGTTTGCCGTCTCGACCGGCAACTGAACCTTCATGTGCATTTTCATCACTACCTCCAGGTTGTGTTTTTCACGTCGCGTTGACTGAGCAGGTGTTGTTCTGTGTAAAACTCATCTGCTGACACACCTGCTCTCTCCTGAGTAGTAATCCACGGCTGATTTGTCAACGATCGAGATCTGTTTTTTTCAATTTATCCGAGCAGTGTCCTCCACATGACCCTGTTCACAAATTTGTGTGTCCCGGCCTGGTAGGACATCCCGAGCGCAATCCTCATGGGAATATGTATATCCACATATCCACTTTTGAAAAAAGTACATGGGCAGTCTTGAATTACTCTCGCGATGTTACTAACAAAACATGGAGAGAAGAGAGTAATCAAAGAACTTAAACACTGAGGAGAGTCAAAATGAGTAAAGTCATTACGAGTAACATCAACGGTGTCGATGTCGACGCGCTGCGTACGGTCATCGAGGAGGTCACCCAAGACCACAGCAAGGGCATGACGACATGGGGTGTAACATCGACCTGGCAGGGAGCAACCCGTACAGACACTCGCGTCACGACGAGCATGATCGGAGGCGAACGTGTAGACAAGGATTTCACAATCAAGGCCGATGAGCCCATTGAGCTTCTCGGCACGAACAAGTATCCGAATCCTCAGGAGTACATGATGGCGGCGTTTAATTCCTGTGTCACTGTCGGCTATGTTGCCGCCTGCTCGATGGAGGGTATCGAGCTGGAGGAGCTGCGGATCGAGACCCACGGCGACATCGATCTGCGCGGATTCCTGGGGCTTGATTCAGAAGTGAAACCCGGCTTCGATGAGATCCATTACACCGTCCACATCAAGGGCAAGGGAACACCGGAACAATTCCAGAAGGTGCACGAGGTAGTCAACGCCACCTCGCCGAACCGTCACAACCTCAGCAAAACGATCAAGCTCAATTCGAAGCTTGTCGTCGGGTGAGGATTTCGGACAACAGGGGGAAGAACTATGCAGCAGCTTGACTACCACGTCGACACCGATCGTTATGCGAAATGCATCAAAGCCTCGAAACGGATCCGATGGGAGATTGAAGAAGATGTCATCCGTGGACGGACATTTGATTTCACGCAGAAATTTCTGCCTGACGGTCTTTCGAGAGTCGATCGACTTGATTTCCTGAACGACGATGAGAAGAGGCTACTCAGCCAGATTCAGGGCCGGACATATGCCAATATATTCGGTCTCGTCGAACGTTACATCACGGCCAAAATCCTCGAGCTCAGCCATCACCACCTGCTGGGTGATCAGACAGCTCTGGAAGCGCTAGTACGATTCAGTGATGAGGAGCTCAAACATCAGGAGCTGTTCCGTCTGATCGACGAAAAAATCGCCGCCGGCCTGCCAAAGGGGTACTCATTTCTGCCGGATCCGAACGAAGTTGCTTCAGTCGTTCTGCAGAAATCAACCTGGGCGGTTCTGGCCCTGACCCTTCATATCGAACTCTTCACACAGACTCATTACAAGGAGAGTATCGAGCCGGATGGAAACCTGTCAGACCTCTTCAAAGACGTGTTCCATTTTCACTGGAAGGAAGAGTGCCAGCACGCGATGATCGATGATCTCGAGTGGACCCGGGAGGACTCCAATCTCACTCCCGCCGAGCGGGATCATGCGGTCCTGGAGCTGATCGAGCTCGTTTCGGCCGTGGATGGTATCCTGCAGATCCAGGCCCCGGCCGACGCGAAGTACTTTCTGAAGATCAACAAACGATCCTTCAGCGAAGAAGAAATCGAACGTATCACATCAGGGATACTCGATGCTTACCGCTGGCAGTACATCATCTCCGGAGTAGAACACCCGCGCTTTGTGGAGCTTCTCAGCGGTAAGATCACTGAGGCCCAGGGCAAAAAGATAAAGGAGGCTCTCGCACCGATCATATAGTTGCTCCGGATGACTCGTATGGTCTCAACACCCGGTGTTCCCCTGTCAAGGTGAGGCCTTCCCTGTTTGTGTCTAACTAGATCGATTTCATGAGGTTGTAGATCAGGACCAGCTTGACCTGGTAGAAGTATTGTGATATAATGAGCACAAAGTTTCTGCCAGTCACACATAGACACTAAACTTCCCTTTTTGCCCTGACCTCGGTCTCTATATTTTCAAATCATGACTCGGACAGGGCCGCGGGAGGCCTGTTTTTTCCATCCAGACCCGGGGACCATATGATGACGGATTGACTGTGAAGGACCAATCATGAGAAATAACAGTCGGAGGCGCGTCATTCTCCTCCTCTCGGTTGTCATACTCATCCTGATACTGTCATTCGAAGGATGGGCAGGGGATCCGGTCGGAGTGTGGAACTTCGATGACCCGCACGATCTCACCAGAGCCGATGTGGGTAATGATCTCGTCCTGGTCGGGTTTCATCAGCCGGCAGTCGGGATAGACAGCAGTGATGTTGCAGCTCGTATCGGTGTCGGCAGTTATTACATTTGTGCCCATGACATACCTGCAAACGGCGATGGCAACAAAGTCAACGAGTGGTCACTGGTGATGGATGTCAGATATCCCGAGAGCGAGACAGGTAGATGGAAGTGTTTCTATCAGACAAACCCCGGGAATGATGATGACGGTGATTGTTTCATCCACCCGGGTACGAGCGTGGGTGTCGGTGCAACGGGGTATTCGAACCGCCAGGATGGCACCCCGTATTTTGGAGTGCAATCGGAAGTGTGGTATCGAGTAGCTATAGTCGTAGACAATGACAGCTTCTATGACATATATGCCGACGGTGTGAAGGTCCTTGACGGTGAGGTTCAGGACATCGACGGCCGGTTTTCACTCGATGATACGATCCTGTTTTTCGCCGATGACAATCAGGAAGATCATGTGATCGATGTTTCGAGAATCGAGATCTATGACTGTCCGTTGAGCGAGCCCGAGGTGGAAGCACTCAACGGGCCGGGGGGAGAGGCGCCTTCACCCGAATCGAAGATTTTGACCCCTCCGTATCTCCAGTATGTGAAGACAAATGGTATCAGCATCATGTGGGAGTGTTCAGTGGAGCTTGACTGTTTTGTCGAATTCGGACCTGACACCAGTTACGGCACTGTCCGGGGATGTGTCTACGAGCCGTCCGGAGGTGGTACACTGGTGTACAAATCCGTTCTTGAAGATCTCGTTTCCGGATCTGTCTACCACTACAGGGTGCATGCAGGAGATTATACGGGGGAGGATAACACATTCAAAACCGCACCCGATCCTTCCGCTACTAAATCATTTTCATTCGCCGTCTGGTCGGACAGCCAGGGGACAAACGGCGGCTCGTATCCTGACGATCCATACGAACCCACCCGGACTATGTTCAAGCACATGGCCGCTTCGGATGTCGACATGGCAATCTCATGCGGTGACCTGGCTGAAAACGGCGATGACTACTGGGATGCAAGGGTGTACTATCTCGATCGCGCAGCGAAATATCTCGGCGGTACCATCCCGTGGTTCAATGCCTGGGGGAATCACGATGGAGGAAAGGAGAGCGTGATCAGGAATTTTGCCGATCTGCCCAGTCAGGAAAGAGGAGGGAACTTCGACGCGGGATACGGATCATATTCTTTCGATTACGGCCTGTGCCACTTTCTATGCATCGATGCATCCGACTGGAATGATTATGCGTGGATCGAAAACGATCTGCAGCAGGCCTCTGCTTATGCACAATATATATTTGTATTCTGTCACTACCCGCCATACTGTGAACTGTGGATCGACGGCACTCCGGATTACAGGGCTTATCTGGTCCCGCTGCTGGAGCAATATGGAGTGGACATCTGTTTCAGCGGGCACACCCACGAGTACGAACGTGGTTTCTTAAACGGTGTCAACTACTGTATCACGGGAGCCGGGAGCTGGCTCGATACAGGAGAGCCCCTGGTCTATGACTGGCCTCACATGACCGTGGGGGGGTACCACGACCTGGGAGAGGGGATCCAGGGCGGACTGGTCAACGAATATGTGCGTGTAGACGTAACCCCCATCGGCTATACAGCGAAGATGATCGCCTTTTATCCGGACGGCAGCGTCATGGAGGCTATATCCGACCGCTTCGGTACGATTTTTCCCCGCTGGAAGCAGTCAATCCCCTGAGAAGAAGCTCGGGATATCTCACACAAGTCGACGGATCACGGAATCACGACATATGCGAAGCGCGACATATACTTTTTCAGACCTTGCATTGATGTAGTCAAATTACTACTGTTTTGTTCTCAACCTTTCAGGTGAGAGACATCAACAACGCTATCCTTTTGATGGGCGGCAGTAAGGGAGTAATAACATACTCAGTATCCGGAATTTTTAAGAGGATTGTCCCATCGGCCGCAGGAACAGGGGTCAGGTGGAAATGCCTTTACTCTTTAGAAAAGGAGGCAGGTCTATGTCATCACTACTCGATATGCTCACCGAATCCTTGAGCGGCGATGCCACTCGACAGATCAGTCAGAAAGTTGGAGCCGATGAAGGTTCAGTTGCTACGGTAGTATCCGGCGCTCTTCCGTTACTCATCGGTGCCCTTACCCGCAACAGCAGCTCCGGTGGCACAGACGCTCTGGCCGGAGCCCTGGAGAAGAATCACGATGGAAGCGTGCTGGATGACGTAGCTGGATTCCTCGGTCAGGGTCCCACAGCCGACGGTGAGGGTATTCTTGGCCATGTCCTGGGTCAGAAGAAGTCTGCCGTTGAAGCCGGATTGGGCAAGATGAGCGGACTCAGCACGGATTCGATCGGTTCCATACTTTCGATGTTGGCACCTCTCGTCATGGGCGCCCTGGGACGCGAGAAAAAGAGCCAGGGCCTCGATGCGGCCGGCCTGATGAACCTTCTGGGTGATGAAAACCAGTCGGTCTCTCAGAAAGCTCCTGACGCCATGGCGCTGCTGGGGAGCCTGCTGGATATGAACAATGACGGGGATGTAACCGATGACATCACGAAGCTGGGTGGAGGACTTCTGGGTGGTCTGTTCGGAGGTAATAAGTAAACGTTGTTAACTAATCTGTTTTCTCCTGCCGTGCCACTTTCGGAGTGTGAAATCCAATAGTACTCAACCATGAAAGGGGATATCATGTCAGTAGCTAAGGTGATTGAAATCAGTGCAGAATCTTCGAGAGGTTTTGAGGATGCTATCCAGAATGGCATCAGTCGTGCCGGTGAGACTGTGAAGGATATCAAAAGCGCATGGGTCAATGAGCAACAGGTGATAGTAACGAACGGTAAGGTAACATCATACCGAGTAAACATGAAAGTTACCTTCGTGCTGGAGTAGGAGTTTTCTCTCTGCACGGAATCGATTTGCATGTTTGCCAACGGTATATTTCATATCGAGTCTCCATGACCCGGGGTCCGGTCTGCTCACTTTTACATGTGAAGCGCAAATAGACCCGGAAGGAATTTCATTCCAGAATTTTACCCGCCAGTCAAAACTTTTTCACCACTTCATACGTATAAATGAATGAATCCTGTACTCGGTTCTATAAGTCCAATTAACGTAGATGCGCAAGCACGAGTTCATTCCCAGGGAGACAGATTATGCTGACGATCGATAATATTTCCAAAACGTACTCGAACGGTATCGCGGCTCTTCGCAACGTCTCACTGGAGATCCCCAGGGGGATGTTCGGCCTGGTAGGCCCGAACGGTGCCGGAAAATCGACCCTCATGAGAACGATTGCCACACTGCAGGAACCGGACACCGGAAGTATCACTCTGAACGGCCTGGACGTGCTCAAAGACAAGGAGGAAGTCCGCAGAATCCTCGGATATCTACCGCAGGAGTTCGGTTTGTATCCGAAGGTGACGACAGAAGAGATGATGCATCACCTCGCAATGCTCAAGGGAATCATGGATTCGAAACAGCGGAAAGATGAAGTGGATCGATTGATACACATGACCAACCTCGAGATATATCGAAAACGAAAACTGGGAACATTCTCAGGCGGGATGAAGCAGCGTTTCGGAATCGCCCAGGCACTCCTCGGTGACCCTGATCTGATCATCGTCGATGAGCCCACAGCAGGGCTCGACCCTGAAGAACGAAACCGCTTTCTCAATCTCCTCAGTGAGATTGGAGAGACCGTGGTTGTCATCCTTTCCACCCACATCGTAGAAGACGTTAGTGACCTGTGCAGCCACATGGCAATCATATCGGAAGGAGAGGTTCTGCTCACCGGAAGACCGGGAGGCCTCATCGACAAGCTGCAGGGTAAAGTCTGGAGAAAGGTGATAAACAGAGGCGAACTCCGCACGTTCAAGGAAAACATGTCCGTCATCTCGACCCGCCTTTTCGCCGGCAGTACGGTTATCCATGTCCAGAGCCCCAAATCGCCGGGGACGGATTTCGAGCCGGTGACGGTCGATCTGAAAGACGTGTATTTCTCGACCCTGAAACAGAGAGAGCTACAAGCAGCCTGAGATCAATTCACCCGCCGGAGTGAGGAGAGAAAACGTTCCCATGTTGAGATCGATATTTCTGTTCGAAATCAGATACCACCTCAAGTACCCCCTCATCTATTGCCTGGCTCTCGTGTTCTTCCTGTTTACCTTCGGTGCCGAGGTGTCCGATTCCTTTCAGCTCGGCGGCTCGATCGGCAACGAGTATCGCAATGCTCCTATCGTCATCCTTCGATGGCTCACGATCATGAGCATAATGGGTCTCCTCGTCGTCACGGCTTTCGTGGCCGGCTCGATTCAGAGGGATTTCGCCCGGAATACCTACGAGCTAATTTTTTCCAGGCCGGTCGGTAAATTCGACTATCTGATGGGGCGCTTCAGCGGTTCGATGATGCTGACGTTGTGGGTCATTATTGGTTCCGTCCTTGGGATCATCGTCGGCAGTTACATGCCCTGGCTGGAGCCTGAAAGGCTGGGTCCGTTCCGACTTGTTCCTTACCTCTATGCACTATTCGTGATTATTCTCCCCAATCTCTTCCTCATCGGGGCCGTATTCTTCACGCTCGCAGGATTGACGCGAAGTATGCTGTCCTCGTTTATGGGGGCTATCTTTATTCTGGTCGCCTGGGCGATATCAGCATTCGCAATGAAAGGCCTGGAAGGAGAATTTCTCGCAAGTCTGCTCGATCCCTTCGGATTCGCGGCGCTGACGGTAAGTACGAAATACTGGACGATCATCGAGAAAAATACGGCACTCCCCCCTGTGGAAGGGGCTCTGCTCCTCAACCGGCTGATCTGGATCGGGATAGGACTGGCGGTATTTATCTACGGGTATTATTCATTTCACTTCACGGAAGCGGCTGCAAAAAAGCGATTCGGGAGAAAGTCGAGAATCATCGAGGAGCCGGACTCCGCCTTTCCTGATGATGTCGATAGGCTGATTCAAACCAGAGCGTCGGCTTCCAGGACCTTTTCTCTCCCGACTTCTCTCCGTCAGCTGTGGTGCCGCACGCGGCTCGAGACGGTCGGAGTGTTCAAAAGTATCCCGTTTATCGTCATTCTTGTTTTCAGTGTCTTCAACGTTTTCGGCGGAGTTGTTGTGACGGGAGACCTGATGGGGACGCCGATCTATCCGGTTACACACACCATGCTGCAGGCTATTCACAATTCCTACCTCTTCATGCTCATCATCATCATCACATTCTACAGCGGAGAGCTGGTCTGGAGGGAACAGTCTCTGAAACTGAACGAAGTCATTGACTCCCTCCCGGTGCCGAACTGGGTGTTCCTGGGATCGAAACTGCTGACGCTGTCCCTCGTGGTGGTGATCTTCACTCTGGCCGGTGTGTTCGCTACTATGGGATACCAGATCTATCGCGGGTATACGAACTTCGAGATAGGGTTGTATACAAAGGGTATCGCCATGGCGGTTTATCCATACATCCTGATATGTGTTCTCGCCTGCACCATCCAGGTCCTGGCGAATAACAAGTTTCTGGGGTATTTGCTGATGATAATCTATCTCGTGAGTGCGGGCGCTCTCGAGGTACTGGGCCTGGAGCACTACATCTACCAGTATGCCAGGAGTCCAAACACGCCTTACTCGGACATGAACGGGTACGGACATTTCCTGCAGCCGTTCTTCTGGTACAATCTCTACTGGACCTTCGCAGCAGTTATCCTGGGAGTACTGTGTTCGATGTTCTGGGTCCGGGGTACTGAGAGCGGATGGAAGACACGCCTGAAGCTGAAAGGTCCCCGGCTCAGGTCCCCGGCACGTACTGCCCTGATTCTCGGGTTGCTCGGGTTTATCAGTTCGGGAGTCTTCATATTCTACAACACGTGTGTTCTCAATGAGTACCTCCCGAAACAGGAGAACGAAAAACGCCTGGCCGAGTACGAGAAACGATACCGGCAGTACAAAGACGTCGCAATGCCCCGCATCACCGATGTCAAGGCCGATGTCGACATCTATCCCGAGGATCGACGCGTTGAGATCGAGGGACGATACTTGATGGAGAACAGGTCATCCGCTCCGATCGATTCCCTCCATGTGACCATCCCGCCCAGAGTGACGATTCGCGACATTCGGTTTCGGGATAATGAACCGGTTCTGGAGGACAGTGTGCTGGGTTATTACATCTATGAGTTGGGCGATCCTCTCCTCCCCGGTGACACTCTGGCATTCGATTTCGATCTCATCATCGAGAATCCCGGCTTCGTCAACAACGGCTCGAATGTCCGAATTGTCAAAAACGGAACATTCATCGACAATATGGAATTTTTCCCTACGCTCGGCTACAACGAGTTTGATCAGCTGCAGGATCGAAACACCCGCCGTAAGTATGATCTCCCGCCGGTACAACGGATGAATAAAATTGACGACGAGGAGGCCCGCCGGGACACCTATTTCTCTAAAAGCTCAGGCCGAATAAATTTCGAGACAACGGTCAGTACCAGCGCGGATCAGATAGCGATTGCACCGGGTTATCTGGAGGATGAGTGGATCGAGGGGGATCGACACTATTTCCATTACAGGATGGATCGGCCGATCCTCAACTTTTTCTCATACCTCTGTGCCCGGTACTCGGTCAAACGGGACAGATGGAACGATGTGGCGATCGAAATCTATTACCACGAACCGCATGTCTACAACCTGGATCGTATGATCGATGCCGTCAAAAAGTCTCTCGACTACTACACGGCTCAATTCGGTCCCTACCAGTTTCGTCAGATTCGAATCGTCGAGTTTCCTCGGTACGCGAAATTCGCTCAGTCCTTCCCGAATACCATCCCCTATTCCGAAAGTGCAGGATTTATTACCGAGGTGAAAGAGGGTGATGATATCGATTACGTATTCTACATCACCGCTCACGAGGTCGCACACCAGTGGTGGGGTCATCAGGTCATCGGGGCAAACGTACAGGGTGCCACAATGCTCTCGGAGAGTCTCGCCCAGTATTCCGCATTGATGGTCATGGAGAAGGAATACGGGCCCGGCAACATGCGCAGGTTTCTCAAGTACGAGCTCGACAAATACCTCCGTGAGAGGGGTGGGGAACTGGTGGAAGAGCTGCCGCTTCTGCTGGTGGAGAACCAGATGTACATACACTACCAGAAAGGGTCTGTGATCATGTATGCGCTGAGGGATTATCTCGGAGAGGACGTTCTCAACGGCGCACTGCGACGATACCGTAATGCCGTGGCCTATCAGGAACCGCCGTACACCACCTCCCTCGAATTAATGGATTACATACGGGAAGCCACACCAGATTCGCTTGTCTACATCCTGGAAGACATGTTCGAGACAATTACCCTCTACATGAACTATGTCGACGAAGCAACCTGTACAAGGAGGGAGGATGGCAGATACGTGGTCAATCTCATTGTGAAGGCTAAGAAGTTGCGGGCGGATGGGCAGGGACGAGAAACGGAGATTCCCATAGATGACTGGATCGATATCGGTGTGTTCGGTCAGGAGGAAGTAGACGGCAGGACCGAGGAGAAGATCCTGTACCTGAAGAAACATCGAATAAAGAAGAGCGAAACGAATTTTCATCTCGTGGTCGATGAGAAACCTGTCAGTGCCGGCATCGACCCTTACAACAAACTCATCGACCGGGACTCCGGGGATAATGTAACGCGGGTGAAGGATGTACCCTGATTTATAGAGGTGGCCGCTTGTGAGGAGATCTGGAAAAAGTCCCCGGGGAGTGAGCCGGTTCGGGCCGGTCCGATAGGTCTCCCGCGGGAGAGAATCCGGCGGCCGGCTGAGAGTCTGGGAGAGGGGACCGGGATTCACCACGGACATCGATGTGCACGTCAGGGCTGTAAACCGGAGCGTTGTTTCTCAGCATCTTTCTGATAAGTTTGAAGATCGTGCGACGGTTCTGGGTGATCACGCGTATCCACACCCATTTGCCCAACTGCGGAAAGTAGATACCGCGGAAGAAGAGGCGTGCGACGAGATGGAGGATGCTGTAACCCACATGCTTGTCACTGATGGAGTCGATCGCATGAGCATTCATCTCCGGGCTGTAGGAGTGTGCCCAGGCAAGATTGATCTCTTCCTGTACATCACTTGCCGTCATCTTCAGCGGAATGTGCGCCATCTTGAAGGGTGAGAAGTCCATCCAGTGTTTTGGACGATCCAGTCTTCCCGAGCTCTTCAGTCTGTCGTAGAGGGGGGTGGCAGGGTAGGGGGTTAGTTGTCCGAAAACAGGCAGACCCGGCGGCCAGCTGCGGATCTTCTGAAGAGTGCGTTCCGCCACACCACGGGTGTCGTTGTCCATGCCGAAGATGAAGGATGTTATCGCGAAAATGTCCCGGTCCGCGAGCCGTTCGAGCACGGCACCGTATTCGGCCGGATTGTTGTGCCCCTTGTGTGCCGTGGAAAGATTGACAGCGTCGATCGACTCCATCCCGATGAAGATCCACTTGCAGCCTGAAGCATACATGAGGTCGATGAGTTCGTCATCCTTCAGCAGGTTTACACTGACCTGGCCGACCCAGTTGAGCTCTGCACCGGCGGCGATGATGTCCCGCAGCAGCGATTTGGTGCGCTTGACATTGATGGCGAAGTTGTCGTCTACGAAAAAGACGGCGATCTGGCCTCCTTCTCTGCGGGTACGGGCTTTGATGCGCAGCAGCTCATCGACGATGCTCCTGTTAGTACGAAACCGGATCGAGCCGCCGAAGAAACCTGTGACAGTGCAGAATTCACAACCATACGGGCATCCGCGTCCCGTCTCGATCGGTATGATGCGGAATTTGCCCCAGCCGCTGCCCAGACGTTTGAATATGGGGCGTAAGATAGAAGGAACCAGATCGAACTGATCGAGATCGAGCGTATCCCAGGGGATGGATGGATAGGGATCCAACTCCGGTTTGTCCACCCTGCCTTCCTTGTCAATCTGCGTATAGACACTTTTGAGTGCGCCGCGAGCGGCATCTTCCACTATTGTGGACCAGGTCTCATCGGCCTCACCGACAGCGACGGCATCGGCATGCTGCGGTCCTCCATCTCGACCAAGTGCTTCATCCGCCATTTGCGATACGTGAGGTCCTCCCATGACGACCGGAACTCCCGCAGCACGTATCACATCCGCCACCCGGTAGGCCTTCGCGACCATTCTCGTCATTGCACCGATGCCTACGAGGCCGATCTGCTCTTCACGGACAAATTGAACGAGTTCCTCGTCATCCATGGCCCGCACGTTCCCGTCGATCAGCACAACCTCGTGTCCGGGTGGGGTCAGCGTCTTCAGGAGAAACATCCAGAGGTGCGGCATGAAGTTGCGGGTAACACCGTTGTCGGGGTTGTAGAGAAGAATCTTCATCGTCCCTCTATTCGGATCTGAGTGTGTGAGCATCTGGATGATGTCTCAATCCCGGTTCCATGAGAAGAGATCACATAACGGCAGGAGTACCGAACCGGTCCAGTGACTTCAGCCTCACTGAAACTCTGTCTCTTGTCCTTTGAGCGATGCTTAAATTCCTATGAAGATACACATGAGAGGAGACTTTGTCAACGAAATGATAAATGTTGTTCGTTACCGGGATCTCTGCTGATCCAGGATTATTTGAGAAGAACGGTTTTTCGTGTCTCGGTAATCGCTCCGCTCTTGAGGGTATAGATGTAGATTGGCGAGTTGACATATTTGTTCGAAAGCATTATTGTTAAAAAATAGTAATTGAAACATCCATGTGGATTCAATTCCTCCGGCGGTTCAATGATGAAAAGTATAATATTGTTTGTAATCCTGACCTTTGTTCTTATAAATGCGGTTAACGCTGTTGAAGTAGAAATTGTCATCGATCCGAATCCTGCCACGACTGAAACAGAATGGATAGCCTTCGGTTTTGCCAACTTCCTGGAAGACAACATTCAATTGATGTGTCTTCCACCTGAGGCATTCGCCATAAGAGATTCTCTCGGTGAGATAATCTATTATCCGGAGAGTTGTGCAACCATAATCAGTGTTATTGCTCCGGCCGAAACTCTGTTCTGTGCAAGCTGGGAACTGGTGGATACTCTGGGAATCAAGGTCCCCGTTGGGACCTATTATGTAGAAATGGATTATTATATAAACCTGGACGGCTACCTTGATTCGTCAAGTTTCCGGATCGATCCACCGTTATACACCGATCCCGAGGACATTTCGGTTTCAATACCAGGTACATTTTCACTTTTCCAGAACTACCCCAATCCCTTCAATCCCACTACAACAATCACCTTCGAACTTCCCCTGGAAGGAACAGAGCAGCAAGACGTGGCTCTTCATGTCTACGATATCAGGGGTAGGGTCGTTACAACTCTTATCGACTCACCGTGCGAAGCAGGGAGACACCAGATCGTCTGGGACGGGAGTAACGATCAGGGTGAACGAGTCCCCTCCGGAGTGTACTTCTCGGTCTTAAAAACCAGAGACAGAACCTGCACCCGTAAATTGATGCTTCTGAAATAAGTCCGACACCTTTGTCCAATCACAGTTGGGTTTTGTGAGAACAATTCCAAGAACAAAGATATTTATAGTAACATCGGTCCTTGTCTCTTTCTCTTTTCACGTCTGTTTCTCGAGTATCCCTTCTTTTCAGCCCGGTTACGATAAGGGGGGAGAATCCGAAAACAATGATAATGGCGATGGATCAGAACTGGGACTTAAGGAGTTTGTGATCGGGAGGGAAGTGGAGCTTTTCCTCGAAAGCGGCACGCGGATCGAAGGGATCGTGGTGGAACTCACCGGACAGTCGATCCTCCTTGAGGCGACCGGCGTGTGGAAGCTGCGCCGGGTCGAGGAAGAGTCAGGATTTAAAAAAGGAGAGTTGCTCCTCTTCCCGTTCGAGGACATCGAACGTATCGAGCTTGCGCCGAAGCAGAAGCTGGGAATCAGGTCACTCTTTACCGTCGGCATAACGGGATTGTTCGTGGCAGTGGGGATTACGCTTCTTCTGATCCTGGCGGTGGCTGAGGGGACAAATTGAAAAAGAGCAGACTATTTTCTCCGGTGAGCTGTATTCTCGCCTTCATCCTCGTGTTTCTGAGCCTCCCGCCACTCCCCGCACAGCGGCTGTGTGTGCACAGATCTATTGATCCGGCCAGGGAGGACACGACCGGGCGGATCGAAGTCGAAGAAGGCTGTCGGAGGACATTCGAAGATCTTATACTCGGCGGCAGAGTCGTCGTCCTCTTGAATGATGGGAGAACGATTACCGGCAGTATCCACCAGGTCGGTAAAGATTTCATCCAGCTCAGGTGCGAGAAGGGTGAGGGGTTCGGGAAAATCACCTCCGAATATCACGTTGTCCGGTTCGCCGACATCCAGGCAATCAAGCCGCCCGGCCGGAACTGGTTCTGGATCGGGTTTGGAGTGGGTGTGGGCGCAGTTTTCGCCACGATCGGCATCATGGGGATTGTCGGCTGGCTCAGCCGGTGAGACAGGCCGGTTTATCCGTCCGCAGCGAGCTTCCGCCGGTACCTTCAACGCCGTCGTCATCATTGTGGAATTCAGTGACAACACATAGTCGGTGGATGCCGGTTTCTTTGATTCCCTCATATTCGAGATCCCTGGAAAAACGAGTGTCCGGGATTATTACCATGAAGTCTCTTACGGGACACTGGACATCGTGACGCTCGATCTCCCGAGTACGATTGGTTGGTAGATGGCACCGGAGTCTTATTCCTATTACATAGTACGCGCGAAATATAGCCCTCTGAAAACAATTGACACGCTCCAGGGGATAGGGTATCATCAAGTCTGGGGCTTGAAGTGTTTCTGTGAAGAACGTAGAAGAGAATTTCGAGTTGAGGAGGTAACTCATGTTGAACATTCGAGTAGTGAGCCTTCTTATCGGTTTTATGTTGATAGTCGCAGGTCTCACTGTCGTCGGATTCAGTCAGGACTCCGGCCGCGATCCGATCCGACCCTTCCTGGATCATGAAAATTGTACACCCGGGTTGACCCGTCCGGGAGATCTGTCGACTGATCACTGTCGGTTGCCTCAGATTATATCCGGGCAGAGACCGGTTCTCTACAACGAAGATCTAATCGAACTGATTCAGCAGATAGACGAGACGCTGGTCGAGTCATATGTCCTGGGTCTCACAAATTTCGGACCCCGCGTTACCGGAACTCCGGCCTGCGATAATGCCGGTGACTGGATCTACGACCAGTTCGCCGGGATGGGGCTGGACGTGCGGTATCATGCATGGTCATACGGCGGCTATGATGGGAACAATATAGAAGCGACCCTGCCCGGTGAAAGTCCGACCAGTGATTCGATTTATATCGTATGCGGTCACTACGACTCGGTTTCGGGAAGCCCCGGAGCCGATGACAATGCGAGCGGCACTGTTTCCGCCATCGTCGCTGCTCACGTCATGAGCCAGTATGCATTCAATCACACCGTCCGTTTTGTAGCTTTCTCCGGTGAGGAGGAGGGGCTGCTCGGAAGTCACGTGTACGCCCAGGAAGCTTCTCAGAACGGCGACAACATCATAGCGGTGTTGAACGCGGACATGATATCCTTCGCGGAGAGTGACTATGACAGGAGCAATGTCAAGATCTATCATGATACACCTTCCCTGTGGATCGTTGATTTCGCGGACAATGTCGCCCAGGAGTATTACGATTACATCAATCTGACTATCCATCCCAGCGGCTCATCGGGCGGGAGTGATCACGCCAGTTTCTGGGATTATGGTTTCGATGCGGTGTTCTGCCACGAATGGAACTTCTGTGACTACTACCATACACCGAATGACGTGATCGAAAACTGCGATATGACCTATTTAAAAAGGACCTGCCGGCTCGTGATGACCACACTGGCGGAACTGGCAGAAATGGCACCCCTCGGGACAATTTCGGGTTATGTGACCGATGCGGATAACGGCGATCCCCTGTCGGCCACCGTCAGCGTCGTCGGAACGAACAAGGAAACGGTCACCGATCCATCCGGTTTCTATGAACTTTCCGTGTTCGACGACGCTACCTACACGGTGGCAGCCGGTGCCTACGGGTATCTGCCCCAGGAGCAGCAGATATACGTCCCCCCCGAGGGATCCGTTCAGCTCGACTTCGCTCTTCCCGCGGCCCAGCTCGGGGCAATTGAAGGTACCGTCTGTAACGCCCAAAACGGACAACCTCTCATCGATGTCGAAGTAACCGTCCTCAACACTCCGCTCGCCCCGGAGTACACGGATGAAAATGGGTACTTCTTCTTCGATATACCAGGAGGTGCGACATACCAGGTAGAGGCTGTTCTGCCAACCTTTATCGGCGAAACACAGTCAGCGTACGTCGAGGAAAACGGCCTGACGGAACTCTCATACTCCCTCGGTCAGACAGAGAGTTTCGAGGATGATGATGGAGGGTACACCGGCCTGATGATATGGGAGTGGGGGACACCTTCCTCCTACGGACCGGGTGGAGCGCACTGGGGAGAAAGCTGCTGGGCTACCAATCTCGACGGTCCATACGGTAATAACGCCAACTCACCGCTCACGTCGAAATCGTACGATCTGTCTGAAGCGACTTCTGCATGGTTCAATTTCTATCATTACTACGACACCGAGTCGGGGAAAGATGGCGGGAACCTCAAGATCTCCACTGACGACGGACAGACCTGGGAACTCATCTCTCCCGAGGGTGGTTATCCGACTTCTTCAATGTTCTGGAACAACGAACCCGGATTCAGTGGGGCCGGTGATGGTTGGGAACTCGTGACGTTCGACCTCGACCCGTACCTGGGGCAGCAGGTGCAGTTTCAGTTCAGGTTCGGTTCAGACGGGTTCTCGAACGGGCCCGGTTGGTATATCGATGATGTCTTTCTCGAACTCACATATCCGCTTTCGATCCTGCTGACACCTGACTCGGAGACGGTGCCGCAGGGTTCACAACTCGGGTTTACCGTGGATGCCTCAAACACGTCGGACCATCCGATCACTCTTATGGTCTGGTCCGAAGTTCTTCTCCCTAACGGAACACCATATCCGGGGAATCCCGTCTTCGGGCCGTTTCCGGTGACCATCGGGGCCCAATCGAATCCCGTGGTCCATCTGAGTCAGATTATACCGGCACAGGCGCCGCTCGGAACCTACACGTATGTTATGAAAATCGGGTCATCTCTCGAAACCGTATACATGCGGGACTTCTTCGACTTTACGGTAATTCCCTGATTACGGAGTGTATACGGGTTGTCACAAAGGAGACGGCGTTTTTCGGTGAAACTCAATCGGTGTTCTCCATGAGGCGAACAGAGTAATTCCGACCTGATCAAGGCTTGCCAGGTGATTGTTGAGAGGAGATAATACCGTTCTATGCTGGTGCAGGAAGTAGAACAATACGTAGATTATCGGTCAATCCAGGTCGGCCGTTTCCGCCGCCTTCCGGTCATTCTCGATATGCTCCAGGGTTGAAGTGCTCACGTCTCCCGTCGGGTATTCCCCGGTGAAGCAGGCAGTGCAGAATCCCTCGATTCCCACGTTCCCGGCTCTGGCGGCCCGGACGAGACTGTCTACACTCTGATAGATCAGAAAATCCGCGTCGATGAGCCGGGCGATCTCCTCGACCGGATGTTTCTGTGCGATGAACTCCCCTCTGGTGGACATGTCGATGCCATAGACGCACGGGAACCGCAGGGGAGGAGAGTACGAGGCGAAATACACTTCTCTGGCACCTGCTTTGCGTGCCATCTGCACGATTTCACTCGAGGTGGTGCCGCGGACGATGGAATCATCGACGATGAGTACTTTTTTGCCTTTGAAGTCGACCTTGATGGAGTTGAGTTTGCGTTTGACCGCGTGCCGCCGCTGATTCTGGGCCGGCATGATAAATGTCCTGCCGATGTAGCGGTTTTTCACCAGCCCTTCCGAGTACTTGATCCCCAGTTCCGAGGCCATCGCGATCGCCGCCGTGCGAGCCGAATCAGGGACAGGTATGATGACATCCGGCTCGAGTCCGGTTTTCGCCCATTCGAGCGCGAGTTCTTTCCCCAGTCTCCTTCTCGTCTTGTTCACGCTGATTTTGTCCAGGAAGGAATCGGGGCGGGCGAAATAGACGAACTCGAAGACGCAGAGATGGTGTTGTTTTTTAACGAGTTGTTGCCGGTGCATGCGTCCGTCCATGCTAATAAAAACAGCCTCCCCCGGGGAGATGTCGGTGGTTCTGTGATAATCCAGGAGATCCAGAACGACACTTTCGGAAGCTACTGCGTAGGACTTGTCCCGGGGTTCATTGGCTGATGACACGCGCTCGCCAACGAGGAGTGGTTTAATCCCATGAGGATCGCGGAAAGCCACCAGGCCGATATCAGCTAAAATAGCCACAACCGAATAACTCCCCCTGATCTCTTTAAAAACACCCTCGACGGCGTTGAACACATGATGTTTGTCAAGTCTTTCGATATTCTGACGTGAAAGCTGATCTGCGAACACGTTCAGGATAACCTCAACATCACAATTCGAGTTCAGATGGCGATGGTTTTTATTAAACAGTGTATCCTTCAACTCGAAGTAGTTGATCACATTCCCGTTGTGCGCCATGCAGATACCGAAAGGAGAGTTGGAGTAGAACGGCTGGGCGTCCTCTTCGGTACCGAACCCCACCGTCGGATATCTGACGTGACCGATGCCGATGTTCCCCTTCAGTCGCTTGATGTTCTTCTGATTAAAAACGTCCCTGACGAGTCCGTGCCCTTTTTTGATGTGAAACCGTCGGTCAAAGGTGGCTATCCCGGCGGCATCCTGACCGCGGTGCTGAATCGAAATGAGCCCCTCATAGATACTGTTTACCGAGTTCTCGACACCAATTATTCCAATTATTCCGCACATGGTCGACGTTTCCTGAAAATGAGGTGAAAGTGGCTTGCCGTTTGCGACTATTAAGGGTAAAAAGAAAGGTTGGGTTTGTCAACAGGGGGGCCTTGAACCGAGGGGCATCCGGTGCATACTTCTTCAGGGTCATCTCGGGTGCGTTCAGCTCCACCAGAAAGATGATGCTTATCATGTGAACCATAGCTGATCAGTTGATTGTCAGTTCCTTTACGAGACCGTCGAGATGATACACTTTGTCGATTATGAAGAGGACATATCGAATATCGCAGACGACTGCCCTGGCGAGATCTGGATGATAGAGATAATCCTTGGCGATACTCTCATAGTTCGTGTCGAAATCCAGTCCGATGATCTCACCTTTGCCGTTGATAATCGGACTTCCCGAGTTGCCGCCTGTCCCATCGTTCGTTGTCAGAAAATCGACCGGAATATCCCCGAGTAACCTGTCTTCATAGATTCCGTAATCACGATTTTCGTAAACAGACTTGAGTTCATCCGGAACGATAAAAGGGAATTCACCCGTCTCTTTCTCCATGAGGCCTTTCAGGCTAGTGATGTAGTTATAATCGACGGCGTCACGGGGGCTGTATCCTTTGACTTCCCCCAAATTGAGCCGCATGGAAAAGGTGGCATCAGGATAGATGTTACCCTGTTTCCACTCGGCGTATGCCTGAATAAGCAGAGGCGACAATTCACTCAGAGCGCCCGAGCGTGTTTTCTGCCGTGTTCTCCGCTCGTCCAGCTCCGGTTTGAGCGCCGCCGCAAGAGTGATAAAAGGATCACCCAGCCCCTCGAGATCTGTCAGTGACATGCGAAACATTTCAAGACGCGTTTTTTCATCCTTGAGTCCGGTCTTGGCGTAAATCTCGTCCGCATAGGCGTCCAGGAATGTATCCCTCTGCTTCCCTTCTTTCCCCTCGAAGATCTTCTCGAGTGCCACGATCTTCTGATCGTCCGGTAGCCCCAGACCTCTTTTCAGGAAGTATTTCATGATCTCTTTGTCGGTCTCGATGACCAGGTTGATCTGCATTGTTTTGAGATTGTCGATTGTGCGTGTCGTGTCGCGGTCCTGGTAACCCCGTTCACGTTCCATGTCGTCCTTCTCGCGCTCGACCGCCCACTTGTGAATTTCGACGGCGGCGTTGAACAGATCACTCACCTGGGTTATCATACCCAGAACAAAGTCCTTCTTTATGGTCTTCTGTTTTTCTTCGAAGAGTTTCTTCAAGCCGGGGAGGGCTTTACCGTACTTTTCGTTCAGTTCTGCATTCTCCTCGAGGAATTTCACGATCTGTCGTTCCTGCTCACGTTTAGTCTCGAGGATATCGGACTTCTCGAACCCTTCCATGAGTCCCTTTGCATAGAGAAGGAAATTATCAATCATCGCTTCCCGTTCTTCGTGCCGCAGAGCAACAGATGAGTCTCTTGCAGAGTGTTCGTGAATGATTTTCATGTAGTCTTCGAACATCTCGATCAACCGGGGATAGAAGTAATTTTCCAGGTCATCGATGTGATATGAACTCGCGTAACGCTGGGTTCTTCCGGGAAATCCCAGTACGAGAGTGATGTCATCCTCATTGACACCGGCGGCCGAGAGATGGAGAAAGGTTTTTGATTGAAAAGGGACGTTTTCTTTTGAATACTCCGCAGATGAACCGTCCGGCGCAATATATGCCCTGAGGAACGAGAAATCACCGCCGTGTCTCGGCCATCGCCAGTTGTCGATATCGTCACCGTAGTTCCCGATCGCTTCCGGAGGAGCATACACGATACGGACATCCCGAATCTCGAAATATGTATAGAGGATAAACTGTTTCCCATCGAACATTCTCGACACTTCGCACTTGACGTCACGACCTTCTTCGGCTTCCTTCACCACCTCTTTCGTAACTCTGTCGATCGCCATAAAACGATCTAGAGGATCCATGTGTTCGGTGACTGACGCAAGGATTCTGTCTGTCACATCTTCGACGGAGAGGGAAACGAGAGCGGTATACCCGGGAGCCGGGAGTTCATCCGTATACGTTGAAGCGTAAAAACCCTGTTCGACGTAATTCTGATCAACGGTAGCCTGACGCTGGATGGCGGAGAATGCCACGTGGTGATTTGTGATAATCAATCCATCAGGTGAGACGAACGATGAAGAACCTCCCGGAAGGCGAACGACCGCCTGGTATAACCCACCACCCTTGGGATTGTAGATGTCCTCCCGGTCCAGTAAGAGACCCCGGGATTTCAGTTCCTTGAAAGGAAGTTTGTCCAGGTCATAGAGGGGCCACATACCCTCATCAGCCGTCAGAGAAACCGTGAAAAGAGCCAGAAGTGAAAAAGAGAGAATATACATCGCCGGCTTTCGAAACATGTCCAACCTCCTTGCGGGAATCCCCTGCATAGCTTCATAACCGCCTTCATCGGTTAAGGGATACTGGGGCTCTGGTATG
Source organism: uncultured Gemmatimonadota bacterium (assembly GCA_964654825.1). Taxonomy (GTDB): domain Bacteria; phylum Gemmatimonadota; class CAZMKB01; order CAZMKB01; family CAZMKB01; genus CAZZKG01. Next base: position 1,831 of record CAZZKG010000049.1, on the reverse strand, counting down.
AGTTTGTCAATATCACCGGGTTTCGACTTTACATACTACTAGTACGAGGCTATTCAGAAAAAGTTTCTGTTTGTGGTGCGAAGGGGAGGTAGAGACATTCGTGCACTGCATGCCGGTATTCTCAGCTATATAGAGCCGGCAGGGCGGGGACACTATGCTTCGAAAGGTTCAACAGCGGTTTCGAGAATTTCCGCTCCAGCGGTGATCTGTTTGGACAGCTTCCTCCAGAACAGAGCGGCTTCTCCTTTCCCTCCGTCGAGTACATAGAAGATCTCGGCAGTGACAATTTTGTCACGGCCTCTCGTGATGATACCGGATACCTTCGCTGATATATCGTTCAGATGGAGAAGATCCACCTCGATCAGCAGCTGGTCAGCCGGACGGGCGGGTCGCAGGAATTTTGCCCGTTCGACCGCCGTCATCAGCGCCAGTTTGGCATAATCCGTAGTGACATCAATGAGGATTGCACCTGTTTGCGCAATTGTTTCGATGAGAAGCACACCCGGCATGATGGGTTCCCCGGGGAAGTGGTCTCTGAACCAGTCTTCACTCAGGGACACATTCTTGATGCCCATGACGCTCTTCCCCTTTATTACCGACACGATCTTGTCCACGAGAATAAATCTCATACTTCATACCTCCTGTCGATCAATCAGATACAGGCGATTGTTAATGTCACCGTAAAGATGTGAAGTCTAAATCTGCCTCCCATAGAAAAAATCCGTATCCCCGAGTGTGAGATACCACTCTCGGGGATCAATCAGCAGTGACAGCGGGATATCTCCGGTTACATTTCTCACCTGGAGGTAAAGCTCTTTCAGACGTGGAAAGAATCCGATACGTCTCAGGAGCCGGTATCCGGGTACACCGCTTAGCATCCAGCACCATGCTGTCTCGACGGAATTATTTTTCCAGGTCCTGACAGCCTCACTCAGGAGCATCATGCCCGATTTTTCCTCGCCGGGCAGGAGCAGAAACTCCATCACGAGTGCTTTCCGGTTTTCCTGTTCGATCTCTGTAAAAACGATTACCGAACACAGTTTTCCATCTCTCCGTAGAGCGAGTTTTGTAAAACGGGTGTCCGGATTCTGGTTGTAGCGCCAGTTCATGTACTTACTGTCTCTGACAACCGCGATACCCAAACCCTCCGCCGCTGCCTCCCAGAATGCGTCGTATTCGCTGCCGAATGCATCTATCTCCGAGATTTCAAAACGGCTTGACCCGAGGGTGCCGGCTCCGATGACTCTGTCATATCCTCCGGCGGCTAAATCACAGGTGATCCCCAGCGACCTCGAGAAAACACCGTTTCCGAGTTTCCTGTCTATTACGAGATGAGGTGTAATTATCTTGCAAAGGTGCGGAATTTCACAGACGTCCGAAAATTTGAAGAGTCTCACCGTAAGATCTCTCAGGAATGCTGAGGTCACTCCGAAACTGAAGGCAGCTCCACTCTTTGATGTCTCGACCGCGCGAAATCTGAAGAGCTTGAAATATGTCCCTGACTTTCTGAATTCCTTCACGACGAACATGTCCATTTCCTGAGCTGCCGATACAACCTTGTTCTCGACTCGGAGATCTTTCAGCAGACATCCGAGCGCGCCGATGATGTTCCCGTTGTTCAGAGCAACATAGTTCAAGTTGGTCCCCCAGGGATTCTCCCAGTATTTCCACGTCATATAATGATCCCCGACCTCGTTCTCGAAAGATTCCTGAAAAGCCTGACGGAATGCCTCGTCCTGGTCGCGGGTCTGGGCTCTGATGAGAATGTCCGCACGGTCGGCGGGGGGAGGAACAATGTTACCCTTATGCATGACTCGAACCCTTTCGGTAG
>CAZZKG010000048.1:18580-29817 GCA_964654825.1 uncultured Gemmatimonadota bacterium | reverse complement strand
CTGGTGTTCGAGGTGAACCTCGCCTGTCCCCGCTGTGGGAATGAGATGAAGATTCTCTCTTTCGTGACGGAAAGAGATCACATCCGGAAGATACTCGCTCACCTCAAGGCGAAAGGCATTGATGCCCGGGCAGGACCGTTCGCTGACAGTGCGGCGTGAGAATCCCTTCTTCCCCTCCATGTCTACTTCTTGAAATCGTTTCTGCCCCCTGAAGGAATCAGTGTGTCCTGGAGAGGATATTCTGGATGTGAGTTCTGCCTGTGAGGACTGTCTTCGAGGGATGAGGACAGAAATTGGGCAGGAAACGTGAAATGATTGCTAGACATCCCCTGGAGGATTCGGTAAAATCTGAGTGGGTAAAATATAGGTTTTACTATCGATCTTGTACGGTTTTTCTGTCTTTACCCTGCTCAGGGGTCTCATATTGAATCGTTATAGCAGGATTGCAAGGATTTGGGAAGTTCTGAAGAAGGGAATAGACCTTCGGTAGTGCTGATGTGAAGTCTCCCTGAAGTGAAAGGTCGTCGTTTGAAGCCTCTTCCTCAACAACACTGATCATCGCCTGCAGCTGATACCTACTACTCGCAGATCCCTGAGACTCTACCTCTCTGATTTTGGAGTCAGTGAGCTTGTAGCGGGTATTTCTCCCTGCTTCGCTTTCGTACTTCCCTTTTTCTTATCAGTGTTCGGACTGCACGCCACGCGCCCACTCGGTCACGGGATCAACCCATTCCTTCAACGGCCGGTAGTGGAAACCGTGGTGAAGACCGGTGTCGAGCTCGACCTCCCGGTGTCTGTTGAGCCCCTTCCCCTTTGAAAGATCGAAGAGTTTCCCGCAGGAGCAGGTCAACTCATCGCTCGATTCATAGACTGACAGCACATTCCCGGTGAGGAAACGTCCCAGATTCGCCATCGTATCGATCATCCGCTCGCCACAGGTCGCGATGAGAGCGTAATTGAGATCCTCATCCTTCACCATCGATGATACAACGACGGCGATAGCCCCCCCTTTCGAAGCGCCCGCGACGGTGATGTTCCCGGCCGGAACTCCTGCCTCGAGGAGTTTCCTCACCTGCGCCGCGACTTTTTCGGCGTAGGCCGTAACCAGGGTCCCCGGTCCACGGGCTTCGCTTATGACGATGAATCCCTTCCCGCCGAAGGCTTCGAGCAGCCTGTCGTATTCGTAGACGCCGAACCTCTCCGATGTGGGCCGCCTGTCCCCGCCCTCGACGATCGCTCCGTGGAGGAAGAAGAGGTATCTGCCGCTCAGATCGATCTCCCGTGGCACACTCTCGAAGATCTTCCGGGAGACCTGAGCCGACGTGCACGTTCCCGACAGAAGGAGACACGACATGATGAAAATCCGGATCCCGATCGACGTGATCCTGATTCTCACAACGGATCCCATACATTCACTCCTGTCATGCAGAGGAACGGCTACCCTCGAAGAAACGGACATTTCTTGAAATCGGCCTGATGGTCATCATCACCGCCTCATGCCATCCCGCCGGAAGACCGACCCGTCAAGACATACGATAAAGGGATCACCGGAGAAAATCCAGCCCCCCATTCTGTTCGGCGGGGGACTTCCCGTCCACCCTGGATTCTCTGACCGAGGGGATTCCACTATGCCGATTCTCTCCCCTGAAGGATCTGTTTTCCGGATGCTCGTCTTTCCGAAACCCCATGTCACGGAGAAGAATGAAACTGCCGGTCGCGGGACTCTTCCCCTCTACGGAGGGAAGCCCGGGCCATTGCATTCTCCCCATCCGGTATTATATAAAGGGCAGATCACCTTGAATTCTCGCGGGGAATCCTGCCGGACCATTTGCGAAGGAGAGCTCAATGGAGACAGCCGTCATCAGCCTGCTCGAGGCGAGGAAAGCATCCCGCGCCATATCAGAGGAAGTGCTCGATGAGAGCGCGATCGAATCTCTGAAGAAGGCGGCACAACTGTCCGCTTCCTGCTACAACAAGCAGCCCTGGAGGTTCCTCTTCCTGGACGATGAAGAGTCGCTCGAGAAGGCGAGAGACGCCCTGGCCGGAGGCAACAGCTGGGCTAGGAACGCCCCCCTGTTGATCGTCGGTTTCTCGAAGCCAGACCTGGACTGTCAGATCAAAGACGGCCGGGACTACTATCTCTTCGATCTCGGAATGGCCACGCAGCTGATCCTCCTCCAGGCAACCGAGCTCGATCTGATCGCCCGGCCGATGGCGGGATTCTCCCCTCAGCTGATCAGGGAACGATTCCGGATTCCCGACGAGTACGAGGTGGTCATCGTGATCGCCGTGGGTCGTGAGGGCTCGATCGATGAACTCGATGAGAGACTGCAGGAAATGTCTCGAGCCCCGCGGACGAGGAACGACCTCTCCGTGAATTTCTTCTCGAACGAATTCCCCGGGAGCTGACGCGTTTCGTCTCCCGGGGATGCGATTCTCATAACCGCTCGCCGCGCCACCGGGGCTGTGACCTACCCCCTGTGTTCGTACCAACTTTGAACTCATACTGCAATACCTATGGGTAACGGTATTATTGTTTCTGGAGCTGGAGGCAGATACACAGGTGAACTGCGGGGTATCACCTCCTCCATATACGCGCACGTGTCATACGGGTTGGTGGAGGTGTGGGAATTTTCTCTTTTGTAATTCTTCGTAAATATCGGGTGACTCCGCAACCTTTAGTGCGCTCTTTCAGTATACCTGTATGAAGGAGGCGCCCCATGAATATCAACCGGATAATAGCACTGAAAAGGGTGAACAGCGTGTTCATTTCGACAATAATGATTGCTCTGGTATTCCCGGCGATATCAGCGGCCCAGAACCTTCTCAACCGGCCCGAGAGCATCGTATTCGATGAGCAGAATGATCGGTACCTTGTTTCAAACTATCAGACGGGAGACATTGTTAAGATAGATATGGAAGGTAACCAGAGCTATTTCATCCGCGGTGTCGATGCTATACAGGGTCTCGAGATCGTCGACAACGCGGTATACGTTGGATGCGGCTACGGTGTGAGAGGATTCGATCTGACAACGGCCGAGATGGTACTGGATGTCACCGTGCCGGGGGTGGAAAACCTGAACGACGTCACAGCGGACACATCAGGTAATCTCTACATCACCGATGTCTACGGTCACACCGTGGTCAGAGTGAAGATCAGTGACGGCTCATATTATATATTTGACAACGATGAAATATCCTACCCGAACGGTATACTGTTCGATGCGGAGAACAATCGTCTGTTGATGTGTTCGTTCCGTTACAATTCACCAATACAGGCAATCAATCTCGAGGACGGTTCGGTATCGACCGTGATGACGACATCCATACACAAGTGTGACGGAATAGCACGGGACAATTTCGGCAACTACTATGTGACATCATGGGTCACGTACGCTATTTACCGGATCGACTCTTCTTTCAGCGAGCCGCCCGAACTCTTTTACAGCAATTCGGGAGGACCGGCTGATATCGCCTACAACGGGAGAGACGACATCCTGGCCATCCCGCTTATGTCCAGAAATTCGTATGATCTGATACCAATCGCTCCGACAGCCCTACCGGGTGAGGGAGGGGAGATCAATACTCTCCCGAAACAGTTCGCCCTGAATCAGAATTTCCCAAATCCTTTCAATCCGCACACGACAATTTCCTTCGAGATTCCGGGAGTCGAAGGTCTCCGGCAACAGACCAGTCTCATCATCTCAGACGTACGGGGAAGACACGTGAGAACACTCCTGGATGCGGAGGAGGGGCCGGGTCGTTACGAAATTGTCTGGGACGGGAAGGATGCGCTCGGGAAACGGGTATCATCCGGAATCTATTTCTACACGTTATCCCGTGGAGAGATCAGATACACGCGGAAAATGGTTGTTTTCAGGTGAGTGAAGTCCCTCCGGGGGGCACATGGTATGTCAGAACCCGCGCGTTGACCACCGAGACGGAGGCCGGTCCATCCCCGAGGCTCCCAGGCCTTGACCCACTCGACCACGTGACCTCTGGCGATCCGCGGGGTGTGAGGGAGGAGCAGCAACCACGCGCCCCTCGAAATTGGCGAAGAAAACGGTATGACTTGGGTGATTTTTTGGAGTGAAATGTGACCCATAATATCCCTTCATGTCAAGTGCATCAACTCCAGTGCAGTACCAATGATATTGCTTATTATTCTTTTGTCCTGTCCCCATTTGATTAATCAACCACATCTCTGTCCTGTTTCTCAGTGCATCTCCTCGACCAAGCTTCGGAAATGTTCAAGTTCCACAGGGAGAGAATCGGCAAGGTTCGTCAGCTCCTCGGGGTCATCTACCAGGTCGAACAGGGACTCCTCGCCGCGAGTCGAAACTATGTACTTGAAACGGCCGTCACGAACAGCTTTTAACCCTCTGTCGAATCGTTCCAGATCGACGTCAGGATACTTGTTCTTCCAGTATTCGTGAATGAGTGTTGTTGGTCGGGAAAGCTCCGACAGAATGACTCTTTCATCTGTCCCGGTGGAATCGTCGAGGTGGAAGAGGCTTCTCCCCTGGAGGTCCGGATGCGGTGTGTCATCACCGATCAGTTCGAGGACAGTCGGAAGTATGTCGATGAGGCTCACAGGGGTATCTATAACCAGACCACCACGAAAAGCCGGGGGATAGCGTATGAGGAGAGGGACATGCAGGACGGATTCGGAGATAGCGAATTCGTGACCCATCAGATCGTGCTCCCCGAGATGTTCGCCGTGATCGGAGGTGATGACTAGAAATGTCTCGTCCAGGCATCCAAGTTCCCGGAGGTGTGAGACGAGGGCTTCAATCTTCAGGTCGAGGTAAGAGATTTCAGCAGTGTAGAGGGTTCGTGCAGTCTCGAGTTCTCCATCCGCCGGTTTGTGTGTCCCCGCGATAATCGCTTCGGCATCTTCGACAGAGTATTCATCAAGGGTCATCTCACTCTGGCCGAATTTAACTTTCGTATTCTCCAGTACACGAAGTGGGGGAGCGTATGGAAGATGTGGGTCCAGGTAATTCATAAAGAGGAAGAAAGGTTTTCCTTCCTGAACATAGTGACTCATCCATTGTTTCGCGGTGCTGGTTGCGAGTTCAGCGCCCTTGTCGCGCACATATTCGACTTTCGTGGATATTTCCTCGTATATGTCGAATCCCTGTGCAATGCCGCTGGGCTTGTTGAGCCACGGATTGCAGTTTACTCCGACCGTTGCGTACCCGTGTGTCCGGCATATCTCGGCTATCATGTTAAGTGACCCATCCACGTTGAAGTTCTCGTGCACCGTTCCGTGTTGGTGCGGGTAGAGTCCTGTGAAAAGAGAGACATGAGAAGGCAGAGTCCACGGGGCGGGAGCAAAAGCGTTGGTAAAAACGACGCTCTGATCGGATATCTCATTGATGAAGGGTGTGTTCGACCCCCGCTCTCCATGGGCATTTATATAATCGGCTCGAGTGGTGTCCAGTACAATGAGGATAATATTGGGTCCGGGCTCGGGGCCGCTGCAGAACACGAACGGCAGGAGCGAGAGTGCCAGTATTGACAGTACCCCTGTGATGTTAATTCGAAAAATACCGGTGATTTTGTCTGTTCCTCCTGTTTCCGGGTATGCTGATTTCCGCCTGTCGGGTAGAGATAAAACAAGTTTTAATTTAGGGGTACGGTTTCCGAGTGTCAATGTTATACAGTGGCCGGCCTCGTTATGATTTCGAATGTCTCCGGTGCGGTTGTCGTCAACTGCGTCCTTCTCTTAGGATCCACATCGTTCATGATGGAGAGAAGGGATCTCCTTGACCGCACTATCGGGTCGGTGTAAGTTGTTGAGTAAAGGGGACACCTCGGGGAAATACTTCATGGCTCGAAACACGACGAAAGCAAAACTGAAGACCCGGGACAGGACACTGTTTGCAATCTGTGTCGTTACTTTTCTCATTCGAGTTTTTTATGTCTTCGAGGTGAGAACACATCCGCTTTTCGACAATCCCGTTGTCGATTCGGACGCATTTCTGAAAAATGCCACCCACATCCTCGGGGGAAACATCCTCGGGGATCTCACCTGGCAGGCACCGCTCTACTCCTACTTCCTTGCTCTCTGTCTCTTCGTGAACAACTCCCTGCTGTTCGTGCGAATTGCCCAGGCTGCGGTCGGCATGCTTGTCTGCTGGCTGCTCTACCGGCTGGCGGAGCATTTTACTGATCGAAAAACAGCACTTCTCACGTCACTGCTTTTTGCCATTTACGGACCCCTCGTGTATTTCGACGGAGAGATTCTTGCCACGTCTCTCCACATACTCATCAACGTCACAATGCTGCTGGTTCTCACCCTGGCGATATCGAAGGGCAGGCTGAGTCTGTTCCTCATATCAGGAGTCATGCTCGGTCTTTCTGCTGTTACGAGGGGGACCATTCTCCTCTTCCTCCCGGTCCCTTTCCTGTGGATTGCTCTCGAGTGGAGGAAGGAGAGGGGGCTGCTGCAAATGGTTCGTCCCTGCGCGGTATTTCTTGTCGGTACTCTCGCTGTCCTGTCTTTGAGCCTGGTGCGTAACCACCTGCTGTCAGGTGAGACCATTCTCATCAGTCCCGGTGCCGGGATCAATTTCTATATTGGAAACAACGAATCCGCCTGGGAAACCATGAGCATAAGACCGGGGGCCGAGTGGGGTCTTCTTGCCTGGGAACCGGTGAGGATGGGGTACGACACTCCGGGCGCGCAGTCCGACTACTTTATGAGGAAGAGCTGGAACTTCATCTCGAGAAAGCCAGTGGCCGAACTCAAACTCCTTCTGGAGAAAACCATCCAGTTCGGGGGTGGTGAGGAGATCGTCAGGAATGTCGATCTGTACGGAATGCGGCGATACTCCTGGCTGTTATCCGTCCTGCTGTGGAAAGGAACAGTCAAATTCCCATTCGGTGTTTTCCTTCCGCTCTCGCTCGCCGGGCTCTGGTTGACCAGACGGCGCTGGAGAACGCAATTCCTTTTGTGTGGTTACATGATAAGCATAGCTCTCTCCAACATCATCTTCTTCCCTGCAGCGAGGTACCGATTACCCATGATACCGGTTTTGCTTATCTACTCCTCAGGTGCTCTCGTCTGGTTCTCAGACCGCGTCCGTGACAGAAAGTACAGGGACCTGATACTTCCGGTATCGACCGTGCTGATCCTCGTTGTCCTTGTAAACGTCGGTATCGTGGCCAGGGATCTTCAGACAGGTGGGGAGGAAGCGTTTCACATCGGGATGATGCTGGAGAAAAGACGGGATCTCGACGGTGCAATGGCCGCCTTCGAAACGGCGGTCCGTCAGGATCCGGACTATGCCGAAGCATATTTTTTTATGGGCAAGATCCACTGGACGAGGGGAGAGGCGAACCTCGCCGCAGAAGATCTGGAGAGAGCGGTAACGCTGCTCCCCCGGTTTGCCGAGGCCCAGGCACTCCTGGGACACATCCATCTTGCCGGGAGAGAAATCGAGGATGCGCTCAGGTGTTACGAAAACGCTTGCGCCGTGAAACCCGACATGACCGGGGTTCGGTTCAATATGGCACAGATCCTCATGGAACTGGGCTACACGGACCGGGCGTGCCGTGAACTGGAAACGGTTCTCGAGGAAATACCCAATCATTATCAGGCCACTTTTCTGCTCGGAGTCTGCAGGGAACAGCAGGGAAGGGACGATGACGCCCTCAGGTTCTATGAACGGGCGACTTCGATGAATTCGAGTGATCCATGGCCTCAGTACAGAGCGGGGAGATTGCTACTCGAAGCCGGTAATCCGGAAGAAGCACTCATTCATCTGCGGAAGGCCCAATCACTCGATCCGGATAACGGAGAGGTTACCTCACTTCTCGAGGAAGCGGAAAAATGAGCGGTTCGACACCGATCCAGGGTCGATTTAACGTTTGTCAGGGTAGGGTGGTGGTTCAGGAATATGTTTCTCCCCTGTCTCCAGTTCCTCGAGGATCACTTCGATCGCCTTGTTGAGCTGCTGATCTTCACCTGCGTATTCTCTCGCGGGATCGTTATCCACGTAGATGTCGGGCTCGACCCCCGTTCCTTCCATTATCCACTCTTTTCCTTCGAGGTCGAATCGGGAAAATTCCGGTTTTCTGAGCATACCGCCGTCCAGGAGCGGCAAAGAACCGCGTATCCCCACGACCCCACCCCAGGTCCTCTTCCCGATTACTTTGCCCAGTCCGTGCTTTTTGAAGCGATAGGTGAAGATGTCACCGTCGGAGGCGGAAAATTCATCAGCCAGGCATACAAGGGGCCCGTAAATCAGAGCACGGGGATTGGGAGCGGGAGCCGTGTTCCGGGCGATGTTGATCATGACTGCTTCCCTGCGGAGCCGCTCGATGATCATCGGTGACACATTGCCGCCGCCGTTGCCTCGCACGTCGACGATCAGTGCCTTTTTCGAAATCTGAGGATAAAAATATTTGACGAACTCGTTGAGTCCACCCCTCCCCATGTCGGGGATATGTATGTAACCGACTTTTCCATTCGTGGCTTTGTCGACCTTTTCGATGTTATCCTGGACCCAGTTGAAATAGTACAGCTTCGACTCATCCGCGACCGGTATGACGGTCACCTCGCGTTTGCCTCGGTGTTCCGGTTTCGAATTGAGACTCAACCGTACCTGTTTCCCCGCTTTATCGACGAGAGCTCTATACATGTTGGGCATATCTTTCGTGGATTGTCCGTCGATTGCGAGAATGAAATCACCCTCTTCTGCGTCGACTCCGATCGCTTCGAGCGGAGAAACGAGGGTGTCATCCCAGCTCTGGCCCCGCAGGATCTTTTTGATTCTGAAATAGCCGGAATGACTGTCCTTTTCGATCTCTGCGCCCAGGAGTCCCATTTGAATTCGTTCCGGTGAAGGACGGTCACCGCCGCCAACGTAAGTATGTCCGACATTCAGTTCTCCGACCATCTCTCCGATAATGTATGTCAGGTCATTGCGGTGCTGGACGTAGGGTACCAATGGCGCATATTTCTCTCGAACCGCCGGCCAGTCGAGGCCATGCATGTCAGGGTCGTAGAAGAATTCACGTAACTGCCGCCAGCACTCATTGAAGATCTGATTCCACTCCTCTTTTTTATCGAGCCACATCTTCATGTCCGAAAGATCCAGTTTTTCTTCGACCTTAATCTCGCTGGAAGGCAGGTCTATGATTGCGTACGAGTCGTTCTGAGAGACGAGCATCTTCTTCTGATCTCGGGAGATCTCGAATCCATCCACCTGGCCGAGGTCTGTCTCCTTCTGTTCCTCCAGATCATAAAAGAGGAGCCTCGGCTTCTCATCAGCGCTTCCGCTGCGTCTGTAGTATACTTTATCACCGACCGATACGATGTGTGAGTAACTCGATGGTGTAACAGGCAGGCCGACAATACGTCTGTCCAGACCCTGCGGATCCACCTTCAGGGGGACTATTTCGTCCTCAGAACTTTTCATGTCTCTGTTCTCCGACGCATCTTCCTCCTCGTCTTTCATCCCGGTTTCTACCTCATCGCTCCGGGGTACAAATGGTGATTCCACATCTTTCGAGAGAGTGATGAGGTAAATCCGACTCATGTCCCGGTAGGCGTGGTTCCACTCGGACCAGCTGTAGATGGGATCGAAATCACGATTCGACGTGAAAAACAGATACCTGCCGTCGGAGCTGAAGGTGGGGTTTCCCGACGCGTACCATCCCCCGGTCACCGGATAACTCTTCTTGTCCTTCAGCGAGTATATGTAGATCCTCTGCATCTGTTCCACTTCGGGTTTCTGGTAGGCGATCCACCTGCCGTCCGGTGACCAGCAGTATTGCCTGATTTCCCAGGCACTCGCTTTGTCCACCTCTGTCACCTTCTTCGTTTCGACATTAACGTAACGCAGCCGCTGCCGGCGATCCGACCACAGCAGTTTTTTACCGTCCGGGGACCAGAGAATCTGGTATTTGTATGTGAGCCCACCTGATGTGACCTGGACGGGCTCACCGTTTCCATCCTGGCTGATGAGGTAGATCTCGTCCTCACCGGAATGATCTGAGACGAATGCGATCCATTTTCCATCAGGGGACCACTTCGAATTTCTTTCGTGAACACCGGATGTGTTGGAAATATTTCTCACCACTCCGTGCTGGACAGGGACGGTAAATATCTCGCCCCGTGCGCCGAACAGAGCACGCTTACCGTCAGGCGAGATTTCGAAATTCGTTGTGTTATCTCCTACGGATATCAGCTCATCGCGTCCGTTCAGCATGTCCTCGGCAATTGATATCCTGACTTTTTGGGTTGTTTCGGAATCCAGGTCGAACCTGTAGATATATCCGCCGTATTCATACACGATCGCTTCTGTACCGATCGAAGGAAACTTGATGTCGAATTCTTCATAATCAGTCAACCTGCGGGTCTCTTTTGTGACCGTGTCATAGACATAGAGATTCATCCTTTTCGCCGCTCCCCGATCCGACAGGAAGTAGATCCTGTCGCCGGACCACATCGGTATGATGTCCGAGGCATCATTGTTGGTGATGTTCTCGGTCGTCCCGGTGTCGAAATCATATATCCAGATGTCATCGGCCATCCCGCCGCGATAGCGTTTCCAGGTCCGGAACTCACGGAAAATACGGTTGAACGCCATCTTCCGGTCATCGGGTGAGAATGAACAGAATCCCCCCCGGGGTACGGGTATCTGTTCGTGAAGTGCACCATCCAGAGTTACCGTGAAGAGGGACCCGTTGAAATCATTGAATGATTTCATCCTGGAACGGAATACGATCGTCTCGTTATCGTGTTTCCAGCCCATGGTGATGTTGTTCGGGCCCATCCTGTCCGCCACATCGTCCCGGTTCAGCGTGGCGGTGTATGTCAGGCGTTCCGGGACACCCCCTTCGGAAGGCATGACATAGACTTCGGTGTTGCCGTCATATTGAGCGGTGAATGCAATGGTCCTCCCGTCGGGTGAAAAGTGCGCGAACATCTCATAACCTTCATGATTGGTCATTTTTCGCGCTGTACCGCCCGTAGCCGGGACGGTATAGAGATCCCCGGCGAAAGTGAATACGATCCTGTTTCCATGTATTGCTGGAAAACGCAGAAGACGTGCCTCATCCTCCGACCGGAGTGAAAGAGAGAAAAGGAATGTCATACTCACGAGCAGTAACATTGTCTTTTTCATAGGGTCTCCCGTTTCTGGCGGCAGCGTTTCGATAAGTCGATTAGTGGATATTGTTTCATCGGGATACGTGTGTATGCAATATACAAAGAAAGTGCC
>CAZZKG010000048.1:0-18480 GCA_964654825.1 uncultured Gemmatimonadota bacterium | reverse complement strand
CGAGATGAGACTTCTGTATGCCCTGATCGTCTGTTTTTTATTCCTACCCTGCGGACAGTTGTTCTCCCGGTATGTCAGCGCCGACAGGAACCTCGAGATGACTTCATCAGAGAAGGGGTACTTCCATTCAGCTCTCCCCCCGGTGAATGATGACACTCCCCCACTTCTGGCGAACTGGGTGGATTCAACAGGCGCTCCGATGCTGGCTTCACCAAAATTTGCGGATCTCACCGGCGACGGGGTTGATGAGATTGTCCTGGCCACATACGGGATCGACAACCCTTACGGAGAAGGCTGGCTGCATGCCTGGGACGGTTCTGGAGTTGAACTCCCCGGTTTCCCCGTCTACATGATCGGTGCCGCCCCCGGGACTCCCGCCCTCGGAGACCTTGACGGTGACGGGAATATCGAAATCGTTCAGGGGACCTGGAATTTTCTCTATGTGTTCAACGCCGACGGTTCCGCATTCCCGGGATGGCCGAAATCAAAATACATCACTCAGGCCGCCGCTCTCCGGGACCTGGATGCCGACGGTGATCTCGAAATCATTGTCCCCTCATCCGGTTCCATGGAGGTGTACGACCACGACGGGACTGGTTTCCCCGGGTTTCCGGTGACGGTCGAACACGATCTGACAGCCGCCGCTGTCGGTGATCTGGATGGTGACGGTGATCTGGAAATTGTCTCAGGCAGCTTCGTACCTTCCGGTTCTCCGTCCGATAATGTCTACGCCTGGCATCACGACGGGACCGCAGTGGCGGGATTCCCGGTTTCGACTGCCGGTTCGGTGAAGGCGCCGCCTGCACTGGCGGACCTGGATAGTGACGGCACTGTTGAAATCATTGCCGATTGCTGGAACCAGTCCGGGACGGATCTCCTCTATGTCTGGAATTCCAACGGGCTAATCATGCCCGGATGGCCACAGGACATCCCTTACATCCGCCTGTCCAGTCCCTCGGTGGCCGATCTTGACCTGAATGGTGATCTGGAAATCGTGGTGGGCGGGTGGTCCACAAGTCCTTACGGCGAAGAGGTCCATGCCTATGACCATGACGGCACCGTCGCAGATGGCTTTCCGGTTATCCTCGACAATTCACCAAGCGGGAACGTGAACAGTACCTGTACTACCGGAGACATTGACGGTGATGGATTTCCTGAAATACTCGTCAAAGCGGTCAATAACATTTATGCGCTCAACCATGACGGCAGTATCGCAGCAGGTTATCCGATATTTCTCGACGATGAGTCCCACTCCGGTGGCTCGAGTCCTACTCCTGCCATCGGTGATCCGGACGGGGACGGCCTGATAGAGATCTTCGCCGCTTCGAACTATAACAATGTGATGCTCGTGGACCAGACCGGTGTATGCTCCGACGACGTTGTGTACTGGCCGACATTCCGCCGTAACTCTCGTAATCAGGGAGTCTACAAGAAGTATTCCCTGTCGGCAGACGTGCACACCATATCTGCCGGTACCGGGGGCAGTGTTGACTTCACACTCGATGCCGGCATCGACTTCGCCGATCGTGGTTACATCCTGGTGGGCAGTGTACATGGTACCGAGCCCGGTACCGAAACGCCTGACGGCATGTCGACCATCCCTCTCAACAGTGACTGGTTCACCGAAGTCATTATCAATCATCTTAACACCACATACTTTTCTGATTTCTGGGGAACACTCGACAGTTCGGGACATGCGACGGCCCAGCTCAACCTCATGTTCCCGCTGCCTGACTGGGCGGTCGGAAAAATCATGTCTTTCGCATTTGTGACGAGAAGTCCCTGGGATTTTGCTTCACAACCCGTGACTGTAGTAATTCTGCCTTAGTGGTCCTGCTCATAAATACGGTGACGCAACGAGGCCGGCGAGGCGCACGAGTCACAAGGCGCGAGGAGGGCGAATACCCGGAGGGTATTTAACCGACGAGCAACGCGGTGGATCGGGATGTATCGCTGACCGAATGCCAGTGTATTTATGAGCAGGGCCACTTAGATCGCGGGCTTAACCGGACGATCATCGATATGATGTGAATGACGTTCAGTATCTCTCAGGGAGTTGTCCGGATCTGGACTGTCAGACCCACCTTCGTATGTTCGTTACATGACAGCCCCTGAGAGAGAATTGATGGAGTTGTTTGAAATAGCTTGCCTCCCGTGGAACCAATTGTTATAATTGTATCATAACAATTAAAACAATTGAAAGGGGCATTTCTCTTTTCCCATGATTCATCTTCTGATCGATCACGACTCTGAGCAACCTCTCTACGAACAGATCGTGGGAGAGGTGAAACGGCTCATCGCGAGTGGACGTCTCCGACCGGGTACCCAGCTTCCTGCAGTCAGGCAACTTGCCAGCGATCTTTCCTTGAGCCCAGGTACCGTACTCAGGGCCTACATGGAACTCGGCAGACAGCACATCGTCAGCTCAAGACGCGGAGGAGGTACATTTGTTTCCGCGGGGACGGATGATCCCCGCGTGATAGCCATCCATCAGAAACATCTCTCGGATCTCGTGAGCAGCGACATTCTCGAGGTATTGAGCCAGGGGTACAGCCCGGAGGAGCTCGAAGCGGTTTTTTCTGTCCATCTGGACAGGTGGCGGGAGGAGCGGTCTTTCCCTGTAGTGCAAGTTGAAGAAGCAGTCCAGCCGTCAGGATCGCCAGATACGATCAGGATTGTCGGAAGTCATGACGTGGCTCTCAATCTCCTGGTAAGTCGGGTGAGAAGAGAGCATCCTGAAATAAGAATAGAGATTACTCATGCCGGCAGCCTCGGCGGTCTCATCGCTGTACAGGATGAGAGAGCCGATATCGCCGGGATCCATCTCCTCGACGAGGAAACAGGGGAATACAACAACCCCTATGTCAAGCGTGTTTTTCCGGGCCGTGAGACCGCAGTGGTCCACCTCGCTTATCGGATCCAGGGACTCATGTTTTTGAAAGGAAATCCCGGAAATATCATCTGTCTGGAAGATCTGACCCGGGCCGGGATCGTCTTCGTGAACCGGCAGAGGGGATCAGGTACACGGGTGCTGCTCGATCTCAAATTGAGGGAGCAGGGCATCCTGCCGTCCAGGATAGAAGGGTATGAGAGAGAACTCGATACTCATACCGCTGTGGCTACGAGTGTCGCCCGGGGTGAGGCAGATGTTGGACTCGGTATCGAAGTGGCGGCTCATACCTCCGGCCTCGACTTTCAGCCGCTCTTCAGAGAGCGGTATGACATGGTAATGCCTTTTTCCGTGTTTCAGAGCGATCGACTCAAGCCGTTTCTCGATATTATTCAGAGTGAGAAGTTTAAAAAAATCGTCGATAACGCCGGCGGATATGACACAAGCAATATCGGTTCGGTAACACTGCTGAATGTGACCGGATAATCCGGCGCGAGCAACCGCAGGCGTACCTGTGTGGTACGTTGAGGATTACAAGCGCCGAGAACGAAGAAGCTGTCTGAAAGCACCCGCCAAAATTGGAAGCGTATGAATAATCCGGACTGGAGAAAGGAATTCAGATGTCCAAAAGAGTGATGTCGGTTGTTCTCTTGATCGCCGGTCTTTTTTCACCCTTCGGCGAAGCAACCTGTCTCACCGTGTTCCAGCAGGGCCGGACGGAGAATGAAGGAGTGTCGGCCGCAAACGCTCATGATCCCGATACCAGGGTGCGGGTGGCCACAACGACCAGCCTCTATGATACCGGACTCTGGGAAGAGATCGAACCGATCTTCGAGGAGACCTACGATGTACGGCTCGATGTGCTCTATGCAGGTACCGGCATCGCCCTCGAGTACGGCAGAAGGGGTGATGTCGACGTGATCACCGTGCATTCTAAAAAGCGGGAGGAAGAATTCATCTCACAGGGATTCGGGGTTGAGCGAGTTCCGTTCGCGTACAACTACTTTCTCATCGTCGGACCGAAGGATGATCCCGCCGGTCTGAAAGAGATGACTCCGGAGGAGGCATTTACGAGATTGTACGAGTACCACGAAGCGTCCTTTATCTCACGGGGCGACGATTCAGGAACGCACTCGAAGGAGAAACAGATCTGGAAAAAGGCCGGGTTCGCGGATTTCGAGGCTGTAGCCGGATCCGGCGACTGGTATATCGAAGCCGGGAGAGGAATGGGTCCGACACTTCTCATGGCCAGTGACAAAGGGGCCTACACGCTCTGTGACAGGGGGACGTTTCTTTCTTACAGAGGCAAGCTCGATCTCGTCCCGATCGTTGATAAAGGAGGTTCTCTTCTCAACGTCTACTCCGCCATCGTCTGTAAGCCACAGAATGAGAATGAAAGGATACCGATTTTGGCGCGGAAGCTGGTGGATTTTCTCATTTCTCCAAACATACAGGATCTCATCGGGAATTATGGCACCGGTACCTACGGGGTTCCCCTGTTCACGCCCTGTGCCGGTTCGGAACCAATCGAGTGACGTAATTCGAGGACGACTACCGTGACCGAGCTCTGGCAAGGTGTGGAAAGAGCGTTGAATCTCATCGTGACACTCGATCCTGAGGTACTGGAGATTACCGGCAGATCACTCGCCATTTCTTCGACCTCCTCTTCGATCGCCTTTCTGATTTGCCTGCCACTCGCGAGTGTAATTCACTTCCGGCGTTTCCCGGGTAAACAGTATCTCATCAGCCTCATACAGACATCGTTCAGTCTGCCAACGGTCGTCATCGGTCTCTTTGTCTATGTTCTTTTTTCGAAAGCGGGGCCTCTCGGCGTGTTCGACCTGATGTTTACTCCGGCTGTGATGGCGATCGGTCAGGTGATACTTATCAGTCCTGTGATGCTCGGTCTCAGCATCTCGGCACTCAGTGGAGGGGACCAGGCCGTTTCCGACACCGCCGCTGCACTCGGGGCGAACAGGTATCAGGCGTTCGTCATCACGCTGAGGGAGGTGAGGTATGCGATGGTCACTGCCGTTGTTATGGGATTCGGACGGGCTGTTTCCGAAGTCGGACTCTCACTTATGGTGGGCGGTAATATCAAAGGGTACACGAGGACTATCACAACGGCGATCTCACTGGAAACCGCGAAGGGCGATATCGAGCTGTCGATCGCCCTGGGAATTATTCTGACGATTATCGCGCTGGTTATCAACGTGCTTTTGAACAGACTCCAAGAGAAGTGAGGCAGGTTGTGGCACTCCTGGAAGCAGAAGGATTGAAACAGAAATTCAATGGGAGGGCTGTTCTCTCGGGAGTCGATCTTTCGATAAAGAGGGGCGAGGTGTTCGGTCTCATCGGTCCGACAGGAGCCGGGAAAACAACACTCCTCAGGATACTCGATCTGCTGGACAAGCCGGCGGCAGGGCATTTGTATTTTGATGGAGTGGAAGTTACTCACCTCGATCGGAATCGGTTCCAGGCACGCCGCAGGATGGCATTCGTTCAGCAGAAACCGATTGTCTTCAGCATGACTGTCTTCGACAATGTCGCCTGCGGTCTGAGGTGGAGGCACGAGGGAAGCACAGCCATCCACCAGAGAGTCGAGGACGCACTCGAACGGGTTGGGCTCATGCCTCTCTTCCGGCGGGATGCGAAACAGCTCTCCGGAGGCGAGGTGCAGCGGGTGGCACTCGCCCGTGCTCTAGTACTGGATCCCGAGGTCCTGATCCTCGATGAGCCGACTGCCAACCTGGATCCCAACTCACTTTCCAGACTCGAAGAAGTTCTGATGCAGGTCGTGAAAGAGAGGCAAATGACCATTATTCTTGCGACTCATGACATGTCACGGGGACAGCGTCTGGCGGGCAGGATCGGTGTGCTCATGGAAGGGGAGCTGCTTCAGACGGGTACACCGAACGAGGTGTTCTGTACACCGGGCAGCACGAAAGTAGCGGAGTTCGTTGGCATACAGAACATAATTGAAGGTGTTATATCTCACAAGGACGGAGAGCTCGCGATAGTAGAGGTGAACGGCAGATCGATGCAGGTGGTTTCCGATCTCCCCGTAGGTGAGTGTGTCGAGATACTTCTCAGGCCGGAGAACATAACCTTCAAACTTTCAAAAGAAGCAAGCAGTGCCCGGAATGTTTATGGAGGGGAAATCCGGCGTTTGACTGAAGTGGGTTCGCTGGTGAGGATCGAGGTTGACTGCGGATTTCCGCTGCTGGGCGTGATCACCATGAAGTCGGCTCAGGAGCTCGGTTTTAGTGTGGGAGGCCCGGTTTTCGCCAGCTTCAAAGCGACTGCGGTTCACGTGATCAGGGGCGGGAGTCACTATTGAAAATGCGAATAAATAACACCCGCCCCCATGTAGAGACCCGCGTGTATAAGTTTTAACAGAGGCACGCGCGGTCAGTTCATGGCCAGTAACGCAGCCTTTTTCGCCAGTTGAACGAACTCGGATCGATACCCTTCCGCATCGTCACCTTTCGCAGCGGTAGCGAGCTTCAGTACGTTATCATAAGACGCCCGGGATTTGAACTCACTGTCCCTAAGCAGCATCCCGAACTCTGCAACAGCGGCAGAGAACCTGAAGTTGTCCGAGCTTTTCACCAGTTCCGTGACCTTATCCTCGACCACTACCGCAAGCAGCCGGCTGGTGTCCTCTTTCGGTTTCTTGTAGCGAAGTTTTACGGTCATGAGCTCGTCTGAACCCGCCTGATCGGTTTTCTGGTTCTGTTGATACTTCAAATCATCCACATTACCCAAATATGCCGTTTTCACGCCAACCGGGATGATTTCATATAGGGCGGTGACTGTGTGGCCGGCCCCGAGCTCACCAGCATCCTTTTTGTCGTCATTGAAATCTTCGCTCTTCAACATGCGGTTTTCATACCCTATCAGTCGATATGCCTGCACGCGTGAAGGGTTGAATTCGATCTGGATCTTAACATCTTTCGCGATGGTGAACAGAGTCGCCCTCATTTCTTTGACGAACACCTTGTTCGCTTCCATGATGTTGTCTATGTAGTAATAGTTCCCGTTGCCGGCATTACTGATACTCTCCATCCTCCCGTCTTTGTAGTTGCCCATACCGAAGCCGCAGATAGTCAGGAATATACCGTCCTGCCTTTTTTCCTCGATCGTGCGGATCAACTCGGATGTGGATGAAACACCGACGTTGAAGTCGCCGTCAGTAGCAAGTATGACACGGTTGTTCCCGTCAGGGATCAGATTCTCCAGGGCAATTTTGTAGGCGAGTTCGATCCCGGCACCACCGGCCGTTGAGCCTCCGGCTTCCAGGCGTTCCAGCGCTTTCAGAATTGTCTCCTCGTCCTCTGCAGGTGTAGGAGGCAGAACGAGTCCGGCCGCGCCGGCATACACGACGATGGCAACCCGGTCCCGGTTGTTAAGGTTCTTCACCAGCAGTTTGAACGCCGATTTCAGCAGTGGAAGTTTGTTGGGGACATCCATGGATCCCGATACATCGATCAGAAAAACCAGATTACTCGGTTTCAGATCCTCGTAGTCGAGCTGTTTCCCCTGGAGACCAATGTGCACGAGTTTGTGTTCTGGATTCCAGGGAGCACTTGAACTTTCTGTGAAAATCGAGAACGGCTGACCGTCCTGGGGGTTTTCGTACTTGTAGTCGAAGTAGTTGATCAGCTCCTCCACCCGCACCGCATCTTTATAAGGAAGCTGTCCCTGGTTGAGAAACCTGCGTACATTGGCGTATGAGGCGGCATCGACGTCGATCGAAAAAGTCGACAGGGGGTTCGTCAGCGGACTCAAAAACCTGTTGTCATCAATCTTGTCGTACTCTTCGGTGTTGTGAGGGATCTGACCATCGAAGAAATCCGGGGGGGAGATGGCGAACTGAGCGTGCATACCGGCTGCCGCCACCTGCGGACCTGCAAGAATTCCCCTGTTCTCGAGGTATGTGTTCTTTCCCCCGATAGCGTCAGAGACAACCAGATTCTCCTCATGTCTGGACCCCGGCTCCTCTCCGGTTTTACCCTTTTCCTTAGTCTTTTCTTCGACCTGAGCGACCTCGTCTTCCCGGTCAGCCGGGATGGGGTGTTGTTTCCCGGCACAGCCATACAGTGCGAAGAAAAGAGCCATCGTAATAAGAGTCGATTTTTTCATGGCGGTTCTCCTTTCTTGATTTTCTCTCCCCGTCGATCTGCCGTACGATTATTAATGCCGGTACTCTGGGAAAGGTAAACGCTGAAGCGTGAGTTTTTAATGATCAGCTATTGATCAGTTGATTGCACATATGCAACACCTCTTCAGACGCTTATCTACATGCTCATTATTCTTACATCTTGACATTCTGCACGTTAGTACCCATAAGAGATACAGTACAGTTTTACATGGTTTCATCTGTGTAACGTTTTGTTTTCTGGGCCATCAGTGGAATGAGACTTCACTCCTGGGTCATCTGCCGATGGGGGAAGGGAAGGCCTGAGGCTGGCTCTGAAAAACTGTAAGCCCTGAATGAACAGGTGGTTATCAGAAGGAGTCGTGTAAAACAGGGGGGTAAACGATCAGATCTGGAAGAAACCTCAGACGACCGAAAGAGGTGAAAAAATGAAATCAGCCGCAGTCAGAACAATACCAGCAGTGGTTCTCGCGGCAGGCCTGTTACTGACCGGGGACATCTGTGCCCAGCAGTCAGGCCGGTCTTACTACACCAGCTACAAGCTTCACGATACCGGCCGGACGGTCGGGTTGTTCATGAACGGGGAGAGGTCTTATAACGGCTACACCCTGTTCGCACCGCTCAATTATTACACTACCTACCTCATAGACAATGACGGATATCTCGTGAACTCGTGGGACAGCGACTACGAACCTGGAAACACAGTGTACCTTCTCGAGAACGGAAACTTGCTGCGCGCTGCCGATCCGTGGCCCGATGGCAATCCTTATTTCAATGCCGGAGGGAAGGGTGGTCGTGTGGAAGAGTTTACCTGGGACGGCACACTTGCCTGGGAGTTCGAGTATGCAAGTGAGCAATACCTTCTGCACCATGACATAGAAGTGCTGCCTTCCGGGAACGTACTCATGATCGCCTGGGAATATAAATCGGACGACGATGCCTTAGCCGCCGGACGGGATCCACTTCTTCTCGACGGTAATGGGCTGTGGCCGGAGCACGTGATCGAAGTCGAGCCCGATGCTGATGGATCGGGCGGTACCATTGTCTGGCAGTGGCACGTGTGGGATCATCTCATACAGGACTACGACTTCTTCAAGGATAATTACGGCATGGTGGAAGATCACCCCGAACTGATCGATCTGAACTACGTCCACAGGATCGGTGCGGACTGGATACACATGAACGCGATCGACTACAATGAGGATTTTGATCAAATATTGCTGAACACACCTTTCTTCAAGGAATTCTGGGTGATAGATCACAGTACGACCACCGGGGAAGCTGCCGGTCACACCGGCGGAAACAGCGGGATGGGTGGAGATCTGTTGTACCGATGGGGTAACCCGCGGGCTTACCGTGCCGGTGATGAAAGCGACCAGATGCTGTTCGGCCAGCATGACGCCGAGTGGATCGGAACAGGACTCCCGGGCGAAGGCGACATTCTGGTATTCAACAACGGCCGGGGCAGGCCGGATCTTGAGTACTCCTCAGTCGATGAGATAATACCGCCGGTAGATATCTACGGGAACTACTTTTTACAACCGGACTCCGCCTACGGTCCGGATGGACCGGTGTGGAGCTATACGGCAAATGATCCGTCGAATTTTTACAGCAGTTTCCTGTCGGGTTCACAGAGGCTTCCGAACGGCAACACTCTTATCTGTGAAGGTCTGAGTGGAAAGTTCTTCGAGGTCACTCCGGAAGGATATATGGTGTGGATGTATATCAATCCGGTCATCTCCGGGGGACCGATGAACCAGGGTGTGCCGTTACCCGGGGGGCCTCGCGGCGGAGCGAACTCTGTTTTTCGGGACGACCGCTACTCCCCTGACTTCCCCGGATTCGAAGGGAAGGATATGACACCGGGTGATCCTGTCGAGCAGTATCCGCCGTTCGGTATTGCGGTTCCCGCTCCCTAGGCGGAATATACCTGTACCGATCCATACGATGATGTTGAGTATCCACCCCCAAGGGGACCCGCGTGTCCTCTCATTGAGATTCGACTCACGAGTTTGTCCCGAGTGATCTGCCCATGATAGGAGTTGGTAGAATTTCAACCGGGGGGAGGTGATATTTTTGTTGATGTGTAGCTGAATAGAGAGTATAATCGATAGAGAGGAATGAGTGGGATTTTTTTAATTACTGTAAAAGAACTCCAGAAGGTGCTTATACCCGGAAGTTAGTGCCTGTCAAGTGAACTCGATGAGTATGGAAATCCTGAACGAGAAGCACTCATCATCGGGGTACGCCGGTGTGTCATCCATATTGCTATCGTATGTCGAAAACTCTCTGTCTCTCCTGCTTGCCATTGTTCTCATATGCTGCAGCTGTTCGTCACCACCGGAGAAGCCCAATATCGTCCTCGTTGTTCTGGATACAGTCAGACGTGATCTGCCCGTGCTGGGTAAACAGTGCTGTGCGGGACAATCGTTGACTCCCCATCTGGATGAGCTCGGAGCCGAGGGTACGGTTTTTACCAATGCCTGGGCTAACGCACCCTGGACGGTTCCTTCACATGCTTCGCTCTTCACCGGCCTGCTGCCGTCGGTACATCAGTGCACAGGTCGAAATCTTGCCCTTGACACTTCTCAGGTAACACTTGCGGAACTCCTCGCTCGGGAGGGATACGAGACGGCGAGTTTTTTCAGCAACCCATGGTTGACCGACAGGATGACAGGGATGATGAGAGGCTTTCAATATCAGTTCGCGGAAACGGGTGCCGGGACGAAAATTCTGCACAAGATAGATCAGGGTGGCCCGGAAAGTCTGAGAAATATCTCGAAATGGTTGAAGAATCGCACTGACGATAAACCTTTCTTCATGTTCGTGAACTTTCTCGAATCTCATCTCCCGTATAACCCACCGGCTGAATTCCGCCGGACGTTCCTCCCTCGAATTCCCCCCGGCAGTTATGTGAGCACGGTGTGGGCTTCGGAGTTCAATGCCGGTCTTCATGCCCCTGGACTGATCGACTGGTACCGTGTACGATGTCTCTATGCCGGGGATGTGAACAGGACGGATCTTCTGCTCGGAGAGTTAGTGAGCATACTCAGGGGGTATGAACTCTTTGACTCAGCAGTTATGATCATCACCTCTGATCACGGAGAGAACCTGGGAGATCACGGCTACATCGATCATCAATTTGGTGTGTTCGAAACATTGCTTGCGGTGCCTCTGGTCATTCGTATCCCGGGAGCCCCGAAAGGGAAGATTCGAGATGATCCGGTCATGCTGACTGACATTTTTACTACCGTTCTTCAACTGGCTGGGGCGAGCGACATCCCCTCCCGGCCTCACAGCCGATCACTGATTGAAACTCCGATGCCTGTCGATCGTCCTCTTATTGCGGAATACACCGGCCCCCAGCCATCAATACTCAAATACCTGGCGAAGCTCAATCCTGATCTGGATACCGCCGCGCTGAGGCCCGGTTACGCTACAGTGAGAGTCGCTGACATGCGTCTGACCGCAGGCAGCGACGGTTCCATGATCCTGAGGGATTATTCTGAAGATATCCCTGACCAGCCTGTCCTGACCGAAAGTGACAGCTCGGCGGTCAGCGAACTGCTGGAGCTCATGCCCGAGGTATATGGTCCGGGGGGACACATCGAAGTCGATGGGGAACTGAGGGACCAGCTGCGAGCTCTCGGTTACCTTCCATAACTCCATCTCGTTGGTGACCCCGATTTAAAAACTGGGATCTCTCCGGAAGATGCTCTTTAGAAGATCACCGCGGTTTCATTCCCCGATATTACGACTGCAGGCTGACCTGAAGCATGAAAACAAAACATTCATGTACTCAACCAGTGGAGAGCTTTCCTGACATTCGGGAATGCGCTGATATTTATGAGCTTGTTCTTTGCGATAGTAACAGGAAAGGTGCTCTCTAAATCATCAGGCTTACACACACCCGCAATTTTTACATCAAAGGGCAATTCGATTTCCGTTAATGTCGATCCAAAATCATATAGATCGATTAGAGACGTGACCGGATCAAGCTCTCGCACATCGATGAGTATCTTCCTCAGCAACTTCATGCGGCAAATACCGGCAACTTCGTCCTTGATCGTGTTTCTTTCGGTTAAGTCTATTCTTCCCATCAACTTCATTCGAAGAATGGTCTTATCAGAAATGATGCTTTGTTTGTGTGGCATCTGAAATCTCCTGAGTAACGAATACTTCCTTACAAACTCTCCCACCACTTACATTCATGCAGCACTGATCAGAAGACGAGTTGTTGCATAGTGTATAGTATGAGTCATTTTGGCCAGTTGATCTGGTGAAGAGTTCTGAAGTAGAGACTCTTTCGAGGATTCTCTCTTCTTCAGGAACTATTCTGAATACTCTACCTGCTGATTCAAGTGGTCTGTCATACGTAACAAATGAGCCTTCAGGTTCAGCGCATCCTTTTTCACTGTTCTCTTCAAGTGCTTCCGTCCCCGGAGGTCCTTCAAGAAATGCTCTGTATCGTTAAGTATATACTCCATATCCCGGTGCAGCTGTTTTATGTCCAGTTGGTTATTATCCATTGGTTTCTCCTTTCGCCTGGTTCTGTTGTTTGTTTTTAGAATTCTGTTCAGAGTTCCACTTTGTTTGAGCCGCTCATACCTGCTTTGGCCACTGCCATCCATGGTCGGAATTTGTGGTTAACTTACCAAATGTCTGCAGTGCTATTCCGAATTCAGAACTGCTGTTGTCTGTCGTATAAATAATACCCTGCCCCTCGCTGCTGGTTCCTTGAACAGATTGCTGTCTATTGTGGATCTCTTTTCTTGATTTTCTCTCTCTGTTCGTTTACCCTTTTGTTATTGATGACATTAATTGGAGAAAGGTATAGGGTGAAACTCAAATATTTTCCTGATCAGCAGTTGATAGGCCGGATCAGAAAAAACGATCGCACGGTACTGGCTGAAATTTTTACCCGTTACGAGAGGCTGGTGATCGGTTATGTTAGATCACACGGGGGAGATGAGACTGATGCCGAGGATATGCTGCAGGAGGCCATTATCGTGGTGTGGCAGCGTGTCTGCTCAGGTGATTTTGAACTCACTTCGAAGCTCGGGACTTACCTGCTCGGGATCGTTAAAAACAAATGGAGTGCGGAATTACGCAAACGCAGCAGGATTGTCGAGGAGACAACGGATGGTAGCCGGGATGGGAATCCATCCGTCCTGGAAACCATCATCCGGGACGAGAAACGTGAAATGGTCCGCAAAGCGCTCGACAAACTGCAGCCGGTCTGCAGAGAACTCCTGCTGCTGTTTTATTTCGAAGGGAGAAATTTTCAGGACATCGCCCGTGTGATGGGGTTTGCAGGCGCTGATGTGGCGAAGTCCAAGAAATACCAGTGCAAAAAGGCGCTGGAAGCTATATTGAGGGAGCAGCAGTCGGAAGTCGAAAGGAGCATGTAATGGATTGTGATTATATCCTCGAGCACGACCTGCATGAACAATACATACTCAGTCAGATCGAGGAGTCCGACAGAGAGAGGTACGAACACCATCTGGAAACGTGCGAATCCTGTCGCGTGGAACTTGAGAATCAGAGACAGATCATCCTGGCTTTAAAAGAGACAGGCCGAATGGAAATGAAAAAGGAAATCCGCCGGCAGCTCGAGAGGAGCAGAGCGCAGCGCAGGGACATCGACTGGGCGAAGCTGTCGAAGATAGCCGCAGTCCTCCTGATCGCCATGATAACTCCCGTTATCTACTACTATGTGCAGAGGGATAAACCTGAACTGTTGACGGTCTCGGCACCTCTGCCGGTCGTTCAGAATTCACCGGCAGAAGTTGCGTCAGTTCCCCCTCCTGGACTCGAGAAACCATCGCAGATCGCAGAAGCTGGTGTGGCATCTTATTCCGGCGGTGATCAGCTTCCTGAGTCTCAACCGTCGAAAAAAAGTAAAAATGCGGCGGTTTCAGGACAGGATCGGGCCCACAGCACGCAGCCTCTTACCTTCTCGATCGCGAAACCTGATGAGACTCATGAACCTTTGCTGTGGAGATTCGTCTATGATGATCACGTCTTTCAGGTGTACGTCAAAGAACGGATTGAAGAAGAGGCCAATGGTGTTTCGTACCGTGAAGGTAACAGAAGACTCCCGGCAGTATTTCCGGTCGAGATCCTGAAACGTGATTCGACCGGTATGGAGATGATCTGGATGGTTCGCGAGGATTTTGCGGAAGTTTCACCGATTGATATCAGGATTGAGCTGGCACCGGATGAGATAATACGTGTCGTCGTAGAGGACAGCCTCGTGTATCGGATCGACCTGAGGGGGAATCCAGTCCGGGCGGTACTTGAAACAGAATAACTCCGCTCGAAAATCCAAATATCTGTGGTGCATTCCAACTCTGTGCTGTATGCCCTCATCCACGCCACCGCTCGCCATCGGGAATGAAATTCAGAATTTTGTGAAAGATTCCCATGATTCGGCAAATATATTATATTGAGAGAAGAATTTGAATTCATGTACGACAATTCAGAAATGTGCTTTTGATAATCACTTGCCCCACCATAGCCAACCTGCATGAAACCATGAATTCAATCTGCACATGAAGGGGAAAGTGAGAAACCTTTACTTTCATTCGTACCGTGTCTCTTTCGCTAAAACAGGAGCTGGTCTCTGGACTTCTGATCGGCGTTGCCTCGGTTGGGCTGGTACTCCTGATATTCGCTTTCAAAGGTGGTATCGGGGAGTTACCTCTGTGTGGCGACAATCAGATGTATTTCTATATATCTGAGCGGGTGGCATCGGGCTGTGCACCGTATGTATGTCATTTTGATCCAAAGAATGCACTGAGTATGATGTTCTCCGGTCTCATTATCTTTATCGGGCGTATCTTCGGTGTATCAGATGTTTCCTCCGTTCGGATCCTCTCTCTCTGTGTCATTGGCGGATCAGCTGGTTTGATCTGGTTGATCACTCTTCGGTTGACACGAAGCACGAGAGCGTCTCTGTTTGCCGCTGCTTCCGTATTTTCCTTTCCGGGCTATCTTGCCCTTGCATCGATGGGATGCAGGCCGAAAGTCTTCGTCGTATTCTTCATGCTTCTGACGATACTGTTCTATGGGAAACGAAAACCCTTCTGGTCTGCATTCTCAGCATCCCTGAGCTTTCTCTGCTGGCAGCCCGGATTGCTTCTGCTCGGGTTCCTGTTCCTCGGGCTCATCGTCCAGAAAAGACGCCGCGCAGACCTCACTCACGCTTTGACGGGGGCCCTGATCCCGCTGGTGATCTATGAACTGTACTTCGTGATGACGGGGACGGTCGGGCAGCAGTTCGAGCAGGCCTTTTATTATACGTATCGGTACATGTCAGCATCGTTCCGGGGATTTTCCTCATCGTTATACCGGATTTTAATTATCTGGGGCAAGGGCTTCGGATATTTCAATATCCTGCTGATTGCTTTTCCGTATGGCATCATTCGATACTGGACGAGGGTCTTCCGGGGTAGGGAAAGCCTAACAGATGGTACAGAACGAGATCCCCGGTGGTTTTACTTTCAGCTCTGTATGTACGGCTGTCTGTTTTTTACCTATTACAGTCATCAGGGTTTCCCGGATCTGTTTTTCGTGCTTCCTTTTATCGCAATTGTGTCAGGGTGGATACTCGACCTGTCTCTCAAAGACATTTCAAATCTGGCAGGCCGGCGTATGCTGCGTTTCGCATCTGTCATCATCACGCTCTTACTTTTTGTACCAACAGTATTCTGGATTTCTTCTGTCAGATTTCCCTATACATTGTCTGATCAATATAGACTTGCCAAAGAGATCGATAAATACATCGCTCAGGGTGAGCCCGTCTATGCCATGGGCTGTACTCATCTTCTGGGGTTCACCCATGCAGACAACTGGCTCAAACATGGCTTCTTCTCTGAGACTGTTGATGACTACCTGGAGGAGAGAACGAACGGGGAAGTGTTTACACCCGTCAAAAATGGCAGCTGGCCCTCGCTGATCCTGCTTTCGAGAGAACATCCCCGTGGTTCCGAATTGTGGCTTGAATCGAAATACAGAGAAATCACGACTCCGGAATACGAAAAGCAGCACATAAAGGTCTTCAAAAAGAAGGAAGATCTTCGCGACCGGCGTTAAGGACACTGGTCTCTCTTGCACTGTCCGGAAGATGACATATCTTTAAGCCCGGGACAGGATCGGTCCCGACACTCAGGTTGATAAGGTTGCCCGGGACCATCGAGGATTCTCCAGGGTAAAAACAATCCGGGGCCTCAAATCGTTACGAAACCCGAAATTCTACGAAAACAATCATGACTGCAACCGTTTGTATTCTTGCAGGGGGAAGGGGAGGGAGAATCGGTGGTGAGAAGTACCTGAAAAGACTTCTCGGGAAGAGACTCATCGACTACGCCCTCGACATAGCAAGAGATGTTTACAAGGACGCGGGGCAGGGTCCTGTCGTCGTGTCGTGCAGGGACGATATTCTCCGGCTCGATGGAGTCGAAATCCTCCAGGATAGAGACGGAGCCGGACCGCTGGCCGGTCTCTATTCGAGCCTCGTAAACTGCGGAAGAACTCTGATCTTTCCCTGCGACATGCCGTTTTTACCTCCCCGCCTGCTTGAGTATCTCCTGGAAGAGAGCCGGGGACAGGACATCACGGTATACAGGTACGGAGACTTCGTCCAGCCGCAGGTCGGAGTGTATTCGGAGTACTGCCTGCCCGGTATCGTACAGCTTCTACAAGATGAAACTTACTCGCTTTTTAGGCTGATCGGTAGAGGAGAACTGAGAGTGCGGATCGTCGAGGAGGATGAACTCACTCGGTTCGGAGATCCGGAGCTCATTTTCCTCAATATCAATACCCCGGCGGAGCTGGATGAGGCTGAAGAGAGAATACGTGATAACCGGGAGAACTGTGACTATTCAGTAGAGAACAGTCACTTTCCGTGAAAGTACGGTTTCTCCGGTTCTCAACGTGGCAATGTAGATTCCAGACCCTACCTTCTCTCCGCGATCATCCCTCCCGTCCCAGACGATCATATGGTTTCCTGAATGTAGAGGCGAATCGATCAGCGTCCGTACTCTCTTTCCCCGGATGTCGTGTATGGTGAGTTCCACAGGTTGAATGCTCGAGAGGTCATCCGGAACGGAAAACGAAAAAGTCGTTACAGGATTAAACGGGTTGGGATAATTTTGAAGTAATTCCGCCCGAACCGGTATTGCATGTTCCGGTTGTGCTTGCCCTCCTCCTATGCCGACTGTTCCCACGTGGATGCTCCAGGAGGTAGAGTCAGTGAACATGCCATCCCCCACATATACTGCAACCGTATCTGTTGTGGCTGCGGAACCTGTGTACATATATGTGGAATCGTGAGAGGTCGAATCGGTAATACCGTTGACGGTCCAGGTATAGTCGAGCGAATCCTCGGGGTCGGGATCCGCTGCGTGTACAACAAGTAAAGAAGTGCTGTCCACATCGATGAAGACCGGGGAAGGTGGGCTCGAGGATACGATTTCCGGCGGATAATTGAGAGGATCGACAGTGATTTCGAACAGCTCCGGCCACAATTTCCCCGTTACGAAAAGGCGTATCTCAACAGGGTCGAATGCTATTCCATTGAGAGGATTCTGATACTTCTCAGGTTGTCTGTTGTCCCGGATACCATTCAGGTTCAGCCAGCCTTCTACTTCTCCGGTCTGTGGATCGATGATCGCTATCAAACTGGAGCCCAGCAGGTTCGCGTAGATCTTTCCTTGTATGTATTCCAGTTCATTTACAGAAAAAATGGGAGAACCATCGGCGGTTACGCGGATCCGACCGACCTCTTCGAAAGAGTGGGGGTCGAGGTAGTAAATCCTCTGTGTGCCGTCACTCGCAATCAAACTGGTGTCATCATGTGTCAAGCCCCATCCATCGAAGGAATGGCTGAAAGAGTCGATGAGCTCGAAGGTGTCACTTTCTACATATACGAACCCTATATGATTCAAATAGGTCAACTGGAAAATGGTATCGTGATATGCGGTTATGCCCTCACCGAAGTACTCATCAGGAAGGTTGAAGATCTTTTGAACCTCGCCGGTTTCGATAATCACCTTGCGAAGTGATGAATTGCCCTGTATGCCTGTACCTTCATAGAGAAAACCATCTTTATAGATCAGCCCCTGAGTGAAGGCAGTTGAATCATGCGGAAACGTGTTGATCAGTTCATAATCGTAAAATGGAATACTCTCGTAGGCCGAGAACGTATCCTCATGACTCAGAGCTGAACCGACCTGCACTGCCGGAATGATGATCATCAGGAGTATCGTTACCGTAGCGTATTTTTTCATTGTCCGCATATTATCCG
This sequence comes from uncultured Gemmatimonadota bacterium, assembly GCA_964654825.1. Classification (GTDB taxonomy): domain Bacteria; phylum Gemmatimonadota; class CAZMKB01; order CAZMKB01; family CAZMKB01; genus CAZZKG01. Next base: position 120 of record CAZZKG010000048.1, on the reverse strand, counting down.
ATGGAGAATCCTGGCTGAACTTTCGATCTTAACGCCCACCGAGACGGGAGACTCATTACTCCTTTTGCTCTCCGGGAGAGACCAGCAGACGGTATGTCTTGATTTCCTGAGTTGCCAGCT
>CAZZKG010000047.1:0-31103 GCA_964654825.1 uncultured Gemmatimonadota bacterium | reverse complement strand
TTGAGTGTGAAGAATTATAATGTAACAAATTTCACAATCTCTGTCAAGTGAAAAAAGACCTTCCTCACATGGTCGAGAACACTTTCAATCACATCCCCTTGTAAGGATTGGGCCCGAATTCCTCAATCAACTCAAGGAATTCATTGAAGATCCCGGGGATCCTGTCGTAATCCGAGATCGATACTTCGTGAATTTGCACCCTGTCCTCCTCGAGCATGAGCTGTTTCAGCTTCTCCCTGACATTTTCCATCCGGTATTCCGCCAGTTCACTGCCGAGTACGAAGTGGCACTGGTAGTCCTCTCCCTTCGCACAGCCTAAGAGCAATACTCCATCGAATCCGGCGGCGAGGGCGTCACTCACCCAGATCGCATTCATCGAACCCAGGCACCGGAGCGGGATGATTCTGACCATGGCATTGTAGGTGAGCTTCTTTACACCTGCCAGATCCACTGCCGGAAGCGCGTCGTTTTCACAGACAAATACAAGAATCCTCGGTTTTTCTTCGAACTCATCGGGGATGTCGATTGCCTTGATCATCTGTGAAATCATGTTGATGTTGTAGTTCTTGAATGAGACGATTCTCTCGGGACAGGCACCGAGACACACACCGCATCTCCTGCAGCGGAGAGGATTCGGCAGCGGGGTGCCCTTGTCATCCTCATCGAGTGCGCCGAATGGACACTCCTCGGTGCAGCGTTTACACTGCGTACACCGCTGCATGAAGAAATCGGGGTAACTCAGATCGCCTGCCCGCGGATGGACGGCTTCACCCCTGCTGATCGCCTCGACAGCCTGGATGGACTTGAGAGCGGCGCCAGCGGCATCACCGGCAGTCTGAGACAGGTCCATCGGCGCTCTCACGGCGCCCGCCGCATAGATCCCTGTCCGGCGTGTTTCGTACGGGAAGCAGATAAAATGAGAATCGCTGAACCCGTACTTGAGCGTGGGTAGATCCGTCCCCTGCCGGTACGTGAGGTTCAGTATCTTCGCTCCCGGCTCGGCGCTCTCCGCTTCTTTCTTTCCGTCGGCACTCGTACCGTCCTGCTGACTCTCCCCTTCACCTTCCTTCTCTTCACCTGCTTTGGTCTCAGCCGCTTCACCGGATGCCTGCAGCTCCTCTTCATTAACTTTAGTGGTCGGTACCATACCGGTGGCCAGGACGACCAGGTCCGCTTTCACGGAGATGTCTTCTCCCAGAAGAGTCTCCTCCACGCAAACGGCGATCTTCCCGTCGGGTTCTTTAGATACCTCTCGGATCTCACCTTTCGTGAAAAACACTCCCTCGTCCTCCTGAACAGTTTCATAGAATCGTTCATACTGGGCAGGCGAGCGCAGGTCCTTGTAAATGACGTATATCAAGGCATCAGGGTACTGCGCCCTCACATACATCACCTGTTTGAGTGATACCCGGCAGCAGACGGAGGAACAGTAGGGGAGGTGTTCCTGATCGCGCGAACCGGCGCACTGAATGAAAACGACACTGTCGATCGATTTTCCGCCTGAGGGCCTTTTGATACCACCGTTCGACACCATCTGCTCCATATCGACGTTGGTGATGACATCTGGAGAAATACCGTAGCCGAGATGGGTCAGTTTATCCGGCTGGTATGGTCTCCACCCGGTGGCGAGTATGATCGAACCGATGGTCAGTTCGGACGATTGCCCGCCGTTATTTAGGGAGACAGCAAACAAACCCGGCTGCCCGACTGTCTTCTCCACCACAGTCGAGGTGTGTACAGTCACGCCGGATTCGGCTACGACCTGTTTTATCAGGGCATCACAACCGGGATCTTCGAGGGCCTGATAGGGCGGATTTTTGGGAAAGACCTTCCTGAACCTGTTTGCCCATCCACCCAGATGCTCCTCTTTTTCAACAAGGGTGACCTTGTATCCAGCCCGGGCGGCCTGGAGAGCGGCGGTCATGCCTGCCATGCCGCCACCGACAATCATGATGTCTCTGCTCGTCTCCTCGATCAGCGGTTCGGGCGGCTCACTGTTTCTCACCCTGGCGATACCGATGCGGAGGTAATCGGCGGCGAGCATCTGAGTGTCTTCATCATTCGGTTCATGACACCAGGCAACCTGTTCGCGGAGGTTCACCCTTTCAACGATTATTTCTGTGCCGAAAACGAAACGCTCCGGAAAGACCCGGAAGGAACAGGCGCCTATGACGACACGGTTCAACTGCTCGCGCTCGACATGCGATCTAATGAGCTCGACCCCATCCCGGCTGCAGCACGCATCGTGAGTCTTACAGACAGGTACCTTCTCCTCACCGGTTACGAGTTCCTCGAGCTTGTCGATATTGATCGATTTCGCGATATCACAACCTTTGCATATAAAAACACCGACCTTGGTTTCCATCTTATTATCTCCCGATAGCTGTGGTCAAAGCTCTTATGGCTGCGCCGGTGGCGTCCTGGACGCATACCGACACTTCGGAGGGTCGCACCACCGTTCCAGCCCCGATAACGCCCGTGTCCGGGTCCGGGGCGATGTAGCCGAACTCATCGAGCGGCGTGTCGAGAGGAGGCGCCACGTCGGCGGTGTTAGGTACCATCCCCACAGCAAGCACGGCGAGTTCGACTTCGTATTGAATGAGCTCACCGGTGAGAGTGTTCTCGGCGTGCAGGATCAGATTTTTAGAATCAGCGGTTTCCGTGATTTTTCCGACCTTACCGCGATGAAAGAAAATCTTCTCGTCCTGCTTCACCTTCTCGTAAAAATCCTCCAGCCTGCCCGGCGCACGGACATCGATATAGAAGAGATGTATCTCAGCTTCCGGATACCGGGAACGGAGATAGGTCGCCTGCTTCATCGACGCGAGACAGCACACAGTGGAACAGTACGGGAGGTGGTTCTCGTCTCGCGAGCCGGCGCACTGAACGAAGCCGATTTTCTGCGGCTCCTTTCCGTCGGACGGCCTCAGTATCCTGCCGCAGGTCGGACCGGCAGCGGATGCCAGACGTTCCATCATCACATTTGTTATCACGTTTTCGAATTTTCCGAACCCGAGATTGTCCAGCTTAGAGGCATCATACGGCTTCCAGCCGGTAGCCCAGACTATGGCACCGACCTCTGCCGTTATGATAACGGGCTGCATATCGAGCTCGATCGCTCCGTATGAACAGGCGTCAACGCATTTCTTCATCCTCTCATCACCCGCAAACTGTGCATCCATTACATACCGATACGGATACGCCATCAGGTGCGGCAGGTAGATCGCCTTCGTTTTGTCCAGCCCGTAGTTGAAGTCATTGTCACGTTCGATCTCGCACACTTTTTCACACTCACCGCAGGCAGTACACTTCTCGTTGACATAACGTGGAGAGACTTTGATCCGAACCTCGAAACTGCCGGGTGAACCTGAGACTTTCTCGACCCCGGCAAGGGTGAAGAGTCTCACGCGTGAGTTGTTTCTGAGCCGCCTGAGGTTGATCTCCAGACCACAGGTCGGAGGACAGAGCTTGGGAAAATACTGGTTCATGGAGGCGATACGCCCTCCAATGGATGGTCCCCGCTCGAGGAGGATCACCTCCTTACCCACTTCGGACGTTTCAATGGCGGTGGTCATCCCGGAGATCCCGGCGCCAACGACCAGAATATCGGCTTTGATCCGCTCTCCGGTATTCAAACGGCTTTCAATCCGTTGATTGTCATCCATTTGCGTACTCCTTACGTTCAGCGAACAGTTATCTTCTCAACGACTGTTTTGGTCGATGAACGAAAACTACTACAATCCTGATTATCTGTAAAGTCTTTTGTTAAATCTTTCACAAGAAAAACCCGGGCAGCAGTGGACGGAAGGAGAGAAAAAATCATCTTTACCGATCTCCCCCACCCGGTGAAACGTCATCCCGAGGAAGGAGAGCTACGCTCCCGGTTCGGAGGGATCAGGTGAGCCAGATGAAGCGAACAGGGCTGTCTTTGAAAAATGAGAAATGAAAATGTTCCTCTTCGAAAGAGTGGAAGTGGAAGTGAAATCGACCGATTAGAATATCGTCCTCTGAAGACGTCCTCGAGCGGATGGGTACCACGGGTGATGAGGAAGCGCTTCGAAGAAAGCTGTGGTCAGGAATCACTCACTCGAGACATCGAGATCGCCGGTGTCCGGAAACAGGGTGAGCCCGCCGCACGTGTACAGCGTCTGGCCCGTAATGTAGGAAGCATCATCAGAAGCCAGAAACGCCATGACGGCTGCGATTTCTTCGGCAGTGCCGACCCGTTTCATGGGGATGTGGTTCTCGAGCTCCTTCCAGCGCTCGGGGTTTTCCTGCTTATCCCGGTTGATCGGTGTGTCGATCGCCCCCGGACCGATGGCATTGACACGAATCCCATGAGCCGCATACTCCAACGCCATTGTCCTGGTGAAGTTCGCCATACCCGCCTTGCTGATCGAGTAGCTCAGATACTTGGGTCGTGGTATGATCTGGTGCACACTCGAATTGTTGATGATGACTCCCCCTCCGGTACGTGACAGGAAATGCTGAATCGCTTCGCGGGCGCACAGATAAGCCCCGCGCAGGTTAACCGCGATCACCCGATCGAAATCCAGAATGCTGGTCTCGTGAGTGATCCCGGGTTTCTGTATTCCGGCATTATTGATCAGAATGTCCAGTCGTCCCCACTTCCCGACAACTTCGTTGAACATTCTCATCACATCATCCTCATTAGACACGTCGGCATCGACTGTTAAAACCTCACGTCCTGCTTCCGTGATGACACGTTTCGCTTCTTCGACGAGCTCCCCGATGACCTCGGGTGCGCCCGGTTGTTTGTGAAAATTGATGGCGACATTTGCACCTTCTCGCGCAAACCGCATGGCGACGATCTGTCCGACACCGGTGGATGTCCCCGTGATCAACGTGTTCTTTCCCTCGAGTCTTTTAATCTTCATCACCTCCAGGAGATCCTAGTGCCCCGTCCCAGAAGTTCATCACCAATTCAGGCTGCTCTCTCGAGGTCCCTTGCTGCTATTGTCAACGAACTTCTGGGAAGGAACACAAGTTCTATCGATACACACTCTCCTGTCCAGGAGGAGAGAAATTCGCAGTAACAGTATTATCAATAAGATAGAACCGGCTGATTGGCAAGGAGTTTATGAAATCGGAATTCCTGGGGTCGGCAAGAGAACCGGAGAAATTTCTTGACAGAAATCGGGGTTTTTGTTATTTTAATCAATATAATCAATAATTTCAATAAGGCCAATAACCAATAATTTCAATAATACGCTGACAATGAAAAGAAAAGAGTTTCTTTCAACAGGTGAAGCAGCCAGGCTCTGCTCGGTCACTCCGGACACGGTTTTGAAGTGGATCCGGGCGGGCAGGATTCCGGCTCAGAGAACACCCGGCGGCCACCACCGGATCCCGCTCAGCGCTCTCACCCCTCTGATCACGTCTTCCTCGGCTGCTCCGAGGAGCAGGAGGAGCAGCTCATTCCAGTACTGCTGGGAGTACAATTCACCTTCCGGAATCATCAACGGGGGCTGTCAAGAGTGCATCGTGTATCGTTCGAGAACACGCAGGTGTTACGAAATGTCCAGCCTGCCTGCCGAAGCGGGCCACGTTCGACTCTTCTGCGAAAAAGATTGTGATGAGTGCGACTACTACAGGATGGTGCATGGTCAACCACCCAACATCCTGATCGTGACCGACAAGAGCAGGCTCAAAGAATCAGTCGAGAAAGACCGGGACAAGCTGGACTACAATCTTCAGATCACCGATTGTGAGTATCGTTGCTCCATGCTCATCGAGCGTTACCGGCCCGACTACATCGTGATCGACTGTTCTCTCGGGGCCGAACGAAGTGAGGAATTCGCCAAGCTTCTCAATGAGGATCCACGGATCCCGTTCGTGAGGATCATCCTCGCAGGCAACCGGGAAGAACTTCCAGTCGGGTGCGACAGGCTGGTGTTCGCTTACATTGACCGTCATTTTGACGCATTCACACTCTCCGAACTCATTGAGGGGTGGCAGTCGGAAATCCCGTCGGCCTCATAGCGTGGAGGCAAAACACCTCCGGTAGATCGGTACGAGAAGAGGGAGGAGAGAGGAGAAGGAGAAATGTCCGACGAAATAAAGATCAACAACCGCACTCTGCGACTCATCAAAGGGGACATTACCGATCTCAAAATCGAATCCTTCGTCTATTACGCCCGGAACGATCTCACTCTGGGTTCCGGTTACGGGAATGCGATATCCATGAGAGGTGGACCTTCGATACAGAATGAATTAAATGAGCTGGGCCCGATCGAAACGACGAAGGCAATCGTATCGTCGGCAAGTGGAATGAAAGCCTCCCACATCATCCACGCGGTAGGTCCGAAGTTCCAGGAAGAAGGCCTGGTGATGAAACTGAGAGAGACCATCCGGAATGTATTGAAACTCGCTGATGAGAAGGGTTTCAGACAGATCGCGTTTCCGGCGATGGGTGCGGGTTTCTACGGCGTTCCGTTGAAGCAGAGCGCCGACATAACACTGCGAACGATCAATGAGTATCTCTCAGGTGAAACGAAGATCCAGGACGTCCTCATCTGTCTGCTGGACTCGAGAGAGTACAGCCCATATCAGAAAGAGCTGGCAGCGGTCAAAAAGGAGTCGTAATGAGTGATTTGCTCTATTTTTCCGAACACACCCTTCAGGAAGCAGCATTAAGCGTCATGGCTGCCGTGTACATCACCAGGCTGCTGTGGCTCCTCCACTTCAAGGCCGGGAAGGAACGCCAGGCACCGACGGGTCGAGGAGACACCGGCCCGAGAAGAGGGATCCTTTACTCGTGGATGAATATCGCCATGCCCTGGTCGATGGAAAGCACAAGAACGAAGTTATTCCTTTACATCCAGTTTGTAATTTTTCACCTGGGGGTCGTGGCAGCTATTACCCTCTCCTTTATCATCCCGTATGCTCCTTCCCTCCTCGGATCGACACTTCTGGTCACAATATTCCGGATATCAGTCGGAGCAGCGTTTCTGGTCGGCCTGGTGCGCATTGTTCGTCGGCTACGCGATCCCTATATGCGGGCGATCAGTTCGCCTGACGATTATTTTTCACTGCTGTTACTCACCGTGTGGTTCTTCTTTGCATTCCTTTCGGTCCCGAACAGGATCGACAGCGGGGAGTGGCATCTGCTGATTTACTTCCTGATAACGGCTTTTTTCCTCATCTATGTTCCTTTCAGCAAGATATCGCACTATCTCTATTATCCGTTCACCCGTTATTATCTCGGCAAGTCTCTCGGATACCGCGGCGTGTACCCTATCAGACATGTGAGTGGTCGGTAACATGCACGTGAGCACCCGGGCACTGGACCAGATGGAGGATTCGTGAATAAGCACAAAAGATCACATAAAGCACAGGTTGTCCTGGACAGGATGGGCAAGAAACTCAACCGACAGATAGTAGGCTCGCTGGCTGCCTGTGTACACTGCGGTATGTGTACGGACTCCTGTCACTACGTTCTCGCGAACCCCGGGGACCCGACCTACGCACCTGCATACAAAGCGGACAAGATTCGAAAGCTGTTCAAGAAGCATTACGACTGGACCGGCCGTATCCTGCCCTGGTGGGTCGGTGCCCGGAGTGTTTTTACCGACGAGGACCTGGAAGATCTCAAGGACACGGTTTTCGGAAAGTGCACGAACTGCAGACGATGTTCTATCAACTGCCCGATGGGAGTGGATTACGCCACGTTCAATCGCATGATGCGCGGGCTTCTCGTGTCGGTAGGTGTTATGCCCGAGGGTGTTGCGGTCGTGAGCAAGGATCAATGGGAAATCGGCAACCAGATGGGGGTTCTCAAGGAGGACTATATAGAAACACTGGAATGGTTATCCGAGGAACTGGTGGGAGAACTCGGGGATCCGAAAGCCGCTATTCCGATCGACAAGAAGGGTGCCGACATCGTCTATGCGATCAACCCCCGTGAGGTCAAGTATGATCCCCGTACCATTTCCGACGCGGCACTCATCTTCTACCTCGCAGGAGAAAACTGGACAATGCCGTCCGAGGGGTGGGACATGACCAACTTCGGTCTCTTCTCGGGCGATGATGACCTGGGAGGAGCCGTTGGCAGGCGGCTCTACGAAAAGGTAGAGGAACTCGGCGGCAGGAAACTGGTCATATCTGAATGCGGGCACGGCTACAGGTCGACGAGGTGCGAAGCCCAGAACTGGGGTCAGGTCGATGTCAAATTCGAGATGGAAAGTTCCGTCATCACGATGCTTCGATACATTCGGGAAGGCAGGATCAGGGTAAACAGGTCGAAGAACACCGCCCCGGTCACGTTCCACGATTCGTGCAACAACGCGAGAAGCTGCGGCCTGTTCGAGGAGCCTCGTGAGCTCCTCAACCTGGTGATCACCGATTTCCGTGAGATGTATCCGAACCGGGCCGAGAATTTTTGCTGCACAGGTGGTGGAGGAGCGATGTCCATGTCGGAATATACCCCCCGGAGGCTCAAATCAGCCAGGATAAAAGCCGATCAGCTCGCTGCCACCGGGGCCGAAATCGTGGCCACCTCCTGTCACAACTGTGTTGACGGATTGACGGATCTGATTAAACATTATAAGCTGGAATTGCAGGTGACGCAGCTGGTCAACCTTGTTGCCAATGCGGTCGTTCTGCCGGAGAAAGTGGAAGCCCCGGTCGCAGAGGTTCCGATCGCGGTGGCCGGTGCTCCCCTGGATGGGTACAGGATCCTTGTGGTCGATGACGAGCCGGATTTTGTCTCGTTCGCTTCGGCTATACTCGAAGACAACGGGGCTGTTGTCCTGGAGGCACACGAGGGTGATAAAGCTCTCGAGCTGGCCCGCAGAGAAGCACCTCACCTCATCACCCTCGATCTTTCCATGCCCGGGAAATCCGGTGTCGAGGTATTCGAGACGTTGCGAAGCGACGAGGAACTCCAGAGTATCCCTGTCTGTATTATTACCGGGCAGCCGGAATTGAGGAAGCTGATCTACAACCGTAATGTGAGAGTACCTGAAGGTTATCTAGACAAACCGATTTCGGAGAACAGCATGATTCTCAATATCCGGAAGATCCTCGAGCTCCATCACAAAAAGCAGGCTACCGTCTGAGAGACCGGGGCCTGTCGGATCAACGCCATGCTCAACAATTACAAGACCTATTTCGATGCGATGCCCTGTTTTCTAACTGTCCAGGACAGGGATTTCAGGATCATCGATGCAAACCGGAAATTCCGAAAGAACTTTGGCGAATGGGAGGGCCGTCACTGCTACCAGGTATACAAACATCGGCCCGAGAAATGCGAGGTCTGCCCTGTCGAGCATGTTTTCAGAGATGGCGAGCCTCACCACAGCGAGGAGTGGGTGACGGCCCTGAATGGAGAAGAGATATGGGTCATCGTCAACACTACCCCGATCTTCGATGAGAAAGGTGAAATCATCGCGGTGATGGAAATGTCCACGGACATCACGATGATCAGAGAGTTACAGGACAAGCTTTCCGATGTAGGACTCCTCATAGGGACCATATCCCACACCATAAAAGGGCTTTTGAATGGTCTCGACGGGGGTATCTATCTCGTCAACTCCGGATTGAAGAACAATGACCGTGAGCGTATCGACAAGGGCTGGGAGATGGCTCTCCGCAACATGGATCGTATCAGGTCCCTGGTCATGGACCTACTCTACTACGTGAAAGACCGTGAACCGGAGCGGCAAATTGTCATAGTGAAGGATCTCATAGAAGACATCTGCAGCATCATGGACGAGAAAGCCCGGAAGCTCACGATTCATTGCGAGTGCTCCATCGATCCGGACGCCGGGACACTCGAAGCCGATCCGACTGCGATACGATCCCTTTTCGTCAACCTTATGGAGAATGCCCTGGATGCCTGCCGTCTGGACCGAAACAAATCCGACCACAGGGTGAACATGGCTGTCCGTGGTGAACCCGACCAGGTTATTTTCACGCTTACTGACACCGGTACCGGCATGACCCGGGAGATGAGGGAGAAAGCATTCAGTTTGTTTTTCTCATCGAAGGGTTCGGGCGGTACAGGACTGGGGCTGTTCGTCGCCAACAAGATCGCCCGGGCTCACGGTGGAACTATCAGCATCGATTCGGAACCTGGCAAGGGATCATGTATTACCGTCAAGCTGCCGAGAAAGAGTTCCGAGAAAAACCCGGCCGGTTCCGAGCGTCCTCCCACCGGGTGAAGAGACACACACCCAATCTAAGTGCCATCCTCTCGAGATACCAGATCCTCCGAACACAGCATGCACCGGGCAGAGAAGCGCCGGGATCCGGCAATGTGATGCGTCTCCTGCCGGTGCGCACTCAGGGAAAGATTGTCCTTCAACAGAAGATTGACGAACCGACCCGGAATGATTATATTGTGAAAAAAGGAACGATTTTCCGGTGACCACGAGGGAGTGAGATTTTTCTTCCCACCTGCGTTTTCAAGAAACAACAAACAATGTGTCGCCGTAGAGACAAGAGAACAAGCGATTACTCTGAGCCATATTGTGAAAAAAAGAACAGCGTTTCCTGCTGAAACGATATGGAGGAAATTGTGAGGACGAAAAAGATATCAGAGTCGACGATCCGGCGCTTGAGCAGTTACTATCGCGTTCTGGAGGAGGACGAGGCAGGCGGAGAAACGGTTACCAACTCTGAAAAACTCGCAGCGAAGGCACACGCGACACCCGCCCAGGTGAGGAAAGATCTTTCATACTTCGGGACCTTCGGTAAACGGGGAATCGGCTACAACGTGAAACAGCTTCGTCACGAGATCATTAATATACTCGGTCTCAACAGACACTGGAAGGTCGTATTAATCGGGGCCGGGAACCTCGGGCATGCCCTTTTCTCTCACAGGGAGTTCAAGAGGCGTGAGTTTATCATGGTCGGCATATTCGACATCATTCCTGAAGCCATCGGGCAGATCTGGGGCGGCATCGAGATCATGCATATCAGTGAGCTTCCCAGAATAACGCGCGAACTCGGGGTCGAAATCGGGGTGATCGCCACGCCGGCCTCATCTGCTCAGGAAGCGGCCGATCGGGTTGTCGAAGCAGGCATCCGGGGAATCCTGAATTTTGCTCCTCGAAAGCTGAACGTGCCTAACCACGTGACACTCAGAAATGTTGAAATGGCGATGGAAATCGAAGGTTTATCCTACGTTTTAAGCGGCGGCAGGTTTTAGCCGCTTCTCCACTCAGATCCGTGTACGGACTTCCTCACAACTGCTGCTTTCCATCACCATTGATCCCGGTCATCTCCCGCTCGTCGCCGGCTACCCGGCCGCCTGTACAGGAGACCTCCTGATTCTACCTTGACAATCTGCGAAAAATTAGTTAGAATTATCCATATAATCAATAATTCCAATAATTCCAATAAGAGAGGCATTTTAATGAAACAACCCGGTTCCATTCCGGCAAAAGAGTACTTCTCCACCGGTGAGGCGGCAGTCCTCTGTTCGGTCACCCCGGATACGGTCCTGAAGTGGATCAGGGCAGGAAAGCTCCCCGCAACCCGGACCCCGGGCGGACACCATCGCATCCCCCGCAACGCACTGGTGAAGCTGTTCGGTTTCGAAGAAGGGGCCCCTGATGTATCCTTCCGAGGCGAACCGTTTCGCTACTGCTGGGAATTCAACGCCAAATCCGGTATCATCGCCGAGGGATGCAAGGACTGTATCGTATATCGTTCGAAGACACGGCGTTGTTATGAGGTAAAAAATCTCTCAAACGCAGGCTTTGTCGGTCTTTACTGCGAAGGGACCTGTGAAGAATGTGAATACTATAAAATGGTTCGTGATCAGCACCTGAACGTCCTGGTTGTCACTGACAAGAGCAGGCTGAAGGATGCACTCGAGAGAGATTCCGGGGGAATCGATTTCAACCTCAGGATCACCGACTGTGAATACCGTTGTTCGATGCTCGTCGAGCAGTTTCGGCCTGACTATGCGATTATCGATTGTTCTCTCGGGATCGAGAGAAGCTATGAATTCGCGAGGTTTCTCTATGAAGACCCGCGACTCCCTTTCGTGAGAATCGTGCTTGCCGGTAACCAGAAGAAGCTTCCGGGAGGATGTGACCAGATAATACACGGCTTGATCGATCGCCACTTCACTATAGAGACGATATCCGGCCTCATTCACGGCTCCGATTCATTACCACAAATGGCGCGCACCCCATGACACTCTATTAACCATGTCTTCACAGATCTGATGGGCGGATGGGACGCATACCGTAGGAGATTCAGCCGAACCTTCGCAGGAGGAATTATAATGGGAGAAGCCGGAATCCCGCTGAACTACTTTATCCTGGGGATTCTTCCCTACATCACCATTTCGGTTTTTTTGATCGCGATGGTATACCGGGTGTATACCTGGTTCAAGACACCACAACCCGGAGCTATGACGCTGTTTCCCGCGCCGGAAGGAGGGACAGCCACATTCCTGGGAGTTATCAAAGAATCGTTTCTGTTCCCGAATCTCTTCAAGGGAGACAGAGCACTCTGGATTTTTGCATGGTTGTTTCACGCCGCCCTGGCTCTAATTGCCATCGGGCACGTTCGAGTCTTTACAGATTTCCCCAGACTCTGGGCAGCTCTCGGGATCAACGCCGACAGGATGAGCGCCGTATCAGGCGGCACCGCCGGCCTGCTGATCTTTCTGTGCCTTCTTTTTCTCATCTTCAGACGACTGATTATTAGGAGAGTAAGAGAGGTGTCCAACCTTCCGGATTACTTTACCCTCCTCCTTATCCTTGCCATCCTTTTTACCGGCAATATGATGCGCTTCGGAGAACACTTCGACCTCGAAATCACCCGGCGTTATTTCTCTTCTCTTTTTACCCTTTCACTCACCGAGACAACTGTTCCCGCCAACGGTCTGTTCACATTTCATTTCCTACTCGGACAACTCCTTCTCCTGGTTATCCCGTTTAGTAAGATCATGCACTTAGGAGGAATCTTTTTTACTCAGACACTGGTTCAAAAAGCATAGAAGGGAGTGAGTATCGTGACTCACGTTGAAACAACTCAAACCAAGCCTGCCGGAGGTGGCACCGTTCCCGATGAACCGGAGAAGGTCTCCGGCAACAGAATCAGGCAGAAAGTCATCGATGCGATCAAAGCGATCGACAACGGCCCCCGTGTGTTGAAATTGTATATGGACATGTGTGCACGGTGCGGCACCTGTGCTGAACAGTGTCCCGTGTATCAGGGCGACCCGACCGAGTTGCGTAATCCTGCTGTCCGATCGGACCTGATCCGCTCCGTATTCAAAAAACACAAGACGATTTCAGGAAAATTCTTCGGATCCCTCGCCGGCGCCGAGGATTTCGACGGTGACATGAAAAAATTCGTCGATGCCTTCTATGAATGTACCGGGTGCAGGAGGTGTGCGACCTTCTGTCCCATGGGGATCGACAATTCCGTGATCACCCGCAAGGGAAGGGCTATTGCTGACGCTTTGAACTGGACTCCGGAGCGGTTGGTGAAGGTCGTCCAGATCTCTCTCGAAACAGGCAACACCGACGGCGCAAATCCCGCGGCCCTCAAAGAAACCGTGCGTTTCCTGGAAGAAGAAATCAAGGATGACTGCGGGATCGATGTGAAGATTCCTTATGATGAAGTTGCCGCAGAGGTATTTTTCGTTCCACCATCCGGCGATCTTCTTGTCAACCCCGAAGCGGTCATGGGGATCGCGAAGGTTTTTCACAAGACGGGTGTGTCCTGGACATTGAGCTCACGGGCCTTCGACGGTGCCAACTATGGTCTCTTCACCGGTGACGACAAATCGATGAAGGAAGACAACAAGCTCTACGTCGAGGAGGCGAAACGCTTCAAAGTGAAAACACTGATGATGGGAGAGTGCGGTCACGCGCACCGCGTCATGAAGTTCATGATGGAAAAAGCCGGTTGGTGGGGAGAGCTTCCGTTCGAGATCACCAACGTCCTTCAGTACACTGCAAAGCTCGTCGAGGACCACGCGCTGAAGTTCGACAAAACAAGGAACCCGGACCCCGTCACCTATCACGACCCGTGCAATTTCGGCAGAAGCTGCGGTATCGTGGAGGAACCGCGTATCATTATGAACGCTGCGTGTGCCGATTTCCGTGAGATGACACCCAACCGTCAGTACAACTGGTGCTGCGGCGGCGGCGGCGGCCTGTCAGCGATGGATGAAATCCACGAGTTCAGGATGAATGTGTCCGGTAAGATGAAGCTCAAACAGATCGACGACACTGGTGCAAAATTCGTAGCGGCTCCATGCTCGAACTGCAAACGGCAACTGGCACAGTTGATGGAATACCATAAGCGTGATGTAGTGATCGGAGGTGTCCACGACCTCGTCTTCAACGCCCTCATCCTGTAAGACCGGGGAGTCATATCTCACATACGGTCTCGAGAGCTGTGAGATTCTGTCGTCCGCGCCATCTTTCAATTGACTTACCGGCACGGGGGACATAGTATCAATGAAAACACCGTGCGCAATCTCTATCGGGACGTCCGATGAAATCAGTCAAGACCGTGTGTCCGAGAGACTGTTACGATTCCTGTTTCATTACGATCACCGTCGACGACGATGGCAGGATCGTGTCTGTCAGAGGCGACCGGGACAATCCATTCACGAGCGGATTCACCTGCCCGAGAGGGCGGAAGGACGCCCTCAGAGTTTACACCAACCGAGTCCTCTACCCGCACATCCGCGACGGTAAAAAACCCGGAAACCGGTTCAGAAGATCGAGCTGGTCAGAGGCTCTCGATCTCTTCGCTCGAAAGCTGACGAAAACGATAGAGAAACACGGTCGTGATTCGATCCTCCTCCTTGATTACGCCGGATACACGGGTCTCCTTTCTTCCCGCTTCGCTCACCGACTCTGGAACGCAATAGGAACCGCCAAAACGGACGAGTCGATATGCAGCTCGTCCGGTCATGCCGGGATCGAACTCCACTACGGTGAAAGCTACGGGCTCGGGCCTGAAGAAATCACGCAGAGTGATCTGTTCGTTTTCTGGGGATTCAACGCGCCGGTTAGTTCTCCCCACCTCTGGTCGCTTGCTGTGCGACATCGCAGGGAAAGTGGTTCGAAAATCATCGTGATCGATCCCAGGAACAGCGAATGCGCTCGGGGAGCGGACATCCGGGTGCACCCGAGGCCGGGAAGCGACGTTGCCCTGTCGATGGCGATCTATCGGTTTCTCATCGAAAATGATGGTATCGACAGTGACTTCATCGAAAACGAGACGAAGGGGTTCGAGTTTCTAGAGAAGGAAGCGCTCGGCTGGACTCCCCGCAGAGTGACGGAAGAAACCGGCCTGGAGCGTACTACCGTCGAGCGGATCGGGGAAGCGTACCTCTCATCGAAGAAGAGCGCCACCATGATCGGGATCGGACTTCAGAAAAACACCAACGGGGCTGACCTGGTACGGGCGGTCTCATTGATTCCCGCCCTGCGGGGCCTCCGGCGCGGTTTCCTGTACACTAACGGCCGGGCTTATTTCCTGGACAGCGGATATCTCAGCGGTGAATCGCTCTCCGGTACATCTTCACGGATCACAAGCCAGGTGGGCCTCAGCTCTAGCATCCAGAGCGGTGAATTCAAACTCCTCTTCATCTACAGCATGAATCCCGCCCTGACACTCCCCGGCCAGGCCGGCCTGCGGGAAGGACTCTCGAGAGAAGATGTTTTCACCGCAGTCCACGAAACACACTGGACCGCGACCACGGATTACGCGGACGTTGTTTTCCCGGCGACAACATTTCTAGAGAAAGAGGACATCGTAATACCCTGGTCGCACAGGTACATCCGTCTCGGCAACAGGGCGATCGAACCGCTGGGCGAAAGCAGAGATGAAGTGTGGCTGATGACCGAGCTGATAAAAAAGCTCGGCCTTTCCGTGGACTGGCTGCATGAAGATCCGTGGAAGGCACTCGAGAAAGCGTTCGAAGGAGCCCTCGAGACCGGTACATTCAAAGACCTGCTCGACGGGAAAACACTCCTGCTGAAACCCAGGCTTCAGGACAGGTATCAGACACCGTCAGGAAAACTCGAATTCTACTCGAGCAGAGCAGAGGCGGCCGGTATTCATCCATTGCCGCAACATCACCCGCCTGAACTCTCGCCGGATGATTTTTACCTGATCAATACGGCAACACGAAAATATACCAACACGCAGTTCACGGAAATTCACGGCCCCATACACCGGATCGTCCTAATGAATCCGGAGGACGCAAAACAACTCGGCATCACCGACGAACAGGAGGTCACGATCGAGAACGACCTGGGTAAGCTCACGCTGCAGGCGCGGTTGTCTGGTTCGGTACCTCCCGGTGTACTCTGGTCGCCCCGGCAGCTGACCGGCATCTGTGGGAATCCTATGAATACAATCACATCGGACACCCCCCAACCGATTGGAGGAGGGCCGACTTTCAACTCGACAATCGTGAAGGTGAGACGAGAGTCGATAATCCCACCGGAGACAGGCCGGGACGTCAGTAAATGAAGTTCAACGTCAGAGCAACGTACGTGTCCTGCCAGGTCAACTTGACGTCCTCGGATGTGGTTGTGTCACCTACAGTGGTCTCGAGTTTTGCACTGTGAAAGTGGTTCCTGAAACCGAATTCCCCGCCGAGACTGAATTCATCAGAGAAAAAATACTCGCCTCCGACGGCGAAGGTCAGACCGAATGGACTGAGAAGATCCTTTACGAAATCTTCCGCCTGCTTCGCCCCTTCTTCGTCGAGATCCACCAGGCTAGTGTCGATCAGGCCCCCGGCGAGGAGAAGTGCCGCACCGACATCGTTCATACTGGTGACCGTTTTACTGAATTCCACTTTCAGATACGGTACGGCGGTTCCCTCCTCCATATCCCTGAAAGTATATTTTAATCCGAAAAACGGCACGATGGAACTGACCGATGTCTCTGTTCCATCACCGGCGGAAAACCGTGCGAAATCGAACCCGACCATTCCGGTGAATCGCTCGGTATTCGTAAATCCGAAATATCCCCCCTGCAGGTTGGCGGGACCCAGGGTCCCGAGGATGGAACTTGTCGACAACCTGACACCGAACGCCGCCTCTCCAAGAGCGATTGATGGCAGGATCATGAGAGACAACACGAGAAATACGCTGAGTTTCTTCATCGGCTCCTCCGGTCGAAGTGAATGTGATCTTCAGTCGCATTCGCTCTCACAGCTTCGTATGAAGATATAACCTGTCAACTCACTCTGTCAATGACTTCATGAAGCACCGGCCGGCCCGGACAGTTCAACTGCAGGACACATACATGTATACGATTTCTAAAATCAGGGAAAGCATCCGGTGGAGGGAACAGTGTCATTGCCCATGATTGTCCCATCGTGTAGATTTTGACTTGATCACGACTGCGGGAATTTATCCCGGCTCCTCGAGAGGCCGGGGAGGAGAAGGATGCTTCCTTCCATTTCCGGATATCGGGCAAAACTACCCGAAGGAGTTTTGCATCGTACATTGGCTCTATCATGATCCACACAAGAAATAGAACGTGTCTGTTTTTGATCCTGCTAATAATGCAGTCGACTCCCTCCCCCGGCGTTACCGGCGAGTGGCTGGCAGAACAGATGGCTGCGCGTGACTCCAGCAGAGATTCGAGGGTGGAGATGACGATGGAGCTCACCGATTCCCGTGGTCGGGTCACAGATCGACAATTGTACGTCCTGCGGAAAGATTTCGACAGCGGCAGTAAAATGCTGATTCGATTCTCTCATCCTGATGATATCCGGGGCACGTCATTCCTGGTCTGGGAACATGAAGAAAAAGAGGCCGAACGTTTTCTTTACCTGCCGGCGCTCGGCAGAACACGCCGTATCACGTCAGCTGAAAAAACGGACAGCTTTGCCGGGACGGATTTCTCATACGAGGACATCACAGGACGTGAGCTCGATGACTTCACCTACAAAATAATCGGCGACACCACGCTCGCATCAGGTGATCGATGTTACATCCTCGAATCAATACCGAAAGACGTCCGGTACGAATTCGCGAGAATCGTTACGCTGGTTGAGAGGGAGAGTTTCCTCCCACTCCGGGCCGAATATTACACCGGGAGCGGCCGGCTCACGAAGCGTTTCACGAGCAACGACAGGAGGAAGATCTCCGGTATCTGGACGATGACGAGAATGACGATGGAAGATCTCATGAATGGCCACGCGACAAGCATTCTCGTCACCGATGTGAAGTACAATGGAGGTATTGAGGACCGTCTTTTCACACACCGGGAGCTCGAAAGAGGGGCCATGTAGTGGATCCATTCGCCACGTTCCTCTACCGAACACGCCACTTCTGGGTCGTCCTGCTGCTAGCCGTGACCGCTGCCCTGCTTTTCCACCTGAAAGACCTCCGGCTGGACAACACTCTCGAAGCGTGGTTTCCTAAAAATGATCAAGACTACATCACCTACCAGGAATTTCAAAAAGATTTTTCCGGAAACAGGAATCTCATAATCGCGATAGAAGCGGAGGACATCTTTCGTCCTGACGTGCTCGACTTCATCTCGGAGAAAACGGAAGCAGTCGAAGCGATAGATCTCGTAACTCGTGTGTACAGTCTCGCCACGGCTGTACGTGTCGTAGGCGAAAGCGAAGCCATCGAAGTCAATCCCCTCCTCCATGGTTCCCACGATGGTCATCTCCCGGAGATCATTGAATACACACTCAGCAACGAGATGTTCAGAGATGACCTCGTTTCGGCAGACAGCCGCCTCACGACCATGATCATCACATTCGACGAGGGGAAGGCCGACAGAGAACGATCGACACTCCTGGGAGCGATCCGTGAAATAATTGAAGAAGGCATCCCCGATGGTGTCGAGGTATCATACAGCGGCAGCATGGAGATCAGCAAGGAATACGACAGATTCACCATGCAGAATCAGCGGGATTTCACTCCTCCCCTTGTGCTGCTCATCTGGATATCGACACTACTGCTCTTCCGTTCCTTCTGGAAAGTACTCATCGTATCAATCGTAGTCACCATGAGCCTGATATGGACAATGGGCATCTACGCGATGATGGGCTACTCATTCAATGTCATCTCCGGTATGCTCACTCCGCTCATTGGTTTCCTCTCCATATCGGACACTGTTCATATTTTCGAATATTTCGACGAGGTGTCGAGAAGACACGCCTCCAGGAAGAAGCAATTCATATCCACGATTTCCTACATCACCTATCCCTGCCTTGCGACCAGCCTCACCACATCGTTCGGGCTTCTTTCCCTCACCATTAGCAGAGTGCCTGCGGTAAAAACATTCGGGCTGGGTGCATCAATCGGAATCATGTCGGCTTTCGTGATCTCGATCGTTATTGTTCCTTTTCTTCTCTCTGTACTCCCCGCACGATACGGAACATTCAAGGAGTCTATCCTGCTCCGCCCCCTGAGGATCATTCACTCATGCAACCTCAGGAATCCCAGGCTTATATTTCTGGTTATGACGTGCCTCTTTCTTATTGCGGTGATCAATAGCAGCCGGCTGGATGTGAACACCAATCAGATGGAGTTCTTCAGTGAGGATAGCGGGATCCGCCGTACTACGGAACGACTCGACGAAAAACTCTCGGGCGTGTTCTCCGTCGAGATATACCTTCGAGGGCGGGCTGGTCTCCTGAAAACGCCGGATGTACTCGAACGAATGGAGCGCTTGAGTGAGAAACTCCTCACCCATCCCCACGTCAAAAAGACCCTCTCGTTGGCCGACCAGGTGAAGCTGATCAACCGGGAGCTCCACCGGGGAGATCCTCTCGAATACAGAATTCCTGAGGATCCGGAGCTCATCGCTCAGGAACTTTTCCTGTTTTCACTTTCCAGGCAGGGGAGGGAGGACCTGTACAACTTCACTTCATCGGACTACTCGAGGGGAAGGATGTCGATAAAAATGCAGATGGTGAGCTCTGATGATCTGGTTGTTCTCTGCCATGAATTCGAGGCGGAGGCACGAAAGACTTTCGCCGGCAGCGGCATGACACCGACTCTGACCGGAGTAGGCCAGCTTTTCAGCAGTCTCGACAGGTATCTGGTCCAGAGCCAGATCAGGAGTTTCTCTCTCGCTTTTGTAACTGTCATTATCTTCATGTTCGTCTCATTCAGGTCGTGGAAATATGGAATGTTCAGCATACTGCCGAACCTGTTCCCCATCATCATTGTTATGGGGATCATGGGCTTTCTCGGTATTACTCTTAATGTCGCCACGATAATGGTTGCCAGTGTTGCGCTCGGCATCGCCACGGATGACACCATCCACTTCATATGGCGACTCAAAAGGGAACGCAGGGAGAAGGGACAGAGCCAGACGAAAGCACTCGAGAATACCACTCTCCATTCGGGGAGGGCTATCGTATCGACCTCACTCATCAACACACTCGGTTTCAGTATCCTCATTTTCGCTGATTTTGTCCCGACCTCATACTTCGGCATGCTTGTCGCCCTGACGATGATGTTTGCACTGGTCGGTGATCTCATCTATCTGCCGGCCAGTCTCCTGACCTTCTGGATCAGGAAGGAGAGTGCGAAACACCCATGACTGCTCCCTGGGGGAAGAGCTTCATCGTATCTTTATCCCGCAGCAGGATATCCCTGCTCTACCTAACAGCCGCTTCAATTCTCCTCTTTCGTGTTTCTGCAGCTCAGGTAATAATCCACGGAGAAGGTGAGGAGGGTGTAATATACTACACCGAAAAGGATCTCCTCGAGGATCGCGGAAGGATCCAACTCGGGCTGACGGCAGAACCTGCTGACTGGATGACCCTGAGAGTGTCAGGATATGGTGAGTATCTCCTGCGAAGCGGTGATCCGGATGGTACGGACACCAATTTCAGATTCCACGATACGTACCTCGAACTCCGTGGAAGATTTCTCGATTTTCAGGCGGGCTACTCGACCATCGTCTGGGGTGTACTCGATGAAATCCAGCCGAACGATGTCATCAATCCTCTCGACGTGTCACGGTTCTTCTTCGAAGGCAGGAAGAGCGCCCGGCTCCCCATACCTCTTTTCAGAACAAGAATCTACCTCCCCGATGAATTGAGACTGGAACTCGTCACCATCCCTTTCTTCGAAAAAAGCGCCTTCGATCAGCTCGGGGAAGCTGGTTCCCCGTTCAATATTGTCGCCGACGAGATTCCAGCGGGTGTGCCGATCCGGGAAAATGACCCGCCGAACACGTTTCGGGAGATGGAATTCGGGGGACGATTGTCCTTCTCCACGCACCGGACGGATCTAGACTTCTACGTTTTCAGAGGGAGAGAAGACACACCGGTATTCGTCATCTCACCACGATACCCGGACTCCCCGGAGCAGGCGCTCCTGGGTCAATTCCCCAGATTCACCATGCTGGGAGGGTCCGCCGAAACAGTTATCGGACGATGGGGAATCAGGGGTGAGGGAAGCGTGTTTCTCGACGATTCCTTCCAGGACCCCGACGGCCTGGAACTCATCTCCGGCAGGAGTGTGGAACTTGGGATCGGTTTCGACCGGGAACTCGATGACTATCTCTTGAACGGAAACATCGTGTATCAGAAGCGAACTGCTGACAACTTTTTTCTGGAAAGCCCGGAGGACCTTCTTCTCATAGGCGGTGTTGAGCACAGGTTCCGGTACGGTCAGAAAAAGGCGAATGCCTTCCTGGTGTACAACCCCCTGGAGGGGACTCTGTTCCTGAGAGGGAAAACCGGCTTGAGTCCCGTACAGGATTTCTGGCTGGAAATATCCGCCGGACTGGTCGTCGGGTCCGGGAATGACCTGGTGGGGCGTTTCGAAGAGGTGGACAATGTCTCCATCCGGGGCAGGTATTACTTCTGATGCCGCAGGAGAAGAATCACAATGCACCGGATAATCTGCAGTCGGCAGTCATACAGAGTCTGCCTGATTACTTCGTCGCAACGAACACGTAGGTGTCACCTTCTTCCACGACCGTCATGGTCAACTTATTTCCACTGAGTGTTCCGGAGCCGCTTACCACGAGAGGGGGATCGACCGGGCCGTCACTGTCGCTGGTCACGGTGATGGTGAAGTGAGTCAGAGTCATCGAGAAGTTACCCTGCTGCGTCCAGACGATAGTTCCGGTGCTGTCAAGTTCTTCCTGAACAAAGGTGGCGTCGAGACTGAGCGTAAATTGTGCCGTGACGGATTCCGGCTGCCACTCGAGCGCTGCCCGGAGTTCTGCCGTCTCACCGTTGATGGTGACCGACTCGTACGTCCATGTCGCAATCAGACCTGCCGGGATAAATCCTCCCGCACCTGATGGATTGTCGTTTCCGCACCCAACCGACAACAGGCCTGAAAGGATGGCACCGAGGCACAGGATTGTGATTCCCGTTTTTTTTGAGATGCCCGGCCGGATCCGCCCTACGAACATCGACATACCCGCCTGATCCAGAAGGGGCTTATTGAAGATATCCCAGGCCATTCAGCTGCTCCTTTAATCCTTTGTCCAAGGTCAGATTTTTCAACCGACCGGATGTTTCCGGGATCGTCCGGAAGATTTGCTTTCGAAGTTGCCTCTTCATCGAGGTGAAGACTTCTTCTTCGCTGTAAGAAATATTCACCTTCTCAGCGGGATCTTTTTCGACATCGAACAGCATATAATTACCCATTTCTTCATCCGGTAATCCTCTAAGTTGAGATTCATATATAAGATGATACCGGGAGGTTCTCAAGGAAAATTTCAGGATTTTTTTATTGAGAAGATCGGAATAGACAGAGCGTTGATCCGTCTCCTCTCCATGTATGATGGGTATTACCGAAATTCCCTTCATCCACGCACCCCTCTCGCCTCCGAGATAATCGAGCAGAGTAGGAACGACGTCAACGTGCCGGACAATCATATCCTGTTCGGTGCCTCCATACTTACCTCGAGGAAACCTGATGATGAACGGGACACTGATGAGCTCATTGTAGAGGGTGCTTCCGTGGAACGTATGTCCGTGGTCACCGAATTCCTCTCCATGATCCGAAGTGATGATGATGATCATGTCATCGTACAAACCCCTCTCCCTGAGTTTTTCGAACAGAAATCCCAATCGGCTGTCGACATACCGGATAGAGGCATCATAAAGATTGACCATGTGCCGCAACTTTTTCTCCGCCGCCTCACCCTCGAGATCCGACTCCTTGTACAGCTGGAGAAACTGATGCGCTTCTTCCCACCTGTGAAACCTGCCGTCACACTCCGGGTCGAACAGCTTCCTGTACTCTTCGGGTGAAGAGTAATTGTGGATAGTGTAGGTGTGAAAGAAGAGGAAAAAGGGAGCTCCCCCGAGATTATTCAGAAAATCAAATACCGGTCGCATGTTCGGATCTCTGATGTGATCCCGGGTCAATGAGTACACGTCGAAGCCCCTCCCAAATCCGTACGCAGGATCGAGCAGGCCCCCTTCGGTAAAGGCTGCTGTTTTGTAGAACATATCCTTCAACAATTCGGCCAGAAGCGGCACTCTCCGGCCAGTGTCCAACCGTGCATCAGCTCGAATATAACCGTGCTCAGCACTGTACAGGGAAGTAAAAAGCGACATATGAGAAGGAAGAGTCCATGAAGAATGGCTCATCGCATTTCGAAAGAGGACAGATTCCTTGGTAAACCCGTCGATGACGGGGCTGGTTTGGCGCCCGTAGCCATAACAACTCAGGTGATCGGATCGCAGTGTGTCGAGGGAAATCAGAAGGATCGACGGCTGCTTACCCTGCCTGCCCTCCCTGACGGAATAAAGAAGCTGGAGCAGGCCTGTAAAGATAATCATCGTCACCGTGAGCCCATGTATCCAACGGGCTCGAGATGCGAGAACAAGGGTCATCCCGTGCAGCCGCTCTTTCTGAACTATCACGATGTACCCCAGAATACCGAACGAAACAACAAACAGGACATTGACAATGACACCCCTAGCCGACCGAAACGGCGGAAACACGTCACAAACGTTCAGATAGTACCCCGCGGCAAGAACCACGACGAAAAGCGCACACACGATGACGCCGACCGTACCCGTGGCCGGTCCCTTTCGTCGTAACCAAACGAAGAGGGGTGCATAGAGAAGACTGAGACATACCCCGAAGCTCACGCCGAGGAGGAGAGAGGTTTTGAGATGGTCGAGAATCACGAAAAGCGACAGGTTGAACAGGGAATACGTGAGATAGGAATTACCGAAGATCTGTAAGGATGCCCTGATAATACCCTCAATACACAGAGCCGATATCGATACACTCAAAACCAGATAGTACGCTCTCTTTATATCATCAGAAATCATATTTCACCACTCCCGGTATCCATTCCAGGCCGCACATCCTCACCCCGTTTGCCGGTCTTTTCATCCAGCCGGGATCACCGAACTCCAAGAAGTGAAGTGGCCTCTGCCGATCACCCTGCCGGTCCTGCCAAGAATATTATTCTGTAATCTGATACTATAAATAATATATCCAACAAAAACATTTTACCAGATTGCTAGAGTTTTTGCAAGCATCCTCTGTTCGTGGTTTCGATCCCGGATGTACCGGGTCGCCGGCAACGTGTTTCTCCAGTGGGGAAACAGCGATGCCGGTTGACAGATGATCCAATCCGGTATAATCATTCTGTTACCCGTGAGACGAGGGCAGGGCACCCGGTTTTCCGCGCCGCGGGCACAATCAGGAATGTTTCCAAAAGGATCAGGTGAGATTATCAGGCTCGAAGAAAAAAGGAGTGAGACGATGTCCGGATTGAACGTGGCTGAGATCACATCCCAGGCATATCAACGCCCTCCCATCGACAAGGGGTACGCCAACCAGACACTTTTTATCGATCTCTCGAAGGATGTCATCGGCATCAAACCGGTTGATGAGAAAACGAAAGAGGTGTTCATAGGTGGGAAGGGTTTCGATCTATGGCTTCTCTGGAATGCAGTCACCGAGAACACGAAGTGGGATGATCCTGACAATGCGATCTGCATCGCGTCCGGTCCACTCGGCGGTACACCTTCCTATCCGGGTTCGGGGAAAAGTATCGTCACAACCATATCCCCCACGACAGGGACGGTGGTTGATTCCAACGTGGGAGGGTATTTCGGACCGTTTCTGAAGTTTTCCGGATTCGACGCGCTCGAAGTGGTCGGTAAGGGTTCAGGCGACTCGGTAATCCTGATCGACGGTATCGGCCGGAGGGTGCAGATCCTCGACATCCCCGGTCTCACAGATGATTCGTACAAGCTTTCAGATCTGTTGACCGAACACTTCGCCGGGGACAGGAAGGAAAATATTTCCGTTGTCTCGACTGGTCCCGGCGCGAAACACACGCTCATCGGATGCCTCAACTTTTCCTGGTACGACTCGAGACGAAGAAGGGTTCGGTACAAACAGGCCGGTCGTGGTGGCATAGGTTCGGTATTCGCCGACAAAGGTATCAGGGCGATAGTGTCATGCTGGGAATCGGTCTCGATCAAAACAAACAAACCGGCGGACGAGGAAGCACTGAGAGCGATATCCACCACTCACTCACGCGAGATAGTAGAGCTCGATCCCCATCAGAACGAGATGGCGACGGTCGGCACGACTCACCTTGTCCCCATCATGAACGAGTTCGATCTGCTTCCGACCATGAACTTCCAGTTCGGTCAACACCCAGGCGCGAACCTGATCGGAAGCGATGTGTATCGAAATCTCTTCGATCCGGGATTCGACGGCTGCTGGAAAGGATGCACCGTAGCCTGCGCCCACGGCGTTCGAGACTTCATCCCCTTGAGCGGACCATACAGGGGAAAGAAGGTGTTCGTCGATGGCCCGGAGTACGAGACCATCGCCGGGTGCGGTTCAAACCTCGGAATATTCGACCCCTTCACCATCCTGGAAATGAACTTCTACTGCGACACCTACGGTCTCGACACCATATCGGTCGGTACCGGAATCGCCTTCGTTATGGAGTGCTTCGAGCGGGGCTTGATCGATTCCTCCCGCACCGGAGGTCTGGACCTCGGCTTCGGCAACCGGGCCGGCGCGCTCGAACTCCTGCACCAGATGGCTACGGGTGAAGGTTTCGGCACGATCGTGGGACAGGGTATCCGACGGATGAAGAAAATCTTCGCCGAAGATTTCGGTGCCGATCCTGACATGCTGCAGGATATCGGCATGGAATCGAAGGGGCTGGAATTCTCCGAGTACATGACGAAGGAATCCCTGGCGCAGCAGGGTGGGTACGGTCTCACTCTCAAAGGCCCGCAGCACGACGAAGCATGGCTCATCTTCCTGGACATGGTACACAATTTTATACCCACTTTCGAACAGAAGGCCGAAGCCCTTCACTGGTTCCCCATGTTCAGGACCTGGTTCAGTCTCTGTGGTCTCTGCAAGCTGCCGTGGAACGACATTGTACCGGTCGACAACAAGGAAACTCCGGAGCCGGCGAAGGTTATGAAACACGTATCGTGGTACGCCGAATATTTTACCGCCGTAACCGGAAGGGAAGTCGACCCGGACGATCTCATCACCATGAGCGAGGCCGTGTACAATTTTCAGCGCATTTTCAATCTCCGGATGGGATACGGCCGCCGGGAGCACGATTCCATCCCTTACCGGGCCGTCGGACCGGTGACACCGGAAGAGTACGAATCCCGACAGGAGCGTTACGACACGCAGCTCGTCGAGAAGTACAAGATGGACATCAGCGGGATGAAAACGCAGGAGAAATTATCGGCTCTCAGAAAATGCCGTGAAGAACAGTACGAAGAACTCAAGGACGCCGTCTACAAACGGAGAGGTTGGACCGCTGACGGCATCCCGACCGTCCGAACGGTGAGGCGTCTCGGAATCGATTTCCCCGAAGTGCTGGATGTACTCAAATCTAATGAAGTTACATAGCGGGGTGGAGCAGTTGACTTCTTTCCTCACCTCTGCTATAATCGGGCAGGAGGAGGCGAAATCGCGGCATTTCGCGGGCACGGAAACCGATTCCAATTCACGCGACTCCTCCCGGATTTATAAGATTTCACGTGTTCGCCGATCAGATCGACAGCGTACACATCACCGGCAATTAAATTATAAGAGAGAGGAGGATTGAATGAGAAAGGCTCTGTATCTCGTTCTGTCTCTTGTAGTACCGGTACTGTTCGTGACGGCGCTCCATGCGCAACAGCTGCTCTATGAGGATCATTTTACCGATGGCACAACAGACATCGAGTGGACATCAGTGTGGTTCGATGATCTCGGTGATCCTCTCACCCCCATGGAAGTCGACTCCGTTTCGGGGAATCCGAGCGGAGACGGATGGGTCGGATCGATCCCGGGTGACCTCGACAACCTGGGAGGCCTGGGAATGGCATGGGCCGGCGACTTTTCCCTCACCGACTACTCGATGAAAGCGGAAGTCTACATCTCGCTGGACAACAATTACTATGATGCCATCGTGGTGAGAGTGGATACGACCGGAGGTACTATCCGCGGCTACCAGCTTGCGGCAAATTTCTATTCATCGATGGGGCTTGCAAAGATCAAATTGCGCCGCTGGTCGAGTGTCCCCGATTCCATCGTCACGCTGGATGAATGGTCAGGATCCGAAATACCCGGTGGTTCTCCCACAGAAGACGGCTGGCACACCATGGAGATCCGAGTCGCCGGTGATCGTATCAAGGTGTACTGGGATTCACAGCAGTTCCCCGGTTCACCGATTTATGACTCCGCTCTGGATTCCGGAGCCTTCGGTGTCTACACATTCGATTTCATGGGTCAGGCTACGACACTCGTCGACGACGTCATAGTGAGAAGGGGACCTATCCCGGACTTTCATCGGGTACCTGTCCCGCCGTCATCCAGCATTGTTATCCCCGATCCGTATCTGGGTGAAGATAAATACTGAATACCGGAGAGTCTCTGACAGAAAGAGTGTCTCGGCACGCACGGAGAATGGACAAGGTTGTATAACAACATCGAAGACTACGGAGTCATCGGTGACCTGCACACGGTTGCCCTTGTGGGGAAGAATGCCAGCATCGATTTCATGTCCTTCCCTCACTTCGATTCACCGACCATATTCGCTTCACTCCTGGATCGGCGGAAGGGTGGACGTTTTCAGATTGCGCCCACTATTAAAAGAGTCACTCCAAAACAACTCTACCTCCCCGACACGAATGTCCTGCTGACACGGTTTTTGTCCGACGAAGGTGTCGCCGAGGTTTCAGACTTCATGCCCGTGAAGGAGAAGGGACATGCACACAGGCTCGTGCGGCGAGCCAAGACCGTCCGCGGCGTCATCGGCTACCGCATGGTGTGTGACCCGCGATTCGACTACGGAAGGGCATCCTGCCGAATCGAAATAAAAGATGACGGGGTCCTCTTCGTATCCGAAGGACCTTCAAAACTTTCCCTCTTCCTCCACATCCACGTTCCGGTAAAGATCCGTGACGGGGCTGCTATTGCCGAGTTCACGCTCAATAGAGGTGAGACGGCTTCCTTCATCCTGGAAGAGGTGCACGAGGATCTCTGTTCTCCTGCGACGCATGCCGGCTATGTCTCTACCTCATTCAAGGAGACGGTCAACTTCTGGCGCCGCTGGTTGAGCGGTTCCTCCTATCGTGGCCGGTGGCGTGAAACCGTCGATCGCTCGGCTCTCATCCTGAAGCTTTTGACTTCCCAGACTCATGGGGCCATAGTCGCAGCACCGACCTTCGGCCTTCCGGAACAGATCGGTGGTTCCCGCAACTGGGACTACCGGTATACCTGGATTCGTGACGCCTCGTTTACCCTCTATGGTCTCATCAGGCTCGGTTTCACAGATGAAGCGGCCGCCTTCATGCGATGGATCGAGAAGCGGTGCGAAGAACTAAACCCGGACGGCTCCCTGCAGATCATGTACGGTATCGACGGCCGCCATGAGCTTTCGGAGACCATCCTGGATCACTTCGAAGGATACAGGGGATCCTCTCCTGTTCGCATCGGAAACGCCGCCTACGGTCAGCTGCAGCTCGATATCTACGGGGAACTCATGGACTCGGTTTATCTGTACAACAAATACGGCGAACCGATATCGTTCGACCTCTGGAAGAACCTGATCCGACTCATCGACTGGGTCTGCTCTAACTGGAGGAGAAAAGACGAAGGGATCTGGGAGGTCAGAGGTGGGAAGCATGAGTTTCTCTATTCTCGCCTCATGTGCTGGGTAGCAGTGGACCGGGGGGTCAGGCTCGCCCTCAAGCGCTCTTTCCCCGCACCTCTCGAGCGCTGGTACCGGGTGAGAGACGAGATCTATTACGAGATCATGGATCACTTCTTCGATCCCGCGAGGAAAGCATTCGTTCAATACCGGGGATCGACCTCCATGGATGCTGCAAACCTCCTCATGCCGCTTGTGAGGTTCATCAGCCCCACCGACCCTCGATGGCTGTCGACGCTTACAGCGATCGAGGAGGATCTCGTTGACGATTCACTCGTTTTCAGGTACTGCAGCGACAGGGCCGCCTCCGACGGACTTTCCGGAAATGAAGGTACCTTCAGCATGTGTTCATTCTGGTATGTCGAATGTCTCTCGAGAGCAGGCGATCTCAACAAGGCCCGCTTCGTTTTCGAGAAAATGCTCGGGTACGCGAACCACCTCGGCCTTTATGCTGAAGAGCTGGGTCCATCGGGTGAACACCTCGGGAATTTCCCACAGGCCTTTACACACCTGGGACTCATCAGCGCCGCTTACAACCTCGACGGGAAACTCGATGAAGCCGGAACAGGTTAATCAGGCTGATCGAAAAACAATGGGGCTTCGAGACATAGCTTCGGGATTTCCTGTCGCGACACCTGTCGCGATTCCCTTGACAACAATACAACCTTTGTGCTACCATGGGGTTTGAGAATATTTCCGTCAGAATGACGACATCATCATTTAAGGCAGGAGCCGGTCAATGAGACGCCTGTTTTTCACTCTCTCTGTTCTCTCACTTGTTTCGACACTCACCATTCCGGCTCAGGCACAGACGACTCCAGCGCAGTCGACGCCGGAAACAATGCCGACCCGAGCCGATTTCGGACCCGGCAGGTACGTCCTTGTCGACGCTCTTCCGATACTCACCGACAATTCCTACTCGATCCCCCACGTGTGTGACTGGAATGGTGACGGCAACAAGGACCTGTTAGTCGGGGTCTTCTACGAAGGAAACGTTTATCTGTTCCTGAACCAGGGGACCGACGACAATCCGGTCATGAGCGAGGGGGCGCTCCTCGCAGCCGACGGTGAACCCATCAGCGTCAGCTACGGCTGATGCCACGGGGCCGCTCCACGGTCAGTGGACTACGAGAACGACGGAGACCTGGACCTCCTCTGCGGTGAGACCTTCGGCAGAGTTCACCTCTTCCTCAACGTGGGGACAGAAAAAGAGCCGAAACTGACCGCTGCCGGATTCCTGCAGGTCGATGGAGACGATATCGATGTAGGACAGTACTCGAGCCCGGAAGTCACCGACTGGAACGGGGACGGGCTCTGGGATCTACTCGTCGGTGGTGGGGACGGGACGATAAGCCTTTTTATAAACGAAGGTTCCCTCTCGTCTCCCGAGTTCCTCCGCACCGACGTCGTCATGAACAGCGGATCACCACTCTCGGTCTCCGGGACCGCAGCCCCGGCTATGACCGATCTGGACGATGATGGTCTTCCCGATCTCGTCGTGGGTGAGGTATCGTACCATATTCGCTATTACCATAACAACGGAACGGTCGGCAGCCCCGTTTTCTCAGGCCACAGCATGATACGGGAAAACGGCGCGCCGATCGATTTCTTCAGCTACACCAAACCCTCAGTCGTCGACTGGAACGACGACGGTTCTCCGGATCTCGTGGTGGGACACAAGGAATCGGCCGTTGCCCTCTTTCTCTCAGTCGAAGAACAGATCCCCGCCCCTTCCCTCGACGTGACCTTCCTGGGCCCGGAATATATAGAACCTTCGGGCGGAACATTGTCGTTCGAGGTGTCGCTGGAAAATCCAGGTGAGGAGATCGCCACTTTCGATTTCTACATGAGTGTTGAAATCGACGATTTTGAAGGTTCCGAGGACTTTCTCGGACCTCTCATGACCCGAAAAGGGATCTCACTCAAGCCGGGACAGCACGTCTCGACCGTCATCTCCCGGTATATCCCGGAGTCCGCTCCTCCCG
>CAZZKG010000046.1:2017-31505 GCA_964654825.1 uncultured Gemmatimonadota bacterium | reverse complement strand
ACCCAGAGGAGCAGGACACCTAACCGCAATAAATGTTTCATACATCTCCATTGAACTAAAAGTCATGACTCCGCCAGGGAGCGGGTGTCACAACGAGGCATGAAAATGCTGTCTAAGAGTGAAGCCGTGATTACTCTTTTAATGTTTGATTAACAAGAGATTAAAGGAAAGGATAGGATCTGACTGATTTAACTTCTGCCGGTTATCAACAAGGCAGATATTCAGGGAAGAGCGGCCTCCGGTAGATGAGAACAAACGATTTCAAAGACCTCTCGAGCGAGAGAAAGAGCTTTATCTGCCTCCTGAGTACTTGGTTCTTCAGTCTCTCCAGGATAACGAAATTTCCAGGCATATTCGGTGAGAGGTGCTGTACGCCTGAGCAGAGGCTCGAGATCTGGCGATATCGCAGCGCACTGCTCTCCGAGTTCAATCAAGTTGTGCGTCTTGCGAAAGGACTGGTCATTCCAGGTCAAGAATGCCTTCAATGTCTTCTCGACAAGTTGCTGTGCATGGAAGACCATATCTGCCGTGATGGGAGGTGAGGCAGTGCGCTCATATTCCGCTGCTCGTAGATCAAGAGCTGCTTTGGATAACCAACCTCGTGTTTCAGCGATTTTGGCGGGGTCAGGCTGCATATAGGAGTATACCTTCTCTCTGGATAGTCGCTGGTAGTGAAGCTTTTAAATGGAGTACTCTGTTAAATGCACTCTGAGTCCACACGAGTACATCTGCAGCTGTACCAGTTCCCCATAAACACTCATAGGCCAAACGACTCCTGCGCCGTTCGGGGGGTGCATCATCTGGTACGATTACCATTAGGTCATAATCACTGTCAAAACTTGCGTCACCCCTGGCTTTCGAGCCAAAAAAATGTATACGTAGCGGCTTGTATGCTTCAATCAATCTGATGACGATCTCCCTTAATACAGGATCTTCAGACAGAAATTTCTCCTCGATCATTTCACTCACCGTAACGTATCAATAGCTGGATATAGGGTGTTAATTAGTAACTGATACTCGTTTTGATCACTTATTGCTCCTGTTTATAAATACGGTGACGCACCGAAGTCATCGAGGCGCCCGAACCACGAGACGCGAGAAGGGCGAATACACAAATCCTCGTAGGGTGTTTAGCCAACGAGCAACGCGGTAGGTCGGGATGCATCGAAAGCCGAATGCCACCGGATTCATGAATAGGGCCACTCAATCAGGATGTACGTTTAAATACCAAGAGTACGTATTTCAATCATAAACAACAGGTATCTTCATGTCAAGACAGACCGGCAGAGGTAATAAGATAACCTCACTGGACAGATCGGCTTTCGTTAAGTATCCACCGCTTGTTGCAGATTCTGCACAGAGAACGGCGGGAGTACCTCATGCGTGACAGTAGATGAGAATCCGAGGAAGGATGTCAGAATTCGATCGGTTCGGTGTGAATCGCCGGATACCTGGTCACGCAGAAATAGAAGTCATCGATGTCGTACCACTGGGACGCGGCATTACCGATACCGGTCCAGTACCGGTAATTGATGGGCGGACTGACCGACGGGATTATGTGTATGACATCATTCTGAACCGTGGTGTTGGCAGGCTGGGTAAACTGTAGGGGACCTAAGATGTCGAAACCCGCTCCATTTGGCAGGTAGATTTTTGAGTTCAGCCAGAATGTCTCGGAAACCGGATTTCTGTTGATGGAGGTGTAGGTGACTCTGAGTTCAGCGCCCTGGGAAACACTTACTGGATGCGGGGTGAGATAGATCGTGAGATAATCATCCTGATCGAAGAAGTGTGCACCCATATCACTCCTCGTCCCATCGGGATCGATGTTGACCGGATGAGCAGTGTCGATACACGGAGATTCCCAGAGAAGACGGTAATCCCTCATCTCCGACATAACGAACACCGGATCGGAATCTATCATGCCGATCCCCCAGTCGAGTAAACACTGTGAATCGACGAAAACAGAGGACTCACCGCCTTCCATGTCCGAGTAGTCGATGGTCAGTGTGCTCGGGTAGAGCCAGTCTCCGAGGTACGCCTCGGGCCCTTCCGGTGCGCTGTTGTTCCAGAGGATGGAACTGACGACAACAGGTGATGAACTGTAGCAGTAGATACCACCGCCTCCGTAACCCGCAGAGTTGTCGGTGATGGTGTTGTTTATGAGCACAGGATTGGATCCCCAGTTGCAGAAGATGCCTCCGCCGTCGAGCTCGGCGTAATTGCCGAAGACACTGTTACCCATAATTGTGGGATTCGACTGTGCGGAGCAGTATATCCCGCCGCCGTTGTGCGCCCTGTTACCCCGGATGACATTACCGACGATCAGAGCCGAATCCGAGGAGAGGCAGTATATCCCACCGCCGTGGTAGTTCGCCGAGTTCCCCCTTATGACGTTACCGATAATCGTCGGCATGGAAAACCAGCAGTATATGCCGCCCCCGTATGTGTACGGGCCGCTCAGGGTCCCCGCTCCGTTCGTGATCGAAAATCCCTCGATCACTGATGCCCGGCTTTCCCCGTTTCGAAACGACACGACACTCCCCAGCCCTCCTCCATTGATGGTGGTCAGGTACGGTCCATCTTCACTTTTTACGGTGACGGCTTTCCCTAGAAAGTCGATTGTTTCCCGATAGGTCCCGTGACTCACGAGAATGGAATCACCGTCTGAGGCCGCAACGATAGCTTCCTGGATCGTGGGGAATTCAGCCGGTACGAGAATCGTACTGCCATGGGAACTCGATGAACCGGTTAGAAAAATCAGGGGCAGGGAAATTATCATGAAGGCTTTCATACTCAACCGCCTCATTATTACCGGAGAAAAGAGTCGAATCACTCCGCGTTCTCTCCTTAATTGTATCCGAACAGGACTTAAAAGTCAATTTCCTTTCCACCGGCCAGGAATTGTTCATTTACTCGGAGTGGGAACCCCGGCCCGATGGTATATCCCCTGAGGGCCGGGGTCCAATTAACGTCTATTAACTGCAGCAGTTACGGATCGATCTCGATGAACATCGGGTTCGAGACGAAGTCGAACCCATCGGTGAGCGTAAACGCAAACGTCACCGTTTTTCCCACATGGGCGGGGTTGACGGGACCCGGGATGTTAACTGTAGCAATCGCTCGACCGTCCCCATCCAGGGTACCGCTGAAATTCTGGAACAGGAGTCCATTCAGGTGATCGAGGATAAAATCCGTCAACAGGTCCCTGTTCAGGGGGATAGTGTTTCCTCCCGGAAGTGTGGTGCCCGGATGTGCCCCGCTGAAGCTCCCGCCGACCAGGTACGGACGACCGGCGTTCCCGACCCCGGCGTCGATATAGAGATCTATGTTACATCCACTGGCAGCCGAGAAGTCGTAAGCTTGAGCCCAGAAGCTCGGTTCGAAGTCGAGCCTCTCTACCTTGAAATCGTCCAGGCCCGCCTCGGTGATCGAATTGTTCGGGTTGTCCTGAGCGCTGAAACGAATCCTGACCTGCTCGGTCGGTGAGACGAAGTCGGACACCGGGAATCCGAACTGCGTCCAGCCACCGAGGTTCGTGTAGGTCGTGAAAACATTCGTCCAGTTTGCACCATCATCGTCCGAGATCTCGAGCGTGAACGGATCGTCCCCGTCACGGCCATAGAACCAGGCGTAGAAACTGATCTCCGCGTCCCCGTCGGACAGGTCGATGGCAGGAGAAGTAAGGATGGTCGGACCGCCGTCGATATCGTAGTCGGCATAGTAGCTCCCCGGAGGACCGTTAGCCGTGACGAAGCAGTAGGAGCCGGTGCCGGCAGGATTGTCTTCTGCCGGAGCGACCTGTTCTCCGGTCGTTGTGTTGGGAACGCAACGTTCCCAGGTGCCCGTCTGGACATCGAAGTCCTCCACTGTCCATCCTATGTCGCTTTCGAAATCATCGTGGAGGAGCTGATCCACCAGGCAGACATCGAACGAGTAGGTGCTCCCGGGCGCATTAAACGGCGAGTAGACGGTGGTGCCGCCGTCACCCTGCGCACTGAAG
Source organism: uncultured Gemmatimonadota bacterium (assembly GCA_964654825.1). Classification (GTDB taxonomy): domain Bacteria; phylum Gemmatimonadota; class CAZMKB01; order CAZMKB01; family CAZMKB01; genus CAZZKG01. The sequence goes on along the minus strand of CAZZKG010000046.1, from coordinate 27,502 downwards.
TAGTATTCCGGCTGACTTCCGGGTGATGTGGCCGGGATGACCGCCTGGTAAAGGTCTCCGCCCATCGGATCGAAGTCGATTTCCGTGTATGGATCCGCCGGATCGAAGCGATAGTGGAGTTTTCCGGTGCCGGGTTCGTACACTTCCTGCCCATCCCTGATCTCGAGTGAAATGACCGTCTCAGGGCCCGGCGGCAGCCTGTCACCGGGTAACCCATCGGGGAACACGAATGAGAGGGTCGGCATCGTCCCCATTGAGAGATCCGGATTACCCCAGAGAGCTCCCCACTCGAAAGTCTCGTACTTGGTGTAGCCGAAGAGGCCGTATGTGTACATCTGGTACAGCGACCACTGGTGACCCTGCCCCTGCGTGTAGTCTCCCGAAGTACAGCAGGTAGTGAAGTAGTAATCGAGAGACTGAGTCGATCCGTCCATCGGGTCGTTCCAGGCCGGCATCCCGTAGGCCACCTTCGTCGCTCCCAGAAAACCGATGGCACCCTGACGCATCATCTCCTGACCGATATTGAGATAATCGGTGTCAGAGTTACTGCACGCGTCGGCGAAGACGATTGACGGATAGTCATCATTCAGGGCAGAGCAATCGGAGGATGTGATGAAAGCGGGGCTTCCGTTGTACATGATGTGAGCCGAGGTCGGTGAGCCATGACCTGCCCAGTCCACGAAGGAATACATCCCCGAGGACCACTCCGAGACCGCGTTCGAATTCGTCAAGTTCTGATCACAGGGATACGAGGAGTACCCCTCTTCGTACATGCGTGTCATGGTCCAGTCGGCCATCCAGGAGTGGAGACTCGAATCGGTCTTATACTCCATGAGAACGGCGTTGTCGGTGTCCTCCCAGAAAAACGCTCCGAGGAGGAGAATGTTCTTCTTGAATGCCGGATCACCGTTGTTCTCGAATGCGACCGACTTGGAGCAGATGCTCTCTACGGTGGCGGGATTACTCCACGGGATACGCCCCACGTTGACCTCTGCTGTGAAGTCGATCGGATCCGAATTCTCACCCCACTGGTGGTCACCGTCTGCATCCCAGGACTCATTGTCCGGGAGTGAGAGTTCGGCGTAGTAATAATCGGTTTCGGGCGATCCATACCCTACATCCTGAGCGCACCTGCGCATGGGCACGTCGTCGTAGTGACCGACAAGGCAGACATCCTCGATACCCCACTCACCTGACGGGTACTTGTCCCTGAGAAAATTCCGCATTTTCTCCGCCAGGTCATAACCGGTGTAGTTGTCATTTATCCAGGTCGTAGTCACAACGTTGACCGTCCTCCCCTTGCTGACTTCCCAGTCGACCAGGGGCTGGACGGAAGAAACGAGTGACTCGAGCGTGATGATGACGTAATCATAGAGCCCCCGATCGACAGGCGGGCCGGCTTCGGCATACCAAGAAGAAGCCTCACCGTAGTTATACACTATTTCACGCGCACGCCGCTCCGGACGAGGGAGGTTGTCTGCCACGACGACACCGGCGGGCATGATCTCGGGCAGGCGGTAGTGTACCGTGACTTCCATCTCGGGGTGATGGATCAGTTTTCCCGATTGGGGCCGGTAGGAGAATGGATAAATCCGCACGTCGGCCAGGTTGTATTTCCGGTATGCCGCGGGTCGAACGAACTCCCCGGCCGAACCCGGATACGGCTCGTCGCTCCCGAAAATCGAATCGTACTTCTCATCCATCGCCCGTTTCTCCCGGGCATAGACATCGGGATTTTCTTCACCGATCACACGGGGGAGAGGCACAGAGCGCAGCCGGTATTCACCATCGAGGACTTCGCTTCCCTTCGCTTCGCAGATTACGCCGGTGACAGTCGCACCGGGCGGAATGGCTATGCTGATGATCCTTGCAGGGATATCAGGACATCCGGGAACCAGCAACCGGCCGAAATCTTCCATGGCGATCTCGTGTCCACCGACCGTCCCGGTGATTTCAAAAGTACCGGTCGGATACGTGATTGTCACCGAACCCGCTGTGTCAGCTGCTGTGACCGGCCCGGCAAGAAAAGCCGTAAACAGCAGACCACAGATCGTTGCGAAGACTGTTCGAGTAAAACGGTTCATGTCATGTTCCTCCTCTGCATCTGGCGAGCTCGATGAGCTGCGAAATGGCAGCTTATACAACAAAAGACTCACGGTTCGATGTCGATAAAGAGCGGATTCGACACGAAATCGAAACCGTCTGTCAGGGTAAATGCGAATGTCACCGTCTTTCCGGCGTGAGCGGGATTGATGGGTCCGGGAATGTTGAGGGTCGCAGTCGCCCGGCCCTCGCCGTCCAGTACTCCACTGAAGTTCTGGAACACCGAACCGTTCAGGTTCTGCAGGATCAGGTCCGTTATCCCATCCCGGTTGAGAGGCACGGTTTCACCTCCCGGAAGCGCAGTTCCGGGATAGGCACCGCTCAGGCCGCCTCCGACAACGTAGGGACGGCCGGCATTAACGGAACCCGCATCGAGATACAGATCGATACTGCCGCCGGAACTCGCTTCGAAGGAATAAGCGTCGGCCCAGATGCTCGGCGCATACTGTATCGATTCAACTACGAAGTCGTCCAGACCCGCTTCTGTTATGGAGTTATTCGGTGAATCCTGGGCGCTGACCCGAATTCTCACCTGGTCCGTGGGTATCGTGTAGTCGGACACACTGAAACTGAACGGCATCCAGCCCTCGAGGCTGGTGGTAGTAGTGTAGACATTGGTCCAGGTGCTTCCATTGTCATTCGAGACATCGATCGTAAACGGGTCATCACCATCATCACAGGAATACCAGAGGTAGAGGCTGATGCTCGCATCACCTGAGGTCAGATCGAACACCGGCGAGGTCAGCTGAGTGGGCCCGCCGTCAATATCATAATCGCGGTAGTACCCGCCCGGAGGACCGTTACCAGTGACGAAGCAGAGAGTGCCCGTCCCATAGGGGTTGTCCTCCACGGGTCCCGGCTGCCCTCCTGAGGTCTCGTTGGGCACACACCTTTCCCAGGTACCATACAGCAGATTAAAATCCTCTACCGCCCATCCCAGATCGGTTTCGAAGTCATCATGAACAAGCTCACCTTCCAGGCACACATCGACTGAATAAACCTCTGCGGGAGCATCGAGCGGCGAATAGACGATGGTACCGCCGTCTCCCTCGGCACTGAAGTAGAACTCGGGTTGATCACCCGGCTGAGCGGCCGGTATCACCGCGGTGAACAGGCTGTCACCCTGAGGGTTCAGGTCGACTTCGGTGTAAGGGTCATCGGGTGAGAACCTGTAGTGCATCTTGCCGGTGCCTGGGACGTAGGTCTCCTGGCCGTTATTGATCCGGACCGTGATACCGGTCTCGGGACCGGGCGGGATATTACCCTCGGGCAATCCGTCGGGAAAGAGCAGCATGAGAATCGGCATGTAGCCGGCAGAGAGATCGGGGTTACCCCAGAGCGCCCCCCACTCGAACGTTTCGTATTTCATGTAGTACCACAAGTTGTACTCATACATCTGCCGCAGCGACCATTGATGACCCTGGCCCTGGGTGTAATCACCCGAAGTGCAGCAGGTCGTGAAGTAGTAGTCGAGCGACTGGCTAGAACCGTCCAGTGGATTATCCCAACCACCCATACCGTATGCCACCTTCGTCGCACCGAGAAAGCCGACGCCGCCCTGCTGCATCATCGCCTGCCCGATGTTGAGGTAGTCCGTGTCGGAATTACTGCAGGCGTCGGCAAAGATTATGGACGGATAGTCGTCGTTGAGAATCGGACAGTCATCATTCGAGATAAAATAACCTGAAGTGTAATAGATCCAGCAGGCATCCGGAGACCCGTGTCCTGCCCAGTCCACGAAGGAGTACATCCCCGACGACCAGACCGACCGAACATTGCTGTTTGTGAGGTTGTAGTCGCACGGAAAGGATGAGTAATTTTCTTCATACAGCCGTGTTTTGGTCCAGTCTTCCATCCAGGGGTGCAGGACCGGATCTGTCTTGTACTCCATGAGGACCGCGTTGTCCGTATCATCCCAGAAGAAAGCGGCAAGGAGAAGGATATTCTGCTTGAACTCCGGGTCCGAGTTGTTCTCATAAGCGATCGATTTGTCGCATATGTGCGCCACGGTAACCGGATCACTCCAGGGGATGCGGCCCACGTTGACCTCTGCTGTGAAGTCGATCGGATCCGAATTCTCACCCCACTGGTGGTCACCGTCTGCATCCCAGGACTCATTGTCCGGGAGTGAGAGTTCGGCGTAGTAATAATCGGTTTCGGGCGATCCATACCCTACATCCTGAGCGCACCTGCGCATGGGCACGTCGTCGTAGTGACCGACAAGGCAGACATCCTCGATACCCCACTCACCTGACGGGTACTTGTCCCTGAGAAAATTCCGCATTTTCTCCGCCAGGTCATAACCGGTGTAGTTGTCATTTATCCAGGTCGTAGTCACAACGTTGACCGTCCTCCCCTTGCCAACCTCCCAGTCGACGAGGGATTGCACTGAAGGCACCAGCCCATCCGTGGTGATGATAACGTAATCGTGGAGCCCCCTTCCCCCGGTAGGGTCTCCCTCGCTGTCTGGATACCAGCCGGCGGCCTGGTAGTAGTTGACGATTATTTTTTGGGCGAACCGCTCGGTCCGGGGAAGTTTGTCCACCAGAACGGTACCCTCAGGCAATGGATCCGGAAGACTGTAGTGTACCGTGGCCTCGATTACCGGATGGTGGATCAGCCGGCCCGACTCAGGATGGTAGGTGAACGGGAAGAGCCGTACATCGGCCAGATTGTACTTGCGGTAACCGGCCGGACCGACGAACTCACCGACAGCCCGGGGATAGACCTCATCGCTTCCGTAAATACGGGCGTATGTCTCATCCCGGAGTTTCTTCTCCTCCGCGTAGACCCGGGGGTTCTCCTCCCCGATGACCCTCGGGAGGGGCACCGGTGCCAGGTGATACTCACCTGGAAGGGTGACGCTACTCTTCGCTTCGAACGTCACGCTGGTGACCGAAGCACCCGGTGGTATCGCGATGCTCACTGTCTTGGCCGGAATGCCGGGAGCACCCGGGACGAGGAAACGACCATAATCTTCGACTGTTATCTTTTGTCCCCGGTCTGTATCCTGGATCTCATAGGAGCCGGCCTGAAAGCTCACTTTCACACTTTCGTCGTAATCCAGAGCTATTGCTGGCCCTGTCGCGAGTGATGAGGCCACGAAACAGAATACAGCGAGGCAGAGGACGATAGTACGGGAACACTTCATCGTGCGTTCCTCCTCAATTGAAATATAAAACGATGTGCCGGTTCAGCGGGCAGCTTGAAGTGTGAAACCTTCACGTGAATCAGCGGAACGAACATAGAAAAATCCTTGTTGCTGAAGGAAGAGTGTGAGGATAGTCCCGGTGAAGGGTCCGCTTTTCTGAAGCGGTGTGTGTGACATGGGGCGGTAGTGCCCCTCGTACTTCATTTTAGCAGATTTCCGACACATTGTCAACATCGGAAATCGTGGAAATCGTGTAGATCCTGGAGATCGTAGAGACAGCTGTTGAATATACCTCACCCGGAGGATCTTCTCCCGAAAGTGAGTTGAGACACGATCATCCCGGTGAGCATGAGTCCGCAACCGAGGAGCCCCCGTTCGGAGAGGATCTCACCGAGGATGAGCCTGCCGCCAACGACGGCGAAGACCGTTTCCATGCTCAGAATTATGGCGACGTGGCCGGGAAGAGCGTCCCGCTGGGCAACCACCTGGAGCGTGTACGCGACACCTACCGAAAAGATTCCCGCGTACACGATCGGAAAAAAAGCATCTCTGATCGCGGAAAGAGAGATCACTTCCATGAACAGAGCCACTACTAAACTCAGCACGGAGCACACGAGGTACTGGAAAAAGGCGAGTTCGAGAGGATTGGTCCTGGTCGACAGATAGCCGATCAGGTGGACGTGACAGGCCCAGAAGAACGCGCCCACCAGGACGAGAAGATCTCCGGAGGAGACAGTGAGCGACTCCGAAACACTGAGAAAATACATGCCGACAGCGGCCAGGACGGCTCCGATCCAGATCCGACCCTCCGAGCGGTGCCCCCAGGTGAGCGCCAGAATCGGGACGATGATCACGTAGAGCCCGGTGATGAATCCCGCTTTCCCTGCAGTTGTGTAAACGATTCCAACCTGCTGGAGCGAAGCCCCGGCAAAAACCAGAACACCCGCGAGGCCGCCTCCATAGAGAACCACTTTCCCGATCCCTATTCCATGATCAACGCTGTTCTTTGGCTGCCGGTTTCGTTTTGTGAGGAGAAACGGTACCAGTGTCGCGGCACCGAGAGCGAAACGAACCGCGTTGAAGAAAAAGGGGCCGGTGTGCCGCATCCCCACGCGCTGAGCCACGAACGCGAATCCCCAGATGAAAGCGGTGAGAAGAAGCAGAAGGTGAGCTTTCAGAATTCTCGTCTCCATAAAGCCTCGTGATCTGAAGAGATTCTATGTGGCGGGGGGGATTCTGTCAATGGAGTCGGGAGGAGAGCCAAATCCGTATTTTCCAATCATCCGGAGAGGAGGGAGGGACCGATCGACCCGGGACAGCCGAGACCTCTCCATCGAACACCTCCCCATCCCAGATGTCTTCGTGCAGAATGCCCACACGACCCTTCACGGTGTAGGATCCGGGAGGTGCCTGCCGGGGAATATACAGGGAGATCATTCCCGATGCGGTAACACGCGGAGGAATCCGTACCTGGGTGAGACTGTCTCTTGTCGCGTTCGCCGGTCCGCTGACCGCCACCCACCCGTCGAACTCGACAGATGCGCCGGTGGTGTTCTCGACGGTGAATCCCCACATCACCGTCTCTCCCGGTCGGCCCACTTCCGGAGGTTCAAAGAACGTGAGACGAAGCGGAGGAGATTCCGGGTACGGATACTCGATCGCGCCCATGTCGACCCTGTCTCCGCCATCCTGAGGAACCTCTGCCTCAGGATCTCCTGAATCGATGCAGGGTGAGTCAGAGAGGAGAGCGAAGTCACCCTCAAGAGGATCAGCATAGAGAGGAGGGGTGTCGATGTTTCCTTCGCCGGGCCAGCCGCCGGCGACATCCGAGTATGTGACAGTCAGAGAACCTGATCCGTCCATATATATCTCGTCGGTGAAGAATGCCGTGTCACCCCACACGATACAGTTCGTGACGAGCGGGGCGGAAGAGTTGCGACAGGAGATACCACCGCCATCCCAGAGTGCCGAATTGCCGAAAATCGTGTTGCGAACAATCTCCGGAGACGAACCGTCGCACATGATCCCTCCACCTTCCATCGCGGCTGCATTCCCTGAAATCGAATTCCTCTCGATGAGCGGTGAGGACTGGTAGCAGGCGATCCCGCATCCATAAACCGCCTCATTTCCCGTGACGGAGTTCTCGACGATGATTGGTTCGGAGTGATACCAGCAGAGGACGCCTCCTCCTCCGAACGTGGTGTTCTCCGAGATCACGTTGCCCCGTATTACCGGTGACGCATACCAGTTGCAGAACACCCCGCCACCCGACCAGGTCGACGAGTTTCCACGGATAAGATTCCCTACGATCGCCGGAGCAGACGCGTAACAGGCGATACCGCCGCCTGACCAGTAGGCATGGTTACCGGTAATGATATTCCATCTGATACATGGTGATGATTGCCAGTCACAGTAAATCCCGCCCCCGTCATAAGCCCATCCCCCTCTTATCGTGAACCCCTGAACCACGGAGGTGGAATCCTCACCGTTCTGGAACACAAAACCCCTGTGCGGTTCTAGTGAGTCACCCTGACATTCTATGATGGTTACGATCGGGCCGTTTTCGGACATGACCACGACAATTCTGCCGCCTAAGTCTATGTCTCGGTTGCCTGGACCGCTGTAAGTCCCATCCGCCACCAGCACCGTATCGCCCGATTCAGCCGCAGCGATCCCAGCCTGAATGGTGGGAGAATCCGCCGGTACGTGGATGGTGACAGCAAGGATTTCTCCCGGGATCACCGTCAGAAACGTAAGAACTACAATCATCCAGGCACGTAATAGATCTCTCATGTATTCACCTTCTGCCCCTTTTCAGGATCTGAAACAGCCCTTTCTCCCTATCATTGTAGCACGTCTCGAGACTCGTGTCAATCGATCGGGGTGTTTTTTACCGGATATCCATTTCACCTTTTCCGGTCACCGCCAGAGAACTGTTGATTATCCCGGATGAAGTTTCTAATATTATTCCAGTATCCGTCATCCGGCATCGGCACACCCCCTCCGGTATCAAATCCCGGCCGGGGAAAGACTCCTTGGACTGGAGGCACACCAGCATGAATGAGTTCGAGAGGAAAGTCATCACCCACGATGACGGGGCCCTGTATTCCCGGGACCTCGAGATCATTCAGATCAATATCGGATTGAAGTGCAATCAAAGCTGTTCACACTGTCACCTTTCGGCATCACCCGCGCGTGTGGAGATGATGGACCGTGAGACAATGGACCTCGTGGTCCGTGCCGCACGAAAGGTCGGGCCGAAGCTCATCGACGTCACGGGCGGCTCTCCGGAGATCCATCCACATTTCCGCCCCTTCATCGATTCCCTGTCCGAAGTTGGTTCAGAGCTTCAGGTGAGAACCAACCTGACCATCCTCCTCGAACCGGAGTTCTCCGACCTGCCGGCATTTTTAAGCGAAAGGGGGATAAGTCTCGTCGCATCCCTTCCCTGCTACCTCGAGGAGAACGTTGACAGCCAGCGGGGCCACGGCTCATACGGGAGGAGCATCAAGGCCCTCAAAAAACTGAATTCCTTCGGGTACGGACTGGAGGATCACCTGCCGGTAAACCTCGTGTACAATCCCATCGGGCCGTTTCTTCCGCCGAACCAGCTGGCCCTCGAAGAAGATTACAAGAGAGAACTCGAAACGCGATGGGGGGTTCGTTTCAACAGGCTCATCACGATCACGAATATGCCCATGGGACGTTTCCTGAATTTTTTGGAGAACCAGGGCAGGGACGCCGAGTACAGAAAACTTCTCGTGGATTCCTTCAATCCGGCCGCGCTGGAGGGCTTGATGTGCCGACACCAGGTGAGCATAGGCTGGGACGGCCGTCTGTACGACTGTGACTTCAATCTCGCACTCGACTTTCCCGTCGCTGCAGAAGGTACCTGGCACGTGATGGATTTCGATCGCGATCTCCTCGTTGGCAGAAGGATCATCACCGGTCCCCACTGCTTCGGCTGCACGGCGGGATATGGATCTTCCTGCGCCGGTGCTCTGGTCGAGGAGGTTTGATTGACCGAGAGAAGTTCTTCTCTCATCTCGAACCTCCACCGCAGGGGCACATCATGAGTTCCCCATCTTTCACCGATAACGCAGTTGTCATTTTTACAAGGTTCCCGGTCCCGGGCGAGACCAAGACCCGTCTGATACCGGATCTCGGAGCGGACGGTGCAGCCCGTGTGCACAGAGAGATGACGGAACACGCGGTTCGCATCGCACAACAGTACTGCGATGAGTACGGTGCAGATCTGGAAATCAGGTACGATGGGAGCAGCAGACAGGACATGGCGGCATGGTTAGGCGAAGGCATCCGTTACGCTCCGCAGGGAAGCGGTGATCTCGGCTGCAGGATGAAGAGAGCTGCAACCGAAGCGATCAGTCATGGAGCAACGAATGTCATCATCATCGGTGTGGACATCCCGGACATGCATGTCGATCTTCTCCGGAGGGCATTCCGGAACCTGGAAAAAAACAATATCGTCATCGGACCCGCAACGGACGGCGGGTACTATCTCATCGGATTTTCCGCTCAGGTTTCTGATGTATTCGAATGTATCGAATGGGGTACTGACCGTGTCTTCGAACAGACGATCGATACAATTACAGGGTCAGGCCTGAGCCTCGGGCTTCTCGAAGTGCTCGATGACATCGACCGTCCCGAGGACCTGCCCCTGTGGGAGAAAATCAAAAAGAGCAGAAGCGAAGAGGAATAAACACCGTGAACAGGTTTCACGATACTCGTTTCAGAAATGTCCCCCTCATGCAGCAGCTTCGATTTTCCTGTCAATCCTGTTCGTAATGAACCTGAATATAAACAGTGCCACCGCCGCCGTCAGGCCGATGGCGGCGAAGTAATACCAGATGTGATGGGCATTTGAATAATATACCGTCTTCTCCGCCGCAGTCAGACCGGCAGGTAGAGTCCTGGGGTCGGGACAGTAGTGATCGAGCAGGAATCCGGACATTATGAAGCCTGCCAGCGCCGAGAAAAAAGAATGGAGGTGTGAGAACCCGAGGTAGAGGCCCTCCTCACCCTTCGGAGCATGCAGTGAAAAATACTCGAGAAACCGGGGCGAGATGAAACATTCAGCGAGCCCCTGGATGGCGATCCCGATGATCATCATGATTGTCAGAGGATGCGTCGTCAGAAATCCGAGGATCTTGATGGACGAGCCGGTAATCGCCTCGAGCTGAGGACTTGCCGACATGGACAGTGCGGAAAACGGCATGAGGACCATACCGACCAGCATCGAGGTCACCGCTTTCTTTTTCTTCATGAGCTGAGTGATCAATACTACGAACAGTACAACCACCAGAGGATTGACATTCGCGAGCCACTCGGGCCTCGCCTGCTCTCCCAGCATGCGGATGACATACTTGGGCATGGTGGCATAGAGCTGGTGCTGGATGATCCAGAATCCGGCGACGATCAGAGTGAGCACGATCAGGCGCGGAGTCATGAAAATCCTGACCAGGGCACGTCCGACGTCACCTAGCGTTTTCCCTTCCCCTGTTGAATCGACCCGCTCGAAGATGAAGATCGCCGTGAGCAGCGCGAGAAACGCCATCGCAGATGAGAAGAAGTTCACGTAGGCCAGACCGATGCCCTGGCGAATATAAGGGACGAATGTTTTTCCGCCGAACGCGCCGATATTGACGATCCAGTAGAAAAGAGAATAACCACGGGCACGGTTTATCTCCGTTGTGGTCTTTGCGACTGTACCGGTAATCAGCGGTTTGATGAAAGAACCACCCACCATCACCACGGTGAGGAATAAGACGACGATCAGTTTGGTGTGAAAAATCCCCAGGAAGAAATAACCTACCGTCAACAGGCTGAAGGCGAGCATCAGGCCCCTCTTGAAGCCGATTTTATCGGCTATAGCCCCGACGAAGGGTGGAAGGAGGTACATGCCGGCAAAGAAAACCCCAGCCACGACCCCGGTTTCCTTGTCGTTGAAACCGACGATGTCGGTGAGGTACAGAGTGAGCACGATAAAAAATCCGTAATACGCGGCTCGTTCCAGAAGCTCCATGACGTTCGCCAGCCAGAACTCCCGCGGGAACTTCCAGGATTGTTTCGCTGCTGTTCTTTCTTCTGTCTCGTTCATTCAATCCTCCCTGGAGCGGATATGGGTTCAGCGTAATATAGCATGTCGAGGAATCGATCAAAACCTTTTTCTTCAACGTTCATCATAACGATTCGATCCGAAGATGTGAATGTTCCCCGTGACAACCCCAGTGACCCCGCTTGACATCAGGAAAACAGTGTGATAAAATAACACTAACTTATGCTGTCACATCATTTTTCAGGTCACCTGTCACAGAGTATACAAGACTGGAGAGAGATCAGATGAACAAGAAGATTTCGAGTGCGCTGCTGTCCCTGTCGTTCATCGTTCTGTTTGTTTGCACCCCGGTATTCGGGTCGTCGATGGAAGGCAGCCGCTGGATGAAGCTGGGTGGAGAGGAGGGTATGGAACCTTCGATCACCGTCCTGGGATCAAATGCCGAGCGGACGACCATAGAAGTAGACATCCCCGGCTTCTGGGTGAAAGACAGAGAAGTATCCGGAGAGATCTTTCATGAACTCTCCATTCCCGGGCAAACAACGGTCATGGTGGTCGGAGAACCCGCCGTACCCGTAATCAGGTTTCTGGTTGCGGTGCCGGCCGGGGCGAGGATAACCATGTCCAGCCGGACTGACGGATCCCGGACTCTGGATGGTTTCCGAATCTACCCGTTTCAGGAACCGACGACCGACAATTCGAATAATCAGCCTGAATTCATGATCGACAGGATAGTATACGAGTCATCCGACCCTTATCCCTCAAACACGGTGGAGAAAAACGATCCTTCTACCTGGAGGCACCTCGACGTGGTGCAGGTGGAAGTCTCACCGCTGAAGTTTTTACCGGCTGAGGGACGATTGTCCGTTGTAACAAGTGTAACTGTCGAACTTGCTTACGCCGCGGAGCACGAAGGTGACGTTCTCGATGCATCGATCGGCCGGGTGCGGCCCCACTGGGACAGGCTCTACAAAAGACATGTGGTAAACTACGATTGGCTCGAAAAACGCCGGGACCAGGGTCGTACGGGTGGCCCGGTATACCTGATCATCACACATCCGAACTTCGAACCCTCGATCCAGCCCCTGGCCGACTGGCACAATAAGGAAGGCATGGAAACCGAGGTCGTTACCATTACCACTTCGAATGCCCAGACGATAAAAAATGAGATCTCCGATCGGTATGATCAGGGCAACCTCGAGTACGTCCTGCTGGTGGGAGATTCGGGTTACATTCCGGTGTACAACTGGAGCACCATTCCGAGTGATTACTGGTATGCATGTATCACCGGGAGCCCGGATTATTACGCGGACGTCGCGCTGGGGAGACTGGCTGTAAACAATACCAGCCAGGCGGAAGACCAGGTCGCGAAGATTCTAGCCTATGAGAAGAACCCTCCACTCGATGAGTGGCTGAACGACGTCATCCTCGTTGCGCATTCAGAAGATGCTCCTCTCAAGTACGTCCAGTGCAAGGAAAATATCAGAACCACTATCATACCGCAGCCTCCCTATGCCGTCGAAACAGCCTATGGCCACCAGCCCTCGGGGACCAACGCGACTGTACAGGCGGCGATCGATGCAGGATGCCAGATCGTGAACTACCGTGGACACGGCGACATCCAGGAATGGTGGGCGTGGGATTACAACGGTGCCAGCTGGTACACCACCCAGGTCGCCCAGCTTTTCAACAACGACCGGACTCCGATCGTGTTCAACATCGCCTGCTCATGCCATGACATCACCGCAACCTGCCTGGGAGAGGCCTGGCTCAACAAGTATCCCGGAGGCGCTGTTGCTTCGCTAGGAGCGACAGAGCCTTCATACACAACTCCCAACCACGATTATGACAAGGAGCTCTTCCGCCAGTTCGGAATGTATGGCGAGTACAGGATCGGCTGGATGAGTAACGCCGCAGCCACCCTTATCGTCAACCAGCACGGCTCGATCGGCAGGGATAACGCGAAGATGTATCTGTGGCTGGGTGACCCCGCCACCGAGGTCTGGACCGCAATACCGGAGGCCCTGACCGTCGATCATCCCGCGGCCATCGACCCCGGTGAGCAGAACTTCGATGTAACCGTGACTTCGAGCGGTAACCCCGTGGAAGGGGCGACGGTGTGTCTCACCAATTCGGACGACGTCTACGAGGTGATGGCGACCGGCAGTGACGGCGTGGCGAGCTTCTCATTTACTACATCGTCCGGCAACACCATAGACGTGACGGTGAGTCAACACGACTACCTGCCCTACGAAGGAGAGATCACCGCCCATGTCCCGAACGTCGCTATCGTCCTCACGCCCGATGCCGTGAGTTTTCCCCGCGGCAGCGACATGGGGTACACAGTCCAGGCGACAAACGGTGAAACCACACCGCAGTCGGTCGATTACTGGGCGGAGGTTTTCCTGCCGGGCGGGGAGCCTTTTGCCGGGAATCCGGTCTTCGGCCCGGTCACTGTCACCATACCGGCGGGAGCATCACCGAGCGCGCACCTCACGCACTTCATTCCCACCGGAGCACCCATGGTCACGTACACCTACAAAGGGTACATCGGAACGTATGACAGCCAGGTATGGCAGGAGGACAGTTTCGATTTCAGCGTCACCGAATAGCGTTCAGATAAATAGGGACAGTCACCATTTACAATAAATGGTGACTGTCCCTATTTATCCTTTCAGTTGAGGACTATCATCTTTCGGGTCGAGGTAAAATCCTCAGCCCGTATCGTATAAAAATAGGCGCCTGAGCCAACCCTGACTCCGTTGTCGTCCTTTCCATCCCAGGGGACCCGGTACGTACCGGCCCTTCGTTTATCATCGAACAGAGTTCGGACGAGGCGGCTCCTCGAGTCGTATACCCTGAGCATAACCGGCATCTCTCCCTCGACGAATCCCGGTATCATGAATTCGATCACCGTGACAGGATTGAACGGATTGGGAAAATTCTGCGACAGGGAGAAGCTGCGGGGCAGACGAAAATCGCCGTCGGCTGGAGATTCGATCCCCGAAGTGGGCCAGATGTGTACATCGTACACAATCGTGGAGTCGATCACGACATCCAGCTCACCATCGAGAGTCGATCTTGTATAATATCCCGCAGCGGTCCACTGGAGGGTCGACCGGAGTGAATACGTTCTCAGTGAATAAAATCCCTGCTCATCGGTGACTGTCTGAAATTCCGACTCCAGGCAGGTCACCACCACACCCTGAACCGGCTGGAGTGAATAGTGGTCCACTACGGTCCCCTGTACCGTCCCGACTGCACCGGCAGTGTCGTTTTCGGCCGCAAATGTCGGTGAATTGTCCAGGTACCAGAAGTTGATGATCAGCTCATCGTACTCGTTCACGTAAAAGTGGCCGTTGATCGATTGCCCCGCCCCTGGAGCAGAACAATCTGCCGGGTCCTCGCCGTAGCTCATCTCACCAAGCAGGTATCCCTCTCCATCTTCCAGATATACATAATCTCCCTCCAGCTGAAATGTCGGGGGCCACTGAAAATCGTCCGTAGAGAGAGCAATGTACTCCTCCCATGGCGCGGGAATACCGGGGAGGACCTCGGCCGTACCGCTCGAAGTGGTAATCTTGAACCCATCCAGATAATTGTAAGCGCCGTTATTGTAAATCTCGATGATAAAGGGCGCGCTGGTGTCCGGTCGCACCTCGGTGAGGTATGCCGGCCAGATGGGATTTGCCCACAGGTGTCCCGTAAGTGAAATCAGATAACCGGTCATCAAGATGAAATATGATATGCGCTTCATCAGGACCACCCCCTTCAGAGTTTTTTCTTCCAGCTTACGATGAGATCAACATCAGGTAAAAAATTCTCTCTGCGCATGTAATAGACCTGTTTACCATCACTCCGCCACAGCGAGAACGCATCATAGGAAAGTGATTCTATCTCCAGGTGATCAGGCACATCGATAAAAAACTCGGCTTCCTCGAGAGCCCGTCCCCACGATCTGGTGCTGGTGAGGATGTAACGTGCGACAGAGCCCCTGACCTCCTGCCGGTACCGGGTGACGATCTCCCTCGAACTACCGGGAGGTAACTCGATTCCGAAGTCGATACTCTTCTCCCTGATCCGGTAGGGGATGAGAACTTCGGTTCCACCTTCACCGACTTGAGAGACCCGGATGGAATCAGGGAAGAACATGGTTGAATCGATCGGGAACGGATAAACGATCTTCGCTTTCGTAGGTTTCCCGCGCTCGTTGATGAAGAAGTAGTGTCCCCTTACCAGGATGTGATCTTCAAAAATCGAGAGATATACCTTCTCCCGGGCAAAATGTATCCCGAGTAAAATCCCCCTGGTAGTCGAATAGATACAGAGGATGGAGAGGAGGAGGAGAACGACTCTGAGCGCATTCCGGGACATTGACTGACACTCCCTGATCGGACGCTGATTGGGACTTCGCCACTCATATATAAACAATACAAAAGGGTTACCCCTTCCGTCAAGGGTAAGTCGGGGTAATCGAGGAATCTCACCGGAAGCAGTTGCACACAATGGAGCATCCGGCTATGTTATTGTTGTATCAGGACAATCCGGCTTCAACAAAGGAGCGCTGTTATGAGTGCCAACATCATCACGGTTGTCAGGATACTGCTCGCGTTCCTGACGATATATCTCTACGGACAGGGGTACCAGCTCGCTTTTATCGCTTTCGCACTCACTATCCTGGTGATCTACATGGATGCCCTCGATGGTCAGCTGGCGAGAAAGTTCGGGACGGCTTCTGATTTCGGGGCCCTCCTGGACATATCCGGCGACAGGATCGTCGAGAATATCTACTGGATCTATTTCGCGACCCTCGGGATGGTCAGCTTCTGGATCCCCGTGTTCGTCATCGCCAGGGGATTTCTCACCGACACGGTACGAAGTGTCGCATTCGCTGAGGGGAAGACCCCTTTTGGTGAGAAAACGATGATGAAAAACGGTATCACCCGGCTTCTGGTCAGCTCACGGTTGAGCAGAGGGCTCTACGGCGTGCTCAAGGCGGTCGTCTTTTGCTGGCTGGGCTTCATTTTAGCGATGCGAAAAGGCATCGCAGCACAGGCCATCGGCACACATGAAAACTTTATGACAATGAATGATATCATTGTTCAAATCCTCGTGTGGGTCGTGTTTTTCATGTGCATCGCGCGGGGCTTGCCGGTACTCTGGGACGGTCGTGATTACGTACTGGACAGGAGGTTCCCCAGGGCCATCAAAGATGAATCCTGACGGGCCGGATATCAGAGCAGCCATTCTCGACGTCGACGGTACACTCATCACCGGGACATCATGCGAGAGGCAGCTTTTCGCTCACCTTCTCGTAACCGGCAGGTTGAGCTGGATCGGGGCCCTGGCCTTCGTTTCGTTCACGCTCCCGCGAATGCTCACCGGGGGATTCGACTCGCTCCGCCGGAACAAAACTCCGTGGAAGGGTCTGACTGAACGGGATGTGGAAGAGATCATCCCTCGGATGTATGAGGAGAGGCTCCAGAGAAAACTACGAGTATCGGTATTGGATGAGCTCCCCTCATTGAAAGACGAAGGCTTCACACCCATTCTTCTCTCTGGGACTCCCCTTCCCCTCCTGGAAGAGCTGGGGAGGAGACTCGAAATCGAGATCCTCATCGGGACGGCACTCGAGGTAAATTCGGGCAGGTACACCGGGAAAGTGCTCGGGATCCACCCCTATGGAAAACGGAAGCTCAAAGTTCTGGAGTCCGCCCCGTTTTTCCACCGACTCGACCTCACCAACTCCACCGCCTACGGCGATTCGTGGCACGACCGGTATCTGCTCGAACGCGTCGGGAAGCCGGTGGCAGTGAGCCCCGACAGGCGCCTCCGGGAGCTCGCCATCCGTCGCGGCTGGAGGATCATCCGGGAATAATCTTACTTCTCACGGACTCGACACCGTGAAACCGAAGGTGTCCTCGTCTATCATGACATTGGGCAGCTGACCGGCCCGCAATGTGTAGTAGTACCGTCCGTCAGGAACACCGAGAGGCAGCCTGTGCGTGATACTGACCTGGCCGTCCTCCAGAGGTCCGAGATTGACCTCGATCGGACCGTCCAGAGGCCCGTAGCTGAAAGGGCCTGCCCAGGGTAACGTGACGAACCCCGCCCCCCAGAAGTCGATCGCCTCGCCGGTCGCGTTCGAGACGTGGAGCGTATAGCTCAGGTCGTCACCGGGAGCCAGTTCGGTAGGTCCGGGAACTACCTGCACATCGACACTGGGATCTGTGTAACTACGCGCGGTGAAGGCATCCTGGTTCCCCATCCTCGTATCTGTCCAGAGGGCGTTGACCCTTCCATGAGACGAGGTCAGTCCTATGTACTCGCCGAGGAGCCCGGAGTTTACCTGACCGGCCTGCGGGTCGGACGACACGTCCGATATCCTGACATTCCCGCTCCAGGAGATACCTCCGTTGGTGGACTGGGTCATGTAGCAGTCATACAGATAGTTGTTTGGATCATTTCTCCGATCGAGGAATATGACGGTTATCCGGCCATCCTCATCGATGCTTATCCACGGGTGGAACTGATCCCGGCCGTTCCCGGGGGGATCATCGTTTATGCGGACGGGGCCCGACCAGTTGTCGCCTCCGTTAGTCGATCTTCTAAAGAAGATATCGGTATCCGATCCGGGGCCGTAATCCATGTAGGCCACGTACAGATTCCCGTTGTACGGGCCGCCGGTGATATCGGCATCCATCGCCGGATACGAGAAGACAGTGATCCCGCCGTCGAGGTATCCGTAACCGAAGGAGGTCGACGTGATGGTTCCGTCGGATCCGAACGTGGCGCCACCATCGGTTGACTTGTCGAATCTGATACTGCTCGGGTAGTAATTGACCCAGGCTACATATACCGTTCCATCCGCCCCCACCACCGGCACGGGCCACTGGAGCCCTGACAGGTCGCTGATCACTACGGCCGGCTGGAAGCTCTGGCCTCCGTCGGTCGATCTGGAAAACATGACATCCGTGTCATACCCGAACCGCGCCCAGACCACGTAGAGATTCCCGTCATGAGTTCCTCCGGTACGATCACAGGCGATGAGCTCCTTATCTTCGAAGACACCGGGAACCCCGCTTACCACCGTAACGGGATCGCCCCAGCTTATCCCTCCGTCGCCGGACTCATACACGAAGAGCCCGTTCGGTTCAGATGTAGATGTGTATGACAGGATGACTGCGAAGAAGTTCCCGTCGGCATCGACGGTCAGACCGGGATCACTGTGCCAGGGGTAGGTAAACTCCTCGAAAAGGTCCTCCGCCCAGGTGATCCCTCCGTCGAAGGAGGCAGCGTATCCGACCCTCCTGTATCCGAGCCTGAAATCCCTCCAGACGGCGACCAGGTTGTCCGTGTCCACCGGGTTGGTGACAATCTGTTCTTCGTTCTGCAGCTGCTGCGTGTTGTCCTGATTCAGCCGGATATTGAGAGTCCCGGTGTATTCCGTCGGAGCCAGCCTCCCGGACTCATTACTCACGGGAGCGGCAGCCATGAACTGATCCAGAAACTCGGTCGGAAGAGGTTGGGCCACGAAAGAGATCTCTTCCGCTCTCAGGTTGCCGATCAAAATGCCGAGAACAGCAAAGATTGCTATCAAAAAGACTCGTGTGTTTCCTGACATGTTTCCTCCGATTCTCTCGTTTTTCATAACGTCAATGCATTATAACACGACCGGACCGGTCAAGTCAAGCTGCATCAGGATGCTATTTCACTGACGGCGTCATGGCCGGGTACCGTTTCGTTCGATACGCATTTCTCGTTGGTATGGACTGACGTTTCTGAAACTTCGGAGTTCAGGTATTGACAGCACCTTTCCTTTGATGGTATGCTTCAGAACAGGGATAATGGAGCGGGAGGCAGTTTTTCGGACCTGTGAGGAGGACACTGTGAGTACGGAAAGATTGAAAAAAGCTGCAAAAACCGCGTTACAAGCCGGATTGAACCTGAGGGCGGGTGAGACGGTGTTGATCGTGACGGACTCGGTTCTCCGAGATATCGGAGACGCGTTCCATGAGGCAGCCACGGCAATGGGAAATGAGTCCATCTACATCGAGATCATCCCGAGGAATGAAAATGGTGAAGATCCGCCCGAACCTGTCATAGAAGCGATGAAGTCAAGTGACGTGGTCATCGCTCCTACCAGTAAATCACTTACCCACACCCCGGCACGGCGGGCGGCGTGTGAGGCGGGTGCTCGTGTCGCCACACTCCCCGGCATCACCGAAGACGCCATGGTGCGGTGCCTCTCCGCCGATCTTATCGGGATCGCCGACAGGACGAAAAGGATCGCTCAGGTCCTCACCGGGGGGAAGGCCGTACGTATCACCTCGCCGGGCGGGACTGACATCAGGTTCTCCATCGACGGGATAAAAGCTATCGCGAGCACGGGGCTCATACATCACTCCGGAGAGTTCGGTAACCTGCCTTCCGGAGAAGCCTATCTGATGCCGGTAGAGGGCTCCGCGGAGGGTGTATTCGTCATCGACGGTTCCATGGCGGGAATCGGAAGCCTCCTCGACACACAGCCGATTATTGTCAAAGTCAGTGAAGGAACCGCTGTCGAGGTGACTGGAGGCAAAGACGCGATGAAGCTCGCAAAAAGGCTCGCAGATGTCGGAGATCTTGCGAGAAACATCGCCGAGTTCGGGATCGGGACAAACGACGCAGCAAAGATCACCGGCAGTATCCTGGAGGATGAGAAGGTCAGTGGTACGGTCCACCTCGCTCTCGGCAACAATGTGTCAATGGGAGGAAGTGTCGATGTACCACTTCACCTCGACGGACTGATCATGAAACCGAAGGTCGAACTGGATGGCCGGGTGATCATGAAGGACGGGGAGTTTCTGATGCTATCCTGAGGGATTGTTTCATCCACATAGACTCTAAAGCCGTGCATCAGTCCGCACCGACGAGGCTCGAGAGAGTCGCTTCCCGCTTCAGCAGTATCGGCGGTCTATCGGTATCTTTCCTTCCGTTCCAGAGATCGATGAAGGATGACACCGACAATGCGCTCACGCTTCCTTCGAAGTCGAGTGGCAGCCTCTTTTTCACGATGCGGATGAACTTTCTGGTGATGAGCGGATCGAGACAGATCCCGGACTCCTTCCTCAAAATATTCAGGGCCTGTTCCACCGAAAACGCACCGCGGTAGGGCCTGTCGGTCGTGAGGGCATCGAAGAAATCTGACACGGCAATGATCCTCGCTCCCAGCGGAATTTCTTCACCGGCTATCCCGTCGGGGTAACCGGAACCGTTCCACCTTTCCTGGTGAAACCTGATCAGCGGCTTTACCTCCCACGGGAATTCGATACCTTCGAGGATCTCCACACCCCAGATTGGATGCATTTGAATGATGTAGTATTCCTCCGGGGTCAACTTCCTCTTTTTCAGCAGAATGCTCTTCTTTACCTTCACCTTGCCGAGGTCGTGGAGATATGCCGCCACCATGATACCTTTGATAAGATCGTTCTCGAGATGCATCATCTTCGCGAGCTCCACGGCGTAGTGGGCAACCCTCTGTGAATGGCCGAAGGTATATGTGTCTTTCGATTCGACCTCGGCACCCATGTCTCTGATGATCTTGAAGGCAAACTCCTCGAGATCGGCGATCTTCTTGTCGATATCCTGGAGATACCGGATCGCTTTCAGAGATCTGAACGCATTGAATGATTTTCCGAGATATTCGAGTGTCTTCTTGTTTTTTCCCCATTCCCGGTAAAGATAAGCCATCTCCCGATAGCACTCGGCCTTGCCGAGGATGTTGTCGTGATTCTCGTTGATCTCGATGCTTTCGATGAAATGTTTCTCTGCGAGAGCCCATTTCCCCATCCTCGTATAAATCATTCCGTAGAGCATCAGAGCTTCTGCCCGACTGCTCTCCTCCTCGGTTCCCGAAAGCAGCTCATACACCCTGTCGCACTTCTCTCTCGCCTCCTCCAGCCTGGAAAGCCGTATCAGAACCTGCAGGTAGTTCAGTGTGCTGGTAGCTATGAGAGACAGGTCATCGGTCATCTCCACGATGCGGACACTCTCTTCGAATGAGCGTGAGGCTTCCTCCCAGTCACCGCGATCCCGGTGGGTGAGTCCGAGGTTGTTGTAGATGCGGGC
This sequence comes from uncultured Gemmatimonadota bacterium, assembly GCA_964654825.1. GTDB lineage: Bacteria > Gemmatimonadota > CAZMKB01 > CAZMKB01 > CAZMKB01 > CAZZKG01. The sequence continues at coordinate 6,062 of CAZZKG010000046.1, read as the reverse complement.
CAGTCCTTTGATGTCCTCGACCTTTCTATAGATCTCGAGTGCCTTCTCATAATATGAAACGGCCATGGTCCAGTCACCGAGAATGTTGGACATGGCGCCAAGGTTGTTGTATATGTTCGCCCTCAAGCCCAGATCGTTTTCATGTCTCGCTGCTTCGGTTGCACGGTGGAGATATTCCTTTACTTTCTTCCAGTTACCGGAGTTGAAATAGAGTGTCCCGATGCCGTTATATGCTCTCGCGCACCCTGACTTGTCCCCGCACTCGATGGACACCGCGAGTCCTCTCCTGAAATAATACATGGCCCGTTTGGGCTCACCTTTCCTCCAGAAGAGGTTTCCGAGTTTCCGCATGGCCAGAGCTCTGACGGTGGGCAAATGCTTTTTACCGGCACGCCGGATCACCATCCGGTACAGCCGCACGGACTCACGCAGGTTCCCGGCGAGGTTCATCTCTTCAGCCTGCCTGAGGAGTGCCTCGATGCCGGTATCAACATTTTTCCGGTTTGCGGACTCCTCCGCGGCTTGTTCCGCGTTGAAAATCATCGGTAAATCCTCGTGATAGTGATGGGTGGGCTGCACACGGTCCAGTCATACCGCCCACCCATTTGCAGAAAGGGTTGCTTCAGATTCTAAGCTGGTATCCTCCTCTCTCTTCAGGGGTTCCTGTCGGACCGGTTCTCTCATTATATAAGATTGAGCGTCAATATGCTGGATCTGTTCTCGATATGAGAACGATCTCAGGGAAGCTGTTTGTTACGCGGGTCGTTGGAAATGCAGGCTGATGTCCGAGGGTCCGTACAGAATTCCCGTAATTGAGTAATTATGTACCTATAATATACAGAATTGCCCGATAAATGTCAATAATATTGCCACAGTTACGGGCTTTACTGACTCGTTCCGGTCTCACCGAGGAGGTCTTCGAGTTTCTTCCGGTTCTCTTCGTTGAAATCGATTTCTTCGCCACAGAGGGTACACACCGGGAAAACCTGAGAAATTCTTCCCATCCCATCGTAACCGATGGTGGCCCTCCCCCCACAGCTGCAGGGAACCCGGGAGATGACCGCATAGAATTCGAGCATCCTGCGGGTGTCCTGGATGAGGATTCCTTTTTCATTCTGTGGTCTCTGGTTCACGGATCCTCCCTTTTTGATGTGCAACAGAAGAAAGGAGCAAAATAAATGCCAGAACTTCTCCACAGCAGGCACGAGCCAGCAGAACTATCTCACAAGTACTATCCCGCTGCTTGACATCGTTATTCCCGTGGTGGTATAATCAAAGTCACTGAGGTTTCTCACCTTATTGTCGAACTCTCACTATGCGGAGGTCTTCGTGCGAAAATCGATACGTTTCCTTCCAGCGGTTTTTCTCCTGTTCTGTGTCGGGCTACTTCAGGCGGAGATCATCCACGTCCCGGACGATCAACCGACGATACAGGCCGGGATCGATGCAGCCGGCTACGGGGATACGGTGCTGGTCGCCCCCGGAACCTACTACGAGAACGTGATGATGGCGGACGGTGTCAATCTGTTCGGCTCGGGCGCCGACCAGACGGTAATAGACGGTGGAGGTCTCGCCGACGTGATTTCCGCTCTTTACGGTGTTACCGATTACATCATCGACGGACTCGAGGTTCGAAACAGTCAGCAGGGCGGGAGCTCCCCGGGCAACATCGGGATCTTCCTGAATCCGAACTCATCATCGGGGACCAAGATCGTCAGGAACTGCTACGTCCACACCAACGGTCACGGGATCCAGATCTGGAACGATTTCGGAGGAACGGCGTACATCGAAAACAACGTCATCAGTAACAACAAGTACGACGGTTTCGATCCCTACCTGGGCACCACGTTTCTCACGAACAACACGATCGACGCCAACGGCCGGGACGGCTACCACGACTGGTCCGGTGGAGGCGTGGTCTACATCGAGAACAATATCTTCAGCTTGAACGGCCGGTACGGTATTTTCAAACACAGGGACACACCGGTATTCATCTCATACAACGATGTCTGGGAAAATGTCGAGGGGGCTTACTACCAGGGTTATTCCGGCCCGTACACTCCTTTCGAGCCGGATCCGGGGACCGGGGAGATCGCCGAGGATCCGCAGTTTGCCGACCCCGACGGAGGGGACTACTCACTGATCTGGAACTCTCCCTGCATCGATGCAGGTGATCCATCCTACAATGTGCCCCGGGGAGGGGCATGCGTCATCGATATGGGATATTTCGAGTTTTGGCAGGGGATCGACTGTCACAAGCTGCCTCTCCGGTGGCGGTAGTTGCGGACGAACGGTTCCGACTATTCGAGCGTGAATGATATCAAGCTCCCACAGAAGGACTCCGCCATTGTGGACTACTTTGTCACCGTGACCTACGATAAGGAGGAACCCATGACAGTATGGAGAATCTGTGCAATTCTGGTTGGAGTTTTCCTGACTGTGGGCATCTGCTCAGCTGCAACCATACACGTCCCGGGTGAACAACCAACAATCCAGGCCGGTATCAACACAGCGGTCGATGGCGACACGGTGCTCGTTGCCAAAGGGACATACACCGGTGATGGAAATCGCGACATCGACTTTCTGGGCAAGACGATCGTCGTCATGTCCGAGGGTGGAGCCGGGGCGACCATCATCGACTGTGAAGGCGACAGCTGGCCGGATTTCCATCGCGGGTTTTACTTTCACAACGGAGAGACGGACGAATCTGTCTTACAGGGTTTCACAATCACCAATGGACTCGTTGATGACGCAAGGGATGGAGGCGGGATACTGTGTGAAAACTCTTCTCCAACCATCAAGGATAACATCATTATCGATAATCTTGCAGGAGAATATGGTATGGGAGGTGGAGTTTATCTCGTAAGTTCTTCTGCTGTCATTGTGGGCAATATTATCTCCGACAACTTAGCAGCGTGGTATGGGGGTGGTATCTACTGCGGCAGCTCATCACCAATCATCGAAGGGAACCTTATTTCATTTAATCAGGCCGGAATTGAAGGCGGTGGCATCAGATGTACGAATTCATCTCCCATCATTTCGAGAAATACGATTGTAAAGAACACAGTTTTAGCTGGTGATTGCGGAGGGATTCATTGCTACTCACAATCCACCCCGGTCATTGCAAACTGTATTATCAGGAACAATGTGGGGGATGAAATCGGGTCGGGAGGATCATACTGGCCCGTGGTGACATACTCCAACGTTCAGGGTGGTTGGGAAGGTGAGGGCAATATCAACGCAAATCCCATGTTCGTTTCCTACGACAAACGGGATTATCGTCTCCTCTGGGATTCGCCCTGTATCGATACCGGCTTTCCTGATTCACTCGATGCTGACGGTACACGAAGCGATATGGGGGCCTATTTCTTTGATCAGGACGATTATCTCACATTGTATTTGACTCCTGACACGGATGCAGTGAGACCGGGAGATGAACTGGGTGTGACCTATACCGTGATAAACCGGCAGCCTCAACCCGAAGTGTTCTGGTTCGCCTCCAGGGTTGTAATGCTTCACGGAAGAGTATTCCCCGTTCTGGGGCCACAGCAGTATACCATCCCGGCTGATTATACATTTCAAGCACACGTGCTCCATGACGTTCCAATTGTCTCTCCCGATCACCGTTATGAATACCAGGCAGCAATAGGATTGTTACCTGATACGTTGTGGGATCGGGACAATTTCTATTTCTGGGTGTATTAATAACATCATCTCACTTTGCCCAACCGGGTCTCGCAAGCAGCGGGCCCGGATTTTCAATTATGAGGATCAGCCGATCTGTTGACACCCTCGAGTGAGCCGGATACATTAATATTTGGTAGGCAGTCTGTTCACACATGTCAAGGAGGCTCGCCATGGGTGCCCGATATCTGCCTTCGATTGTCCTTCTCCTACTCAGCTTTTTCCTGTCGGGAATCATTGAGATTCATGCTCAAGATAGAATTGCCGCGCTATCTGCATCCAATGATGAATCGTATGAGGCAGACAACTACTGGAAACCGCCACGGCGTTTTCTGAAACACAGGCCCTCACCCAGTCCTGT
>CAZZKG010000046.1:0-1917 GCA_964654825.1 uncultured Gemmatimonadota bacterium | reverse complement strand
ACTACTGGAAACCGCCACGGCGTTTTCTGAAACACAGGCCCTCACCCAGTCCTGTTCCTCAGGGTGGCGTCACGCCACAGCTCCAGCAGACGTACAATGTGGTGTCGAGAGATGTTACCAACCTCAGAGTCCTTCTCGGTGGCGGGAGGAAGATCATCCGCCACGACTGCGATTCGCCAGATGCGCTCGAGGTCGCATTCACGAAAGATCTCAATCTACCGGAAATGCAGCTCCACTCTGGTCTCTCGACCGATAATGGAGCCACCTGGAACATCGTGGGACCCTTGGGGCATGATCCGGTGATGAGAGATAGAGATCAGATGATTGCATTTGATGGGAATCTCACCCACATCATTTTCACAGAGAGTGATACACTCTTTTGGCTTCGTGATTCTGCACTTTGCCGGCAGGAGTTCGATGACTTCGGATTTTTTGCCGACACGCTGCAGTTTTCATCTGCTCAGATCGTATTCGCGGATCCAGGAATTGTCTACCTGAGTGCATATGAATGGAGCCAGAGCACACCCATGTTCAACAGCTCGAGCGACGGGGGTATGACCTGGTCCGGATGGATCGATATGGGAGAGATTCTGGGAACCGACGGATTCGATATGGCCGGGATAGACGGAGCTCTGATGATCGATGCCGATGACCTGTTCATCGCAGCTCTGGCCTATATCGTCCTCGACGAAACATGGGCTGAGGCGAACGGCTTCCTTGGCGGTGTTTCCTACCCTGCATACACACAGTCGACCGACGGCGGCATGACCTGGGCTGATCTCAGGCTCGTCTTCGGAAACGACGGATTGGCCTATCCGCAGGGCCACTCCGGCGACCCCTTATTCGATGCCACCATTCACTATATCGGCGGCGTTCAGGATGCTGGCTACACCTCTTTCAACAACTGTTTCGATAACGTGGCAGTCACATTCGACGGATTCGCTCACATCGTTATGACTATGAACGACACCACTTACGGCTACACCGGTATCTGGCACAGTTTCGTGGACGATGGGGTTATCAGCAGCTCATATGTCGGATTCCCGGAGGACCCTGACCTGGAGGGAGAATCCGGCGTTGCCTTCATGCCTTCAATCGCGACGATGGATGAAGGGCCAGCAGCAGGGAGTGTCGTGGCAGGATGGACTGAGTTCATCCAGGGTTCAGGCGAAGGAGCCGGTGACATCTGTATGAATGCGATTCCCCCGGGATCAGCTTACGGAACCGAGCCGGTCAACGTCACACAATCGACGGATGATGAGACTTACCAGAGAATTGTTGATAAGCTGGCTACGGTGATACCCGGTGAGTACTATATCGACTGGTTGTTCCTCTACTACGGTGAGGGAGGAAGCGCTGCGGATTCGACACTGTGGCACCTCCGGGCAACAATAAATCAACCTTCCCACGGTATAGAGGATGAGGATCCGCTGGGTTCCCATATCCCAAGGGCTATCTCTCTCCGCCAGAACTACCCCAACCCTTTTAATCCCATGACAACGATATCGTTTGATATCCCGGGTGGAGATGGAGAAAAGCAGCAGGTGATTCTCAATGTATATAACATTCGAGGGAGACGTGTTGCGACACTTCTCGATGGAGAGCTCGAACCGGGGCGGCACAGAATCACCTGGGACGGGACAAATGAACAGAGCCAGCCAGTCTCATCCGGAATATATCTGTACACCTTGAGAACTAGTGAGAAAACGTATACAAGAAAAATGGTTGTTCTCGAGTAGTGTCACATGGACACCGAGTAAATTCAGCGAGTTCCCCCGACCCATCGACGACAACAACTCCGTATCACGCCTTGACAGCTACGCGGTTTGGTATTACCCTTATCTCCGCGATGTGAGATAGAATACCGTCGTACATGCCGGTGTGGCGGAATTGGTAGACGCACGGGACTCAAAATCC
>CAZZKG010000045.1:0-31977 GCA_964654825.1 uncultured Gemmatimonadota bacterium | reverse complement strand
CTCGTGGTGGTCGAGGGATTCTATCCCGAGGGTGATCAGAACAGGTTGCTTATCAATATGAGCACACCGGACAGCTTTCCGCCGGTCATTCCGAGAACGACCGCTTACAGGGATACCGTTCCCCTTTCTGGTCTCCCTCTCATCACTACAACGGTCCGGGACAATATCAGTATGAGGTTTGAGCTTTCGGTATCGCTCTCTTATTCGGTCAATGGAGGGGAATTCACTCACGAGCCGATGCAGTATTGCGGGGGGTATCTCTGGCGTGGGGAGATCCCCGAACAGGAGGAGGGAGCGATCGTCAGATACTATATCGAAGCGATGGATCTCATGGGAAACGGAGCAACCGATCCGGAGGATGCACCCGATTCGGTCTATACGTTCGTTATCGGGGCGGTGGGTATCGAGGAGGAAAATCCCGTGTCTTCGACCCCCCGATCCTATTCTCTTTCACAGAATTTCCCCAATCCGTTCAATCCCTCGACCGTGATTCACTACAGCATTGCTGAGGGTATGAGGGAAAGGACACGGCTCACCGTCTATGACCTCCACGGGAAGCTGGTGAAACTCCTCGTTGATGGGGTAGAGCCTCCGGGAAATCACTCTGTATACTGGGACGGACGAAATGAGAAGGGGGTGGAGGTTTCTTCCGGCGTTTACTTCTATCGGATTCAGGCGGGAGATTTCTGCTCCACGAGGAAGATGATCCTCGTGAGATAGTATCGAATGACCCAGTTTGAGGAATGGCCCTATTCACACATACGCTTGTATTCAGCCTCTGATGCATCCTGACCCGCTGTGTTACTCATCGGTTCAATACCTTCCGGGTATTCGCCCTCCTCGCGCCTTGTGTCAAGAGGCTTAATCTTTTACGATGCCCGGAGGCGTTATCTTTTACGAGGGGTGGGGAAAATAGAGAGGGGGTGTGTATTGAAGACTGTGACCGGTGGAGGACCCGTTCTATACGAGCTATACATGAGCGGTGGAGATTGTTCTTCAAAGACGCAGTACATATCTCCTATGCGCTTCATACAGCAAAGGACAATCCTGAGATGGAATCATTTCACAACCGCTTAAATGGGGAAGGAAACTCACTGTTTCTCAACGCTCAAAGCTTGGAAGAATTGAGGAGGATAATCGCTCACAGAATCCTCTCTTACAATACAAAACACAGTACTCGAATATCAGTTACCAATCACCAGAGAAATTCATCAAGAGGGCACAAGGATGGAAAAACAAAACCTGAGTTCAACAACAAAACAGGTCAAATTAATACAGATTCCGGGGTGTTTACATAGTTGCACAGGAAGATCCCTGTGGACGCGGAATTGACAACGACTCCGCGCGTGGTTAAATTACGGGTCGGTATCAGGTCACTCTCTGGTCATCGAGGCTGTTTTTCAGTACCTGACCACAGTGTGTAACACATTGACATAAAACACGGTGGGGCTGTAGCTCAATTGGGAGAGCGCATGACTGGCAGTCATGAGGTCAGGGGTTCGACCCCCCTCAGCTCCACCATAATCTTTACCTCTTTACTCCCCTCCCGCGATCCCCCCCTGTCGAAGGGACCGGGGTGCTGCTTCTGACCCCTTCCTCTGTACTTGATCACAACGCTCTTCACCAGTCGGAATGGGAGGCCCCTATGGCGAACAAACAATCACAAAACTCCGGATCGGGTAAACCTGTCAAGCGCTGCGGGTGGGCGCGGGAAGATCCAATGCTCCAGCAGTATCACGATGAGGAGTGGGGAGTACCCGAGGTTAACGACAACAGGCTCTTCGAGAGGATGGCACTCCAGATCTTCCAGGCAGGCCTCAACTGGAAGATGATCCTCGTCAAGCGCGCCGCGTTCAAGAAGGCATTCGCCGACTTCGAAATCGATCGTGTGGCACGGTTCAACGTGAGAAGCATCAAGAGGCTCATGAAGGATGAACGCATCATCAGGAACCGTAAAAAAATAGAAGCGGTCATCGAGAACGCACGACGCCTGAATAAGATTCAGGAGGAGTTCGGTAGTTTCAGAACATATCTCGAGAGTCTCCCCTCCCGGCTCGAACCCCTACAGCAGGAATTTAAAAAACGGTTCATTTTCATGGGACCGGAGATCACCCGGATGTTCGTCATGAACATAGGGAAGGTCCGCACCATACACGAGCGTACGTGTTTTCAGTATAAAAAACACACCCCCTGGTAGTGGTATAAAAATTGCTTCTTTTCGATGAGGCGTATTGTGTTACGGCCGTGTAAATCGAGCGACGAGGGGCCATCTTGACTTGATATACCCGGGGGAATACTTTTTGTAGGTAACCTCGGAGGGCGATAATTAAAAAATCAGCCGGATATCTTTCCGGATCAGCCTGACAGGAGAATCTCATGAAGGGAGTGATACTGGCCGGGGGCCTGGGGACGAGGTTACATCCTCTGACGAGGGTGACCAACAAGCACCTTCTTCCCATTTATGACAAACCGATGATCTTCTATCCGATCCAGGCCCTGATCAATGCGGGTATCAGGGATATTCTCATCGTCACCGGCGGCAACAGCGCGGGTGATTTTCTGAGACTTCTCGGCAATGGTAAAGGTTTCGGTCTGAACCACCTCAACTACACGTATCAGGAAGGTGAGGGTGGGATCGCGGAAGCGCTCAGCCTTGCCGAACATTTCGCCGACAACGGAAAAGTCGTCGTGATCCTCGGCGACAACATCATCGAGAAGAACATCAAGAACGCCGTTTTAGAGTTCGAGAAACAGGAAGAAGGGGCTAAACTCCTCCTGAAGAGAGTCCCTGACCCCCAGCGGTTCGGAGTGGCGACTCTCGAAGGAGACAGAATCGTCAAGATCGTCGAAAAACCCAAAAATCCCGAATCCAACCTGGCAGTCACAGGGATCTACATGTTTGATCGGAAGGTCTTTGAGATCGTTAAAACGCTCAAGCCTTCCCAGAGAGGTGAACTAGAAATAACCGACGTGAACAACAGGTACATCGAGTGGGACCAGCTCACCTATGATGTTCTGGATGGCTGGTGGACCGATGCAGGGACATTCGATTCGCTCATCAGAGCCAGCAACCTCGTCGCTGAGAAAGGTGCCAATCTGATCTGATGGTTTTCGATGTGCCTGATTGCCTGTTTGTCATGCAGTTTGAGGAAGGAAGCGATGGAACTCATCAAAGATGTAAGGATAAAACAGCTGAAAGTCATTCCTGATGAACGGGGACGACTCATGGAAATGCTGAGGTCGGATGATGATCTCTTCATTCAGTTTGGCCAACTTTACATGACGACGGCTTACCCCGGAGTCGTGAAAGGCTGGCACTATCACAAGAAGCAGATCGACAACTTCGTCATAGTGAAGGGCATGGTCAAGGTCGTTCTCTACGATGCGCGGGAGGATTCGCCGACCATGGGGATGGTGAACGAGTTCTTCATGGGTGAACACAATCCGATATTGCTCCAGATCCCCAACTATGTCTACCATGGCTTCAAATGTGTGGGGGAGAGGGAGGGCATCATCATAAACTGTCCTACCGAGAGATATGACTACAAGGATCCGGATGAGTTCAGAGTTCACCCTCACGACAATGATATACCCTACGACTGGAGCAGAAAAGACGGGTAGATGTTTTTAATGCACGGAAAGGGAGGTTCCCATTGCGTATTCTGGTTACAGGCGGGGCCGGGTTCATAGGATCCAATTTCATTCGATATCACCTCGGGGAGCATCCGGAAGATGAGATCATCAACTTTGATCTTTTAACCTATGCCGGGAACCTCGAAAATCTCAAGGATCTCGAAGATCGTCCGAATTACTCCTTTATTAAAGGTGACATCTCTGATCCGGAGACCGTCGAAGAACTCGCCTCCCGCGGACTCGACGTCATTATGAATTTCGCCGCGGAATCGCACGTTGACCGGAGTATCACCGAACCGGGCACATTCGTCAGGACCAACATAGGCGGCACACTCGTTCTGTTGAATGTCGCCCTCAAAGCTAAGATTCCCCGTTTTCTCCAGGTCTCGACCGACGAGGTATACGGCGCGCTCGGCGACAGCGGCTTCTTCACCGAAGAAACACCGCTCGCGCCCAACAGCCCCTACTCGGCGAGCAAAGCCTCGGCTGATCTTCTCGTCCGGGCATACCATCAGACGCACGGTTTCAATGCGGTTATAACGAGATCATCCAACAACTATGGGCCTTATCAGTTCCCCGAGAAACTCATCCCGCTCATGGTGACGAATGCCCTCGAAGATAAAAAACTCCCCGTGTACGGGAAAGGCCGTAACGTCCGGGACTGGCTGTATGTGGAGGATAACTGCAAGGGGATCGATGTGGTGATGCGGAAGGGGAAGGCCGGGGAGGTCTACAACATCAGCGGTGGTAATGAACGAAAAAACATCGATATCGTGAAGGATGTTCTCAGAATACTCGGTAAGCCCGAGTCTCTCATCGCCTACGTCGAAGACCGGCCCGGCCACGACTGGCGGTATGCGATGCACAGTGAGAAGATGGCCGCGGAATTCGGATGGTCGCCCGCGATGGATGTCGGTGAGGGTCTCGAGAAGACAGTCCGATGGTACCTCCAGAATCGGGAATGGTGGGAGAAGGTGAAAAGCGGTAAATACCTCGATTACTACGATCGGATGTATGGGAAGCGGATAGAAGAAAGTAAACCCATCGGGGGTACAGGTTGAAAATACTCATCACAGGCGCAAAAGGAATGCTCGGGAGTGCTCTCGTCGAAGTGCTTTCGCGGGATCATCAAGTTGTCGGGGTGGACATCGATGATGCCGATATCAAGCTTCAGGCGGAAGCGGAAGACATGGTGAAAACTGTCGGCCCCGAACTCGTCATTCACGCTGCGGCAATCACCGATGTCGACGGTTGCGAGAGTGATGAACGGTCCGCTTATCTCACCAATGGGATCGGGACGAGGAACATCGGGCTCGCCTGTGCGAAGGTGAATGCAGCGTGCATGCTTATCAGTACGGACTTTGTTTTCGACGGTGAGAAGGAAAGCCCTTATGATGAGCTCGATGCCCCGAGTCCCATCAATTCGTACGGCCGTTCCAAATACATGGGAGAGGTTCTGCTGTCCCGGGTCCTGTCCCGTCACTATATTCTGAGGACCGAGTGGCTTTACGGGGAAGGCGGCAGGAATTTTATCGATACGATCATAGGCAGGGCGAAGGCAGAGGGTGAGCTCCAGGTCGTCAATGACCAGTTGGGTTCTCCGACATACACAATCGATCTTTCCGAAATGATTTTGAACATAGTAAACAAGTTTTCGCCCTGCGGGATCTATCATCTCACCAACAGCGGTGCCTGCACCTGGTTCGAATTCGCGCAGACCATCCTGTCCCTTGTGGGACTCCCGGATATCCCGGTGAAACCCGTCACCCAGGAAACTATTGGAAGACCTGCCCGCCGGCCTCGGAATTCGGTCCTGAGAAACCTGATGTATGAATTACAGGGATTCCCTCCGGCCCCGCACTGGAGGGATGCACTCGTCGGTTACCTGCAGAAGACCCCCGGACGTGCAAAACTTACCGGTACTCTGACGAAGGAGTAACTGAGAGGAGTTTGGTCAATTGAAAAAAGCATTGATTACCGGCATTACCGGGCAGGACGGATCGTACCTTGCCGATTTCCTCCTCGAAAAGGGGTATCGGGTTTTTGGTATGGTGAGAAGGTCGAGTACCGAGAGTTTCGAGAGGATCGAGCACATCAAGGACGACGTCGAACTCGTCATGGCGGATCTCCTCGATGAACCTTCCATTATGACCATCATGGAGAAGATCAAGCCCCACGAAGTGTACAACCTAGCAGCTCAATCGTTCGTCCCCACCTCATGGGATCAGCCGGTCTTAACCGGTGAGTTTACGGCTCTCGGGGTTACAAAGGTGCTCGAGGCGATCAGGTTTGTCGACAGATCGATCAGGTTTTATCAGGCCTCATCAAGTGAGATGTTCGGAAGAGTCCAGGAGACGCCCCAGGCCGAGAAAACCCCCTTTTATCCCCGAAGCCCGTACGGTGTCGCAAAAGTATACGGACACTGGATAACTGTCAACTACCGGGAAAGCTACGACATGTTTGCCTGCTCGGGTATCCTTTTCAACCACGAATCCCCGAGACGCGGCCGGGAATTCGTAACGAGGAAGGTTACCTACGAAGTCGCCAGGATCAAGCATGGCCAGAGCAGCGAACTGAGACTCGGCAACCTCGATGCGAAACGGGACTGGGGATATGCCGGTGATTACGTACGAGCCATGTGGCTCATGCTCCAGCAGGATCGACCCGATGACTATGTCATCGCCACCGGTATCCAGCATTCCGTCAGGGAACTTGCGGAACTCGCATTCTCCTGTGTCGATCTCCACTGGCAGGATTACGTCGTAGTGGACCAGCAGCTGTTACGGCCTGCAGACGTAGATCATCTTTTGGGGGATTCTGCGAAAGCTGAGAGTGCACTCGGGTGGAAACCCGAAGTCTCGTTCGAGGCAATGGTCAGAATGATGGTCGACAGCGATGTCGGACTCATCGCCCCGGGGAAGAAAGGTTGAGGGACAGACCTCTGGAAAAACTCCAGTGCTGCCTGCCCCCCATCCTTACTACACAGGGCAACCTGTTGTTGAATCAGAAGTATTTCGTAATTCTTCCTGTCATAGCCGCCATCCTTCGACCGGCAGTCCGCTGAAGGTTCCGGTTCTCAATTCGAATCTTTCTTCCGTGTAGTGATCGTACCTTTTCTTCTTCCGAAGAACTCTCTCTTCAATTAGTCGAGGCAGGTGTCAAAAACTTACATTCTCTTCCGCCGGAGCCCGGGGGACCGGCTGTGTCGGGTGAATTTGAAAAAAAAGCCCCGCGGCGGCGGCAGCGGGGCTGTTGGAATACGTTTCTTTTATGACTGGTACGACTCCCACCGGGATTTGAGGTTTGGATCTTTCAGTGTTTCCATGAGGTACTTCGTGTACTCCTGAGCGGTTGCTCCTGTTGATCGTCCGGTGATCACGAGTTTTTTCTCGAACTGTCCGCAGATGTCGAGGGCCATCTCGAGATTTTTACCCTTCTCTTCATATCCCAGGTGACTCAGGAGAAGAGCAGCCGCCCTGATCATACTGCAGGGATCCGCAAACTGCGCTCGGCCTTCCGCGACCATCCTCGGGGCCGAACCGTGGATCGCTTCGAACATGGAATACTGTTTCCCGATGTTCGCGCTCCCCGCTGTTCCCACACCTCCCTGGAATTCAGCCGCTTCGTCGGTCAGGATATCGCCGTAAAGATTGGGGAGGACGACCACCTTGAACTGGGAGCGTCGTTTCGGGTCGACGAGCTTTGCAGTCATGATATCTATGTACCAGTCGTCTGTCTCGATGCCGGGATAGTCCTTGGCGATTTCCTGGCCGATCTTGAGGAACTTGCCGTCAGTGGTTTTTATCACATTGGCTTTCGTCACCAGGGTCACTTTGTTGATCCCGTTTTTCTTTGCGTGCTCGAAAGCGGCCCGGATGAGCCGTTCGGTACCCTGTGTCGTCGCCACGGTGAAATCGATCGCCAGATCATCCGTGACTTCATATCCTTCACTGCCGAGGGCGTAGGCCCCTTCGGTGTTTTCCCTGAAGAATATCCAGTCGATCCCTTCAGCGGGAACCCTGACCGGCCTGACATTGGCGAAAAGATCGAGCTCTTTTCGCGCAGCGACATTAGCGCTCTCGACGTTGGGCCAGGGATCACCTCTGCGAGGTGTGGTGGTCGGGCCCTTGAGTGTGACGTGGCACTTCTTTATCTCCTCGAGGACGTCGTCCGGGATGGCTTTTCCGACCTCTGCCCGCTTCTCTATCGTGAGCCCTTCGATCGTACGGAACTCGACTTTGCCTGACTTTGCCTCCTCTTCCAGCATAAACTCGATTACCGTACGGGCATGTTCGGCGATATAGGGTCCGATACCGTCACCACCAATGATTCCGATGATGATTGGTTTTATCATTGAGAAGTCGATCCAATCCCCAGCCGTCTTCATCCGCTCGACCCGGGAGAGCTGTCTTTCGAGTACTTTTCCGAAATGTTCCTTGGCTTTATCGATCGATGCCGTGTCCATCATACCTCCAGGTTTTAAAAAAAACCGTAACTTTCTCATAAAAGGTTCGTGGCGATCGAATTTTAACGACACGCACCATGTTTGTCAATAATCACGGAGATGGTAACGAGGGACGCTCCTTCCTTGTCCACCTTCCCCGGCCCGGTCTCCGCTGCTTTGACAAAGAGCGTCGATGTTTGTAGATTACACACGCACTGGAAGTACACGATTCGACAGCGAAAGCGAGGGTGGACGCATGCGGGGAGGTATCTGGAGCCGTGTGAAAAACATCGTCAGGCTCGGCGGCCTCAGAGGCAAGAGAACAATCACTCCGGAAGAGCTTTCCGACCTCGAGGAGATTCTCATTGAAGCTGATTTTGGCGTCAGCCTTGCCCTCGAGCTGGTCGAGAAGGTCGAGAGAGCCGGGACGAGGGACGGCGATGTGCTCCAGGAACTGCGGGAACACATTACGAAGATACTCTCGAAGGACACGTCGACCGGTTCGAACGGCGGTCTCCTCTTTTCTCCGGTTTCGGGTGAGCTCACGGTGTACATGGTGGTGGGGGTCAATGGGGTTGGAAAGACAACAACGATAGCAAAACTCGCCCATCGCCTGAAGGAGCAGGGGCACTCCGTGTTCCTCGCAGCCGGTGACACGTTCAGGGCGGGAGCGATTGAGCAGATCAAGATATGGGGGGAGCGACTCGGAGTCGAGGTCATCAGCCAGGCTGCAGGGGCAAATCCGTCCGCGGTTGTTTTCGATGCCATCGACGCGGCGACCGCGCGAGGTGCTGATTTCCTCATATGTGACACTTCCGGAAGACTCCACACTCAGAGAGAGCTCATGGACGAGCTCTCGAAAATGAGAAGAATCATTTCGAAAAAGATCCCGGGTGCTCCTCACGAAATTCTCCTGGTCCTTGACGCTACGACCGGACAGAACGCTGTGATACAGGCCAGGACGTTCAAGGAATATCTCGGTATTACCGGGGCTATCCTGGTGAAACTCGATGGCACCGCAAAAGGAGGGACTGTCGTCGCGATCGCCCACGAACTGGACTTGCCGGTAAAGTTCGTGGGGCTCGGAGAGACCGTTGATGATCTCGTCCCCTTTGATGTACCTCATTTCGTTGAGGGATTGATATCCTGATGGACCTCCCATGAGACCTCGACATCAGAAAGGAAACCTCGATTCACCGGCTCAGTTTCTTCCCGGCGTAGGCCCCCAACGTGCCGCCCTTTTCAAGAAACTCGGTGTCAACACGGTCCGCGATGTGCTCTTCTATTTTCCTCGTCGCTACATCGACGCCCGGTCCGTGACCAGGATTTCGGACATCGACATCGGTGCCAGAACAACTCTCGTCGGGAAAGTTCTCTCCAAGGACACCCGAAGATCGAGGCGTGGTCAGAAAGTCTTCTCTCTCCTGATCTCGGACGGATCAGGAACCGTCGAGTGTATGTGGTTCGGCCGAACCTACCTCGACCGTCGTTTCAACAGTGGTGACATCCTCCTCCTGGTCGGGAAGGCGAGGTATTACCGGGGAATAAAATTCTACCCGGAGGAAGAGGAGAAACTCGATCTGGACCCTGACGATCTACCGCTCAAAGAGGGGAAGGTGATACCCGTCTATCCCGCCACGCAGGGCCTTCACCACAAAACCATCAGACGCATCATCGACGGCGCGGTGAGTTCATCTCTGCTCGAGCTCGAGGAATCCCTGCCCGAATACATTCTCACCTCTCTGGAGCTGCCATCACTTCACTGGGCGGTCAAGAAGATGCATTACCCGACGGATTCCGGGGAGCAGGGACTCGCACGAAGGAGGCTCGCGTTCGAAGAGCTCTTCTACCTCGAGCTGCTGCTTGCGGTCCGGCACCGGAGCAGAAACAGCAGAAAAGGTATTTCGTTTGCACCCCGCAACACGCTGGTGAAAAATTTATACAAATCTCTCCCCTTCGCCCTGACGAAAGCGCAGGAGAATGCGGTGAGGAGGATCTACCAGTACATGGAATCCAGCGGACCGATGAATGTCCTCGTGCAGGGTGATGTGGGCTCGGGGAAAACCGTGGTGGCACTGTTCGCGATTACGAGAGCCCTCGAGAACGGGTATCAGACTGTTCTCATGGCACCGACAGAGGTACTCGCCGAGCAGCATGAGAGAACCGTGCGTCAGATGGTGAGGGATCTCGGGATCGATGTCTTTCTCCTGACAGGCTCGGTGAAGGGAAAGGAAAGGGAAGCCGCTCTCCGCGCTGCTTCAGATGAGGAGCCGGTCATCATGGTGGGTACCCACGCTCTGATCCAGGAGAGTGTGAAGTTTCACAAACTCGGCCTCGTGGTCGTGGATGAACAGCACCGGTTTGGGGTAAACCAGAGAGTGCAGCTCGTGGAAAAGGGCAGTGATCCCGATTGTGTCGTTATGACTGCAACTCCTATCCCGCGTTCCCTGGCGATGACGCTTTACGGTGATCTCGACGTCATCATCATCGATGAACTCCCTCCCGGAAGGCAGAAAGTCACGACGAGGATCGTCTACGAGAGGCAGAGAGACAAAGTCTACGATTTTATCAGACAGAAGATCAGGGAGGGGGATCAGGTTTTTGCGATCTATCCGCTCGTCGAACCGTCTGACAAACTCGGGTTGAAAGATGCTTCCTGCTGGCACGAGAAGTTCGAGAAGGAGATATTCCCGGAGTTCAGGGTGCGTCTCATCCACGGCAGGATGTCACATCAGGAAAAAGAAGAAGCGATGAGGCTCTTCACCGGAGGGAAACTCGACATCCTGGTGGCCACGACGGTTGTAGAGGTGGGAGTCGATGTACCGGAGGCATCCATCATGGTCATCGAGCACGCCGAGAGGTTCGGTCTCTCCCAGCTCCATCAGCTCAGGGGAAGGATCGGAAGAGGGACGAAGAAGGGATACTGTATACTGTTCACCGGTGAACGAAACGCCGAACAGACCATGGAGAGGCTCGAGATCTTCAGTGAAACAACCGATGGATTCAGGATCGCTGAAGCGGACCTCAAACTGCGCGGACCTGGTGAGCTGATAGGAACAAAACAGCACGGTATACCCTCTTTCAGAGTCGCCGACATCATCGAAGATTATCCGCTTCTGGAGAAGGCACGAGCACGTGCGTTCAAAACCTTGAAGGACGATCCCGAACTCAGTCGCCGGGAGAACGGCCTTTTGAGGAAGGAAATTCTCAAGCGCTACCGGACAGACCTCAGACTCCTGCAGATCGGGTGATCGGTCAGCCGGTGCTGGCGGGCTTGACACAACGCGACCACGTTAGATAAATTAAGGGACGTGCGTTACTCGGACCAGAGTCCCGTTATTCCTGATCGAGTCTGTACAATCCTCAACCGGGGGTCTTTCTGAATGACAGATGAGCAGAGGAAGATACTCGTCGTCGATGACGATCCCCAGATCAGAAAAGTCGTGAAGTTGACTCTCATCAGCGCCGGATACAATGTCCATATAGCTACCGGCGGAAGGGAAGCGATATGTCAGGTAAAGGAATTTGCCCCTGATCTCATCCTCCTCGACATCATGATGCCCGGTATGGATGGCTACGAGGTGATGAAGCACCTCAGGTCCAGGTTCAAGACCAGTCACATCCCCATCATTTTCCTCTCGGCGAAGAGAGAAGTGGACGAGCGGGTCGAAGGATTGATGCTGGGTGCCGATGATTACATCACCAAACCGTTCGAATACAAAGAACTGCGGGCAAGGGTGAACAATATTCTCATAAAGAGCCTGTCTCTGAGGACTCTGAGTCCCCTGACCGGCCTGCCCGGAAGCGTTTCCATACAGAAAGAGACCGCCAAAAGGATACGGGAGAAGAAATATTACACCTGGATCTACGTCGATATAGACAACTTCAAAAACTACAATGATCATTACGGATTTATCCAGGGAGATGAGGTCATCAAACTCGTTGCCGACACACTCGTCGAAGCACTCGAGGAAAAGGGCAACGGGACCGATTTTCTCGGACACGTAGGCGGTGATGATTTCCTCATCATTACGTCTGATGACAAGGTGGTACCGATCACCGATTTTATCATAGCACGGATCAAAGACAGATCCAGAGCGGTTTTTCCTCCGGGTGATGTCGGTGTCGGATACTATGTGCACCAGATGAGAAACAATGTAAAAGCCAGGATTCCCACCGAACTCCACCTGACGATTGCCGTCATCGCCAATGAAGACAAAGAATTCGACCATCCTGCCATGTTGAGTTCGGTCGCTGCGCAGGTTAAAGAGTACGGTAAATCCATCGAGGGTTCATGTGTCGTGTACAACCGAAGACGTCCACCCGGAGGCGGGTAAGATGATGGGTCGTGATCGACAGGTGAGGTGGCTCGCGCTGGTATTCATCATCCTCTTCACTACAGCGGGACTCTACTGCACGAAGAAAGGGACCGTCGGAGATGACGGTTCATACCGTGAGGGTAAAGTCGTCGAGGGAGAGCTCAGGGAACGGAACCACATGAGTTCCGGATACGCCTATGGTTTCAGAGTACAGATATATGCAACCCGTGATGTCGAAAAAGCCAGGAGAGTTGCCGAATCGGCGAAGAGTCTGTTTGGGGAGCAGACATACATCGAATTTCAGGAGCCTCTTTACAAGGTCCGCCTCGGTGATTACAGAAGGAGAGAGGGAGCTGAAATAATGAGACACCGGGTCGCTTCGAGCGGTTTCGAAGACGCCTGGATCATCCAGACGACAATTAGAACTCGAAATACCGACGGTGAAGGAGGGAAACACTGAGTACAGACGGAAAAGAAATTTCTGCCACCGTAACGAAAGCTCTCTGCTTGTATGATGATCGAAGGGATGTGTTTTATCCCTTTTCTCTTTTAAGGCCGCTGTCTGAACTTCGATGTGGAATGTTTAGTATGAGAGGACGGATCGAGAAGGTTACCGGTCTCCGGACATCACTCCTACTCACCAATACCCATCTCGATGAGACAACTCACGAGCTCATTGGTGCTGACGCGTCGCAGCATGTGTTCCAGAAAACAGCCAAAGGCCTGGTATCGAGAGTCCCGGTTCTTTTTCTCAGCTCCCGCTTCATCCCCCGCCCTGACACGAAGAGCGTGCTTCATCAGGCCGGTCCGGGGACCGTCCTCCGCTCGAATGAAGAGATCGTCGGCTACTGCCTCCCGCCGATAAGAGAGAAGATTCCTGCTGAGGGGTTTTCGACTCCCGATACGGGATTTATAGAATCCCTCTGTGGAGGCACTACCGTCGATGTGGAGGTGAGTTCGTTT
Organism: uncultured Gemmatimonadota bacterium; assembly: GCA_964654825.1. Taxonomy (GTDB): domain Bacteria; phylum Gemmatimonadota; class CAZMKB01; order CAZMKB01; family CAZMKB01; genus CAZZKG01. The sequence continues at coordinate 18,618 of CAZZKG010000045.1, read as the reverse complement.
TCTCCGTCGTCCGTATGGGACATCATCCGGAACAATGAGTCTGTTCTGGTCGACGATTTCCAGATTCTGGCGGGTGATTATCCCAAAGATGCTGAGCTCCCGTCCGGAGTATTCGAGCCGGGGAGGGAAAACATCAGGGTATCGAGTGATATTGTCGTCGGTCCGCATGTCGTTCTGGATGCGAGCAGGGGGCCGATTCTTCTAGAAACCGGAGTAAAGCTGCGTCCCTTTGTCCACGTAGAAGGGCCGGTATACGTCGGCAGGGGCAGTACCATTACGAGCGGTTCCATACTCAAAAGCGGCACCACAATCGGCCCCGTCTGCAGGATAGGGGGTGAAATCGAGTGTTCGATTTTTCAGGGGTATTCAAACAAGGCTCACGTCGGATTTCTCGGACATTCGTTAGTCGGTGAGTGGGTAAACCTCGGGGCCGGTACTACAAATTCCGATCTCAAGAATAACTATCACTCAATTCGGATCGCCATTGGCGAAACGGTGTATGATACGGGGATGGTTAAGATGGGAACGCTCATCGGTGATCATGTAAAAACCGGTATCGGCACACTCATCGATACTGGCGGTGTCCTGGCGACGGGTTGTAACGTGTTCGGCGGTGGTGTACAGCCGAAGTTCATTCCTCCCTTCACATGGGGCGGCAACGGCAGGTACGAGGTCTACAGACTCGAGCAGTTCCTTGAGACGGCATCGGAGGTCATGAAAAGAAGAGAAGTAACCATGTCCGAAAGTCAGCGGAAGGTCCTCGAAACAGTGTTCTCACTGACGGAAAACGGCCGGACGGAATGGCTGTCGAGGAGAGAATAGAATTCGTAACGTGAAGAATATCCTGTGTGTGCTGCTTGTGGCGAGTGCGCTTTTTTTCTGTACCGAGGCACGGGCAGTCGAGATCGAATTCGGACCCGGCTGGTTTTTCCCCTATGGTGACTGGAGCCGGGACTTCTCGAGTGGCAGGCTGGTCGAAGTCAGGGTGTACTTCCCTTTTGCTCCTGATCTCGAGCTCGGAGGCGGATTTCGAGCGGTGAGCATGCCGGCGAGTTCTGATCACGGCTCGATCGAATTTCTTATGCCGGACATGGCACTCAGGTACCAGTTGAGCGATCTGCTTAAACTGGACCGGTTCTCGCCTCACGTCGGGTTTCGGGCCGGTCTCTCCCGGGAGGAGCTGAAAGTGGGTTCCGGCCGTGAAAAAGATATTGATGTGTTCGTTGGGATAAGTGCTGGTATCTCCTGGAAGGTAAACAGCCGGGTACGCCTCTCGGCAGAACTTTCTCAGGTCTGGTTCGTGGCCCCCGGTGGCGCGAAAGGGATTATGATTATCCCCATGTTCTCTTTCCTCCTGTAATTCGGGTGTGTTGATTGGAGTCTCAGTGAACCGTGTCATTATTCTCGTCTTGATCTTTTTCCTTGCATGTGAGTCTCAGACTTTTTTCGAGAGGCTCGTGAGTGAATACACCCCCTACACGAACGTCGGGAACAGTTGGGAATTCGTGGTAGCGGCCGAGGACACATTCGACATCCATTGGTTGGTCACCGGTCACGCCATTCTCGGCGGTATGAATGCTTCCATCGTGCAGGAAGGGGAAGATTTCCTCTATTTCTCCCGTGAACCCGACGGTCTCTACGAATGGATGAGCACCACTCGAAAATTCTCCGACGAGGTGATAACACTCGAAGAGAGATGGAGAAAGAGGATCGAGCTTCCTCTCGCAACCGGTAACCGCTGGACTGACCTCTACCAGAACGAAGTGGATCACCAGGGCCTGACATATGCGATCACATCGAAACTCGAAGGGGAGGTTGTCGGTATCGAACCTGTCCTCACCCAGGCGGATTATTTCGAGAACGCGTTCCGGGTCGATCTCAGGATCGAATCCCGTGTTGTTGATCCCATCTCAGGAGAGACAGATGAGCTGACTATCATAAACGAGTGGTACGCACCCGATGTAGGACTTGTGCGGAGGGACATCTCCGGGGCCGAGCAGTGGATTCTCCGAAACTTCCAGGTAATTCCTTAGTGGTCCATCACGGAAGTACGTTGACAATCGCACCGATTATCTGGCAGGATATTGACCATGAAGGTACTCGTTACGGGCATAGAGGGTTTTGTTGGCAGGCATCTTGCAGTTTCTCTTAAAAATGCAGGGCACAAACCCTGTGGGACAGTGCTCCGAGCTCTGGATCTCGAGAATACCCGGAAAGCACTCGGCAATGTTCCCATGGAACTGGCCGATCTGCGGTTCAGTTCATCGATCGCCAGGCTCCTGACCAGATGGAAGCCTGACTGCATCATTCACCTGGCCGCTCAGAGTTCCGGCTCACTGGCGTTCAGGGAACCGTTGAATACGTATCGGACAAATGTCCTCGGCACGGTAAACACTCTCGAGTCCATCAGAAAAACAAACTGGCACGGCAGAGTGTTGATCGTGAGTTCCGGAGAGGTATACGGTAACGTGATCCACAACAGGCCTCTCACCGAGGAGGACCCGGTTGCTCCTGTTAATCATTATGCAACCAGTAAAGCAATGGCCGAGATGGTTGCCGAGGAATACTGCAGGAGCTACGGTGTGAGGGCGATTGTGAGCAGAGCATTTCCTCACACAGGGCCCGGACAGAGCGATCGGTTTGCGCTGTCGAGTTTTGCGAAACAGCTGGCCCGGGCGAAGAAGAAGGACGGGGGAATCCTGAGAGTGGGTAACCTGGATGCTGTTCGAGACTACCTCGATGTCCGGGATGTCGCGAGCGCTTACCTACGTATCGTTGAAAGCGGGAAGGACGGAGAGGTTTACAACATCGCCCGGGGCCGGGGTTACCGGATCGGTGATCTCCTCGAGCAGCTCATCGACCTGAGCGGTGCAAGGGTTGAAATCATTCAGGAAAAAAGTCGTATGCGGAAAGTGGATATCGGGCAGCTGGTGGGGGATCCGGGAAGGCTCGTACTGGAGACGGGCTGGAAACCGACGATCGAGATCAGGACAACACTCAGAGACATGCTCACCTCATGGGAGCATGGAACCATTTTTTTTTGAATACTGGTAACATTCTCGTATTCAATGTGTTAGAGGGGTCTGGCTCGAAGGCACGAGATGCCCCATCTCACCGAGAAAAAGGCTTGACAGGGTATTAGGATTCATTTATACTTAAAATCGCTACTTACCGAAAGGAGGGTACTTCACCAGACAGCTTGCTACGGACTCAGGTTTAGAATGAAGTTCTGGATTCCTGGTGTTTTCGGGGCTTTGTCTGTAGTCTGAACGGGTGAGTACCTGTCCTCGGGTAAAAGGCGATCGGATTGAATGTATGTGTTGCCCGAGTTCCTGTACTCGGGCTTTTTCTTTAAACCGGAAGAAAGTCGTGCTTTTTCGAAGACTCGTACTTTGTCAACTCATTCTGGTGTTTGCGTCGACACTCGCTGCTCAGCAGTCCACCGAATCCGAATCACTTATGCAGGATCTATTGAAGCAGAAGGAAAAACCGGCGGAGGTCATGAAGGGGAACCAGGTCCCGCTCGAGGGCCCGGTCGACCGGGACAGTTACCTCATCGGTCCGAATGACCTCCTGACAATCGGTATATGGGGTGAGGAAGAACAGATCATCCCCATTCCGGTCACTCCCGAGGGTACAATCATCGTTCCCAGCGTCGGGATCATCCCTGTTGCCGGGAAAACCATCCGTGCCGCTGAAGAAGAAGTGATCGACACCCTGAAATATTTTTACAAAACCGATCGCATCACCCTGACCCTCACCGGGATCAGGAATATCAAGGTGTTCGTATCGGGTCAGGTCGAGGTGCGGGGGGCTCTGATTGTCACACCTGTCGACCGGGTCTCCGATGCGATCACCCAGGCGGGCGGATTGAGAGAGGGTGCCTCCAGAAGGTCGGTAAACGTGAGAAGACGGGACGGGAGCGAGTGCACCGTCGATCTCGTCAGGTTTCTGGTCTTCGGCAATCTCGATGATAATCCGCTCCTTCAGGATGGGGACAGAATCTCCGTTCCGGTCAAGAGAGGATTTGTCAGGGTGAGGGGAGAGGTGAACGGTTTCAAAGAGATCCAGCTCGATAAGAGGACACTGCGTGAAGGGCAGCTTTCCTTCCCGGCAGAAGAGGTGCTTGTAGAATTCAAACCGGGTGACCGGATCAGAGATGTCATTGCAATGGCCGGCGGGATTTCGGAATCGGCGGATCTTGCGCATGTTGTGATAAAAAGGATAACGGAAACCTCGACTGATTCGACTTTCGTCGTCGATCTGCGGGATCTTTATCACAGAGGTGCAGACTCACTGGATATCGACATGCAGAGCGGGGACGTCGTCCACATTCCGGTGAGCAAAGATTTCGTATACGTGGTCGGGGCGGTGAGGATACCGGGAATGTACCCTTACGAATCCAGCTTCACAGCCGGGGATTACATCAGCCTGGCGGGGGGCTATACTTCATCCGGTAAGAGCAGCAGGTGGAATGCACTCTCCACCGACGGAGAGAAGAGGAACATTAAAGGACAAGATCAGATCTATCCCGGTGAGACGATTGTCGTCACGGAGCGATTTCTCGTAAAACTGGGCAGGGTCCTTTCTCCGCTCACGGCAATTTCAACTATCACGATCGCGATCGCAGCGATAACGAGATGATATGGAAAGACATTCGAGAATAAAAGTGATGTTCGTTCTCGGGACGCGCCCCGAGGTCATCAAGATGGCTCCTCTTATAAAAGAAGCGGCCGGGCACAGGGACGAAATCGAAAGTATCGTTTGTCTGACGGCACAGCACAGGGACATGGTCGATCCACTCATCGACTACTTCGGGATCGAGGTAAACTGCGATCTCGACATCATGGTTCACGACCAGAGTGTGTTCCACGTCGTCACGGAGAGCCTGAAACATCTCGATGAGATCATGCAATCTAAACGCCCTCACCTCGTGATCGTGCAGGGGGACACGACGACGACGTTCGCCGTCAGTCTGGCCGCTTTTTATCACAGGATTCCCGTCGCTCATGTTGAGGCGGGTCTCAGGACATACGAGAGATATTTCCCGTTTCCCGAGGAGAAGCACCGCCAGATGACGAGCGTGCTGTCGACATACCACTTTGCCCCGACCGAGGATGCGAAAACGAATCTGATCAGTGAAGGGATACATGAAGATCTGGTGCACGTGACGGGCAACACGGTGATCGACGCGCTCAAACTCGTTCTCGCGCAGGGGCCGCTCCGACTGGACCCTTTTCCTGATATCGAGAAGGTCCGGGCTGACACGCTCCTCCTCGTTACCGCTCACCGGAGGGAGAGTATCGGTCCTCCGCTCGAGGGTATGTGCCGTACCATTGAGAGACTGGTAGATGAGCACCCCGGTCTCCACGTTGTGTTCCCCGTGCATCCCAATCCGAGGGTGGCCCGCACGGTTAGAGGGATCCTGGGCGGCCATGGTTCCATAACACTCACAAAACCTTTTATCTACCCTGATTTCGTTCACCTGATAAAACGGGCAGACCTCATCATGACCGATTCAGGAGGTATTCAGGAAGAGGCGTGCTACCTAGGAAGACATGTCGTGCTCATGAGAGATTTTACCGAACGGCCGGAGGCTCTCTCAGAAGGATTTGTCACCCTGGCAGGCAGGGACGAGGAAGAGCTTCTCAGAGTCACATCCGAACTCATTACCTGTCCTCCCGGTGTTGCGGGTGGGAGCAGGACCGTCTATGGTGATGGGGAATCAAGTCGCCGCATTGTCAGGCATATCCTCGATTCGTTCGAAGAGCTCACTAGCGGGGGATACATCCAGACAGGGCGAAGCGGTTCCCCCGAAAAATCTTTGTTTTATTGAACAATGATGTTATTATTCCTTGATCTTTTGAGCTTTAACGTGGGAAAGCTTATGGGTACCGAAGGTGTTATCTTTAATGTTCTGCTGGTCTTCGGCGTTTCACTGCTTTTCTCGCTCCTCATGACACCGGTCATATGGAAGCTGGCTCTGAGACTTCAGGAACCCAAGACCAGTGAGCGATTCGTACCGGAACTCGGCGGGATAGCCATCTTCCTGAGCTTCATGGTTGGCCTCGCTATCGCGGTTCTTCTGTCGCCGGAGAGTTTCGTCAAGCTCAACGGCAAACTCATGGGGCTGGTTCTCGGCAGCACTACAGTTCTGCTCGTCGGAGTGTACGATGACGTGCGGGGTACCAGCTGTATGCAGAAGTTCCTCGGGCAGACAGTTGCAGCATTGATCGCGATTTACTTCGGTTTCAAGATCTCCATGATAAACAATCCGTTCGGGAATCCGATCGAACTGGGTTTCTTTTCGGTGCCTCTCACACTACTCTGGATTGTTGGGATATCCAATGCGATCAATCTGATCGACGGTCTCGACGGGCTTGCCGCAGGCGTTGCGAGTGTGACCGGACTCACACTGTTCCTCATTGCGACCTATATGGGCAAGTTCCCCACAATGTTTCTGACGGCGATACTCGTCGGTTCCATACTCGGATTCCTCAGGTACAACTTCAACCCTGCTATGATATTTATGGGAGACACAGGGAGTCTCTTCCTCGGATTCCTGCTGGCGCTCATCTCGATTCAGGGGTCCTATCAGACATCCACTGCGGTGGCGATCCTCATACCCATAATCGCACTCGGTGTCCCCATCGTCGACACACTCTACGCGATTTTCAGGCGCGCTCGAAGGGGAGTGAATCCGCTCAAGGGTGATAGAGAGCACATCCACCACAGGCTGCTCCGACTTGGACTGTCACAAAGGCAGGCCGTCATTCTCATTTACGGCGTGAGCATGGTATTTGGTATCTGTGCATTTCTCCTCACTGCCGCGAATGACGAGTTTACCGCCGTCCTGCTTCTGATTGTCGGTATCATCGTATACATAGGTGTGAGAAGGCTCGGCTACATTGAGTTCAGCACCTCATCCCAGATCGAGTATTCAACTGAGCGGCAGACTGAAAAGCCGGCACAGACTCAGGAAGAAGAACTTGAGGAGGTTGAGAGGATTACTGTAGAATAACTTGAGAGTCTTTAACGTGTTGTCGTTCACAAGTGGCGCAATACCTGCATCGTGATGCTCGCCCCACTGCATGAACAAGCCTACCGGGACTTTTATCTATGAAGTTTTTGTACATTGACCGTACATTCAGGGTCCGGGGCTTGTCTGAGCAATGTAAATGATTAACTTACTCACTTTACAGGTAGGCTCATGTTGTGAGCGTGAATTCGAAAGTTAGCGCAATGTACCGGCAACCGGGGAGTGGAAGCAGCATGGAGAATTTCGTAGCGGAATCAGCCGTGGTTGGTGAGGGCACCAGTATCGGTCGTGGAACCATTGTTCAGGAAGGAGCCCGGATCGGTGAGGGCTGCACAATCGGAAATAATGTGGTCCTGCATGGATGTGTGAGGCTGGGTAACAATGTCCGGGTCGACGATGGGACAATCCTCGGGAAGTTGCCCATGAGAGCTCGTCTCAGCACCCTCCGTGGAACTGATGAAGTGAGTTACCTTAGTGTCGGGGATGAAGTCATGATCGGTGCGAACGTCGTGATATATGCCGGTTGTACCATCGGGAACTGCGTGATGGTTGCCGATCTCGCCACCGTTAGAGAAGACGTTGAAGTTGGAGCGTACACGATCGTGGGAAGGGCGGTCGCTATCGAAAACAAAACCAGTGTAGGGAGATTCTGTAAACTCGAAACGAACTGTTACATCACCGCTCACTCCGTTGTCGAGGATTACTGCTTCATCGCACCGATGGTCACCATGACAAACGATAATTTTCTGGGCAGGACGAAAGAACGGTTCAAGTATCGGGGCGGGCCGTGCATCCGGAGGGGTGCACGGGTTGGTGGGGGAGCAGTCCTGCTCCCCGGGGTGGAGATCGGTGAAGATGCCGTTGTGGGCGCCGGTGCTGTGGTCACGAAGAATGTGCCTGCAAGGAAGGTATATTACGGGGTCCCGGCAGGGTATGTCAGGGAAACCCCGGAAGCTCAGCTGCTCGAGAACCAGGAAGGGATCAAGGGGACTAATGGAGGATCCTGAATTGAACATTAAAGTACCGATTGTAAACCTCGGAGCCCAGCACAGGGCTCTGAGGAAAGAACTCTATGAAGCCATCAATCGTGTCATCGACAGCGGTCAGTTCATCATGGGGAAAGAGGTCGAGAATCTCGAAGCCGAACTGAGAGAGTATCTTGATGTCGAATGGGCTTTCGGATGTGCTTCGGGGACTGATGCACTCGAACTGGCGCTTCTGGCATATGCCATCGGATCCGGGGACGAAGTGATCACCACACCATTCACATTCATCTCGACGGCTGAAGTCATCAGTCTCAGGGGGGCCAGGCCTGTTTTCGTCGACATAGATTCGGACAGTTTCAACATCGATCCGACCCGGATCGAGGAAGCTGTCACCGGGAAAACGAAAGCCATCCTCCCGGTCCACCTGTTCGGCCAGAGTGCCGATATGAATCCGATCATGGACATTGCCGAGAGGCACGGACTCGCGGTTATCGAAGATGCTGCTCAGGTTCTTGGCGCCGATTACCGTGGAACACGGCTCGGGACCATCGGCGGAGTCGGGTGTTTCAGTTTCTTCCCTACGAAAAACCTGGGATGCCTCGGTGACGGCGGTCTCGTCACTGTCAGGGAAGTCACCCTGGCCCGTAATGTCTCCATGATCAGAAATCACGGTTCCGAGAAAAAATACCGTCATACCTTACTGGGGGTCAACAGCCGCCTGGACGCGATTCAGGCAGCCGTGATCAGGGTCAAGCTGCAATACCTCGATTCCTGGAATGAGAGAAGAGCTCAGATCGCTTCTATGTATGATGCCAACCTGAAGGATCTTCCTCTGGAACTCCCGAAGGATCTCGGGTACGGTACGCATATCTATCACCAGTACAGCATCAGGTTTCTCGGGCGTGATGATCTCCGCAGTCATCTACTCGAGAGAGGCGTACAGACTGCGATTCACTATCCTGTTCCGCTCCATTTCCAGCCGGCATTCTCGTTCCTCGGTTTGACCGAGGGGTCTTACCCGAACAGTGAAAGGGCCGCCAGGGAGGTCCTTTGCCTCCCGATTTACCCCGAAATGGAGGATGAGGACGTAGGTATCGTCATCGATAGTATCAGATCATATTTTGATTGAGTCAGATTTGTATTGTTTCATTTCGGAGAAGGGACGTGCTTGATCTCAAGTTCATAAGGAACAACCCTGCTCTCGTGAAAAAAGCAAGCAGGGATAAGGGTGAGAAAGAAGTCGTCGATCTCATAATCGATCTTGATTCCCGGAGAAGGGGCATCATCGGAGAAGTCGAACAGCTCAAGGAAGAGCGAAATAGACGGTCAAAAGAAATCGCCGAACTAAAAAAACAGGGGCAGGAGCCGGTTGATCTCATGGGGGAAATGCGCGAGCTCTCCAGCCGCGTCAAGGATTTCGACCATGAGCTTCAACAGGTGGAGGAAGATCTACATGGTTTACTGCTGCAGGTACCCAATGTTCCTCATGAAAGTGTCCCACTTGGTGAGGATGAGAGCGCGAACCGGTTTCTGAGAAACTGGGGCGAACCTCGAAACTTTGATTTCGAACCCCGGCCTCACTGGGATATCGGCAAACACCTCGGGATCTTTGATACCGAGAGAGGTGGCAAACTCACCGGCAGCGGATTCGTGCACTATCAGGGGCTCGGCGCCCGGCTCGAGAGGTCACTGATAAATTTCATGATCGATTTCCATGTCGACCGACACGGGTACACCGAGGCATCCCCACCGTTCGTGGTGAACAGGGAGAGCATGACCACCACCGGTCAGCTGCCCAAGCTCGAGGATGATATGTACCTCGTCACCCTGGATGATCTCTTCCTCATCCCCACCGCTGAAGTACCGATCACGAACCTTCACAGAGGAGAGATCCTGGGGCCAGACACACTCCCCAGATGTTACGTAGCATACACGCCCTGCTTCAGGAGAGAAGCCGGGGCGCACGGCAAGGACACGAGAGGGTTGATCCGGGTTCACCAGTTCGATAAAATCGAGATGGTCAAGTTTGTCCAGCCCGAGACCTCTTATGACCACCTCGAATCACTACTCGAGGATGCTGAAGATATCCTTCAGGCTCTCGGTCTTCCGTATCAGATTCTGGTCCTCGCCACGGGGGATCTCAGTTTCGCGGCTGCAAAGTGCTATGACATCGAGGTGTGGGCACCCGGTATCCGGAAATATCTCGAGGTGTCATCCTGTTCCAACTTTGAGGACTTTCAGGCCAGGCGGGGCAACATTCGTTTCAGGCCGGGCCGGGGACAGAAACCGCAGTTCGTCCATACACTAAACGGTTCGGGAGTAGCCCTGCCGAGGACAGTGATCGCGATCCTGGAAAACTACCAGAACGCGGACGGGTCGGTCACTGTACCGGAGGTCTTGAGGCCATACATGAGAGGCCTCGAGGTAATCGGATAAATGATCAGAGGCGCCGGCGAATCATGAGTACGATTTTTCAAAAGATCTCGAGGATGAGTCCTTCATTACTCCTCGTGTCATTCCTCGTTCTTTTCGTTCTCTACTTCTTCTACAGTCAGGATCTGGTCGATGAGCTCAAAGAGGACGAGGCCGTCGTATCCGAAGCCTATGGCAAATTCTGGGCAACTGCATTCCAGGAAGGCAGGGAGCTCGAGGTCATCCAGTCGATCTTCAGCAATATCAATTTTCCGGTCGTTGTGATCAACGCGAGCGGGAAACCTCTCCACTGGGAAAATATAGGCGTTGCGGTGGACGCGCGTGACCGGGATTCTCTGGAAGAGGTGAGGCGGATTGCTCAGGAACTCGATTCCTATAACGTACCGTTTACCATGACCGGACCCGGCGGTGAAAAAAATTATGCGACTGTCCATTACGGGGAGTCCAGAATCATCCGGGAGCTCCGGTACATGCCCTATCTCCAGGCTGCAGTTCTCATCCTCTTCTCCATCCTTGCCATCTCGATCATACGGTACAACCTGCGCAGTGAGCGGAAACTCATCTGGGTCGGTATGGCCAGGGAAAGCGCCCATCAGCTGGGGACCCCTCTTTCTTCACTCAAAGGATGGGTCGAGCTGCTGCGCTTGCGGGAGGAAGCGACTGTTGATTCCAGTGCGGGCAAGGGGATCATGGCGACCTCCATCAAAGAAATCACCGGTGAAATGGACGAAGATCTCGGAAGGCTAACGAAGATTGCCAACCGATTCGAGCTCATCGGAAGGACACCGAGGCTTCAGGAAACCCATGTCGAGGATATTCTTCGAAACATGGAGATGTACTTCCAGGCGAGGATTCCCCAGAGGGCGAGCAGTATCAAGCTCAACTTCGACATCCCCGATCTACCGTCTATCTCCGGCAATCCCGAACTTCTCGAGTGGGCTTTCGAGAACATCATCAAGAACAGCATCGATTCCCTCGAGGGGAGAGGGGGCGTAATAGAAGTAAAAGCCTGGTTCCACGATAACCGGGATATTCAAATAACGATCTCGGATACCGGGATCGGGATCCCGAAAAGCCTGAGAAAGAGTATGTTCGAGGCTGGTGTTTCTACGAAAGAACGCGGTTGGGGAGTGGGTCTCTCCCTGGCGAAGAGGATCTTCTCAGAGTATCACAGGGGTAACATCAGGCTCGTGTCGACACTCGAGAACAGAGGTACGGTTTTCCTGGTAACCCTACCGGTGGCTTGAGACAACCGCCCCAAATAAATCGTTTTCGTCTTATCGGCCAGGCTGCTGCAACCGCAGGGAAAAGAAGATTGAAAGAGTGTGTACAGCTGCTGTGAAGGTTGATATAACGAAAAAAACAGAACTCTTGCTTGCCAGGGGTATGGCAATGCTCGATGATGCCGTCAACTTGATGTATGATGGAGAGTGGGAGAATTCGATCAGGACTTCTCATCAAGCCGCCCGGGTGCACCTCGTGACCCTCGTTGAGAAGCAGGGTGACAGAGCCGGAGAAGCCGGGCTTGCCATGCTCCTGAGGAAGGTGGAAAACAGGAACGGTAAGAAGCTGCCGGATCACCTCCTCGAACGATCCAGGAAACTGGACAGGGTGTACCTCCTGATAGAGAAAAGGACTGCACAATCTCTAGGCTGGATCGAATATCACGATGAAGAACAGTGCTCTAACATGATCCAATATGCCCGTTCGATAATCAAATTCTGCCACGGCGCCATCCATCGATCGAATTCTTCGAACACATCCGGATAGCCGGGAGGATCAGGGAAAACCATGCCGGTCACGAGAGAGGAAACAGAAAATATTGCAGCTCTCGCTCACCTTCACCTGGCCGCGGATGAACTCGTTGAGATGACTTCCGATCTCAATAAAATCCTTCTTTTCGTAGACAGGCTGGCTGAACTCGAGGCAGATGATGCCCCGGCCTCGCTCGCTTTGGAGGCCGGACCGACACCGCTACGGCCGGATGTTTCGCAGGAGTTCCCGGCAGCCGAAGAGATCCTCACTGCCGCCTGCGCCTCGACAGGCCGATTCTTCAGTGTACCGAGAGTCATTGAAGAGCATGAACCTCCAGGACCTCAATAAGCTACCCGCACGAAAGCTCGCACTCCTCGTGAAGAGCGGGAAGATCGATCCCGTTCGCATTGCGGAATACTATCTCGAAAAAATCGAGCGTGAGGATCCGGCCATCAACAGCTTCGTGTTCGTCGACCGGGACAATGTCCTCGGGCAGGCGCGGTGCGTGCGTGACAGGATAAAGAATACCGGGGACGCAGGAGTGCTGAGCGGTGTACCGGTTGCGGTGAAAGACAACATTGCAACGAGAGGTGTCCCGACAACCTGCTGCTCGAAAATCCTCACCGGGTACCTGCCGCCGTACGATGCAACCGTGATCGAACGTATCAGACGTGCCGGAGGGCTCGTTCTCGGAAAAACCAACATGGATGAGTTCGCCATGGGCTCTTCCAATGAGACCTCCTGCTTCGGTCCTGTGCGTAACCCGGCTGCCCCGGACCGGGTACCGGGGGGGTCGAGCGGTGGATCCTGCGCTGCCGTGTCTGCAGGGTTCACTCCCCTGGCTCTCGGTTCGGACACCGGTGGTTCGATCCGCCAGCCGGCCGCGCTCTGTGGTGTCGTCGGATTCAAACCAACTTACGGCGCAGTATCCCGATACGGACTCATCGCCTTCGCGAGTTCCCTGGATCAGGTCGGGCCCATCGCTCGAAGCGTGGCCGATGTGGCACTCCTCTTCTCGGTGATCGGGGGCCACGACAGATTCGATTCGACGAGCAAACGGCTGGACCTGTCGGATACCGTGGACAAACTCGGTAAAGGAGTGAAAGGTTTAAAAGTCGGGATACCCGCCGAATATTATACGGACCGGCTCACCGCGGCTGTGCGAAAAGCCTGTAACGTAGCGAAAATGAAACTCGAGGAAGAGGGGATGACTCCGGTGGATCTCTCTCTACCCACAACAGGATTGGCTCTCCCGGCGTATCACATCGTAGCCAGCGCCGAAGCATCCTCGAACCTCGCCCGGTATGACGGGGTGAGGTACGGTTACCGCGGTGAAGAGGAGTCCACCATTCGATCGATGTATACGAGGACGAGGAGCGAGGCGTTCGGGATCGAGGTCAAAAGGCGCATCATGATCGGCACCTTCACCCTCTCGGCCGGATATTACGACGCCTATTATCTCAAAGCGATGAAGGTGAGAAATCTCCTTCTCCGTGAATTCGAAGATGCCTTCAGACGGGTTGATGTGATACTCACCCCCACGACTCCAGACCCGGCTTTCTCATTCGGTGAAAGGTTGACGAGCCCGGTGGACATGTACCGGTCCGACGTGTTCGTCACTCCGGCCAGCCTTGCGGGTCTGCCGGCCGTATCTCTCCCGGCCGGATCTGTCGGCGGGCTTCCGGTCGGTATCCAGATAATCGGAAATCGTTGGGAAGACCTCACCGTCCTCGGGGTGGCGAAGGTTCTCGAGGAGTGCTTGATGTGAGTTTGTACGATTCATTATCCGGATATGACCCTGAATCTCTGCCCGAACTCATCCCGGTGATCGGCCTCGAGGTACACCTGCAGTTGAGGACCGAATCGAAGCTGTTCTGCTCCTGCAGTGCGCAGTATGGCGGGACACCCAACGCACAGATATGTCCAACGTGCTCAGGCCTGCCCGGCGCCATGCCGGTCCTCAACGAAAGGGCGGTCCGCCTCGCCGTTCGGACGGCACGCGCGCTTCACTGCCGTGTGCACGAACGATCCCTTTTTGTGCGGAAAAACTACTTCTACCCGGACCTGCCCAAGGGGTATCAGATCTCACAGTACGAGCAGCCTGTCGCTACTCACGGCCGGTTCGAAATAGACTTCACGGACAGCCCGAGGGACGTAACGATCAGGCGGGTCCACCTCGAAGAGGATGCCGGAAAATTGATCCACACATCCGATGGATTGACTCTGGTCGATCTCAACAGATGCGGTGTCCCCCTTCTCGAGATCGTCACCGAACCGGAGCTGAGAAACCCCGTTGAGGCGTGTCATTTCCTCCGGAGATTGAGGCAGCTTGTCCTGTATCTCGATGTGAGCGAGGCCGGCATGGAGGAGGGGGGGCTTCGTTGTGACGCCAACGTCTCTCTAGTGCCGCGGGATGGCCGGGGACCGGGACAGAAGACGGAGCTGAAGAATCTCAACTCGTTCAGGTATATCGAACGCGCTCTCTCGAAGGAGATTGAACGGCAGGCTTCGATCCTCACATCGGGAGGGATGATCGTACAAGAGACGCTTCTGTGGGATGAAGAAGGGAGTGAGGTCAGAGTAATGAGGGGGAAGGAACAGGCACATGACTACCGCTATTTTCCCGAGCCCGATCTCCCACCGCTCGAAATCGAGCCGTCATTAATCCGGGCGGAAACCAGAAAACTGCCCGAACTGCCCCTCAAACGCCTGGAGCGATTCAGGACGGTTCTCGGGCTCACCGGTTATTCCGCCGACGTCCTCACAAGTGAGAAAGGGCTCGCTGACTACTTCGAAGAAACCGTGCACTCCGGTGCACCCGCTCAGAAAGCTGCCAACTGGGTAATGGGGGAGGTTCGTGCCGTACTCAAAAGGACCGGCACCGTTGCGTCGGAGCTGCCGGTCAAACCATCCTCGCTCGCTGTGCTGATCCGACGCGTGGAACAGGGCACGTTAGGCATCACGGAGGCCAGAAAGATTTTCACCATGGCTCTCGAGGAGGGGCGGCCGCCGGAGGAGATCCTCCGGAGTGTGGAATTCGACCGGGCGGGCACTCCTCTGGAGCTCGAAACCGTCATCGAGAACGTCCTGCGTGAGCTCGCACCGCTCGTGGTGCGCTACCGGAGAGGGAAGACCACGGTCATCGAACGTTTCGTCGGTGAGGTCATGAAGAGAACCGGCGGAAGGGCCGACCCCTGTGGAGTCAGGGAGAGGATAAGGGAGCTGATCGAAAATCAGGCAGGATGAAAAAAAAACGCAAAGTGAACAAATATTGCTGAACAAATCTGCTTGACATTATCTCGATAGTGTGATACACTCAACTTGAGCAGGGGGCATTCCGCTCAACTATGCTGATGAATCTCGATAAGCGTACAATACAAGCACCTTTCTAAAAAGGAGGATAGGGTCAATGGTCAACTCTTATGTAAACAGGTTCCTGATCCTGGCTCTTTTACTTGGAGTCCTGGGATCACCTTCCTACGCTCAGGTGATCAATGCCTGGGTGAACACCTATGACGGCTACACCTCGCGGAACGACTGGATATGGGACATCGCCGTCGACCCCGAAGGGAATTCCTACGTGACGGGGATGAGCGAGTGGGCTGATGGCGATCAGGACTACATCACCATCAAGTACGACACTTACGGGAATACCGCCTGGTGGAACCGGTACGACGGCCCTGCGGTCGGCATAGACTTCGGGTGGGCTGTCGATGTCGATGGTAGTGGAAACTGCTACGTGACCGGGAAGAGTGAGGACACTGACGGTGGGAGCTCCTACGCCACGATCAAGTACAGCCCGTCGGGATCCCAGCTTTGGGCTTCCAGGTACCATGGATCGGTGGCGGTAGCCGGTGATGGTGCTTATGCGCTCACCCTTGATGACGCTGGAAATGTCTATGTGACCGGCGGGAGCTTCGGTACCTACGGGACGGACATCGCGACCGTCAAGTACAACAGCAGCGGCACCCAGCAGTGGGTAGCCCGCTACAACGGCCCTGCGAACGGCTGGGAGACGGGTTCGGCCATCACCGTGGACGGAGCCGGAAACGTCTACGTGACCGGCTACAGCGATGGATCCACAAGCATCGAGTACGTGACGATCAAGTACAACTCATCCGGCACCCAGCAGTGGGCCACCCGCTACAACGGCCCCGGTGATTCGTGGGACTATCCCGAGGACATCGAGATCGACGAATCGGGCAACGTCTACATCACCGGCAGAAGCGAGGGAAGCGGAACGGACTTCGATTTCGCCACCATCAAATACAACAGCAGCGGCAGCCAGCAGTGGGTCGCACGGTATGACGGTTATACCTCGGGGTTCGACCAGGCCTGGGGTCTCGGTCTCGACGCGGCGGGGAACGTCTACGTCACGGGAGACAGCGAGTGGAGTTATCCGGATGAGGACTGGATCACGGTCAAGTACAACAACAACGGCGTCCAGCAGTGGGAGGCTCGTCACGATGGCCCCGCCGTTAACAACGATGTACCGAGCGACCTCGAAGTGGATGCCGCCGGGAACATCCTGGTGACGGGGAGGGATATGAATTCGAATCTCGATGTCGACTGCGTGACCATCAAGTACGATCACAACGGGACCGAACTGTGGCTGGCGAGGTACGACGGTGGTACGGATATTGGGGATGTGGGGACCGCCGTCGGTTTCGACGCCGATGACAATGTGTACGTCGGCGGGACCACATACACCGGGAGCGCGAACAGCAATGACTACCTCACAATGAAGATAACTCCCATACTCGACGTTCAAGCCATACCCGACGCGACGGTCGTTCCGAGAGGAGGTACTCTCAGGATGACGGTGAGTGTGACCAACAGATCCGGTTCAGCTCAACCGGTGTCGTTCTGGACCAATGTGACGTTGCCCAACGGGAACACGTACCCTGGCAGCGGTATTCTGTTCGGTCCCGTATACGGGACCATTCCGGCATACGGGACACAACAGGCAGTTTTGCCGCATCATATCCCGGGATTTGCTCCACTTCTCACATACGGGTATAATGCATTTGTTGGTCAATACCTGTGGTCACCGTGGGACAGGGATGCGTTCCAGTTCACCGTTGTGAACAGCGAGTGAGGAGAGATCAGAGAGAGTTGATCTGAGACGATACACCGAATACCTTCCCTACACGGGGTAAAATCAGAGGGGAGGATCGCCGATCAGAAGAAGGCGATTCTCCCCTCTATTCCGCTTCCAATGCCTACCAGAAAGACGACGTCCCCTGCCGGAACAACAGGTTGAACGGCCGGAACGGCAGCAGTCTGCTTTTCTGGCAGGCCTTCATGCCATTGACTTCTTTCCGATCAATGCCGCTGATCCTGCAGTAACATCTTATTCCATTGATATATAAACAGTTACGAGGCTATAGTTCGGTAGCACACCATGGCATGTCTCTTGCTCTGTCCGATAGTGGAGTTTCGATTGTATAAAACGATCCCATAGATAGATTAGTGCCCCCCGGAGGTGGGAGTTATGAGCAATCAGATGAAAACAACGGTTCTTCTGGCCGGCCTGACGGCTATTATCATTCTGATCGGGAAGTATCTCGGTGGGCAGTCGGGTATGATCATCGCGTTTCTCCTGGCGGCCGTGATGAACCTGGGGAGCTACTGGTTTTCGGATAAAATCGTTCTCAAAATGTACCGGGCGAAGAAAGTGGAGGAGTCTCAGGCTCCGGGGCTCTATGCGATCGTGAGACACCTCACCCAGCAGGCAGGGTTACCCATGCCCGCTCTCTATATTACGGATGAAAGCTCTCCAAACGCCTTTGCTACGGGGAGAGATCCGGCCCACGCAGCGGTCGCGGTGACACGCGGGCTGCTGGAACTCATGAACCAGCAGGAAATCGAAGGAGTGATTGCGCACGAGCTCGCCCACGTGAAGAACAGGGACATCTTAATCAGCTCGATCGCCGCCACACTCGCCGGAGCGATTATGATCATTGCGAGTTTAGCCAGATGGGCCGCGCTGTTCGGCGGGTACGGCAGGAGTAATGACCGTGGAGGTGGAGCCCTGGGGCTCATCGTAACCGCCCTCGTCGCTCCGATCGCGGCCATGATGATACAGTTCGCCATCTCGAGATCCCGGGAATTCCAGGCGGATGCCACGGGTGCCGGGATATCGGGTAATCCCCGGGGGCTTGCCTCGGCACTCGCCAAACTCGGGACCGCATCCAGGCAGCTGCCCATGCGGGCCAATCCCCAGACGGCGCACATGTTCATCGTAAATCCGCTTGCCGGGAAGAGTATGATGAAACTCTTCAGCACACATCCGCCCCTCCAGGAGCGGATCGCCAGGCTCGAGAAGATGAGTATATAATAACGTTCTGACACTAGTGTTCCGTCCCGGAAGTTCGTGACAATTACAGCGAGCTATCGAGGTTC
>CAZZKG010000044.1:0-32619 GCA_964654825.1 uncultured Gemmatimonadota bacterium | reverse complement strand
GAGGTTATCGATATCATCGAGGTATCTCAGGGTTCGAGCCCCTCGTGGCACTCGGTGCACATGACTTCCTTCCAGGCTTCGCCGATGTCGACCGGATGGACGAACTCGAGACCGTTGGCATCGAGCCCTTTCCTACCGGGCTCTGTCCCCTGGGACAGGATCAGGTGACAGCTGTTACAATCCCTCGAGATAGTTCTCCCGTCTGGACTCACGTGCTTGTCGTCATGGCACCTGGAACAACCCGGAAAGATGAGGTGGCCGAGATTGTCCGGGTAAATATCCCATCGGGCTTTCATATCGGGGAAGAAATTCCTCGTGTAAGCATCCTGCAGACGGCCGATCGAATCCCGTATGCTCGCATTCTTGGTTTTGAAGACCTCCGGGTACTCGGTCCGGTAGAACACGCTGATCTTTGTGGCGATTCCTTCCATCGCTTCCGTAGTGGATTGGTAATCTTCGGCGAGAGCTTCGACGGCCACTCTTTTTATGTATGGTAAACTCTTATCAACTTCTCCGACGGACAGAGCGAGATTTACCACTTCGCTGGGTGAGAGATAGATGTGAGTCGGACGGTTGTGGCAATCCATGCAGTCCATGGTGCGGATCTCATACTGTGCTAGTTCCTCGTCCGGGGGAGCGTCGTCGGTCTTGAAGATCGTCACTTCCTCGGTCAGGACATCCTTCGCTTTCACCCAGGGGATGTTCTGCCTGTTTTCATCGGTTGCGATGTACGTGATCTCGAACAGCGTGTTCATGTGCCAGTGAATACCCTCCGAGTGACCAAACTGCGGGCTTCCGCCCCCGGTTTTAATGAGCATGTTAATGTGCCATTCGGTAGTCTCTTCATCAGGGAGATAGTGGGAATTGTATCGCTGCTGTGCACCGTAGAACTGTTCGGGCCAGTGGCATTCCTCACAGGTTTCCCGTGCGGGTCTCAGGTTCTTGATAGGTGTCGGAATCGGAGTCGGAAACTTCTCGGTCAACGTCGCGTATACCTGATAGAGTCCGGACATTTTCGACTTCACATACCAGTTGGCTCCTGCACCGACATGGCACTCGACACATTTCACCCGTGCGTGGGGTGAGTTCTGATAGGCGACAAACTCCGGATTCATGACCGAGTGGCAGAGCTGGCCGCAGAACGCGGTCGAGTCGGTATAATGATAGGCTTCATAACTGCCGAAAGCGGACAGGAAGAAGAAGACGATTACCCCGGTAAAAAAGTAGATAGTGTTTTTTCTGTGTGTCGGGTTTGTGAGATCGATGACCAGGAGGTCTGTCAGCTCTCCTTCATATTTCCTCTTCATTACCCACTGAAGGATGACACCAACTACAATCAGCAGAATACCGAACACGAGGATGGAAGGTACGAGGATAAAGAGCACCATTCCGGCGTATGGGGGCCCCTGTCCGCTCAGGCTCTGGACCGCGAAAAGAAACAGGAATATGAAGAAGCCGAGCCCTGCTATGGCTGCACCGAAAAGACTTACCTTATTGTAAAAAATCCGGGGGATTCGTCTCGCCATGATTTTTGACCTCACAGAACGAAGTGTTGACCGGGTTGCTCAGGAATGATCTGTCCAGTGTTGTATTCCTCATCGTTGATGAAGTGTGCACTCTCCACTTCGAGATCTTTTTTTAATGTCGGTGAGGAAAACAGTTCATGATCAAGCGAATGAGAGACACCCATTCTGTATCTGCTGATCATCCGGGAAAACACACGTGGGGAAAGATACGATGGACGATTCGGAGTGTCAAGGAAGAAAGGAGAAGGGACGCATTGTTGATGCGCCCCTTCCGGCAAACCTGTACTGCCTGTAGTTTGTCCGTTACTTTTTCTTGTGCACTGAGCAGTACTTGGATTTCCCCACCGCAGTCCTCTTGCACTGCTTGCCCTCTTTGGTCTTCGCACCGCAGCGTGCAGCCTTTTTCTTCCTCGGCGCAGCCTTCTTCTTCGGTGCGGCCTTCTTTCTCTTCGGTGCGGCTTTCTTCTTCCTCTTAGGCGCGGCTTTCTTCTTGGTTCTCTTGACTGCCATGCCTCCCTCCTTTCAAGGGTCGGGTTGGGGTGAACGGACACACGAACGAGTGATCTTCATAATACCTACAAGGATTAGTATTTCTAATTAATAAACATACTATATGTCGTCATTTTTGTCAATAGCAATTGACAGATTTGTATCAGTGTATCACTACCCTTCTGGGAGCAGTCACTCTGTCACCTGCACGTAACCGGTAAAAGTATTCTCCCGGTACCAACGGCTTGACTTCGGTATTCAGAGAGACGTCTTCCGTGAATCGTCTGAAGGAGGTGACCGGTTGTTTGTTCATGTCGAAGACCTCAACATCAAAACAGCGGTACCTGAGAAACTGTATGAACGTATCATCGACCGGATCGGAAGCGGCGACAGCTGTGTCCTTCATGACATTATCATCGGCCCGTGAAGCACCGGAGTCAAGGGGGAAGTAATCCAGACGTCCGCTTCCATAATAGTAGGGATCACCCAGATCATCCGACCACGTGTTGAGAAGATTCCTGATGGCCTGCGCACTCAGAGATTCTCTGAAGGCCCGGTAGCCGGCAGCTACTCCGGCAACGTGTGGACACGCCATGGAGGTTCCGTCCATGTCACCATAATCGTAAGGGAAAATGCCGAACAGATTCCAGAACGTCATATGATCCGGCAGAGTCGAGTGGATCGCTTCACCAGGGGCGGAGATCTCGACGTTGTCATATCCGTAATTGCTGAAGCTCGCCCTGGTTGTCGGCGTCGCGAGTGCCGCAACTCCGATGACCGATGAATAAGCCGCTGGATATGTTTTCTGATCGGTATTTTCATTTCCTGCCGCCGCGACGACGACTACGTTCTGAATGTTGTATGCATTGTTGCAGGCATTGTGGATAGGCGTGGAAGAGGATGTACCGCCAAGACTCAAGCTGATCACATCCGCTCCATTGTTTGCAGCATAGTTGATTCCGTCTGCGATATCTGCATCAGTCCCAGCACCGAGCCAGGAAAGCACTTTCACTCCCATTAGCGTTACCTGTGCCAGGCCCGCAATCCCGGTGTTGTTGTTGATCACTCCCGCGGCAATACCGGCACAGTGGGTACCATGCCCCATGTCATCATCAGCATTGTTGTCGTTGTTCACGATATCCTTGTCGATGCTTGTATCCAGGTTCCCGACGAGGTCTTCATGTGACATGTCGATACCGGTGTCGACGATGGCGAGGATTATGTTATGGTTCTGGGGAACGAAATTCCAGGCACGCTGGGCATCGATCGCCGGAGGCCCCCATTGCTGATTATATCGGGGATCATTCGGATAATACAGCGGTGGACTACCTCCACCGGCTTCCGCGTTATCACAGGTCTGCGGAATAAAGAAGTGGTCAATGTAGTTGGGAAGCTCTGGAATGTATTGCAGCCTGTCGGGTTCGACATACTTCACGTACCCCGCGAGTTTATCTCGCACGATTGAAAAGTTTACCTCAGGCAGTACAAACGACAGCACATGCAGATCTTTGATTTCCTTCACCAGCACTCCGTCAAACTCATCCCTCATAATGGACAGGACGTCGGATCTTTGATCCTGAGTCTCCAGTCCAACATTGATGGCAATTTCACCTGGTTCGAGATAAACGAGTGAAGTGAGGGTGCATGGGATCGAAAGCATGAGCATGAACAGAACGACAATCATTCGTTTCATATCGTCACTCCTTCACACGGTTTAGTAATTGTTACAAGTGAATCAGCGATGTTCATGAAACTTTGTTTTGCGGAACTTAACCTCCTTACGACACATTTGTGCTTAGTATATCACAGGTACGATACTTTTGTCAAGTGAATGAAGGTGTGTGAAGATGTGAGTAACACTTCATGACACACTCGCAGGTAAATTGTTGATACATTCACCGGCGTATTTATTGAGTGAAGACAAGAGAAATGGAGGGGACGTGTGATAAGTCACAGAGAACAGGGAGAGAACTGAGGAATCGCAGTGAGTGATCCCGCCGACATCAATTCTGTTTACCGGTCGATATGCACTTCGCCTGCGTGAACAACAGCAGGTAATCGCGACCTCCGGCCTTGGAATCGGTACCCGACATGTTGAACCCTCCGAATGGATGGACACCAACAAGTGCTCCTGTGCACTTTCTGTTGAAGTAGAGGTTGCCGCAGTGAAACCAGTCAGACGCCTGTTTGATCTTGCCTTTATTGTCTGTGTAGACCGCCCCCGTCAGTCCGTAGATAGTGTTGTTCGCGATGGCAAGAGCATCCTCGTAATCCCTCGCTTTGATGATCGCAAGGACCGGTCCGAAGATCTCTTCCTGGGAGATCACCGCGTAGGGATTGACATCTGCAATAACAGTCGGGTTGATGAAAAACCCTTCATCCGAAGGTTTGTCACCACCCACAATCAGCCGTCCCTCCTTTTTGCCTTTTGCTATGTAGTCGAGTATCGTTTTTTTGGCTGAATCGTTGATGACAGGTCCCATGAAGTTGTTCTGATCTTCGGGTGGTCCGACAGTAATCTTCCGGGTCAACAGGGCGACCCTGTCGATCATATCATCGTACACGTCCTGATGAATGATAGCGCGTGAACATGCAGAACATTTCTGGCCCTGAAATCCGAAGGCGGAGAGAACGACACCTAGAGCTGCAGCTTCGAGATCTGCTTCACTGTCAACTATTATCGAATCCTTCCCACCCATCTCGGCAATGACACGCTTTATCCAGATCTGCCCCGGTTTCGTTTGTGCCGCCAGCGCGTTGATCCTGAGCCCAACCTCCATAGAACCGGTGAATGCGATTAATCGAGTCTGGGGATGTTCAACCAGATAATCACCGATCTGGCCTCCTCCTCCTGTGACGAAATTCAGGACCCCGGGAGGAAGGCCTGCCTCGTGGAATATCTCGGTGAACTTCGCACCGAGAACAGGCGCGTCACTGGAAGGTTTCAGAACGACGGTGTTGCCGGCGACTATCGCGGCTGAGGTCATTCCGACGAGTATTGCAAGTGGAAAGTTCCATGGCGGTATCACCACACCGACACCGAGTGGTATGTATCTGAGTTCATTGTCCTCGGATGGTATCCTGACCAGCGGCTGCGGTTGGGCATATCTGATTGCTTCTCTTCCGTAAAACTCGAGAAAATCGATAGCTTCGGCCACATCACCATCAGCTTCTACCCAGTTCTTGCCTACTTCGAACACCATCAACGCGTCGAGCTCATACCGGCGCTCACGCATGATATCCGCAGCCCGAAACAGGACCCCTGCTCTCTCCTCAGCACTCTTCCACCTCCACGATGCGAAGGCTTCCGCGGCGATGTCTATCGCCTTCTCCGCCTCTCTCACCATCCCCCTCTGGCACACCCCGATGACTTCATCCTTCTGGGATGGATTGATCGAATTGATCTTTTCCGAGGTGAGTATCTCATCGTGCCCGATAATGATCTTGTACTCAGTGCCGAATCCGCTACGCACCTCATCGAGAGCTTGCTGCATCCCGGTTCTGTTTTCGGGGATTGTGAAATCGAGGAGCGGTTCGTTTTTGAATTCCGATCTCATCCTCACTCCGTCAGATGTTGAGATGTCATCTCTGCATTTCTATTATGTCGATCAGTTGAGAGATCGAGTATGCGTTGCGGTCTTCGATCGCTGACTGCATGCTTGCCCATTTTTTCAGGTGACCCTCTGAGACGAATGCGAGGTTCGTAGGACAGGTACCACCCTTGAGAACAACCAATGAGGTTGGCTGGACATCGGTCACCACCCCACCTTCGAACTCCACCTTGATCTCCTGCAGGCAGTCAGGGCAGTATGTGTTTATCGTAATCTTCTCACCTAGAAAATCTTCGTAGATCAGCTTCAGAGCATCGAGGAAACACTGTACGTTGAACTTTCGTCCATCCTCTCTGACAATCTCTGTATAGTGAAGAGACCAATCAGGTACGTGCTCAGCATGATCGGGATTGAGTGAGTACGGGCCGGGCAAGAACTTCAACCTCTTCCCCCGGTCGAGAAATGCCAGCTGGTAGAGTATAAAAAATGCCTCATCGATCGTGTCTTCGTCAACACCAAGAGCTTTTTTCATCTCCTCCATGGTGGGCATGTCACCCCCGGAAGCCGTCCTGATCATGATGAATTTGGCCAGTTTCTTTTCATCGTTGGTCAGCGCAAAGGTGGGATACTTCCATGACATGAGCTGGCGGTGCAGCCGAGGTGTTTTTGCCAGGTATGACGTAATACGGTACCGCATATCATGATTGTAGTCTACACCCTCGTTTTGAGCAGCCTGCTGGATGTTGGTGATTCGAAAATCCTGGCTCCACTCTGTGAGCAGAGCGTCGACGAAGCCTTCCTCCTCGATGGTGAGCTGAACGATGTCATCCCTGACCGTCGCAGAGGAGAAAACTTCGATCAAATCGTCACCGTACATACCGATCACAAGAATAAGGAGAACAACCCCGACAACGGACAGTATGGTGCCTGGACTTTTCAAAGTCTTCTGTTTCTTCTTCTCATTGGACAATCATGCCTCCTATCAACAGTAATATCCATTCCTCCGACGTTTCAATATATCACTCGTCCCCCTTCGAGGCAAGACCGGTTGGAAAGTATTCGACGTGATTATAAAGGATAAGAGGAGGTGATTCCGGAAGACGCTCGAAAGGACACATCTGTCCAGGAAAGAGGACAGAGAGTCCGGGATTGGCCGTTTCCGGTTTTTTTTTCACACTCGGGCAGCACGGCGACCCCGGTTCACATAGATACTCTAAGATATTAATTTAAAATGGTTTGGGGCGATAAACAGATATTTTCCCGGCTTTTTAACTCCCGATCTTACCAACCGAAGCGGCAAGTTTCCCGTGGCATGGTACCTGCTTAGGCGATATAGTGGAATCGTTTTATACGTCACGCGAGTTGAAACTTCCTCGTTTTTTCCCGGAGGAATACCATGACGAGAAAAAGGACCGTGTTTTTTCTGGCAGCAGCATTTCTGGTGGCCTCCCTGGTCGGCTGTGGTAATGACGATGGCCCGATCGGCCCCGGGGACTATACTCCCCCCGCGGCACCTGGAGGGCTCACCACGATAACAGGGAATGAAAATGTACTTCTCATCTGGCGGTCGAACAACGAATCAGATCTGGAAGCCTACAATACGTACTGGAGCTTCAACGGAACCGATTTCAATCTCATGTCGACAACAGCAGATACAAACTACGTCGACATGGATGTAAGAAACGGTGAAACGGTCTATTACGCGGTGTCTGCTTTTGACCTGGACGGCAACGAGAGCGAACTGTCGATCGCGACCTACGACACGCCTAGACCAACCGGATACGATATCCAGTTGACTGATGCGAACACCTCACCCTCGACGGCTGGATTCAGTTTTCAGATGGGGTTGTCGGGTACGGGGGCTATTTCGGCAGACAGTCAGATTGCGGACTTCTACTTCTCAATCAGTGATCCGGATGCGACACCCTACCTGAGAGGTGGCAACCGGAGCGGATCCCGCGTTACACTCATCATGATGTGGGGACCTACGGTTTCCTTTGCCGATATGAACTACGCTCCTGACCCCACGGACCCGCTCAACTCCTACGTCGCGAACGGGAGCTGGCCCGCGTATACTGGATACACTTATGTGCTTCAAACACAGGATGGAAATTTTGCCCAGGTGAGGATCACGAATATCATCGGGGATTATGTTATTTTCGATTGGGCATATCAGACCGACCCTTACAACCCCGAGTTGGCGCCTTCAACCCCCCGGATACATCAGTAGGGAGAACTTCGTTCATGCTCCCGGTCCTGTATCCCTCGAGATCAATGCAGACATACCGGTAACCGATTGCCTTGAAAGCTTCGGTTACCCTGTCCCTCACTTCGCTCGAGAGAACCCGCTCGAGCTCATCCTTCCCTACCTCGATCCTCGCGAGGGTATCATAGTGCCGAACTCTCAGTTGCCGGAAACCGAGCTCCCGTAGAAAAGTCTCCGCCCTGTCGACCATCGTGAGGGCTTCTTCCGTGATCTCATCGCCGTAAGGAAATCTCGAAGACAGACACGCGAAGGAAGGTTTATTCCACGTCGGGAGTCCAAGGGTTTTTGATATCTCTCTGATCTGAGCTTTCGTGAGAGCCGCCTCGATGAGAGGGCTCCGTATGCCGAGTTCTCTCAGAGCATTGAGACCGGGACGGTAATCCCCAGTGTCATCGAGGTTCGAACCATCGAACACCGTGTCACAACCCGCTTCCCGGGAAAGTTCGATGAGTTTCTGGTAGAGCTCCTTCTTGCAGTGGTAACATCTGTCGGGAGCGTTTTCCCTGAAGCCGTGGATGTTGAGTTCCTCGGTCTCGAACGTCAGGTGTTTCACACCGAGCGAAGTCGCGATTTTAGAAGCATCTTCACGCTGCCATGCCGGATAGGTTTCCGAAAGAGCCGTGGCCGCGATGACGTTGGCTTTCCCGAGAACATCGACGGCACATTTCAGAAGAAGGGTGCTGTCCACACCACCTGAGAATGCCACAAGCACTTTGCCGGAACCTGTTATCCGTTCTTTCAATTTTTCATAATACATGGTTTTCACCTCAGGTAAGATGGGTGATTTCTCCTGTTTCTGTCAAGGGTTCTATACTGTACCGCTTCGGCAATGTGATGGGTTCGCACCTTATTCTCTTCTTCCAGGTCCGCGATAGTCCGGGCGACTTTGATAATCCGGTGAAGAGCACGGGCCGAAAACCCCAGCTTCACCAGAGCCTTTTTCAGGAAATTGAGCGCCTCACCATCCAGGTTACTCCTCATCCTGGCTTCGCTCGCACCCATGTGCGCATTGCAGAATTTCTTCGTGTTCCCGGCAAACCTCCGGAGCTGGGCTGCCCGCGCATCTCTTATCCTCTTCCCGATCACAAGTGATGATTCTCCGTTTTTTAGTCCCAGAAGATCACCAACCTGCACAGAAGGAACTTCGATGTGAATGTCGATACGATCGAGCAGAGGACCGGACAGCCTGGTCATATACCTCTGGATATCTGCTGATGAACACATGCAGGTCTTCGTGAGATCTGTGAGGTATCCGCACGGACATGGATTCATCGCAGCAACGAGCATGAACCGGGCGGGATAGACAACGGAGAAACTGGCCCGGGCGATGTGGACACATCCATCCTCGAGCGGCTGTCTTAGAACCTCCAGTGCGCTTCTGCGGAACTCGGGCAGCTCATCGAGGAAAAGAACACCGTTATGAGCGAGACTGATCTCCCCTGGTCTCGGTACAGATCCTCCTCCGACAAGACCCACATCACTGATCGTGTGGTGTGGAGCTCTGAAGGGCCTCGCGGAGAGAAGAGAAATTCCTCTGGGTAACATGCCGGCGACACTGTGGATCCGGGTGGTCTCTATCTGTTCATCGAGAGTCATGTCCGGCAGAATGGTCGGTAACCTCCTCGAAAGCATCGTCTTTCCTGAACCGGGCGGCCCAATCATGAGCACGTTGTGCCCCCCCGCACAGGCCACTTCGAGTGCCCGCTTGGCCGCATCCTGTCCCTTTATATCAACCATGTCTGTGTCATGGATCTTTCCGGGGGTGTGTTGCTGCATCGTCTCCTGTTTAACGACAGGCCTTTTCGACCTCTCTCCTTCGGAGCACCTTAATGAGATGACATCTCGGAGGTGTTCCACGGCATACACATTGACACCCTTGACGACAGATGCTTCTTCGGCGTTTGTTACGGGTACTATCACACCTTTCATCCTGAGATTCCGTGCCTGAATTGTCATCGAGAGAATTCCGCGTACGCCGCGAAGTGTGCCATCGAGTGCGAGTTCGCCGAGGATGACGTAACCGTCCAGATGTTCGGGAGCAATAATGCCCATCGCGGTGAGAATTCCGGCTGCTATGGCCAGATCGAATGCAGTACCTGACTTGCGGATATCGGCAGGTGCGAGGTTGACGGTGATCCGTTTGAGGGGAAAATCATATCCGCTGTTGGAGATCGCCGAGGATACTCTTTCCCTGCTCTCCTTCACAGCCGATTCCGGTAGGCCGACGATGGAAAACGACGGGAGTCCCTGGCGTATATCAGTCTCTACCGATACGAGACACCCATCGATACCAATAATGGTGCAGCTTGCGACAGTACTCAGCATCCTCTCCTCCCTCCTGTGGTAACAGAAAACTCATTTGTCCTGTCGGGAGGTGTAGGAATGTTGGATAATCTAACCCGTGCTCGGGGGCGGGTCAAGCCGTGGACAGGGACGGAATTCAGACACGCCGGGTTCCGGCAGAGTGGTCCTGAATACAGCAACAAATACCGCTGCAATACCGCTCTAACACTTGCAAAATCAGCCCTGCCGTGTTATAATTGTGGGCCATGATCAAGTTTCCCACAATATCTCTGAATGAACTCCACAAGATCATTCAGAAGAAGAGGGTTGCGATCATCGGAATCGGCAACAGGAACCTCGGAGATGATGGAGTAGGTCCCAAGCTGGTTCAGCGTCTCAAGGGGAGGATCAACGCCCTCACCTACGAGAGTCACGAAGGCCTCGAATCCGTTCTCTCATACATCCCCACCGACCGGCCCGACCTTGTCCTCGTCATAAAAGCAGTCGACCTCGGGAAACATCCCGGAGAGACTGTGCTCTTCAATGAGGATATGCTGGACAGGAACGGGATCGGGAAACACGCGCGGGAGGTACGACTGCTCATGAGATACATCGAAAAGGAATCCGGTACGCCGGCAGTCCTGCTCGTTGTCCAGCCGAAAGAGATCATCCTCTCGAACAAGCTCAGTGAGGAAGTCTATGGATCGGTCAAACAGCTGGAAAACTTCTTCCTCACAACACTCGGTAAAAAGACAGATGACTGATCAGAGATAAGTGATCCTATCGGAGAAGTGTCATCTTCCGTGTCGTCACCTGATCCCCGACCCGCAGCAGATAGATGTACACACCCGAACCGGAAGGTACACCCCGTGAGTCGCTACCATCCCATGTTACCTCGTACCACCCCGGAGTGAAAGACCCCGAGGTGAGAGTGGTGATCTTTCTGCCTCGAATGTCGTAAATCTCGAGCCGGGTCTCCACATCATAAGCACCGGGAACCGCAAATGTGATCGTGGTGGAAGGATTGAACGGATTCGGAATGTTCTGCGAGAGCTCCATCCGGACGGGCACTTCAGCACCTAAAAACACATTGTCATCTTGGACAGCGAGGCGCACATCTTCTAGGCCGAGTTTTGTGAGACCCTGTATAGCACCGGATGCGCCTGGAGGTTTCCTTAGATCTCTCTTACCCTTCGTACCTTCCTTGACACCACCGGCCCGTGCCGAGAGAAGCGTCGTGATGACGAAATCTGAGTCACTCACCGCCGATCCGTGATTGCCCGCCCCGTCTATTGCCTCGACTGCGATACGACAACTGTCCGACTGATTATTGGGAACGGTCCAGATGTAAGAGCTGTCGTCAGGTTCATCGAGTGCGATGATCCGCCAATTGTTTCCGGAATCGGTAGAATAGAAAAGGCTGACCGTGAAGGGATCACCGGTCGGCATGATATGCTCGGGTCCCCGGACTCGCCGGGTGTGGTCTTTCTCACCCGCACTGTCGGTAAAGTTCCGGGAGCCTGTTATCAGGCCGGTCTTCTTCGTTATTTCCTCTGCCACTCTTCCCTTTTTACCCGGTGAAGTCACGAGAAGCGTTTTCATCCCGGGTTCCTTTGAATTACCGGCAGCAGTTTTCCTCATTCTACCGGTGTCCCCCGCAAAGGCGAGTGTGTCACCTCCGGATGGCGGGAATGTGTCGACTGTAGCCCATTTGATGTCATATTCGATTCCGACGAACAGCGTGTCACCGCCGTCCGGGAAGACGACATCAACTATCGGAGGGGATGAATCGATGATGAAGTTTGTGGATGATTCATTCTTCGCAAGCTCGATGTCTCCGGCCGATATGCCGACGACCTGTATTTTCGTCTCCATGGTGTTTACCTGTGGTACTGTCCACAGGAACGAACTGTCATTCTCGGTCCACGCAGTGACCGTATCTGGATAAGAAGCCCCTCCATCGATCGAGAGAAGGATAACCATGTGGTCGATACCCGTACCCCTGGATTCCCAGATTATCTCATATTCACTGTCACCTGCGATCTGTTCGCCTCCGACCGGCTGGACGATGCGGATGGTCACTACAGAATCACCGGGTACTACATCGAGAGGGCCGTTATCCCAGGCGAGATCATCAGGATCGGTGATTTTGAGGTATGAAAATCCAGGATGACCGAGACCATTCGAAGAATATGGAACGACGGTTACAACTCCGGTTCTGAACACTTCGGGTACTCCACTCCTGATTGCTTTTATAAAGAACCGCACATCTGTGGTAGAGCCGCTCGACAGATCACCGACATAGACGGAGTCAGTCAGAAATTCGGTCAGGCCGGGAGTGAAGTACAGTTTCACATAGACACCCTGAGCTGTCCCGGCACCGAGGTTTTCCAGCCGGACTTCGAGTGTGTCGAATTGTGAGGTCGAGACCGAATCAGGAGAGAAGACTTCTGACACAGTGACGAGAGGATATGCTTTCGACGTGAACAGGGACGTTACGAAATCAGACAGAACCAGATTGTAAAGCCTGATGGAATCGATGGCCTTTGAACCTGCATCCACCGCCATATCAGCAGACAGAATCCGATCCGGCAGGAGCATGAAATCATAGGTCTGCATGAGAAACATCAAGCGGTGGGTCCTGACTTCGGTTTGCAGATCCCTGAGAGTGGAATACGTATCTCCGAATCCCGGAATCGAAGCATCGCCAAACGGGTAGACTGCGCTTACCGGGCTGAAAGCCCTCTCCACCGCTTCACTGAGAGAATCATCGGAAGCGGCAAGCTCGAGAAAGAGGTCGGGTACGGCGAGTGAATCAGATTCGGATAGAGCCTCGATAAGCTCTCTCGCTTTTTCCTCATACGTTGAAGAAGTACTGGATAGCTGATCGAGCATTCCCTGCCAGACATCGATCGTTGTACCCTCCACCGCAGAGGGCTTGCCGGTCAACTCCATACGGTAACGGCTCAGAATCCCGGCTGCCTCCTCACCTGTGGATCCTATCCCGACGTTCTGAGCTGTGAAAGACTGGTCGAGTGCAAGCGGAAGCAGACCGTAACCTGTGTTCAGAAGGGAACTCATCGATAAACCGGCCGATTTTCTCAAATCGCGCCATCTCTCAGGCATGTATGCGCTCTCGAGTGAATTTTTCAGAGTGTAGTATGCATTCCGGGAAAGAATGTCATTGTCGTAATACCTTCTCACATTGAACAGGTTCTCGAGAGGTAACTCAACCTCCGTCAATGCGTGGTAGAAACTGAAATCGGTGTGAACGGTCGATGTGTACGAATCGATTACATCGATCAAATCATCCGTCAATCTCTGACTGAGGCTGTCGGACCCGGTGAAATTATGGTCGTAAGCCCATTGGGCAGCTGTGTCGAGGTTTGTCTGAGCATCTTCTATAATAGTTTCCACGATATCCCTGGTCAGGAGACTCATACCGGGTGGATAATCCTGTACTTCCCTCGGATCTCCGACCGTGTCGACGGCGGAGAATGAGAGTCTCAGCACCCTGGTAAAGGCTCCAATGAATTTACTACGGTCGGGATGCGTACCCAGCTGATCGATCAGTGAAGAATACAATTCACCTAAAAATGAGAGTGTGCCGTATTGCACTTTCTCCGACAACGGTATTTTGTATAATGAATCCCGCTTGGTCCGGACGATGAGATGAGTTGAAGTTCTAAAAGCCTCAGCCGTCAGAACGGAGGACTCCCAGGTGATCATCGCCAGATTATCTGCCATCCGGAGATAACCTTCGCCGGGTCCGATCTGCGGATCAGGGAACGTCTGGTCGTATTCATAGTGATATCCGTGGTGCAGCAGCCGCTCCAGGTACAGAAGCCTTCGCATGGCGCTCTTGTCCTCTTCGGCCGGTTCGGGGACACCGATGATCCTCTCGTCCAGAAAAGCCTGGACGGATGATTGATCGAAAGAGTTAACCGGGATGTCATTCGGAGGATCGTAAATCTCGAGGTACAGAGCCTGGAGCCTGTCCATGTGAGCTTCGAGGAGGGAAAGCTCGCTCTGAACCGAATCCTCACGCGTGTTCATCGTCACGAATCCCGTCTGAAGACTGTCATTCAGTCCAAAAACAAGTATCTGTGTATCCGGCACGGCAGTCGAAGTAACCGAAATGGTGACCTTCCCGTTCTCAGTGTATGCGTAGCTGCTGTCTGTGAAATCGGCCTCCCCCAAGATGACAAAAGCCACCAATCTGGCCGAGTCGGACCTGACGATTTCCCCGTCCTCATCCACTACGAAAGCATCGATGAGAGCAGTACTGTGACCATCTGCCGGAATCGACTGCGGGTTTACGGAGAGAAGAAGACCGGCAGCTTCTCCCACACTGTCCGGTGATATCGAGAAGTTCAGCTCGCCCGTTGAGAGCGACTCGGGGTTCACAACCACGACTTCCATGGTGTGCGGTCCGTCCCCGCTGAGACCGATCGAGGGGCTGTGCACTTCGACCCCTGCTGTATCGATGAGCTCGGAATCGAAACTCGCAATCGAATCACCATCAACCTTCCATACTCCCGAGACCGTGCCGTTGTAATTGCCTTTGATCCGGGCGACACCGCTGATCTCGTTCCCGAATGGATAGGTCATCCCTTCAGCAGGTGTGGTGATTACGACTGATGAGAGAAGTGTGGTGTCGATAACAGTGAATGTAAAATTGTCCGTCAGGGATGGCGAGCTCTCCCCTGCGCCATTGGAAGCGCTCACGTACCAGTACACATTTTCATCAGCGGGTGAAAGATCGATACTGATTGTTGAATCTGTTATATCTTCAACCGTCCAGGTCCTGTCCGGATCCGGAGGGAACCCCGCGTCAACCGAGAACCTCAGGGTAAACCTCGTTGCACCGGATGGCCAGGACCATGTCAGAGTGACAGGAGTCTGGGTGACCGTGTCGGATGACTGAGGTTCGAAAAGGACGGGGATGCCGGGTACATATGTTGATGACTTCAGCGTAAACGGGATCTTCTCGCTGGGTATAGCTGGATTACCGCTCGAATCCCATGCCGTAACGGACCAGTACAGTGTACTGTCCATCAGTGACGAGTCGGCGAAACCGGGTACCATCATGAGTTCCCGGTCGGTATACCCGCTCCAGATCGAGACGTCGGTAGAGCTGTCCGGATAGAAATCGACTGAGTATTTTTGAGCCGAATCCACACCGTTCCAGCTGAAGAGCTCGGGCAGCATGACATCCACCCCGGAGGGCGCTTTCGGTTGAGGAGTCCCGATTGTACTCTGCAATCCGGCTCTGAGAAATATCCATGAATCAGGATAGGACCAGAACCTGCCTCCGGTATTCTGTCTGACTGTCCAGGTATACGGTGTCCCGCCGGACAGCGGGATATTACCATCATAGGCTATCGAGGTGTCATCGTGGATGATCCTGCTCCATGAGAATGTGTTGAGGGTATCCGAGAGAAGCAGCTGAAAATATTTCGCACCGGGTGCAGCTTCCCACACAAATGTCGGGTTCGTGTTTGTCCAGGTGCTGTCGGCCGGGCTGACGAACCGGGGTTTAATGAATTCCGGCGTCCCGTACATAATCGCCACCTCATCACCGGCAGCGTTCACCACGGCGAGATCGTGGTAGCCATCCTCGTCGAAATCACCCTCAACCAGCATCCGTGGTGATTGACCGATGGGCTGATCCAGCCACCTGATGAAAGTTCCGTCCTCATTACCCATAAAAAAACTGACATCGTTCGAATCGAAGTTACCGGTAGCCAGGTCTGATCTCCCGTCATTGTCGATGTCGACCACCGCCATGGAACGGGGGTAACTGCCGGAATCATAGTAATCAGGACCGGAGAAGGTCCCGTCTCCACGACCGTGTAATACGCCGATTCTGCTGTTCCCTCTGCATGCACCAG
This sequence comes from uncultured Gemmatimonadota bacterium, assembly GCA_964654825.1. Classification (GTDB taxonomy): domain Bacteria; phylum Gemmatimonadota; class CAZMKB01; order CAZMKB01; family CAZMKB01; genus CAZZKG01. Next base: position 16,610 of record CAZZKG010000044.1, on the reverse strand, counting down.
CAACGTCCTGATGCCCATCCACGTTGAAGTCACCGACTACAACCTGCCTCGGAAACTGATAGAGTTCATACCTCGTCTCGGTTTCGGTAAAGGAACCCGAACCATCACCCTCGAGAATCGTCAGGAGGCTCGCAGTCCTCAATCCCACAGCGAGGTCCTGATGAGAATCCTCGTTAAAGTCCCCGACTATCAGACTGCGCGGGCCTCCTCCGGTTACAATCGTCTGATGAATATCGAAACTGCCGTTCGTTTTACCGAGCAGAATCACGACATCGTGGGTCCGGTAGTTCGCGACAGCGATATCCTGCATCGAGTCCTCGTTGAAATCTCCGATGGTGACTCCGGCCGGGTAATCCCCGATGTCGATGTTTATGTAGTTGAAGAAGTTACCGGTACCGTCACCATAGAAGATTGCGATGTCGTCAATGACCTGAGTATCGCGCTGCACCATCGTCGGCCCGGAGTTGCAGACCACGATATCCTCATGACCGTCTCTGTTGAATTCTCCAACCGCAAGTACCTGGGGGAAAGAGCCGGAAAAATACATTGTCGTGTCAGGAAACCCCCCGAATCCGGTGCCGAAGAGAACCGTTATCGTACCAGAAGAAGCATCAGCGGTTACGAGGTCCTGGTGAGAATCCTCGTTGAAATCACCTACTGCGAGATACCAGGGTTCGTCTCCGACGGGAAACCGCCGGATGGACCCCGGTTCAACACCGAGAACATTCACAGCACTGATGGCCGTGAGTGTCACAAGTAATACAAACCGCTTCATGCTCATCTCCTTATTTTTTCGAGTTTCTATAATAGAGTCCAGATCTGTTCATATATAAAACTCCGTAGAATGGGTTCCTACTTCCAGAGGAGCATTTTTCTGGTGCTTCTGAATGAACCCGAATCGATCACATAAAAATACATACCTGTGCCGAGCTTCCGGCCCGTCTTGTCTCTTCCATCCCAGTGAACAGTGTACCTTCCCGGTTCTCTGATTTTATTGACGAGTGTTATAAGTAATCTGCCACGAACGTCAAAGATTGAAAGTCTCACTTTCACCGGTTCACCTTCAGGAATATCATATCTGATGCTGGTACTGGGATTGAAGGGATTGGGGCTGTTTTGATAAAGACAATAACTTCTGGGAAGGGAATGAAGGCGGATGTCTTGTAACGGTCCCCTTTTCTCCAGCGATTTATTTACCCCAAAACTCTTCTCAAAGGTTTTCAGAAACAGAAACCGGGGATAGCCGACAGCTCCGGAAGATGAAACGTTGATCGATGAGGAGTAGAGACCCCTCTTCAGGTCGGGATGACCGGGTTGTTTCACCTTCAGCTGCCATGACAGCCCGACACTGTCACCGGGAGCGAGAGTAGACACAAGAATGGTGTCGGATGAAAGCAACTCAAAAGGACCCTCGAACAGAAAGACACAGGAGACATCAGTCGCTTCTCCGGCACCTGCATTCACGAGGTTGGCATTCACTCTGAAGATCCTGGATGGACCAACGGAATCGGGGAAACTGAGAGCAACGGGGACGAGGACGGAACGAGCGGGCAGATCGAAAAAGGAAGGAAGTATTTCGGTGTATTGTTTAACAGTCTCATTGACCCGTGTAAGTGCATCATAACCCGATTGATCGGCACCTGTCTGCGCGTATGCGAACGACCGGTTGAAGAGGTAATCGAGGAGTGACAGCTCGAACGTGCTGATGCCGCGGGTGACAGTAAAATAGGCCTCATTCATATCTTCATAAATTTTCTCGAATCCCGCGATCCCCCCCCGCGCATCCACAGTGAACGAACCGAATGTCCCGCGCAGGAGATACAGGAGGTCGAGCAGCTCATCACCTGCTTCGCTCAATTCATCGAGATTGTCCGCTACAACAGCACTGTCGTTTTCAGAGAGTGCAGCTCGAATATGGTTTGTTATCGTTTCGAATTCAATCCCCCTCTCCGCAAAGAGAAGGAGCAGGCTCTCCACCCTTTTCCGATCTTCGGGTTCGAACAGGAAAGTAGCCGGTCCGTGGCCTGGTGCACCGACACCCCGATTGAGACCGAATGACTGCCAGACGCCGTCAGGGATTTGATCGGTCTGGAGCTGATTGAAGGAATTGACGGCGATCGGAACGAGCTCACCTGCACCAGCCCACCTGTCGGGGTATGAAATGTAACCGACTGTTTCTCTGAGATCACTCACGAGCCTCGGGACCTCCAGGCCCTGGGTGATAGACTCCTGCAAAAGCGATATTTCCTCGGAAGATTCACGGAACTTATTGTCCAGATCGAACTCATCAGCCTCGATATAAGCCGAGTTGGTCAGGGCCCTGACCTCTTCCAGCAGCTTGTTGGCCTGCTCATACGACTCCTCATAGGTCAGCGAATACGTATGGGTCTGAGCCCAGCTGGCCACACTGTCGATGAGGTACTGTGTGTCCTGGACGTAAAGGTTTAAAAATTCGAATTGACGATCGAACCTCAGGGTGAAATCATCGAAAAGAGACAGGGGATCTTCATCGAGTCTCGAAAGTGATGCTGCTTCACTGTGGCTATCGTACATTGCTCTCAATATCAGTGACTGCATGGATACATCGTTCGTCTGCTCAACAGTCGCCGGATACAGTCCATCGAAAAGACGCTGGGCATTGCGGTAGGTACTGTGGGCTATTTTCCTCGCAACGGAGAAGGACCCTGATTGCTGCAGAACACCGTCAGTTATGGAAGTAAAATAGGCGGCAGTGATGGCGGCTTCTGATACCGGGCCGGATATGTAGTCAAAGATGGGCCCTGCACCATACAGAGGACGAGTGTCCTCTTCGGGAAACAAGGGACTGTGCCGGTAGAAGTAACACATGTCAAGGTACCTGAGCGCAAGTGTCATCCTCTTGAGAGATTCGACACTCTCGAGCGGCGGATCCGGTACACCGAGGATCTGCTGGTTCAGAAAATCCCAGACACCGGAGAGATCGTACCCATCAGACGTTGTGTCGAACCGGTCGGGATAATAGTCAAGTGGAAGATTTTCCAGACGGTCGATGTGAGCCAGTAACCTGGAAACGAACGCATCGAGCTCTTCATCATATGTCATTACGTAGGTATAGTCACCGGTTATCCCCGTGCTGTATGCGAACACCAGGACATCCGAGTCGGGTGTCTTCGTTGAGCTGAGTACAAGCCGCGCCACACCGCTGTCGGTGAGTGCGGATGAAGGTCCCACCGCATAGCCCTCACCGACGACGGCAAAGCCTATCAGCCTGGCATAATCCGTGTACACTCTCCTCCCCTCGTTGTCAACCATAAAAGCCGTAATCGTGCTCTGGCTCTGACTGTCAGCCGGTATGGCAAAAGGAGACGCGACGAGGTGAATACCGGTCACTTCTCCAGAGGTGGGGACCACGACATCATAGACAGTCGGAGCGGTCGAGACAGAATCAGGAGACGTGACGCCCAGGATGAGCGTGTCGGATCCCAGCGTAGCAACATGAATCACCGGCCCCTGCACTTCTACTCCTTCAGAGGAGATCATCTCGACCGAGAAGCTGTCAAGAACACTCCCGTTGAGGAACCACTCTCCACGGACGGTCCCGGAATAACTCCCGCCGATCCTGCCGATGGGTAGAATCGATTTCCCGAGCTCGATCTCAGACCCTGTTTCAGGATCGAGAATCTCGACGAAACTGATCGTGGCAACCATCCCTCCCTCATACTCGAACTGATCGGGTGCCGACCATGAGCTCGCTCCGGCATTGTTGAACGCCCTCACTCTCCAATATATAGTGGATGATCCCTCTCTCAGCTGTACCGTGTGGAGGGAGTCGGTTATTCTCTCGAACGACCAGGTTTCATCCGATGAAAGCGTAAACAGAGAATCGAGGGAGAACTCCAGGCTGTAGGACATTGCATCCAATGAGGGCTGCCAGATGAATGTAACGGTACTCTGATCGACAGTGTCGGCGCTCGAAGGGAATACCAGTACAGGCGTTTCAGGCGGAGTGACGAGATCAGTCAGAAGAAATTGACCGGTCTCACTGTACTCACCCGCATAGCCTTCAGCGTCCACCCCCCTGACCTGCCAGTAGTATGCTTTCAGGTCGGTCATGCCTGTGAGACCGGAAGGAACGTATACCGAGTGCTCCTCGGTGAGCGTCCGGTAGAGCAGCGTTACGGCGGCTGAGTCATCGTATACCGAGAACTCGTATCGTGATGCACTGTCGAGCGCAATCCAGCTGAAAAGTTCGGGGAGTGCGATGTTCTCGCCATTCGACGGAAGATTGAGTGACGGCGCAGGAAGAATCGTCCCGGGTTGTGTTTTCTGAAATGAGTAGAAAGGAGCGTTCTCCTTCCACACATTCTGTTCCCTCTCCCTCACCGACCAGCGGTACGTTGCACCGGGATCCAGCAGTGTGGAACCGTCGTACGAAACGCTGGATATATCCTGGAAAAACGCGCTCCAGATCAGCTGATCCTGATCATTGTACAGAACGAGCTGGTGGGCATTCGCTCCGGAGACCTCTTTCCACACGAACGTCGGATCTGCAGAGAGCACGGCGCTGTCCGCCGGTGAAATCAAAAGCGGCGTGAGATCGTCTTTGATATCAAGCGCGATGGAAATCCTGTCTTCACCAAAAATAACCAGTGCCAGATCGGGATCCCCATCTTCATCGAAATCACCCGTGGTGAGCCCTCTGGGACCTGTTCCGATATTGAAATCCCGCCGGAGAGGGAATCCCCCTTCTCCGTTACCAACCAGTATCGAAAGATTGTTACCGTAGAAATTCGTGCTGAGGAGATCGGCAATGCCGTCTTCATCGACATCGTCGGATATAAGGTATCGCGGGCCCTCCCCCACTGCGAGGCTCTCGGGCTGGCTGAAACTCCCACTGCCGTCACCATACACGATCTTCACGGCAGATTCGATCCGGCACGCTACTGCGACGTCATGGTGCCCATCACCGTTGAAGTCCCTGACGACAGATTCTTTCGGATAATCACCCACTCGAAAAGATATCGTGCTGTCAAACGAACCGGTGCCGTCTCCGAACATGATCCCCAGGAGATCGATTGCGCTTCTCAATGAGACAGCGAGATCGAGATTTCCGTCCTCGTTGAAATCACCCAGCTCGGGTGATCTCGGTCCCCCGTCAATCACTGAAAAAATGGGATCTTCGAACCCTCCCTCTCCATCACCGAGATGGACACTGACATCGTTCGTGTAGGAAGTTGACGCCAGGAGGTCGGTGTGACCATCCCTGTTAATGTCTCCCGTAATCAGGTTGCTGGGGAAATTACCGGTCCCGAAGACGAGAGAATCACCGAACGTGCCGTCACCTGAACCCATCCTGACAACAATCAGATTACTGTCGACAGATGCGACAGCCAGATCGGCGATGCCGTCTTCATTAAAATCTTCCGAAACGACGGTCATGGGACGATACCCCGCCCAGTAGTAGACAGCCGACTGAAATGTACCATCTCCGTTTCCGAGCAGGACAGCAACCTCATCCCCTACCGATATGTTCGTCGCAAGATCCTCATGTCCATCTCCATCGAAATCAGCGGTGATTATTTCCCAGGGGTGAGCCCCAATATCGTAGGAATCATCCTCTATCGTAATCGGATCCAGGGGATTACCGCTCAAGTGCGACACAGCACCGGCAGAGAAAACCAGAAACAAAACGAACAGGAAAAGAGAAGAGAACAGACGCAGCGAATAAATAGGCCGGAGAACCGGAAACCGCTCATATTTCTTCATCAGTGGCTGAAATTTCCTTGTTGTGATAAATATTTTGTATATTTTGGCTATATTTACCTCGTTATTACCAGAAAATCCGTTTGTTTTGCGTATCTTCTTTCCGATATAATTTTCTACTAAAATTTTAGCATAAAAATCGAATTAAGTCAAGCCGGAAGAGAAGCCCGAAAGGAGAATTTTGAAAGGAGAAATCGAAGATGTGCCGGTGAAGCTTGTCAGGAATATCTGAATGCATCTCTCGTGTGCTCGATCGTGACGCTCTGCCCACGCGAGAGTATGGTAAGAACATCGAATCGGACATCCGTTGTGTGTGTATTTTCCCGTTCGATAAATGCGCGTGCAGCCTTCATAATATGTCTTTTTTTGACGGCTGTCACGGCGAGAATGGGATGTCCGAATCTGAGTGACTGGCGGGTTTTTACTTCGACGAACACGAGTGTATCACCATTACGAGCAATGATGTCGATTTCACATCTCTGAAACCGGTAGTTTCTCCGGAGGATCTGATATCCCAAACGGCTGAGATACTGTACAGCGATTTCCTCACCCCACCTCCCCCTGCTGATCCTGCTCGATCCGCCGTCTTCCACCACCTTGTGTCCCCCGCAGGAATAATTTGAATACTCAGTCACTTACTGCTTGTAAACGCAATCCGGAATATTTCCCGATAAGTAGAGGTCAAATTCAACAAGATCAAAATGACCGTGCCCGCTGAAATTAAAGAGGATGACTTTCTCTTCTCCATTCTCCTTCGCGAGGAGCGCCTCGTCAATTGCAACTTTGATGGCATGAGAGGTCTCGGTGACCGGACACTTCCCCTCCACTCAATGCCTTCCTTTTTATTATAGAATGCATGGGCAACCGCCGTATTGGGCTTGTGGCTGCCGGGATGATTCACATTCTCGGTTGTTCCGTCAAGACCTCCTTTATCGACAGATCACCTCGAATCCGATTTCTTCCAGGTTCGCAAGATTCAGACCACTATTCAAGAGGCAGACAAGTTGAAAAAAGCTGAATAATCGTCCCGGGGCTCGGCCGGAGGTTGTGTATTCACGGGATGGAGGGGAGCTCATCGATTCTGAGTTTTTCTCCCGCATCGAGCCTCTTACCGATTTCTCTCGTCAGAAATCGTAACCTGACCCGGCATCCCTTCAGATAACCAGAAATGAGGAGCCAGTCGCTTTCCCAATCGTCTTCTTCCACGACTATCAGTTCGTCGATCGAGAAGTTTCGCACGACATCAGGTATTTCAGACAACGTCCCGAGAATCGGTTTGCGGTGCTGTGGACCTCCCTGTGACTCTCCCCTGCCGATCATCCCGATGAGCTGGTACTCCTGGTCCTCCGGGAGTAATTGATTGAGCAGCCGACGAGCCCTCTCTCCACCCCCCGCAACAGCCACACGCTTGAAATACAGGCTCCTGTCGAGAGAAGATAGAGTGATGAGGTGATATACGAACCTCGTCAGGAGAAGGGATACGAACAGGAAACCGGAGAAGTAGATGAGCACGAGCCGGCTGAATGCTATCGGTTTTGCATAGAAAAAAATGAGGTTGAGTACAACGAATACGAGAAAGGTCGACTTGAGGGCGGTCCTCACCTCGCGAGGGCGCGTCCGGTAGGCTCGGAGAGAGAGCAGGCTCCCGTACGTCACAACGAGAAAGATCACGATGAAAAGCAGATAGGATCGGTAATCCCGGTAGGGTGGGAGGGGGTGTAACTGCCCGTATCGAAGATATACTGACAGAAACCAGGATCCGATAACCGAGATAAGATCCAGCATGGTGAAGACAAATTTCATCCACCATTTCTCCCTGCGGATGACACCTCCCGAGAGCCGCATTTTTTCTCCAAAGAGTATTTGAAGCAGGAACAGGAAGAAACACCCGACGTCCACCAGCGGGGAGAGGAGTTTGCCGATTCCCTGACGGTAGTGCTTCCGGTAGAACAATCCCATGGACCGGTAGAAATGATAGGTTGCCTTGAAAGGCCGTTTCCGGGTGGAGGTCCGGTGGTGATGCAGCGCACGGGCCTCGGGAAAATACACGACCCTGAAACCCTCTCGTGCTATTCGGAGGCAGAGGTCGATATCTTCGCCGTAAAGAAAAAAGTCCTCGTCAAATCCCGACACGCTGTCGAAAATATCCTTCCGTGTCATCATGAGGGAACCCGACACGGCACCAACCTCCCTCTCACGAAATGGTGACTCGTGTGACCGGCTGTACTGACTCACCCGGTCTGATTGAGGGAAGAGTTTCGAGAGGCCCGTCAAATAAAAAAACGCTCCGGCGATACCCGGTATCTGCCTCCTCGCACTGTGCTGTGGAAGACCGGACGCATCGAAGACGAGCCCTCCCAGCACACCGATATCCTCCGCCGTTTCCATCTTCTCAACCATTCTGGCTATCGTGTCCTGTTCTACCTCAATGTCGGGATTCAGAAACAGGATACGGGGGGCGGTGGCTCGCACCGCTGCCTGGTTACAGGCCTTCGAGAAACCGAGGTTCTTCCTGTTGCTGATCACTTCAACCTGCGGGAATGATTTCTTTACCATCTGGACGGTACCGTCGGATGATGCGTTATCGACGAGGATGACCTGAAATGCGGAGTTACCCCGAACTTTCAAGAGCGAACCGAGGCAGCGCCTCAGATATCTGCGTGAGTTGTGGGATACGATTATAATCGAGAGGAGCGGCTGGGATGGTACCGGGGAGCTGTCCGGTTCCGGGTTCATGGCTGCTTTCGCTCCTTGAGGAAAGAGGAGTAGATCCGGCGGAGATCTTCCTGAATGCTCTCTACCGTTCTCTCACCATCAATGAGGCGGTATCGTCCACCTTCCCGGGCAAGCTTCTGAAAACCTTGCCGGACTTTCTCGTGGAAGGAAATTTTCTCTGCCTCGATCCTGTCGGGCATACCATCATCTGTCCTGTGTGAAATTCTCGAAAGTCCCGTCCTCGGATCGAGATCAAAGATGAAGGTGAGGTCCGGGAGCATGCCTCCGGTGACGAATCCGTTCATCTCCTGAATCATGCGGATGTCGAGTCCTCTTCCCCATCCCTGGTATGCGACGGTGGAATCGGAAAACCTGTCGACGAGAACGACCTTCCCATCGACCAGGGCGGGTTTGATGACATCTTTGACGAGCTGGGCCCTGCTGGCGAGATACAGGAGGAGCTCGGCTCGGGGATTAATCTCGACATCAGATCCATGCAGCAGGACGTTCCTGATCTCCTCACCGAGGGAGGTGCCGCCCGGTTCGCGTGTCAGAAGAGTAGGAATCCCCTCTCCCTCGAGCCATTCCGTGAACAGTCCGATCTGGGTGGTCTTGCCGCACCCCTCTATGCCTTCGAATGTGATAAGCGTTCCCTGCATGATACTCCAGGATCATACGCCGCCTGGTACACGAGGTCACCTCTCCCTGCGAACGAAAACACAACTGGAAATTAAAGAGACACCCAACTCCGCGAACCGGAACTACCGCCCAGAACAACAACCTCACAGAAATAACCGATGCATTCGAACGTCTACTTCGATTTTTTCTTTGCCCTGTTCTTCCCCTTCATCCGCATCATATCCCGGATGAACTTCTCCGTGAGCTCGCGTGCTTTGTCATCGGTATACTGGACCGGAGGTGATTTCATGAAGTAAGACGACGGGCCATTGATACTCCCCTCGAGCTTGTTATCCAGAGCAAGCTTGCAGCACCTTACCGCATCGATGACGACACCGGCTGAATTCGGGGAGTCCCAGACTTCGAGCTTCAGCTCGATGTTGAGAGGAACACCGCCGAAAGTCTTCCCCTCGGAGCGGATGTACGCCCACTTCCTGTCACTGAGCCATTCTACATAGTCACTCGGACCGATGTGAACATTTCCCGCACCGATATCGTAATCGAGCTGTGAAGTCACCGCGTTGGTCTTGCTGATCTTCTTGGATTCGAGTCGTGTCCTCTCGAGCATATTCAGGAAATCGGTGTTACCGCCGACATTGAGTTGAGATGTCCTCTCGAGCCGCACTCCCCTCTCCCTCATGAGGCGAGTGAGGACACGGTGCACGATCGTCGCCCCGACCTGTGATTTGATGTCATCCCCGATTACCGGGACGTGTTTCTGCTCGAACCTCTGCTGCCAGTACGGCTCTCTGGCAATAAACACGGGTATGCAATTGATGAGGCCGCAGCCTACCTCGAGGATCTGTTCGACATACCACTTGGTGGCTTCCTCACTCCCGACGGGGAGATAGTTCACGACCACATCAGTCCTGGTATCTTTGAACAGCGACACGATGTCTACGGTCGAACCGGGAGCTTTCTCGATGATTTCAGACAGATATTTGCCGAGACCATCGTGAGTCATACCCCGTTCCACCCTAACGCCGAGCTTCGGAATATCAGAAAACTTGTAGGTATTGTTGGGCCATGTGAAAACCGCTTCAGAAAGATCCTTGCCCACCTTGTTCTTGTCAATATCGATTGCAGCACTGAATTCGATATCCCTAATGTGGTATCCTCCAAGGTTGGAATGCATGATCCCCGGAATAAATTCGTTATCACTGGCATTTTTATAATACTGGACTCCTTGAACCAGGGACGAGGCGCAGTTTCCTACGCCTATAATCCCGACACGGACCTTGCTCATCGTGCGTTCCCCTTTCTTGATTGTTCTCTGTATCGGTCTATCTGCGGAACCGGAGTGTCGTGACCGAGAACTGGAACGCTCTCCGCACAACTCCAGAAACCCTTTAATCGGTCCCGGCAATCTCGGGTAGAAATATCCTCTGCCCGGGATAAATCCTGTCGGGATTCTTGATATCTGTATTTGCCTCCAACACAGCTTCAAGTGTCTTCCGGTCGCTGACACCGTATTCCCAGAGGATGATCCGGTACAGGCATTCATCAGCACCGACGATGATCTGACGACCACGGACCCCGCTTCCTTCCCCGGATTCTTCTCCCATTGATAACTGTTCCGCTTCTGCCGGTGTTTCCTGACGGGCAGGTGGGGCCTCTGCCTGACCTGATTCGATCTGATTCGCATGTGCGACTGTATCGATTTCAGACGGTACCGCCTCAACCGGGCTCAGGCTGTCAAGAATGACATCTTCATCCGGCCCCGTTCCAGCCACCGGAAATTCTTCCTCCGTGTCGTGCTGCTCGAGCCCGGTTCCCCCGGACCCCCCTCCAGCGCTGACCGCGGTGGGAACCTCTTCTGATATCGGAGACCGGGAAACAAAAACCGTTTCAGGTTTGGTGACCGGGGTCTGCAGGGTGTCCTCAACCATTGCCGTTTCCCGAGAGCGCTCCTCACGTCTTTCTCTCCGCTGCTTCATCCGGGTTGGTATGTACACGAGCAGAACGATCAGCAGGATGAGAAATGTGACATGTAATGGATTGATTCTCTTCAGACTGAATTTTTTCGCCTCCTGCTTACTGAGGGCTTCTCGACCTTCCAGACTGGAAATGGTATGTTTGATGACCTCTTTGTCTATTGATCGCAGATTTTCCCTGTGAGCGTGGTGGAGGGCATTATCGGCGATGACATTGATGAGACGCGGGTTACCGTGTGAGGAGAAGGTGAACCACCTGAGAGCATTCCGGGTGAACAGAGGCTCATCACCGGACCACCCGGCCACTTTCAGCCGGTGGTCGATGTAGTGGGAAATCTCTTCGGAACCCATGGGTTTGAGATAAATACGAACGCCGATCCTGTGTTTGAGTGATCTCAGTGAATCCGTGGAGATCCTCTCGGCGAGCTCCGGCTGGCCGGCAAGAAAAATGTTGAGGAACTTCCCCCGTTCGTCTTCGATGTTGGAGAGAATCCTGATGTCTTCGAGGACCTCCTCGCCGAGGCTCTGCGCTTCATCTAGGATGAGCAGACCGGACACATCCCTGTCAGCGAGCTCACTCAACTTCTCGTGGCAGAAGGAGATCAACTCGGCTTTCGAGTCTGCTTCACAGGGGAATCCGAAATCTGCCAGCATCTTTTGAACGATAGAGACGAAACCGAGGGAGGGATTGAGCTGATAGGATACAAGGACATTTACGGGCAGTTTTTTCTGCAGGGTCCTCAGGAGAATCGTTTTTCCGGTCCCCATCTCCCCGACAAGGAGAACCACACCCTTGCGTTCGCGGACTCCCCTCTCGAGCTCATCTATAGCTAGTTCGTGCTCTTTTGTGAGATAGAAGAAAAGAGGATTGGGCGTGAGATTAAAAGGATCCTCCTTGAACCCGAAATATTCAAGATAGGGACTTGCCATTTCCCCCATTCATCCCTCTCGTTACCTTGTATACGTGGACCATGCGCTGAAATGCGGTGTAGTTCGAAAGCAGGACAAGAATCCACAGTGTTATCTTCACGACACCTTCACCCAACAACGCCCCGAGTCCGAGAAACAGTATCCTCTCAGGCCTCTGGAAAAAGCCGATCTTGCACTCGATCCCGAGAGCTTCAGCACGTGCCCGTGTGTAGCTGACCATGATTCCGCCAGCGGTGGCCAGAAGAATAACGAGTGCTATGAGATCGTTCGATCTTTCCAGGAAATACATTAAAAAGCCCGTAAACAGGACGATCTCGGCATATCGGTCGAGGCTCGAATCGAAGAAGGAACCGAACCGGGATACCATCCCGGATGCTCTCGCGACCCCACCATCGAACACATCGAACGTCCCGCCAAGCAGGATGAGAAATCCACCGAACCTGAGGCTCCCCTTAGCGATCATGTAGGCCGCGAAGCAGGAAATGAGGAAACCGATCGTCGTGAGTAAATTGGGGTGGACCCGGTGTCTGGTGAAAAATCCCGTAATTGGAGATGTAAAATTCACATACCAGTTTTTGATTGTTTCTGGTAACATCTCAAGTGCCCGGTGGTTTCGTAAGTTTATCTATACTATATGAGCATCACTTCAAAGTCAAGTCGCTTGCAGCCGGGAAACTCTGACCTGAGTCACCATGACGCGCGACACGAACTGTCTCAGAGGTCGGGGAAGGATCGGGGCCCTCTTACCCGGAAAAGGACCCCTGATTGTCGAATGGATCAGATTACAGATGCCTGGTGATCACATCCTGAAGTTTTTTCTTCGGTACTACTCCAATCACTTTTTCCACCAGCTTCCCGTCTTTGAAGAAGAGAAGGGTAGGGATACTCATCACACCATACTTAGTCGGTGTGGCTCTGTTATTCTCAGTATCCAGCTTATAAAATGATACTTTTCCCTCGAACTCTGTGGCAAGTTCATCCACCACCGGTGCGATGGCCTTGCAGGGACCGCACCATTCGGCCCAGAGATCTACAACCGAAAGGCCCTGGGCGTTCTCGACTTTATCGGCAAACTCTTGATCAGTCACCGCAGCAGGTTTTGCATGTGCTTCCATGAAACTACCACCCTTACATGAAGTTTTCTGTTGATTTTAATGGAGCCGTGTGGATAGCCCTTATAATATGATTGCACTGTGAAAGTGTCAAGTGTAATTTAGAGGGGAAACCGGGTGAGATAATCGCCCGAACCACCTGCAGGAAAGATTTAACCGGGCGGAGGCACTATGAACAAAACCGGGATCGACCACATCGGTATCGCGGTGACAGATCTGGACGAGGCATCGGCTGCATTTTCCAGACTGCTCGGGGTCGAGGAATCCCATCGCGAAGTGGTCCGTCAGGAGGGGGTAGAGATCGCGGTATTCGATATGTGTGGCCCGAGGATCGAACTTCTCTCGGCCTTCGATGAGGAAAGCCCCGTCGCGCGGTTTCTCGAAAGAAGAGGACCGGGCCTTCATCATATCGCAGTAAAGAGCGAGGACATTGGCGCATTGTACGAGCGACTTGCCGGGCTCGGTCTCTCCCTGATCGGCGCAGTGCGATCAGGCGGCGAAGGCCGGGAGGTCTTCTTCGTCAATCCGAAGGAGACCTCCGGTGTACTGTTCGAGTTCACATCGCCGCCGGAAGACACACAGAACTCAATGAGCGAGTGATGGTTCATCGGCTACGGGAGTACGTTCCTTCCCGGATCCTCTGAAAACGAACGACCCATCACCCGGTGCTCCGCGGTCCTTCCGATCCACATCCACGGTGACCACTTCACCCTCGCCGATTTCACCCCTGAGTAGCAGTCTCGCGAGTGGATCGAGGATGTCCTTCTGGATTCTCCTCTTCAGTGGCCTCGCTCCATAGATGGGATCATACGCTTTTTCAATCAGGAGGGCCTTAGCACTGTCAGTGAGACAGATGGTGATACCCTTCTCGCTGACCCGCTTGGCGACAAGGGACAGCTGGATGTCCACAATTTTCGCCAGATCGTCGGTGCTCAGGGCATTGAAGATCACCACGTCATCGATCCTGTTCAGAAACTCCGGCTTGAACCTCTCCTTCAGAGCTTCCCGGACTTCTTTCTTGATCTCGTCGTAGTCATCGATGACTTCCGGGCGACCGTCCTCGCTGCTGCCGGAATGTTTGAAACCGATCCGTTTCTGGTATTCCTGGATGAGCTGACTCCCGATGTTGGAAGTCATGATGATGATCGTGTTCTTGAAATCGACGGTTCTGCCTTTCCCGTCAGTGAGCCTGCCATCCTCGAGAATCTGTAGCAGGGCGCTGAAGATGTCCGGGTGTGCTTTCTCGATCTCGTCGAACAGAACGATTGAGAAGGGTTTTCTCCTCACGGCTTCGGTGAGGTATCCTCCCTCATCGTAACCGACGTACCCGGGCGGTGCTCCAATGAGCCTCGACACCGAATGCTTCTCCATGAACTCGGACATGTCGAGCCTCACCATGGCTTTCTCGTCATCGAAAAGGAATTCTGCCAGTGCCCTGGCCAGTTCAGTTTTTCCGACACCGGTGGGACCCATGAATATAAAACTCCCTATCGGACGTTCGGGATCGCCTAGACCGGCCCGGGCTCTTCTCACCGCGTCTGACACCACGGTGATCGCGTCGTCCTGGCCGACGACCCGGGTCATGAGGCGTTCTTCCATCTTCACCAGTTTGAGGACTTCACCTTCCAGCAGTCGGGAAACAGGTATGCCCGTCCACCGGGAGACCACTTCTGCGATGTCTTCTGCTTCGACTTCCTCTTTGAGCATCCTGTAATTCTTCTGGAGTTCGGCGAGTCGGTTGTTCAGCTCGGACAGCTTCTCTTCCTGCCGCGGCAGAACCCCGTACCGGATCTGCGATGCGGTCGCGAGATCACCCACACGTTCCGCATTCTGTGCTTCGATCCTCGCCTCCTCCAGTTCTTTCTTGGATTCACGAATGTCGGAGATCATCTCCCGCTCGTTATTCCAGTGGGCTTTGAGGTGATCGCTCTTCTCTTTGAGATCGGCGAGTTCTTTCTCGAGTACAGCAAGCCGTTGACGTGAAGCCGGATCTTCTTCCTTGAGAAGAGCTTGCTTCTCGATTTCGAGTCCCATGACCTTTCTTTCGATCTGATCGATCTCGGTCGGGAGGCTGTCGATCTCGATCCGCAGTTTAGATGCCGCTTCGTCGATGAGATCTATCGCCTTGTCAGGCAGAAACCTGTCCGTGATATACCGGTGTGACAACTTGACGGCGGCAATGATCGCCGGATCGGTAATACGCACGCCGTGATGGACCTCGTACCGTTCCTTCAATCCACGCAGGATAGCGATGGCATCTTCGATAGAGGGCTCGCCGATCGTGATGGGCTGAAACCTTCTCTCGAGCGCGGCGTCTCTCTCGATATACTTGCGGTATTCATCGAGTGTGGTAGCTCCGATACAGTGCAGTTCACCCCTGGCGAGAGCGGGTTTGAGCATATTCGAGGCGTCGATCGCGCCCTCCGCCGCTCCGGCACCGACGAGGGTGTGCATCTCATCGATAAACAGGATGATCTCTCCCTCGGAATCGGTTACGGCTTTCAGCACCGCTTTGAGTCTGTCCTCGAATTCCCCCCTGAACTTCGTCCCCGCAACGAGCGAACCCATGTCAAGCTGGATGAGGCGTTTGTCCTTGAGCGAATCGGGGACATCTCCGCCCACGATTCTCTGGGCGAGCCCTTCTGCTATCGCCGTCTTCCCTACACCGGGCTCTCCGATGAGGACGGGATTGTTCTTGGTCCTTCTCGAGAGTACCTGGATGACTCTTCTCACCTCATCATCCCTCCCGATTACCGGATCCAGCTTGTTCTTCCTGGCAAGTTCGACAAGGTCTCTGCCGAAACGTTCGAGGGCCTGGTACCGATCCTCAGCGTTCGGGTCGGTTACCCTCTGGGTACCCCTGATATCGACGAGCGCCTTCAGGATATTATCCCTGTTCAGATTGAATTTCCTCAGGATATCACCACACTCGTTTTTACCAACAGAGATCGCGAGCAGCAGGTGTTCTGTCGAGACATATTCGTCCTTCAGCGTATCCATCTCTCTGAAAGCCTGCAGGAGGTCTTCTCTCAAACCTCTCGACATCCCTATCTGACCGAGGCCGCCCTCCGAAACCCTGGCGAGGCTGCCGATGACTTCTTCGATCCGGGATCTGAGAGACCCTCGTTCCACCCCGAGTTTGTCTACAATGGGTCCAGTCGTGCCGTCGGACTGATCGAGAAGGGAGAGGAAGAGGTGCAGCGAATCCACTTCAGGGTTCCCCCGCTCGAGGGCCATACCCTGGGCCTCCGCTATCGCTTCCTGCGCTTTCACCGTCATTCTGTCCATTCTCATTTCCATCGCCTCCTCAAATTTTATCAAAGCGGATACTAGTGTCCCGTCCCGGAAATTCATCACCAATTCAGGCGGGGCTCGAATTTCCTGGCTGCGTTGCTCCTCCTCGAAGTACCTAAAGGTACTACTTGCGTCGTCTCGCCTGGCCAGGAACCTCGATAGCTCGCTGTAATTGTCACGAACTTCCGGGACGGAACACTAGTGT
>CAZZKG010000043.1:14716-32934 GCA_964654825.1 uncultured Gemmatimonadota bacterium | reverse complement strand
TTTTTCTCTATGGCAGATTGTTCATCGTCCTTATCTCTGTTTTCACGATCTGTGTGACATGTGAGATCGGTCAACGATTGATTCACCCGATAGCCGGGCTGGCTGCTGCCTGTTTCATAGGCGTTTCCCTGCTGCATGTGGAAAATTCGTTCACGATCACGGTAGATTCGTCTGTCGTATTCTGGACCTCGCTTGCCACGCTTTCAGGGGTTCTTCTGTATCTCCAGGGACAGAAACTCAGATACTATTTATTAGGGGGTCTCTTCTGCGGTCTTGCTATAAGTTCCAAAGTACACCGGTTTCGTCGCGCTGATCCCCATGTTCACCGCTCATCTGTTCCACATAAGGAATGGGAGCCGCTGGATCGATCGGGATGTTCTGGTCTTCCTGCTAGTCACCCCGGCAGCTTTTCTCGTGACAACCCCCTATGCTCTCCTCGATCACAGCACATTCCTCGAGAGCATCATGTATGAGAAGGCTCATTATAGTATCGGGCACCCCGGGAGTGAAGCCGCCGGTGTGACGAGCTTTACCCTGTATGGGGGGCACCTCTTCCGCGAAGGATTCGGGTTTCTACCGACCATCCTGGCTGTCTCCGGATTTGTCCTGCTTGCTTTGAGTAAACCATGGGAGGCACTGCTTCTTTCAGGTTTGCCGCTTGCATTGTTCCTATTCGTGGGATCATACCGCGTGTTTTTCCCACGGAACATCGTGGCGGTCATTCCCCAGCTTGCCGTATTGAGTGGAACCTGTGCGTACATTATGTGGAATTCCCTCAAAAGAATACTGATACCACCGGTGAAGGGATCGCTCCCGAAAATCCTTTCCGTCACTATACTGGTTGTACTTCTCCTGCCCGGTATAGTTGGACCGGCTCTCGGCTCGTACCGTTACGTAAGGGAGATAACACTCCCTGATACACGCTGGATAAGCATTCCCTGGATCAGCGAAAATCTGGCGCCGGGTTCACGACTGGGTCGAGAACACTTCACTCCACCGGTTGAAGAGTACTCCACGTTGTTTGAGGTGACTCGCCTGGGTTTCTGGGGTCTTGTGAGGCATCCCGAGCGTGCTGACAGTCTGGACTATGTCATCGTGAGCGATGAAGATTATGCACGGTTTACGGATCATTCGGATAGATATCCCAATGAAGCTGACTTTTACAGCACGTTCTTCTCAGAAAATGAACTCATAAAAGAATTCGTACCTGACGGTATATATGTCGGCGGTCCGACAATAAGCATATACAGAATCATAAAACAGCAAGTATGGGGGCAGGACAGTGAGATTTCCGTCGGTAACGATAGCCGTAATCAATTATAACGGAGCACACTTTCTCGAAAAGTGCTTTTCATCGATCTTCGACATCGAGTATCCCTCGTATTCCGTTTTAATGGTGGATAATGCCTCTACCGATGACAGCATACCACGTGTCCGAAAGCTCTTCCCGTCAGTTGAAATTCACAGATTGCCGAGAAATAATGGGCCCAACCCCGCCCGTAATTTTGCACTTCTTCGAACAGGAAATCGGTATTGTTTCCTCCTCGACTATGATGCAATCGTGACGAAGGCGTGCCTTGCTCAACTGATGAGAGTTCTTGTC
Organism: uncultured Gemmatimonadota bacterium; assembly: GCA_964654825.1. Lineage (GTDB taxonomy): Bacteria > Gemmatimonadota > CAZMKB01 > CAZMKB01 > CAZMKB01 > CAZZKG01. Next base: position 31,331 of record CAZZKG010000043.1, on the reverse strand, counting down.
AATTCGGATAAGGCCGCGATCTGTTCTCCCCTTGTTGTTTCCGCTCGTGATCCGTCGAACATCCAGTATGGTCCGGTCCACATACACTATGTCGGAGCCGCCATCTTCGACAAACCGAAAAAAAACGGAAGCAATGGGAGGCGAGTGTTCATCTCAACCACGGTACATGGCACAGCTTTACTGGTGGACAACCATCGCGCTCAAAGGGTTGGGATGTTCGACGAGGACCTGTTCTTCGGATGGGAGGATGGAGAGTATACGTTTCGGCTGACAGCTGCCGGGAAGCAGTGTCTTGTTGTTGAAAACGGCCGGGTACTTCATAATGTAAAAAGGCGAGACGATTCACTGTACTACCACCAGATAAAAAACCGCTGGATTTTTATTCTGAAAAATTACTCAACGCGATCCATCTTTCTTCTCCTTCCGGCGATTCTGTTCTATGACGTAATGCTTTTCGGTTTTTGCCTGGTGAAAGGCGCGGGGTCGCACTATGTGAGAGCCCTGATTGATGTTCTGAAATCGTTCCCTATCTTGATGAAAAAACGGCGAAAGACGTTGTCACAAAAAACAATTGGAGATTCTGTACTGCTGAGATCAGGTGATTTCACCGGATCCTATTTCCTTCCGGAGAAGGGGCTCGTGAAACGTGCTGTTTCGATTGTCAACCTCCTGCTCGATATGTACTGGGTAGTGGCAAAACAGTTTATAAAATAACACGTTACGCACCACTAGAAGATACTGTCACTCGGTTGGCACAGATACTGCGTAAATTGTTGCCAGAGGCCTATTTTTTCAGGACTCAAACGGAGCGGACTTCGTTTTCAACTGTGTGTCTTCCCTGACAGGCGGGAGTATAAGTGCTTATTGGATGCAAAGGGAAACCATTTCCTCATTATCAGATAGATCCTTTTCACAACGATGACCACAGTGACAGTCTTCCTCTCCGGGTTGAACGAGGAGACTTTACTCTCTTTGTGTCTCCGACAGGTGTTCCCACCCTCGACGCCGGTCAGAAGGTTTACCGGAATAACAATCTTCTTGTTGCGTTCCAGGGGCATATCTTCAACCTCGATAGCCTGAGAGAGCGTCTGGCCGTTTTCGCCTGCAGCAGCACAAACGACGATGAAGCGGCAATTATCGCTTATGCTTACAGCATACTGGGTAATGACCTGTTCGGCCGGCTCAATGGAAGTTTTGCCCTGGTGATATTCGAGATCCAGCAGCAGTGTCTCACACTTGTTCGAGATCACCTCGGTGTTGAGCCTCTCTATTATGCTCGAAACGGTGATGGAGTATTCTTTTCAACCTCCCTCCAGGATCTTGCTGATCTGCCTGAAATCGGCAAAAGAATGAATCTCCAGTCACTCCATCGGTATCTCATCTTCAACTACAATCTGGGGATGGACACTTTCTTCGCCGGTATACGCAAATTGCCACCAGGTTTTTACGCGACTGTGCACTCAGATCGAATGGAACTGCATCGGTACTGGAACCTGTCATTCAAGGCGGATGATGTTGAAACGGAAGAAGTCTACCGGGAAGCACTTCTTTATCACATGCGCGAAGCTGTAGAGGCGCGTATCAAAGACCGGGGGTCGAAGTATGGTGTTTTCATCAGCGGCGGTCTGGATTCAAGTTCAGTGGCCGCTCTGATGGAACCGGAACTTGACAGTGGGATACACACTTACACCTTCAGGTGCCGTGGGAAATCGTACGATGAATCTCGTTATGCAAGGATCGTATCTCAGCACGTTCAGACATATCATCATGAACTCGATTTTACTCCTTCCGAAATTACCAATATAGAACAGTTGACAGACACTGCCGAAGAACCCTTCTCCGACATCGGTGTCGAAACTGCATTTTTCCTTCTGGGAAGGTACGCCGGCCGGGATGTCTCCTGTGTTCTTACGGGTGACGGCGGCGACGAGCTGTTTGCGGGTCATCCTGTGTATATCGCCGACAGGTACGCCAGGGTGATCGATCGTCTGCCCGATATCATTACATACCCCGCCACGAGATTACTGAATCTTATTCCCGATAGAGAGGAAAAGCAGGATCTGTTTGTGAGACTCAGGCGGTTCTCATACAGCCATTCTTTCCCTCGTGAACTCTACAGTAACCGCTGGCGTGTCTATTACAGAATAAATGAGTTGAAGGATCTCTGCAGTGATGAGGTGTGGTACCAGATCAGCGATCACAATGTGTACTCTGAGGTGGAGAACATCTACCGTGGGAGTGATGCTTCAGACCAGCTCAGCAAGTCCCTCTATGGAGATTACTTTACCATCGTGGATTTTTATCTTCGCAGGATGCAAGCGTTACGCCGCTTCGGGATAGAAGTGCGATTCCCGCTTCTTGACATTCCACTCGTCGAGCTGGCCGCACAAATCCCTTCCCGGTTGAAAACGCGTTCCGGGGTGGCTGCAAAAAATTTGCTTCGCAGGGCGATGAGAGATGTCCTTCCAGAGGCAATTTTAAAGAGAAGAGACAAGCTCGGCAATACCATACCGATGAAAAACTGGATGCGTGAGTCTGCTTCAGCTCAGGAATTTCTTCAAGACAATCTCAACGATTCAACGCTCGCAAGGAGGGGACTATTCAGCCGGAGATACGTCCAGAAACTTCTCATCGAACACCAGCGTCGGACCCATAACCACTGCCACCGTCTCTGGGCCCTCCTCACTCTTGAGCTCTGGCTGCAGAGACACCTGGATCCTGCTGCACCGTCAGGAAAAAAAGAGAAAATGCTGGTAACTCAGAGAAAGTGATGCCGGTGAGGTCCCTCAGCCGGTGTCGGGTCCGGTAAAGGTGCCGGGACAGAACCTGCAAAGCTCGAGTGTGTTCTTGTTCATACGAATGGTGTTTCTGAGGCTGATGTACTGAGTGTTGTTCCAGATCTCCCTGAAACTGCCGACTTCGAAGACGTTCCCGGGCGAGAGAGTCCTGTTTGGATCGTAGCAGCACGGGACGACAGAACCATCCCAGTTTATCACCGAACCAAGCCAAAGCCATTTGCAGGTGTGGCCGGCGCTATGTTCCGCAACGAGTTTGCCATCCGCCTGTTTGTATCTCGTGAGGTTCAGATCTTCCGGTAAATACGTTTCGGCGATTTCAGCTGAGTCTTCTGTATAACTCTTGAGGTGAATGGTCTTCAGCTTGACTCTGTCAACTCCGATCTCTTCGCCGATCGATTTAATGGTGGGAATTTCATGCGCGTTATGCTTCATGACGACAAAAAGGAGTTCCACATAAGGTGTCTTCGAACGCTGAGCCCGTTTCTCTTCCACGATTTTACCGATGTTACCGATCACCCTTTCGAAATTGCCCCCTCTCCGGTATGTGCGGAAGGTCTCCGGTGTTGCTCCATCGAGTGCGATGATGAGGTGGTCGAGACCAGAGGCAACAAGCCTTCGTCGTTCAGCCGGATTCTCGAAGAAGTGCCCGTTCGTGCTGATCCTGATGAAGATTCTCTGCTGTTTCGCGTATTCAATCATGGTGAGGAGTTCTCTGTTCAGAAACGGCTCGCCGTAATTGTACATCGTCAGATAGAGGATCCGGTTCCCCAGCTCATCAATGATCTTTTTGAAATCACCGGGTTTCATCGAACCTCTTGGGGCATCGATACTCCCGTTCCCTGTGGGGCAAAGCGGGCAGTGGAGGTTACACAGATTCGTAGGCTCGATCATGAGGAGGGAGGGCACTCCGCTGATGATCGGCTTTTTGAGGAGATAGTGGAAGTAGTTCGTGACGAAGTTCCACGTCCTCCCGAGAGTCAGCTCCCGCTCACGGAGCATATGAAACAGCATATTGTGGCTGTTCATCTGACCTCACCTTCCTGACAGCGAAATCGTATCGAAGAGATGGTATTCACGATCATTCCCTTGAATGGAAATCACAATGACATCGGCGTGGAGGAGATCCTCCGGGATCGTAATACCGATCTCATCAGCGAACCTGTCTCGAAGGATGCCGTCTTGAAAAACGCCGGAGAGATGTGACACGAGAGAGAGTCCCGAGTATGGATAATTTTTTCCCCCACTCTCGAGAAGAAACTCGAGCGGTACCGGATTATAATCCTCCCCGGGAGTTCTGCACACCATCGTGTAGCTTAACACATTCTTCTGAAATCCCACCAGGCCGTTCAATCTGACAGCTTCGAGAAACATGTTCCCCGGCAGTGTCGTATTCCTGGATGTAAAATCTTTCGTTTCGGTCACGGCTGTCAGCATTCGGACCCCATCGGCCCAGTCGGCCCCTTTCCTGATCAGGAGAAGACCGTCATCATAGGTTTCGATCCCGTACGTGGGGTTGTTCAACACATCCTCGAGATAGGTATTTATCGGATCGATCTTCGGGTGACCCACTATGGTGTGATCCATGACGCGATTGAACCCGAGCCGCAGGTCATAGGCGACGAGTTCGACCTGCCCGACATTGTCGGGGAACAGGTTGAGTTCTCTTCTCCCTGTAAGGTGATCGAGAAGGAAAAAATGTGCGCTAACCGACAGTGCGGGATCCAGATTTTTCAGCCTCGAAGTCAGCTGCTCATGGTGCGGTTTCACCTTCCAGTTCGGTATGTTCATATAGTTGGATTTCCAGACGGCGGATACGATACTTGCAAAAAGCAGCAGAATAACCATCATCCGCTTCGATGGCACCAGGCGCACCAGCCATCTCGGGCCCGTTCTTGTGCTCAGGGAGTGTATCGCGTAGACGGTAGCGATGATCATGATCGCCGCCACCGGCCCGTTGTAATGGTGATTTATATCGTGTGAGGCCTGCCAGGTACTGATCGCGTTGATGAAAATCGAGGGAGAGGCGATGAAGAACACTGCCGGAGCGAAGATCGGAAGGAAGCCGAATGGGCCTGTTATCTTGATGAAATACTTGATATTTTCGCTCGTTACGATGCTCTTTACGACTGTCAGCGGATTTGTCGCAATTCCTTTCATGAAACCGATCGGGCTGGTACCGCCCAGGTGATCCCATCGTCCGGTCGTGATGTTATCCCTGAGGGTGGGGGGGAGACCGAACAACTCCCGGATAAAATCGGTAGACCGTGACAGCGTAAACCAGGCTATTGAGAGGATGAGAATGGTGAGTGCGAGTTTTTTCCTCCGGAATATAACGAAGAGATAGATCGAATAGGCCGATACAAGGAGTGCCAGGTCGGCCCGGCACGAGATGATCAGAACCGACATTGCTATAAGGAGGGGAGAGGCGGACCGTTGTTCGGTCAGGTATATGAGCGCGACGATCATCGGTATCGCCAGGGAGACACTGTGATAGGCGAAGAGATTGGCATTGTGAATGACCGGATTCACGATGTAAACCAGAGATAAAAAAACAGCCGAAAGATCGTCCTCCAGGAGCCGTCTCGTCAGAAGGAAGAGCGGGATGATACCCATCGAAATGATCAACGTCTGCATTAACAGCAGGTACTCCACGTGCGTGAACAGCTTATAGGGAATGGCAAGCGGTATGTTGATCAGCTCCCAGCGGCCTTTCCAGAATCTCGAGGTCGGTGTACCGTTGTTGACACTCTCGTACAGGATGTCACCGTGTGACGTATTCCAGAACGACTGTGCCATGATCCCCAGATCGTATGCCCCGGAGTTGTAGCTGTGGTACTGCCTGAGACAGTAATAATCCATCACGATGTTGTAGGTAGAGATGAGGGATAGGATTATGAGAAGGTTTCTTTTTTTAGTCATTATTCTTGTCGTTCTTTATCACACCTGTAACGGTATCGCGAAAAGAGTCCTTCTCCGGCTCTCCAGGGACCGCAAGCCGGTGAAGATGCCGGATCGTGAGAGTGCTTGTCAAGCGCCCAGTGCTGAGATAACATTAAAAAAGTGCCCTCCAGTTGGCAAGCCGGATGCGGAGAGATTACAGGATCGTGTCCAGATAACTCATGAGGTGATGAACGGACTCATCGAAATATCCGATGTCCTTGTACGCCCTCGCCTGCATGACGCCGCCTTCCATCGTGGTAAGGGCGAACATGGCGAGAGAATCCATCTCGTCCCCGGATCTGAACCGGTCGGCTGCGGGTTGTAGGCAGCGGGTAATCATATTCCTCCAGGCGGTAAACAGATTCTCGGTCTTTATTCGGACAGCGGGATATCTGTCTCCCAGTTCCAGTACGATATTGCCGATCGGACAGCCGAGCTCGAAGTCATAATCGATCAACTGCCGCCGGTAGAAATCGAAGATGAGGGAGATACGCTCGCGCGGGTCTTCAGATTTAGCCAATGCCGGAGTGGCGAGCACCGATTCGAGTTTTCCGAGGTAGCTCTCGAGTACCTCACTGAGTAATTCTTCCTTGCTGTCGAAGAACCAGTACAGCGTACCCGAACCGAGGCCGGTTTCCCTGAGGATATCCCCCACGCTTGTCGACTCGAACCCGTTGTGCCAGAACAGGTTCGATGCCGTACGGAGGATTTTTCTTTTTGCGGATGATTTTCTGCCCATGTTTTACTTTGTTGAATGTTCAATAAAGTATATTAATAATAAAACCGGCTGTCAAGACCATAGTCTGGATTGATAAAGATGCTCACTTTCGAAGGCCAGGGAGAGACAGTGACACTTTCTTCCCCTCGATCAAACCATGAAACCCTAACGATAATCGACTTCAGGGGCCGGAAGGTGCATTCGCTCGTTGACCGGGCGTGGGGGATCGATCCGGTCAGGGGTCGATCTCTTGGGCGGCTGCAGCAACAAGCGGCCACCAGTCATTCTCTGTCTGGTTGAGCGTACCGACCATGGTGATGTCCTCTTTCGGCCAGTAGTACATCCAGGAGTTACCGTAGCCGTCATGGCCCCAGATCTCTCCGTGTCCTCCGCCAAGCCATGTCCTGAAGAGCCCCAGGCCGTACTGGACACCGGGCGTATCTGTCCCGATCCACGCTGTCATTTCTTCGATCGTCGAGGGATCAGAAAACAGCGTGTTGTCGGCCAGAGCTCGGATAAAAGTTTCGAGGTCACGTGTACTGCTCACCAGACCTCCTCCGGCCCAGTCGGCGCTGTTGTGCCGTTTCGTGTACATGTCCCAGATCTCCTCGTAGCGGTGAGATCTGGTCAGTCCGGGTGCCGGCGGTTCCCGCCAGTGCAGCCATGTGTCATCCAGGCCTAGCGGGTCGAATATCCGATCACGGTAGACCTCGTGGAGCCCCATGCCGGTGACTTGTTCTACAATCAGGCCGGCCAGCAGATAGCCGGTGTCGTTGTAGTGCCAGGACGTACCGGGCACAAAAATCGGATCCAAACCCGGGACATACGCCAGAATATCGACCGGTTCCCAGAAGCGGTTAGGGTAGAGAATGTATTCCAGCAGAAACGCGTTAATGCCGGGATAGATGTAAGGAGGGTCGTACCAGTAATCGGGAAGACCCGAGGTGTGTGAGAGGAGCTGGCGCACGGTTAGCTCGGGTGTGTAGTCGTAATCGTCGATGACGATGAGACCGGTTGTGTATTCCGGCGGAAGCAGCTCGCCGATAGGCTGATCCAGGGTAAGTAAGCCCTCTTCCATCAGGAGAAGAACGGTTGCAGCCGTAAACGCCTTGGATGTACTCGCGATCTCGAAGTTGGCGTCTGCCGGGATGGGTGACCCATCGTGAATCACATTTCCTGAAGCTCCCTCCCAGATGAGTCCGCAGGTTCCCGAGGCGATTCTGAAGATTCCGCCGCCGTAACCGTTGTTTAGTGCTACGACCTGATCGAGCTCGTCCTGCAGGTCGAGGGGCAGTTCGAAGGGGCATGGGACTGCAACGCCAACAGGAGAGAGAAGTGTGACATTATCCTCGAGGGAATTCCCATGGGCTCGCTCGATATCGGTCGAGATGACTGTTATGCCTGTAAGAAAGGCTACGAAAACCAGGTAAACCGGGATAGGGCGCATATGATCTTGGTCCTGAAAGTGAGTACTGGTCTATGGTAATTATATCATTATAGCACACATGCGACATCGAATGCAAATTCCCGCCTGTACTGTGGATGCATGTTAAGCAACATTTTCTCCGCTGAATCAGAGTGTGTGGAATCAGTGCGTGCTTGACATTATATCCGGGGAGTGATACAATGCATGGTGTACGCACCCTCACAAGGAGTAATTCGATGACGAAGACAACACGTATTTTCTTTATCTCTTTTCTGTCGATCCTCTGTGTGTCATTTTTCGTTCCAGGCGATAGTGGTTTCGGCCGGTCTCTTCCCATGGCAATTTGGGAGGGGGACGGGGGGGTCGACGCGGATTACAGCAACATCCCTCGGCTGAGATGGACGGGTCCGGGAAGTCCGGGTACCTACGGGGAATACCTGGGTGGGAGGGAGACAATGCCGTTCTCGACCACTCCCCTTTATGTGACACCTTCCAAACGAGGAGATGAACTCACCGTCAAGGCCCTGGTCCTGGTCAACAGCTCGCTTTACAGCGGAATTGAGAGCAACCTGACCCGCTACGTGTCCGATCTTGAATTCACCGGCTACGCGGTGGAAGTCCATCTTGTTTCGGGAGGCACACCAGAGGATCTCAAGACCTTCATCATCACCAATTCGACCGATCTGGCGGGGTGCGTGTATGTCGGCGATCTCCCTGTCGCCTGGTATGAATGTGAAGTCTGGGGGCACGAGGAGTTTCCCTGTGATCTCTATTACATGGATCTCGACGGCACCTGGTCTGACGGTGATTCCGACGGGATATTCGATTATCATTCCGCCGGATCCGGGGACGAGGGGCCCGAGATCTTCATCGGTCACATCGATGCTTCGATGATGAGCGGTGATGAAGAATCGATCACCAACGAATACCTGGACAAGAATCACAATTACAGAAGCGGTGGGATGGTGACACCCGAATACGCTCTGTCCTACACCGAAGATGACTGGGCTGCGTACATGGATATTCGGACCGATATTCAATACGCCTATCCAGATTTCGATGACATCCCGGCACCTGCCACCAACCGGGACGACTATGTCGACAACAGGGTGCCGAACACCGCCTATGAATTCGTCCAGATGTGCTGTCATTCATCATCATCCGCGCATTATTTCACCCGCGGCGGCCTGGCCTACAATTACCAGATACAGGCGGTTCAACCTCACGCGATGTTCTTCAATCTGTTCGCGTGCAGTTCGCTCAGGTACACGGATTCCAATTTTCTGGGGGGATCTTACATCTATGACACCAGTACTACGAGCCTGTCCGTCATCGGCAGCACGAAAACAGGATCGATGCTGGTGTTCTGGGCGTTCTACCAGCCTTTCGGGGCCGGCGAGTGTTTCGGTGAGGCTTTCCGGCAGTGGTTCAATTACCTTGCACCCTACAATGACGATGAGATCGGCTGGCACTACGGCATGACAATAACGGGTGATCCTTTCCTGGGGAAGGTGGAACCAGCACTCTATCTCAACTTCCCCGGAGAGTTTCCTTCCGGTCAGATGCCACCCGGTCCTGAAACCCCCATAACCGTCGAGATCCAGTCCGGATCCGGGAGCTATGAGCCGGGAACAGGGTTCCTGTACTACCGGTTCGACCCGTCCGATGCATATACGGCTGTACCGTTTGCGCCCCAGGGCGGGGACCTCTACGAAGTCGTTATACCAGGTGCCCGGCCGGGAGATAGCCCTGAGTTCTATTTTGTCGCCGAGACCGGCACCGGTGTCGTTGTCACCGCACCACCTGATGCCCCGGAAAATGTCTACTCGTACGACGTCTGCCTTGCGCAGGCTCTCTTCACGGATGATTTCGAAGAGGAAACTGGCTGGTCGGTGGAGAATATCGACCTCGCCGCGGGTGCCTGGGAGCGCTGCGTACCCAATGCGACCAGCGGCGGGCAGGTCGCGCCGCTCGAGGATAATCCTGCAGGCGCCGGCTCCTTCTGTTTTGTGACGGAGAATGGCCCCCCGGGCGGTTATTATCGTGATTATGATGTCGACGGCGGGCCGACGATGCTGATATCACCACGCTTCAGCATCGGGGGTGGAGACGCCGTTGTCGATTTTTATACGTGGTTTCAGAATGACGACGGCGATGATCCATTTTTCGTGGACGTTTCGAACGATGACGGTTCTACGTGGACGAATGTTTCCACCACCTATTCCAGCCCGGCCGAGTGGATTCCCATGAGTTTTACCGTTTCGGATTACTTGGAACCAACCGATCAGCTCCGGGTCCGATTCGGGACAGCGGACAATCCGAGTAACTCCATCACCGAAGCCGGCCTGGATGACTTCCGTGTGCAATCCGTGGACACCGATCCTAGTATCTGGGCCGAGGCCTATCAGTTCTCTGCTTCTGTGGGCTGCAACATCGACTTCTTCCTCGATGCGGGCGCAGATAACGCCGATCGTCCCTACCTGATGGGCGGATGTTCGAGTGGACCGTACCCGGGCACAACGCTTCCGGGTGGGGAGGTTATCCCGCTCAACAGGGATGCATTGACCGACATCATCCTCAACAATCTGAACGGCGTCGTTTTTCAGAACTTCAGCGGGACACTCGATGAGAGCGGCCGGGCGACGGCGACTCTCAATCTTCCGTCCCCCATCAACCCCGATCACGCCGGAAAAACAATCACATTCGCCTTCACCCTGACAGACGGATTCGACTTCGTTTCCAACCCCGTTCTCGTAAAAATCGATCCGTGACTTGAGATGATAATATCGAAATGAATGACATTACGCCTCCCGGGAACCAACCCGGGAGGCAGCGTCTTGTTCTCACCCGTTCATGCACACATAGATCATAACCCGTACAGGGACCTTCTCCAGTACGGGAAGGAGTATGTGTAGTCAAGGAAACCACGTCGGGATCCACCATTACTGATGACTAAACCACCGAACGGATGCCCGCAGCAGGACGCGCCGAGGCCTTCCCACAGTCGTTCTGGAAAGGGTGAGAATGCTCAACGTATTGACATTTGAAAGTCGTTTCCTTATAGTGTAACTCTACTCAAACCAGGAGTGATAGATGACCATTACCCATGAGAAGACGAAAGACATTCTGAAGGTATTCGAAGAGATAACCAGAATCCCCCGCTGTTCCAGGCACGAAGAGAAGATCCTCGCCTGGCTCCTGCAGTGGGCCGAAGCGAACAACCTCACTACTAAACAGGACACGGTGGGGAACATCGTCATCAGGGTGCCCGGGTCACCCGGGTCCGAAAATAAGCCGCCTGTGGTCCTTCAGGGCCACGTCGATATGGTCTGCGAGAAAACCCCAGATTCCACGCACGATTTTTCGAAGGATCCAATCAAACTGGTGTTCGAGGGTGAGTGGCTGACCGCTGATAAGACAACCCTGGGTGCCGACAACGGGATCGCCATAGCGATGGCGCTCGTCGTCGCGCTCGATAAGGAGGCGAAGCATCCTCCACTCGAGCTCCTGTTCACCGTCGACGAGGAAACGGGCCTGACGGGTGCAAATGCTTTAGAGCCCGGTTTTATCGAGGGAAAGATTCTCCTGAACCTCGATTCCGAAGATGAAGGGTACTTTACTGTCGGATGCGCCGGCGGAAAGGACACAAATCTTTCGCTGCCGGTCCAGACCGAGAAAGTTCCCGCCGGATACACGCCGGTAAAAATCTCCGCCGGTGGGATGAAAGGCGGTCATTCGGGTATCGACATCGACAAGGAAAAGGCGAATGCCATAAAAGCCCTCGGTCGTGTTCTCGATTCCCTGAATACGGAGCTGGACATCCGCCTGGCTCAGGTGAGCGGGGGAACAGCCCACAACGCGATTCCGCGGGACGCCGAAGCGCTCATTTTCGTGGCAGAGAGTGATAAATCCAAGGTTTCTGGTCTGGTCAAAGATACGGAGAAAACTCTCAAAAGTGAATTCACCACCGTTGAACCTGATCTTTTCGTGATGGTGAAGGATGCTCGGGACGCGGCTGTCGATGAAACCCTCACCGCCGCCAGTACAAAAACCGTCCTCGATTCCATCAGTGTGGTTCCCCACGGTGTGGCCGCGATGTCGACCGACATCAAGGGGCTGGTGGAGACGTCGAACAACTTCGCACGGGTCTCCATCGAGGATAAAGCATTCAAAATGCTGACCAGTCAGAGGAGCTCTCTCGTATCGAAGTTGAACGAGCTCACCAACCGGATTGAAGCCGTTTCCCGCCTGGCAGGTGGTACGGCCGATACCGGAGGGGGTTATCCACCCTGGCCCGCCAACATGGATTCGGCCCTTCTCGCGAAATGCGTCGCGCTCTACAAGAAGATGTACAACAGAGACCCGGTTGTCGAAATCATTCATGCCGGTCTGGAATGCGGCATCATCGGCGACAGAACTCCTGGAATGGACATGATATCCTTCGGTCCGACCATTAAATATCCCCACTCGCCAGATGAGAAGATCCACATCGGCACGGTGGGTATGGTCTGGGACTTTCTGGTGGAACTCTTGAAGGAGCTGGGCTGAGCGGGAGATCCGTATTCCCGCTCAGCACCTTTTCTATATATCAATGAATGATTTCAAACGGATGGATGTCGAATGAATTCGTTTCGAGACCCGAGCTGTCTCGAATCACACCGTAGAGGGTGTACTCACCTTCGGCCAGTGATGCTGGGACGGTAACCGTCATGAAATCATCCTTAGTAAAGTTCACATCCGCTGGTATCGTGTAGACACCCGAGTACAGGGAGTAGTCAGCTCCGCCGGGAGTTCGGACCCATATCTCAACGTCTGCGGTGTATTCCGTCCCTGGATTGACCACCTTGATGCCGAGTGCGAGTTCATCGCCACCCAGGTAGCTGTACTTGTCTGTGTATACCTGTATCAACGGATACAATTCCATATACGAAGTACTCGATCCGATCCCGCTGTTGCCGTACTCGATCCTGAAGTACCCGTTCTCTCCCCAGGAAGCGCCCCAGCTGTTCTTGCAGATCCAGCAGCTGGCATCGTCATCCCAGCCCACAAAAGTGATGCAGTGTCCTCCCTCGATGCTACCCCAGGAATGCGAATACACACCGCTCGAGTAGTAGAAGAAATCCGTATATACGGTCATGGTCGTTGTGAGTGGACCGTTCTGGAGGTATGATTTAATCGTGCTCTCGTCGTTATTTACCCACTCCCAGTCCCTGATCTCGACGGTGTGATCTTCCCAGTCACTGCAGGATTCGCTGCAGTCCCTGTCGGCAGCTTGATATACAAAGCAGTCCTCTTCCGGAGCTCCGTGGTTTGTCAAATATCTCATCGCCGAGGAGACCGACCATCCCGAAGCACAGCTTCCACTTCCGCAGGATAACAGATGCTGCTCCGACAGGTCAACGTCCCATGTCCAGTCATTCATGAGGATGTTGAGCCATCCCTCCATCGCAGCGAGTGACCCGAACATCACACAGGAGCCACAGTTTGCCTGGTCTTTTACCTCGGTCATCCAGTTGTGACCATTGTATACCCTCCAATCAAAGCTGGTTGGAAGGCCGACCATGGGATCGATTGTTCTGACGGGCCCGGTCTCGTGATCCTCCGGAATGAGACCGAGCAGAGTCCTTCTTTCCTCAGGATCCATTCTGGATATTTCGTTCTCTTTTGCAACCCACGGGGCGCCTCTCTCGAGGATGGCGGTCCTTACCTGGTACAGCTCTTCCTCAGTTGAGACGGGATCCCCGGACAGGTAGCCGGTGAGAGAAACAGTCGCGAGAAGTGTAATTGCCATTGAAGCGATGAGATGTCTCGTGTTCAACATAACGCCCTCCTTTTCTAAAATTATCTCTGACACACTTCGCGAAGAAACAGGAAAATCGTTTGATCTATCTGAATTACAGACAAATCGAAAGTTATACGAATTTTTTTTTGGCCCACTGCGATTCCACATAAAAAAATAGGGACAGTCACCATTTATTTCACCATTATTTATGGCTCATCAAAGAAATAATAAATGGTGACTGTCCCTATTTTTCCTATTTTTCGGACAGCAGTGCATAGAAATAATAAATGGTGACTGTCCCTATTTAATACTATTTAATATGAATATGATATGCTGAATGTCCCGAAGACCTGGTCCCTCGACTCGGTCGTGAACTTCCTGGTCCAGTAGACGTGCGAGTAGTTGAAATTGAACCGTCCCTTTCTCAGGGAAAACCCCGGGATGATGTCCGCTGTGAAATTCTTTTTGTCTACCCGGTGACTGTCCCTGAACGTGTTCCCGTCGAGGAAGATGTCCCTCAGGACGGCTTTCCCGTCGACCAGGATGAAGAAGTGGACTCCGAAGCCGCCTCTTTCGCGGATATCGACGCTGCGGTCACCATTCGGCTTTATGAGAGATGCGCCGAAGTCCCCCGGCAGGTTCCATCCAAACCGGAACTGAGCACCGGAACTGGCGTACGTGTAGATGTTGCCGACACCGCCTGCCAGGTGATTGATGAACTCTAACCCGAGTTTCCTGAACACCCCCTTCTTGAGGGTCTTCCACTTGGTCTCGCAGGTGAAGCCAAGTGCGAGTTCATCTCCCAGCTGATGGGTCCATCCCAGGGGTCTCACTCCGTTAATGATCTTATGTATGCCTCTCTGAGCCTCCATGGCATACGCGTGTGGGCCTACGATGCCGAGGCTCATTCCGAGTGTCTGGCACCGGCGTTCACTCCTGCTGTGGATCCCCAGTGACAGGTAGAGGTTGCCGGCGTAAGGGCGGTCGTCCTCTATGATATCACTACGTGTGATGTCATCAGGTGTGTAGATGTTCTGCCCCAGCGAAAGGGAAAGCGCGTGTCGTGACCCGGGGTCGTCGAGTAGAGGCAGCCACTTCAGCAGGCGATTCTCACGTGGATTCTCGAGACATCCCGACACCCAGCTCAATTTGATGCCGCCGGTGTAACATCGGTCGGTGCCGGCAAATGTGTCGTTTTCGAAGTAGAGCTGGACCGAACCGGGGTTTAAAACTTCCCCCGTCTGTGCGGCCATCCGGCCGGGTGACAGGGTGAGGCCAGCCGAAATCTCGATAAGGGTGAGAAGGATGGGTAGACTTCGAGCTTTGATCGAATCTTCGCCGAGGTCACGATTATTCATAAACTGAGTATACTCGAAGGGTCGGAGACAGTCAACAGGATTCTCGCTGATGCAGAAAATGGTTTCAGCCCCTAAGGTACCGTTTCTGCTCTTGATCACCCACAAGAACCACCTGGACGTCCATTACGTTCGTACCGGTCGCGCCGGTGAATAGTAGATCACCGGTTTGTCTGAAAAAATTATAGGAATCGTTGTTCTCGAGGTATGCGACAGCGTCAAGCCCGGCGCGCACGGCTCTTCGTAACGTCCCGGGATCAACGATCGCTCCGGCGGCATCGGTCGGACCGTCAATGCCGTCTGTCCCTGCGCTCAGGAGGCAGTAGCCGCCGACCCCCTCGAGTGCGATCGCTGCGGCAAGCGCGAATTCCTGGTTCCTCCCCCCTTTCCCGTCCCCCGTCACTCGCACAGTACACTCTCCACCGGAGAGCAGGCAGGCGGGCTTTACGACAGGATCGTCATTGTGAGCAATTCTCTCGATGATCCGCGCGTGGGATGTCGCCGCGTCGCGGGTCTCGCCCTGGATGGAAGATGGAAGCAGCACCGTATCGTACCCCAGACGTGTCGCCGCACGTTCAGCGCGCTCGAGGGCTTTCCTGTTGTCGCCGATGATGGAATGAAAGACATTCACAAAACGCGGGTCACCGGGTTTCGGTGTTTCAGGAACACTGCCGTCGACACCTCGTGTGAGATGATCGAATACAGCGGGAGGAGTTTCCGTTACAAGATCATGCTTTTCGAGCACCCGCACCGCATCGGCGAACGTAGATGGATCCGCGACGGTCGGTCCGGAGGCGATCACGTCAAGTGGATTTCCGATGACATCCGAGATGATGAGCGTAACAAGCGTCGCGGGATAGACCAGTGTCGCGAGATTCCCTCCCTTGATGCGGGAGAGATGCTTCCGCACCGTGTTGATCTCGTCGATAGCGGCACCCGATGCGAGCAGCAGTCGGGTCAGGGCCCGCATGTCCTGCTGCGATACCCCTTCGACGGGTGCAGTGAGCAGGGCCGATGAGCCGCCTGAAATAACGCAGAACACAAGTGTGTTTCGACAAGCGCTCGCGGCGAGGGAGAGGAGTTCCCGCGTGCCGATTTGTCCGTTCTCATCCGGGACCGGGTGGCCGGCTTCGATTACCCGGACATCCTCGAGAGGAACGCCGCTTCCGTAACCGGTGACGATGATGCCTTTTCTGCTGCGTCCGGCGAGGAGTTCCTCGAGCCCCTTTACCATCCGTGCGCTGGCTTTGCCGCCGCCGAGTATGACTATCCTATCGTACCGGGTGAGATCGAATGAGGTTTCTGCGATTGTGATACTGTCCCGATCAATTAAAACGGTTTCCCTGACGAGCCTTTCCGGATCCACCGCGTCCACCGCGGCGCGGAAAATGGCGAGCGCGTCATCACGGCGGCGTTGACACGGATCAGCCGCGATTTGGGCGCTCATGCATATATGTCCGGATTGATGCAGTTCGGGAGCGGTTCTCCCGAAAGTCCTGAGAGGATGTTCCCCGCGGCGAGAAGCGCCATTTTTGTCCTTGTTTCGAGACTGGCGCTCGCGATGTGCGGAACGATCAGGCAGTTACTGAGCATCAG
>CAZZKG010000043.1:0-14616 GCA_964654825.1 uncultured Gemmatimonadota bacterium | reverse complement strand
ACTTTCCGGGCGCCGGTCTCCTCTTCGATCTCCGGAAAGCGTTTCGTGTCATGATAGATGATGTTCATTTCGAAACCTTTTGCCCTCCGCGCCACCGCATGACCTATCCTTCCCATTCCGACGATGCCGAGAGTGGTGTGGTGCAAGTCGACGCCGAGCAGGAGGAGTGGTCCCCAGGTGTCCCAGTGTTTGTCCTGCACGTAGTGCTCTGCTTCCGGCAGGCGGCGCGCGGCGGCGAGCAGCAGCGTAAAGGTGAAGTCAGCAGTGGTGTCGGTCAGGACACCGGGCGTATTCCCGGCGGGGATTCTTCTCCTCGTCAGTTCGTCAATATCCAGATTGTCGAACCCGACCGCGAAATTGCTGACGACTTTCAGATTAGGTGCTGAATCCAGGAATTCCGCGTCGATCCTGTCGGTCAGCATCGTCAGGATACCTTCGATATCGGCCGCTTTCTCCAGGATGACCTTCCGTGGGGGCGGCAGGTCATTCTCCCACATGTCGATCTCGCAGGAATCCCTCAGCATCTCCAGACCCGCATAGGGTATCTTCCGGCAGATGAATATTCGATGATTCGTCATCGTCCTATTACTCCTCTGAATACCATAACGTAGTATATGAATACACAACCCTGTTTTCAATAGCAGGGACATCGGCTTCCGGAGAAAAATATCAATGCGGGAGAAAGATCAGGACAGCCTCCGGCTGTAGTGAGAGACCGTCGCTGGTGATCCGGGATGATGTCCGGAGTGAAGTCCGATTGCAACATTTCCGAAAACCCTAAACTATAATAGATAGGGTTGAGTGATAAAGAAACATTGCTGATACACCGCTGAAGGTTGCACCCTGGACTCTGTTCTCCTCGTGGGGAGCTTTGACTCGGTTCTTCTCCGGCCCCAATTCTTGAAACAGCAGGTGTTTTGTGAAAAAACTAACTGTTAGATCATCGGCTCTTTTTACACTATAAATAAACAGGGACAGTCACCATTTATTGAAAATTAGCATAATGGTGGCAAAAAAATGAATGGTGACTGTCCCTATTTATCGTTAAGGAAAGATGAATGTGGAATCGATTGGTTGTGCGGCAATGGAAATTCAGGAATGGATTCAATACCAGGTCTTTTCAAATTCATCATTCACACGAAGGAGGCAGGAATGAACAGATTCATTACAAAAGTCGTTCTGATAAGCTTTCTGAGTCTTTTTGCTTCGTCGGGGCAGCTGTTTTGCTTCGCTCTCATCGAGCACCACCGGAAGGACTCAGGGGACATGCAGTCACCGGCTGACATCGTGATGAAATATCATGACATCAACGCCGTCAGGCTGGCCATTTCGAACACCGGACAGAATGGTCTGGATGTTTTTACCGGGAATGGTGCGGGTTCCTGGCCGGGCAGCACCCCGAACAACTATGTCTTCGGTACGGGTCTGTGGATCGGGGGGATCGCGGATGTCGACGGGGACCAGATCGCGGACACCCTCTTTCTCCAGGCGTACGACCCGATAAGTGCGGGTACCGAGTACCAGGAGGGTAGATACGGCCAGGATCCTTCCGATCCGCTCGCTTCGGTCTTCCGGAGTACCGATCAGGATGACCTTGCAAATTGGCCCCCGGAGTTCAGCGATCCCGGCGGCGATCCCATCGTCCTGTCAGATCAGGACCTGGTGACGATCTACCAGAGCGTTAATGGGACACCGGTCTTCGCTACTCCGAATCCTCCCATCGAGATACGTCAGCGCAGTCTGTCATTCACGACGGATACCGTGGACGGTGTCATCTACATGATTTTCGACATTGAGAATATCTCCGATCGGGTGGAAGGGATGGACCCTTTCACAATTCAGGACGTTTGGGTAGGGTACGACTCCGACGTCGACATCGGTTCGGATTTCCTCGATGACCGGACGAGCATCATCGAATGGCAGGTAACGCCTTCGGAAGACAGCATCCCGGTCATGACAGGATTTGCCTGGGACGAGGACTTCAGTGAATCCAACTTCGTCGGTGACCCCGGGTTTGTCGGGATCACAAGCATCCTGAGCCCGGGAAACTCCTCCGACGGCATCGACAACGACGGGGACGGTATGATCGACGAGAGTCCCTTCGACGGGATCGATGACGATGGGGACGGAGTGGCCGACGACCAGCCCGACGAGGTCGACCAGCTTGGGCTCGTTCATTTTACGTTTTTCAGTGATTCAGGCCCGGGGTTTAGATATGACCCGCAGTCCGACAGCGAGGGATACCGGATCATGTCATGCACCCCTCCGGATGAGTGCGTCGAAACCAGCGAATCCGGGGATGTCCGGTTCATGATGACTTCGGGACCTTTCAGCATGGAGCCCGGTCAGGTGCACCGCCTCGTAATCGCTCTTGTCTTCGCGAACGCGGTCGGTGACCCGGCATCTCTGAACGTATACGGGGATCCCCCGAGGCCCGATCCCAACGATCCGGTGCTCGCGGATTTTGTGGATGTGATCCGGGACGCTAGGTCCTTCTACGATTCAGGTTTCGTTGTGGGTGTCGAGGACGAAGACACAGACGGCCGTTCGAGGCTCCCGCGTGCGTTCTCCCTCTCCCAGAACTACCCGAATCCGTTCAACCCTCAGACAACCATCGCGTTCGAGGTCCCGGAATCCGACGATGGACACAGCCGCGTGACCCTTTCCGTGTCGGACATCCGCGGCAGACACGTGCGAACTCTCGTCGACTCGGATCTCGAGCCGGGGAGCCACCGAACGACGTGGGATGGGAAAAACAGAACGGGAGAGCAGGTGTCATCGGGTATCTATTTCTATACGCTCAGAAGCAGTGACGGGAGTTTCTATTACTCACGGAAAATGGTGCTTCTCAAATGAGTAACCGACTTCTATTTCGAAGCTGAATCAGCGCGGGACAGACGGGATGGACAATTCGTGCAATCGTGTTATCTTTCTCCTCATGCACGGTGCTTCCCTACTCGTGAGTCGTCTCACGCACTTGCCTCACCACTGGAGTGCGTCGGGTCAGCTCTGGTTGAGAGGTCTCTGAAGAACTCCGGGTGTAGGATCGAGCGAGACGGAGTTCAAGAGAGCTCTTGTTAACATCGCTTGATAGAGAATCTGTGTTCGCATCGCCATGATGAAATCCGGAAACTCCACGGGCATCCGCTGTATCAGCACATCTGTCTTTCTCGTCGCTGTGGTCCTTCTCTTCGCACGTCTCGGCGATCTGCCGCTGATTTCTCCCGATGAGGGACGAAACGCCGAGGTGGCGCGGGAGATGCTCGCCTCAGGGGCCTGGCTGGTGCCGACCTACAACGGAATCGTCTATCTGGACAAGCCAGCGTGCTACTTCAGTACCGTGGCGCTCTCCTTCGCCCTGTTCGGGGAAAACGAGTGGGCTGCGAGGTTTCCCTCAGCGCTCTCTGCCCTATCGATCTTAATACTGCTCTTTCTCTTCTGCCGCATAGCCTACGGGAGGTTTACCGCCGCTCTGGCGGTCCTGATCGTGGCGGCAAGCCCTCTCTTTCTGATCTTTGCGCGCATGGTGATCTTCGACATGCCGCTCGCCCTGTTTGTTCTGATCTCCATTCTGGCCGCCTTCCTCGCGGAGGAGGAGGGCCGACGATCGAAACGCGGCTGGTCGGCTCTCTCGGCCGCTGCCGCTGGTGTGGCGACACTCATCAAGGGCCCTGTGGGATTCATCGTTCCCGGCTTGGTGATCATGGCACACGGGCTGCTCCGGAGCTCCCCACACGAACCACGCGGCCGGCTCAGAATGATGCGCCAGTTTTTCTCTCCCCTGAACCTGATCATCTTCTTCGGTCTGACCCTCACATGGTTTCTCGGCCTGGTACACCGGCAGCCCGACTTCCTGCGCTACGGCCTGGTGGAGGAAACATTCAGGCGTTACACCACTACCGCATTCCACCGCACCGAGCCATTCTACTATTATGCTCCGGTCCTGCTGGCAACCTTCTTTCCATGGAGCCTTCTTCTACCCGAAGCCGCGGTGGAGGCTTGGAGGTTGCGAAGGGAGTGGATTCCGGAGGATCGCCTGTTCATCACCTGCGCGCTGGTGATCATGCTCTTCTTCTCGACATCGCAGTCCAAACTGCCGGGGTACATTCTGGTCGCGGTGATCGCACTGGGGGTACTTACCGCACGGACCTTCTCACGCGCGCTGCAGAACCCCTCCGGCAGGGGATTTCGCATCATCCGACGGGGGAGCCTTATCCTCGCTGCGGTATGTCTCACCGCGGGGCTCCTCCTGGTACTGGATTTCACGACTCCGGGGTGGTTACAGAGGAGCTTCCACATCAGGAGCGTAGAGTATGACAGGTTACAGCCTGCGGTGTTTCCACTGACGATCACCTTACTCGCCATGGCAGCAACAGCCTACCTGGCATGGCGGCTCAGGAGGGTGTGGCTCAGTCTCATCGTCTTTGCGTCATTCTCCTTCTCTCTCCTCACTCTCAATTTCGGAGCTCTGCGGTCGTATGCCCGAGATGCCTCTTCCCGGAGCCTGGCCCGGGCCATCGAGGAGAGCCTCGCCCGGGAATCGTCCCTTCCCTCACTTCATGGAGAGAGAACAGGTGATATCCGCATCGCCGCCCTTGAGTACTTCTCCACTGGGCTCCCATTCTACCTGAAGCACCAGGTCATCCTTTTCACGAGAGACGGCCACGAGATGACTAGCAACTACCTGGTCTTCCTCCTGCGAAACGCAGGCGGTGAAGCGGTGGGCCGAGCGTGGCCCGAGGGAGTCGTTAAGTATGCGTGCCGCGAATCATGGCTGGACTCGCGCGATGACCCCGTGTATATTCTCGCAGGGAAACATAGTCGCCCGGAGCTCGAGAGGATTGTACAGGCACGGGGGACCGGTGTGCAGGAAATCTCCCCCGGCGTATGGGGAGCACTGATTGATCCGGTATCGAAGTGCTCGAGGCAGAGGAACGCCGGACATCATTCACCATCGCTCTAAGGGAAGGAAGCGCCGGGAGAGCGGCATCTCCCGTCACGTGTGCGAGCGATGGATCTGTTCAGGGCAGGGATTTTTCGACTACCTGGGGGAAGCTGATCAATATGTGCGGTGTCTGCGGAATCGTGGCGTTTACCCGTGAGCGGGAGGCCGATCTCGTTCCGGAACGGATTAGTTCCATGATCGAGTCCCTGGCCCACCGCGGACCGGATGACATCGGCATCGGACGGAGTACATCGGCCTTCTTCGGCGCGACGCGGCTGGCCATTCGCGGCATCACAGGCGGCAGGCAGCCCTTCCGAGACCCCGCGAGCGGAGTCGTAGCCGTCTGCAACGGCGAAATCGACAACAGCGGCGAGCTCAAAGCCTGGCTTCTCGACCGGGGACGGCCAGTCGAGGATAAGAGCGACGCGGCCATCCTGCCGAACCTCTACCTGGAGCTGGGAGAGAAATGTGTCGAGGAACTCGCGGGCGCGTTTGCACTCGCCATCTGGGATCCGCGCAGCGGGTGTCTCCTGCTCGCCCGAGACCGTGCGGGGGAGCGGCCGCTCTTCTACGTTGCGGAGAAAGGACTGGTCCGTTTCGCCAACGAAATTGCCGCCCTGGCAACGGACCGATCGCTTTCCCTGCACCCTGACCTTCAAGCGCTTCGGCATTACCTCCGCTTCGGCTCGTTCGTGTCACCGCAGACACCGTTCGAGGAAATCCGCAAGGTACCGCCGGCCAACCTGGTGCGGATCGATGCCGAGGGCGTGAGCGTCCGCCGATACTGGAACTGGGAAATCACCAGCCGCTCCAAGCGTGCTCCGGTGCTGGAGGAATTCGACGCCGTTTTCCGCGAGGCGGTTCGAAGGCAGAGCGAGGCGGACGTTGAGTACGGGGCTTTTCTCAGCGGAGGCATAGATTCCTCTTTGGTAGTGGCCGTGGCACGGAGCGTAAGACCCGGGATCCGTCTGCGTACGTACACGATCCGCTTCTCCGAGGAAAGCTACGATGAGGGGGACTTTGCCGGGCAGGTGGCGCGTGAGCTCGGCTGCGAACAGGTGCCGTTGTGGGTGAACGTCGAGGCGTTCCCCGAGGGCATCGCAGAACTCATCCGCCTCGTCGGCGAACCCCTTGCCGATCCGGCTTGGGTTCCTACGGCTCTTCTGGCTCACAGGGCGGCCCAGGATGTGAAGCTCGCCCTCGTCGGTGAAGGAGCGGACGAGCTCTTCGCCGGATATCCTACTTACATCGGGGCCCAGGCTGCCCGCTACTATGCCAGACTGCCGGACAGAGTGAGAGGCTTCCTCCGCAGTCTGGTAGGCATTCTGCCTCCCAGCGACAGGAAGGTGACGCTCTCCTTCCTCCTCAAGAAATTCGTCGCCGGGGTGGAGCTCGATGGAGTGGTCCGGCACCTGCTCTGGACCTCGAACATTCCGCCGGAGCTTCTCAGGAGACTCCTGAAATCCGGGACAATGGATGCGGACATGCGCCCCGTGAGGGAGGTGAGACCCCCCGATGGGACTCACATTCTCGATCGCGTACAAAGGATCGATCTGGAGACAACGCTTGCGGAAGGGCTCCTGACCAAGGCGGATCGGGCCGGCATGCAGTCGGCTCTGGAGCTGCGGGCACCCTTCCTTGACCGTGAGGTGATGGAGTTCGCGGCCTCTCTTCCGGTGAGGGAGCGGGTGAGAGGTATTCGGACCAAGGTCTTTCTCAAACGTTACGCGGAGAGGTATCTACCGAAGAAGATCATGCACCGGAAAAAGCGCGGCCTCTCCGTGCCACTGAGCGGATGGCTGCGGGGACCGTTGCACGACTGGGCCGAGTCGCGTCTCGGCGATGCGCGCCTGGAACGTGCTGGCATCGATCCTGAGGCCGCACTTTCCATTCTCGGTGAGCACTGTGCCCGCAGGGCGGATCATGCCCGTGCCCTCTGGACCGTGATCGTGCTGGATGAGTGGTTGCGTTGGGTGGACAGTAATGCCGGCGGGAACTCATGAACCAGGGAGCTTCCTCGATGGTGGAATACAATTCGGGGCATCCTTGAGAGGTTAACTCTTGCAGTTTCAATGATTATAAGTGATGTGGGGTTTTACGGCACACAGGGACCGAGAGAGACCAGCAGGAACATACGTACCTCTTCGAATCTGGATCAGCGCGGGACAGACAGGACCGTTTCTATAGTTTCGGCCCCGACCTCTGTCCCGCGTATCAGCTATCTCCAGGAGTCCCGCTGAACACCGGTCCTCCCTGTTTTCCCTGGTACACATCGGCCTGAATTTCTTGACAAGTAAAGAAAGATTTATGTATTATACATCCTCAGTTACGATTATCGAGATCCTGAAATCACATTTCTGATGACTTTTGGGGGGAGGTACTCTCATGAATACGTTTGCTGACCGTATCAACGACCTCGGAACTGAAAATGCCTTCAAGATCGGGGACGACATCGCCCGGTGCGAGCAGAAGGGCATGAAAGTCGTAAAGCTCAACCTCGGTGAGCCGGACTTCAACAGTGCCGACAACATCAACCGGGTCGCCATCGAGAATATCAACGCCGGGAATTCCCACTACACCAATCCACAGGGGATCCCGCCGTTTCGCCAGTCGATTGCCCGCCAGGTCGGCGAGACACGCGGTATCGAGGTCGTCCCGGAGCAGATCGTCGTCACCACCGGTGCCAAACCGCCGATTTCCTACACAATGATGACCTACGTCAATCCCGGAGACGAGGTCATCTATCCAAGTCCCGGTTTTCCCATTTACGAATCATGGGTCACTTTTGTCGGTGCGAAGACGGTCCCTCTTCACCTCGAAGAGGAGATAGGATTTCGATTCACTGCGGCCGAGCTCGAGAAACTGATTACGCCGAAGACGAAGGTGTTGATAATCAATTCACCGTCCAATCCGACCGGTGGGGTGCTCACCGAGGATGATCTGAAAGACGTCGCGAAGGTGATCAAAGAGAAAGCATCACCAAACATACGTATCTATTCGGATGAGGTGTACGAAGACATCATCTTCGATGGAAAGAAGCACAAGAGCATCGTTTCAATACCAGGGATGCAGGAGAAAACGATCATGGTAAGCGGTCACTCCAAGTCCTTCGCAATGACGGGGTGGCGTCTCGGCTACGCGGTCCTGCCGACCGTCGAGGAGGCCATGGTCTTCCGGCAGCTGAATATCAACATCATCTCCTGCACCCCGCCCTTTATTCAGGAGGCGGGAAAACAGGCCCTTGACGGGGAAGAGAACAGGGAGATAGTCGCCAACATGTCTCGTGAGTTCGAAAAGAGACGCGACTTCGTCGTCGGTGCCCTCAACGCCATCGACGGCATCAGCTGTATGAAGCCGGAAGGGGCATTCTACGTCTTTCCGAACATAAGCGGCGCCTGCCGTACACTCGGTATCATCGACGCTCACAGTAAACTCGACCCCGACATGAAGAATAAGACCAGCCCGTCGACGATGTTCCAGATGTTCGTCCTGTATCACCATGGTGTCGCGACCATGGACCGGCAGTCGTTCGGCCACATCGGGAGTGAGGGCAAACACTATCTGCGGCTTTCGACAGCCACCAGTATGGAGCTTCTGGAGGAGGGCGTCAAAAGAATTGAGGCTGCGACACAGGATCGGGAAGGCTTCCGGAAGTTCTTCGAACAGGGTGAACATCTGTACTAGTATAAAATATCGTGAAAGGAGCAGATTATGGGATTGGCGTTTGGACCGAGACGAGGGATCTATGTCGACATCTCGGAAGAGCTGAAGACAATCGCAAAGCCCCTTACTGATAAAGAAATAGAGACCCGCGAGACCTTCGACCTCATCTACCGGTCACTCTGCGCGTTGATGTACAACTACGTTCCGATGTCGGGTCACCCGGGAGGTTCTATCTCGTCGGGCCGTTTCGTCGCCGGTATTATTTTCAATACGATGGACCACGATGTTTCAGGTCCCGACAGGGCTGATGCCGATTTGATATCGTACGCCGCAGGCCACAAGGCCCTGGGGCTATATGCGATGTGGGCCCTCAGAAACGAGATCATCCGCGTCGGAGCCCCCGACCTTCTACCCGGAGACATCGCTAAGCAGCTCCGTCTCGAAGACCTCCTCGGCTTCCGCCGGAATCCCATCACCGGCACCCCCCTCTTTTCTAAGTTTCACTCGAAAGCATTAGACGGCCACCCTACACCGACCACTCCGTTCGTCCGTCTCTCCACCGGCGCTTCGGGCGTCGGGGTAGCGAGTTCGCTCGGACTTGCATGGGGCGCGATCGACTACTGGGGAAAACACGCCCCACGTGTACACATCGTAGAGGGTGAAGGCGGTATGACACCGGGACGGGTGAGCGAAGCTATGGCAGCGGCAGGTACCGCATCACTGAAAAACGTCGTGATGCACATAGACTGGAACCAGGCGTCGATCGATTCGAACCACGTGTGCAGGGACGGCGGCAAACCCGGCGACTACGTACAGTGGAACCCGATGGAATTCGCCTATCTTCATGATTGGAACGTGATCCTGGTCCCCGACGGCACGGACTTACAGCAGATTGCCGCAGCGCAACAGAGAGCTCTGGCGATGGACAACAATCAGCCCACGGCGATCGTGTACCGCACGACGAAGGGATGGCAGTACGGCATAGAGGGGCGGGCATCGCACGGCGCTGGACATGCGCTCTGTACCGACGGGTTCTACAAAGCGGTGAAGCCTCTTATCGATGGTATTGACGGGAAGCTGCCCACGTGTGAATCGGAATGCCAGCGGTGCGAGGGTGGTTTGAAGGCTGACGTGGTCGAGGAGTGTTACTGGGATGCACTGCTCCTCATCCGCCGGACTATGGAAAGCGATTTCCTGGACGTGAGATCCCTCGCCGGGAGGATCATCGATTCGCTTGATCGCCTGGACGGCTTGAAGCGCAGCCCGCGGGGTGAAGCCCCACAGGTCGCGGCGGTCTACGAAGCGGCGGTGCGGGAGCGGGATAAGGTACCGGCCGAGCTCGAACTCGAGCCCGGTACGAAGTCGACCCTTCGAGCACAGCTTGGACGTGTTCTCAACTATTTCAACAAGACGAGCGGCGGCGCGATCCTTGCCGCTTCCGCCGACCTTATGGGCTCGACGAGTGTCAACTTGTCGGCGAATGATTTTCCGGAAGGCTTCTTTAATTCCGCGGACAACCCGGGCGCGAGGCTCCTCTCCATCGGTGGTATCTGTGAGGATGCAATATGCGGTATCCTTTCCGGCCTCTCGACTTACGGCCGCCATATCGGTGTGGGCTCTTCATACGGGGCCTTCATCGCTCCGCTGGGTCACATTGCCACCAGGCTTCACGCGATCGGCAGCCAGGCACGGCAGGCGGTCACAGGCGAACCGTACCCGACGTTTGTCCTCATATGTGCTCATGCGGGGATCAAAACCGGAGAGGATGGCCCGACACACGCCGATCCACAGCCGCTGCAGATTCTTCAGGAGAATTTTCCGAAGGGAACGATGGTCACGCTGACACCCTGGGAACCTCAGGAGATCTGGACACTCGTGTCGACGGCACTGGCGAAACGTCCCGCGGTGATCGCACCGTTCGTCACCCGTCCGAACGAAGTGATCATCGACAGAGAAGCGCTCGGACTGGCTCCGGTAACCTCCGCGAAGACCGGTGTCTACCGTCTCCGGGCCGCACATGGCAAGAGTGAAGGGACAATCGTTCTCCAGGGAAGTGCTGTCGCCTACGCCTTCGTGCAGGAGACGCTGCCGCTCCTCGAGAAAGAGGGCTTGGATATCGACGTCTATTATGTCGCGAGCGCCGAGCTGTTCGCCTTGCTGCCCCCCTCCGAACAGGAGAAGATCTTCCCCGGAAAGCTCTCTTTCGAGGCGATGGGGATCACCGGTTTTACGCTTCCGACGATGTACCGGTGGATATGTTCGGCTAGGGGTCGCGCCATGACGATGTATCCCTTCCAGAAAGGGCACTTCCTCGGGAGCGGTCAGGCGGACAGGGTGATAGCCGAAGCCGGGCTCGATGGGGAGAGCCAGTTCAACAGAATCGTTAAATTCGTGAAGGAGCGGTGACGATCGATATGGCGATCTTGAAAAAGGCGAAGCCGGGAGAAATCATCATAGGAAGGCTGAACCACGGTGATGACCTGCTGGAAGAGATCACCGGCATCTGCCGATCGGAGGACATCCGGCTCGGTCGTGTCGAAGCGCTGGGTGCAGTGCAGAAAGCCCGCCTCGGGTACTACGATCAGGGGATGCGCGAGTACCGGTTTTTTACTCTCGACACGCATCTCGAGATCACCAAACTCGTAGGAAATATTTCAATCAAAGACGGCGATCCCTTCGTACACGCTCACATCACCCTGGCGGATGAGGCAGGGAACGCCTTCGGAGGCCACCTCGCACCCGGGACGGTGGTCTTCGCCTGCGAGTTCGTGATTCAGTCCTTCGAGGGGCCGCCGCTCGTGCGGGATTTTGACGAAGTGACCGGCCTGGCGCTCTGGCCCGAAACATGTGAAGGGAAATGAAATCCTTGACTCACACTCCCACACACCGAGTGAAGATATCGCAAAAGTATGAACAACTCATCCGATCGATGTGATGTTCTGCGGTTAAAACCCCTCAACGGCCTCCTTCCAGGTCGGGAAACCGGGTTCCTTCACGTTCAGAAACTGGTTCGCCGAGATATTCGTGAGCTTCCGAGTTTTCCCGCCCGGCCAGGTGACGACAATGCTGTCTGCAACCGTCTCGCCGCCCAATCCGAACTCGACGGTGAGACTCTCCTCAGAGTAGAGACCGCTCGTCGAGCGCACCTGCCTTGTCATAGCGAGGTTTTCACTGTAAAGTCTGACAACGGCGCCGATGGATGAACGGTTGCTGCGAGTGCCTTCGAGCCTGAGTGAGAGAAAATTGTTTCCACCGTTGTCGTTTTTGTACAGGATGTTGGGTATAAACTGCGAGTTTGCCGTGTATACATCGAGAAGGCCGTCGAGGTCGACATCGGCTGTGGCCGATCCTTCTCCGGGACCCGAGTCTCCGAGCTCGGCAATTCCTCCCAGCTCGATGAAGGAGCCGTCACCCATGCTGAGATAGAAGAGGTTCGGCCCGCCTGCAGAGATGTGGATGTCGAGCAGCCCATCGTTGTCGAAGTCGGTTAAGTTCGGACTCCGGGAGCTGGTTGTGCCGGTTATCCCGGCATCGACCGAAACATCTGTGAATGTGCCGTCCCCGTCATTGGTGAAGAGTGCGTCCCTGCAGCCGGAACAGGCGATGAAAAGATCCAGGTCGCCGTCGTTGTCCACATCACCCCAGTCAGCCCCTGCCCAGTTGCCCTCGTCTGCGAGTCCGGCGGCGATGCCGGTTTCGGTGAAAGTCCAGTCGCCGTTGTTGTGGTAGAGGAGGCACCGATCATCGTTCTGCCGGGTGAGGAAGAGGTCAATCAGGCCGTCACCGTCATAGTCCGCCCACAGAGCCGTCTGGCAGGTACCGCCGCCCGTGACTCCGGCACCGGAGGCGATGTTCGTAAAGGTCTCGTTGCCGTTGTTCCTGTAGAGGACATTGTCCAGGTACCTGTTGACGACGTAGAGATCCAGGTTGCCGTCGTTGTCGAAATCGGCCCAGGCCACGCCCTGGGTGTAGGTCGAATCGGATCCGGTGACGCCCGTCCCGGCGGCCGTATCGGTGAAGGTCCCATCTCCATTGTTGTGGTAGAGGGTGTTGGTACCGTACCTCACTCCCACGTAGAAATCGAGGAGGCCGTCGTTGTCGTAGTCGCTCCACGATGCCGCAAAGCATGTCCTCGAGTCATCGACGCCGGCGGCAGCGCCGACGTCGATGAAAACCCCGCCCCCGTCGTTACGATAGAGAGAGTTCTCTCCACCGTAATTGGCGACGAAAAGGTCTTCGAGACCGTCGCCGTTGTAGTCGCCCCAGGCGATCCCTTCACCGAAACCGCTGTCGTCTGTGCCGGATGTGGCCGAGATGTTGATGAAATCGATCCTCTTCACGAGAAATCGGTGAACCGCCTCGGGCGCCCCCCAGGGATCGGTGCCGAGGTTGCCGGCCGAGTCGACGGCGGATATGTAGTAACTCACCATCGTACCGCTGGGCTGAGCGGGGATGGATGCCGAGAACTCATCCGGTCCGGAACCTGTCATGGGTATGTCGGTGAATTCGCCGCCGGTGGCGTAGTGGACGAATACCGAGTCTTCGAGGATGGGAGTGGCTCCGATGATCCTGGCGGTCACCTCGTACGGCTGTTCCGTCTCTTCCGTGTTGGGAAGTGGGGAGTGAAAGATAGCGACGTTGAACGGTTCGGCCATGGTGGCCATCCACGAGACGGCAACCCGGCATATATCGGTGCAGAACGGGAAGTTGTTGAGCGAGAGCCCGACGATATCGTCGGTTGTGTGGATATAGGGGCTGTACTCGTCTGAGTCTTCGAAGAGGAATATCGCCTGGTACCCCGCGTCCCAGAACGATGCGTGATCACTTGATGCCCCGAAGAGGTAACCGTCCACCAGAGGCAGCGTGGGAACATACTCCGAAGCGACCTGGAACGCGGCATCCCGCAAAGGAGTGGATTCCGTGTTGCTGATGACGTCGAGGTCGGTGATGTCGCCGGACTGCACGTACCCCTCCATGTCGAGATTCAGGTAACCCAGGATGTTGTAACCATTGGCCGCTGCTTCATCGGCCCAGTAGGAAGAACCGATCAGCCCGAACTCTTCCGATGCCCAGCCGCAGAATATTATCGTTTTGTCATAGAAGAAGCAGCTCATGATGCGGGCAACCTCCATCACGCAGGCCGTCCCCGAGCCGTTGTCGTCGGCACCTGGTGCGTCTCCGGGCGAGTAGGTGTAGGAGTCGTAGTGAGCCCCGATGATGTAGATCTCATCCGGGTTGACGATCCCCGGGATCACGGCGATCACGTTGTCGGCGTTGCCGTCGAAGTCGTGCAGGTACACGCTGTCGATCCCGAGACTCTGGTAGTAATCGAGAAGGTAATTCTGCGCCGCCACACCGCCGGGCGTGTCGGATCTCCTGGTGCCGAAGGCGACCAGATCGTCAACGTGACCCTCGATGACGCTCTGTGAAATCGAGTCGGCCATGGACTGGATGAGGCCGTTCCACTCTACTACTGGGGGTGAGAGGGGACTCTCATACAGTGGCCGTATCGCCGAGAGACGGAGCCGTTCGATCTCGACACCGAGGGGGAGGGTCTGCCGTATCCGCTCGGTGCTGGATGAGACGAGGGCGTAGCGGCCAACCGTCGTCAGAAGTTCTGCGCAGGGTTCGACGATAGATGCTTCCATACCGGGTCTCAGTAGAACCAGGTAGTACTCCTTCTGATCCGGGTTCTCATCGAGCAGGGAGAAGCGGTAACCGAGTTTTCGAAGCTTGACCAGGTCACCTTCATCCCCGGTGAGAAAATACGCTTCCGTCATGTTCTTCACGACATTGAAACCGGATTCTAAGAGACTGTTGACGCTCTCGCCAGCTTTCGCCTCGACCCGCACAAGCCACCGGTCACCGTGGGAATCATGAGCCTGAGTGCCGGCTGCAAGGATCGGCAGTGTGAGGAGAACGAGGGTGGTTACATATGAGAAAGGGCTTCTTCCATTTTTCATGGAAACCTCCGATACGTTGTTGTCGAAACGGACCTTTCCGAATTA
>CAZZKG010000042.1:0-33701 GCA_964654825.1 uncultured Gemmatimonadota bacterium | reverse complement strand
ATTGAGTCCCTGTGGTTGATAGGTTTTCCGGATGCGTCCTTCCCAGTTCTTCAGAAACTGCATCAACTCCAGCATTTCCCGATCTTCCATCTTCCAGGGGGACTCTACGTGCCTGGTGGGTGCCATCATGATGTGTCCGGTATTGTACGGGTAGATGTTCAGGATAGCAAAAGTATACTGCCCTCTTTCGAGGATGAAATTGGCCTCGTCATTCCCTTCGGACAACTTCGTGCAGAAGATGCATCCACTTTCTTTATCACTCAAAATGTACTCCATCCGCCATGGTGTCCACAGTCTCTCCACTTTTATCTGCCTCTTACAGGTAGCGTGAATAAACTTTTTTTTTGATAACGTGTAACTTATAGCACCTGCTGAATAATGTCAAGAAACGCCGAGCTCACTTGACAATCGAGATGTTATACGGTAAAATGGATCAGGAACATTCAACCGAGAATAGGAGAAGTGATGATGAACACAAACACTCTGGTCCTGTCGGCTTTTCTTGCGTTTCTCTGTTCGACTCAGCTTGGTGCTTCCAACCGGATGCCTACGATTCCGCTCGAGATCACTCCCTCGTGGATATCGAGCGATCAATATAACTACACGACCGGAGCGGCTCTCGCTGACATGGACAACGACGGATGGCTGGATTTCATCGTTTCCAGCGGCAACGATATGAGCCGGCAGAAAGTTGCGATATATTACAACGACGGTGACGGGACCTTCCCCACCATTCCAAACTGGACATCCCTCGATATCGGATACCACGGCCATCTCTCCGTCGGCGACATCGACAAGGACGGCTGGAACGACCTCGCGGTATCTCTGTATCTAGGACCCGGTGGGTTCAGTGATGAAGGATGGATCAAGGCCTACATGAATGACGGCACAGGGCAGCTCGAGAGATCGCCTTCATGGGAATCTTCCGACACATTTTTCTCTTTCAGCTGCTCATTCGGTGATGCAGATGGTGACGGCGACCTCGACCTCGCGGTCGCTACGGGAGAATCTTATTACAATGACCCCCTCCCTAACAGGATTTACTACAACAACGATGGAGTTCTCGAATCACTCCCGAGCTGGGTATCAACAGAGTACGACCACGCGTATGACGTCGTCTGGGGTGATGTTGACAACGACGGGGATCTCGATCTCGCATTCACCGCCGAGGAATCCCCCAACAAGGTGTACATCAACAACGACGGTACCATTGAGACGACGGCAAGCTGGACATCGACGGATGCATCAGTCTACGGGAACACCATCACCTGGGGTGATGTCGACGGAGACGGCTGGCTCGACCTCGCGGTGGCTGACAACAATCAACTCGGCGGATCAGGCAAATTCAAGGTGTACTTCAACGACGGGACGGGTGATCTCGAGACCACTCCGGGCTGGCAGTCGAGTACGAGCGGCTATGGTTCATCGGTCTCGTTCATGGATGTCGACAACGACGGCGATCTGGACCTTGCCACCGGACGATGGTGGTCAGATGCGATGATCTTCGAGAACACGGGCTCCTACCTCACCACCAATCCGACGTGGAACTCAACCACCTACAGTGTAATCGAAGAAATGGTCTGGGGTGACGTCGACAGAGACGGTTTGAGATTCCAGGTCAGAGAAAGGCATGAAGGCGATGGAGTTAAAAAAGTCTTCTACCTCGATCATAAGCCGGTTCACGAAATCCTCACGATCTGGAGGGGGAACACCCGTATCAATCCGGGTACTTACTGCTATGATCTCGCATCGGGCTGGTTCAGCCTGTCCGAAGCCCCTGCATCAGGGGAAATGCTGTGGGTCACGTACAAGTACTCGACATCGGCCGATCTTGGCATCGCTAACTGGGACCCGGACGAGGGCAATTTCCTGTTCTACCACGATCCGGTTACACCCGCCGCAATCGGTTTTAGGACAGCGATCCCCGGCCCCTGAAGCCAGGGAACGGGGATCTGATTGGTTTTATCGCTATTTCTTCAGCCGGTCGGAGTGGTTGCCTTCTCCTGCGCCTTGATCTTGTTGACGAGCTTCTGGAGCTCCGGGGGATGGTTTTCGGCTTCCGACTTCTTCAGGATCTCCTCGTCGCTCAGCGCGAACTCCTTCTCGATCCTGTTCCGCACGGTGGGCCCGGAGTTGTAGACGCAGAACGGGTAGATCTTCCCATCCGGCGCGGCGTAGTGAATCACGCACCTCTTGACCCGTTCGATGTCGTAGTTGTAAGAGTCCATGAAGTGCATACCGGCAACGAGAAGAGTCTTGTATGTATACTCCCCATCCATCTTCCCCCTTCCTTTGCTCTTGTCCACGAACCCGTCGAGAGTTTGAAGGAAGCGTGTAAACGAGAGCCCCTTTGGCGCCCGGTCCTCGTGAAAGTGTTTCCTGAGTGAGTTGAAAGCTTTCGCTTTCGTGAGGGTATTGATCCGTGAGAGGAATCCCTCATCGCGGGCAAGGCGGTCCATGTCCTTGTACATCTCTCCGATGTCCATGAACCTGGTGACCGGTGTGCCCTTTTTGTTCTTATCGACGAACAGATAGGTCCCGATCGAGCAGTGGGAGTGACACGTGAGGGTGACAGTTTCCTCGCCTCGGATCTTACCGAGGAGTCTCGAGAAAGGAGCAGTGCTATTGAGGGGATACCAGTCCTCGTATCTGTTGGCTATCCCGGTTTGTTCTTCGATGCAGCGGGCAAGATCGGTGAGAGTGAACCGCTTCTGTTGTCGCTCCTTGTATGAGATCCTCCCGGTGAAGGTAACCGGCTGATAACTTATCCCGCTCATGATGTCTATGTTCTCGAGAGCAAACTCAAGGATCGGACCGACATGGTGATCGTTCACACCTTTCACGATGGTGGGGACGAAGACGATCTTCATACCGGCTTCCCGGATATTTTTCATTGCTTTGAGTTTCCTGTCGAAAACAGCCTCGCCGCGGGTTTTGAGGTATGGTTCATCACCGATTCCATCGAACTGGAGATAGATAGTATGAAGGCCGGCTTCGGCACAGCGCATCGTAAAATCCCGGTCAGCGAGTTTGAGGCCGTTGGATGCAATCTGGACGTGGGAGAATCCGAGTTCGTTTGCTTTCCTCACGACTTCAAGAAAATGTGGGTAAACGAGAGGTTCTCCGCCGGAGAATTGGATGATCCTGCATGCAACGGGTTTCTCGTTGCGGAGGTTCTTCATCATCTCCACAACCTGTTCGAAGGATGGCTCGAACAGAGTCCCGGAAGCATTCGCATTCGCGAAACAGATCGGGCAGGTCAGGTTGCACCTGTTGGTGAGATCGACATTGGCGAGGCTCGTGTGGCTGGTGTGAATATTACACAGGCCGCAGTCGTCGGGACACTTAACTGCATCCGTGACCCTGGGATTAGTTACGCCGCAATTGTCACCGAAGTCCCACGCCTCCATCTGCCTGTACATCCTGGCATCCGACCATATGATATCTTTGATTTCCCCATGATCCGGGCACGATTTGAGCATCATGACTCGTCCGGCCTCCTCGTAAAGTACGGCCGGGATTACTTCCAGGCAATCCGGACAGAGTGACTCGGTTTCCTTGGGTAAACCTGTTTTTCTAGGTGATATCTGCGTTCCCAGATAGGTACGCTCTGGTTGAGCAGGAGTGTAGTCCTTCTTTCCCATATTCCGGTCCTTTCTTCAATTCTCCCGTTGTTTCACCCCAAACTGATTAGGAGGAGCAAGAAGTATTCCATTCAGGCCTCTTTCCAGAACTCATTTTTGGAATGTGTTAACATCATACCATTATAGACCTTACACGCTTATTCTCATGTACGACACGAGGATCTGTCTGTGCACATGCATCACAAAGAAACGATTATTTGTGAATAATGTAACATTATGACCCATGCCGACTCTCATCACCACGAAAGAGTATCAATATAATACACTCCCCGGCAAATGAACTAAAATGGTGTATCAGAGTGACACTTCTTCCTCTTTTCCCTCTATCTGTTCGAGTTTACGATAGAGGGTTTTCCTGCCGATTCCCAGTACTTCAGCACATTTTTTTTTCACTCCCCTGACGGAGGTGAGTGTCTCGAGAATGATTTTCTCCTCGGCATCTTTGAGTTGCATCCCGATCTCGATATCAATTGTCCTCTCCTTCAGAGCTGCATCAGCATGCCTGATCGATTCGGGGAGATCCTGCTCGGTAATGATCCTGCCTGCACAGACGACGACAGCCCGTTCTATGGCATTCTCCAATTCCCTCACATTTCCAGGCCAGTCATACACTTTGAGAGACTTCATGGCACCCTCCGAGATCCCGACAATGTAGTTGTTGCTCTTTGCCCGATAGATCTGAAGGTAGTGATTAACAAGAAGCGGGATGTCCTCTTTTCGTTCTCTCAGAGGAGGGATCTGTATCGGATACACGTTGAGCCGATAGAAGAGATCTTTTCTGAAATTCCCATTCTCCACCTCTTCCTCGATATTTTTATTCGTGGCGGCAATGACCCTGACGTCGGTTTTAATCGTCCGACGGCCCCCGACTCTCTGAAATTCGCCATTCTGGATGACCCTGAGGACTTTCACCTGAGCGGACTTGCTCATCTCGCCTACCTCATCGAGGAAAAGCGTTCCTCCGTCCGCCTGCTCGAATTTCCCTATGTTCATGGACTTGGCGCCGGTGAAAGCCCCTTTCTCATGTCCGAACAGCTCGGACTCGAGAAGTGTTTCAGGCATTGCCCCACAGTTTATCTTCACATACGGCATGTCCTTTCGAGGGCTGTTATCCTGAATGAGATCTGCGATGAGTTCTTTCCCCGTACCGCTGTCCCCCTGGACGAGGACGGTTGTCGGGCCTCCCGCCACGTGCAGGCTCATTTCTATACACCGTCTCAGCTTCTCGTTGTTCCCGATAATTCTCTCGCTCGCTGTCCTCCCCCGAAGCTCCTGCCTGAGCCGCACCACCTCGGAGCTCAGTCGGTTATTCTCGAGAGCCGTGGTCAGCTGACTGGTAATACCATTCACGAGGTTGTGTTCGTGGGATGTGGCCCGGAAATCCTCCTTCGTCCAGAAGAGACTCATCAGTCCGAAAAGCTCGTTCTGTGAATAGATCGGTATGAAAAAACATGATTTCCCCTGAACAAGAGTACCGAGCAGCAGATTCGAAAGTTTGCTCTTATCGGTGTGAGAGACGAAGAGAGTCTTCCTTCCCAGGAGTGCTTTTTTCAACTCCTTTTCTTTGATAAGCGCGACGCTCGATTTGTGCTGGATTCTCACACGCCCCTTGTCTATCTCCAGGTACGTGGCGATTACGAGTGCGTCCCGTGTTCGATCAACCACGCCGATCATTGCCACATCCGCCTTCAGGAGATCGAGCGATTTCCGCGCTATGAATTCTGAGATGTCCCCGAAATCCATCTTCGAACTGAGATTTGTCGCGATATCCAGCAGTGTTTTGGCAACCACTACTTCTTTCTCTTTTTCCAGGTAGAGCTTCGTGTATTCGAGTCCGATGGCAACCTGTTTCGAGAGTGATTCCACAAATTCGATCTCATGCGCGGTGAAGGTGCGTTTCCCCTTCGTATAATGGATGCCGAGCATCGCGAGCACCCCTCCCTGATAGGCGATCGGGACGACAAGGAGTGACCGGGTGGACAGTTTCTCCGCCAGACCGCGGAATATTTCCGGATACCTGGCATCACTCGTGTCGTTGATGGCAACCGGAGCAAATTCCCGGCGGGCGAATCCAATCAGAGAATCCTTCTCCACGGGGACAATGAGGTTGAGGCTCGATGGGACCGACTCATCGTTGCGGAACTCATAGTTTATCTTCATGTTCTCATCTTCGGTGAAAACGAGCAGATCACATCTGCAGGCTTCCATCATCTTCCCGATTTCATTGACTGTACTCTGGAGATACCTGTCGAGATCGATCGGGCTCCCGATGTGCGAAACGATCCGGTCGAGGATCGCCTCCCGGGCCTCGTAGAGTTCGATGCGTTGGGTGTCGATTGATTTGCTGGATTTCTTATCCATCCTGCCGGTTCTCAGACTTAAACTTCGCAATAAATGAGTGGTACCCCTCGTCCGACCAGAATCTTTTTTCGCTGATCTCGAGTGAGGCTCCTCTCTAAAGTAACTCAGACCTGCCTTCACTCTTGAGTAACTCAACGACCTCCTTTACTTTCTGGGAAAGCTCCTTTTTGCAGATGAGTATGGCATCGTTGGTACTTACTGCAACGAGATCAGACACACCTATCAAAACCACGATCTTACCTTCTGCATCTACATAACATCCTCGTGAATCTATCGAGAGCAGCTCACCGGATATTAAGGCATTATTCTCTTCGTCCTTCGGGGCCAGATGATATGTACTCCCCCAACTCCCCAGATCACTCCAACCGAATTCTCCTCTGACCATGTAGATGTCCTTCTCCCTCTCCATCACTCCGTAGTCGATCGATTCGGCCTGTACAACCCGGTAAAATTCCTCGAGTGCCGCCGCTTCTCGTTCGGTACCGAAACTCTCGGTGAGCCTGGAGAGACCACGAGACATTTCCGGAAGGTGTTTCCGGATCGAACCCAGCATCACGGCTGCGGGCGAGATGAATATGCCGGCGTTCCAGAAATAGTCTCCGGCCTCGACGTAGGACCTTGCGGTCTCCGGATCGGGCTTTTCTAAAAAGGAAGAGACCTTGAACGCCTGATTTCCGGAAGGCGAATCGATAGGTGTGGAGGCATGGATGTACCCGTAGCCGGTCTCGGCGAGTGCAGGTTTGATCCCGATGGTCAAAATCGTCTTCTTCTCGTCGGAAAACACAGCAGCATCTTTCACGACTCTGCGAAAACCATCAGCATCTCTTATATAATGATCGGCCGGCAGGATGACCACAACGGCATCTTCGTCCCGGGCGGATATCACACTGCAGGCATACCCGATGCAGGGCGCGGTGTTCTTTCCGACCGGTTCGGCGAGAAGATTTGATGGGAGGAGTTCGGGAAGTTCCTCGCGGATAAGATCGACGTATCTTCTCCCGGTGACGGTATAAATATTTTCCCTGGGAATGATCGGCAGCACACGGTCGAAGGTCTCCCGGATGAGACTGTTTCCGCCCGTCAGGGAGAGGAACTGCTTCGGCTTCTCCACTCTGCTCACGGGCCAGAACCGTGAGCCGACACCCCCGGACATTATCACAGCGTACATATTCACCAGTACGTCCTCACAGGGATTGCCAGTCAACAGAAGAATACCTCATAAGGGAATTTTTGAACAGTGCCCTTATTTTTTCGAAACCTTCGCGATCGAAGGCCTCGAACCTGAGCACGAGAACCGGCTGAGTGTTGGAAGCGCGCAGGAGTCCCCAGCCTTCATCCAGGACCACTCTCACCCCATCGATATCTATCACCTCGAAACGTTCACTGAACTCCCTTCCCACCTCTTCGACCACTTTGAACTTTTCTTCATCAGGGCAATCGATCCGCAGTTCGGGGGTCGACAGGTATTTCGGGAAATCCTCGAAGAGAGAAGATACCCTGCCGTTGTGCCTGGAGATGATCTCACAGAGTCTCAGGGATGCGAACAGTGCATCATCGAAACCGTAGTAGTTCTCGGCGAAGAACATGTGTCCGCTCATTTCACCACCTATCGGGGCACCCAGTTCTTTCATCTTCGCCTTGAGCAGTGAATGACCTGTTTTCCACATGAATGGATTTCCGGAATGTTTTTTCAGGTACTCGATGAGGCCCTGAGAGCACTTTACATCGAAGATCACCGTCGCACCCGGTATCCTGCTCAGCACATCCCCCGCGAAGACAGCCAGCAGTTTATCCCCATAGATCATTGTACCATTCTCGTCGATGGCGCCGATCCTGTCTGCATCACCATCGTAGCCGATCCCGATCTCAGAGCCGGTATCGATGACCTTTTTCGAGAGATCGCGCATGTATTCTTCTATGGTCGGATCGGGAAGATGGTTGGGAAAATTCCCGTCCGGTTCGCAGTAGAGTTCGGTGACATCACACCCGAGATTTCTGAACAGTCCAACTGCAAGCTCGCCTGCGGTGCCATTGCCCGCGTCGATGACCATCTTCACCGGCCGGGCGAGCCTGATCCTACCGGTCACGTCATCGAGATAGTCAGGTACGATATCCATTTTTTTCGCCTTTCCCGCCCCGCTCCTCAATTTTCCGCGGGTGGCCACCCGGTAAATCTGCTGGATGGCATCTCCGTATATGGTAGTGGTGCCCTTCGCTATCTTGAGACCGTTGAACTGAATTGGATTATGACTGCCGGTCACCATGATCCCGGCACTGAGGCCCAGCTTCACAACCGAATAATACAGAAGTGGCGTGGGAACCGTCCCCAGGTCCACCACGTCCATTCCCGAAGCATTGAGTCCTTTCACGAGTGAGCTCTTGATCCGCGGCGAGCTGAGCCGGACATCCATCCCCACCGTTACACTGGTGATACCCTCCTCGAGGAGTATGGTCGCAGACGATCTCCCTATCAGTTCTATCACATCATCGGTGAGCTCTGTCTCGGCAACCCCTCTGATGTCGTATTCCCTGAAAATGAGTGGATTCAGTTCGGTGCTCATGTATTCTCCCAACTGAAGGTTACGTCTGGTCGTTGAATACAGGTAACCGGACGTTGAGTGACGTTTCGTTGACTGCAAGCGGATCCGGGAAGTCGATAATGAATCCTTTTTGTTGACCCCCTCTCAGGAATTGAATATAATATTATAACGACACACTTCCAAAGGCAAGAAAACGAGGAGAAGAGATCATGAGACATTCCGATAAACACCTGTTCATTCCATCGATGATTGTACTGTTTACCACTGCGTTTACCGCCGCGTTTTCTGCTTCCGGTTTAGGGCAGGACCCGGAGTGGAAAAACATCGGGCCGGGTGCGGAAACGATAACATCGATCATCGAAGATGTCTCCGACACCTCGGTAGTTTTTTTGACGACAGCATCATCCGGTCTGTTGATGAGTACTGATGCAGGGGGGTCCTGGAGCAGGAAAGACATCGGGCTTCCCGTCCAGAGGGTCAACAACGTCGTACAGGACCCCGATGCAGGACAGAGATTGTATGCAGGCACAGAGAGAGGCACCTACAAGAGTATCGACTCTGGTGACACCTGGTACCTTATGAGCGGCGGTGAGATGGACACCACGGGATCTTTTATCGTAACCGTGAATCCCGGAGAGCCATCGTGGATCTTCGCCGCATCGCAGGGTGACGGTGTCTTCCGGAGTAACAGCTTTGGAGAATTCTGGACGAGAGCGAGTTCAGGCCTGCCACCCCTGAACTACGTAGACCTCGAAGTTGATCCGAACCTGAACAACAACCTGTATTCGGCCTCTGACCAATTCGGTCTGTTCAGAGGATTAAACGGCGCTGACGAACTCACCTGGGTCCAGAAAAACGAGGGGCTCACCAACACCTCACTCAGGTCATTTTACGCTTCACCTCCTGTCCCCGGACTGATCTTTGCCGGGACGAGTTCAGGCGGGTTTTTTCGCAGCACGAACTTCGGCGATCAGTGGTCTGTCTCAGGGACCGGCCTGCCTCAGATCGATATCTCGGCGCTGGCGGTCCTCGACACCGATCCGGCTACACTGCTCGCGG
This sequence comes from uncultured Gemmatimonadota bacterium, assembly GCA_964654825.1. Classification (GTDB taxonomy): domain Bacteria; phylum Gemmatimonadota; class CAZMKB01; order CAZMKB01; family CAZMKB01; genus CAZZKG01. Next base: position 24,097 of record CAZZKG010000042.1, on the reverse strand, counting down.
GTACGCTGGGACGCGGTATCTACGCGAGCACAGACAACGGTGACTCCTTCGTGCCTTTTTCATCCTTACTTTCTCACCATGACATTGTCACGCTCACGACTAGAGGGACCAGCACGATTTACGCGGGGACTGACAAAGACGGAGTATTTATCTCGAGGGACGGTGGTACGTCCTGGAGTCTTGCCAACAGTGGACTCACCGGCGGAAATGTCATCGCTCTGGCAATCTCCGGAGGTAGTTCCCATCGCCTGTATGCCGGCCTCAGTGACGGCGAGAATGACGTCCTGGTGAGTTCCAACTGGGGTAACAGCTGGGAGCTCAGGCAGCAGGGACTCCCCGTATTCACCAGTATCAGTGATTTCTGGCTCTCCGGTATCGACGGGACGGCTTACGCGTGCACGGATAGCGGCGTCTTCGTTACCGCAGACTACGGGATGTCATGGTCACCCCGTAACACGGGCCTTTCGGAAATCACGTCGAAGATCGCAGGATCTCCTCACGACGAAAATCTCCTGTTTGCAGTCGCTTCGGGTATTTACAGAAGTACCGACGGTGGTGGAAGCTGGACTGCCGCCCAGACAGGTATCGTTGGCTCGCCTCTCTCCATCATCGTATCACCCTCGGGCACAGATACGGTGTATACCGGCACGAAACCGATCGGTCCCGACGGCGGCGGTGTTTTCAAGTCGACGGACCGTGGAGACAGCTGGTTCGAGGCAAACAACGGGATGGAAGCGGGAGAATCGGTATTCGCACTTACCGTCGATCAGGGCGACCCTTCGATTGTATTCGCCGGGACTGCTTCGGGTGTGTTCAGGAGCTCGAACGGGGGCCAGACCTGGTTTCCAAGGAGAAACGGCCTCCCTCTCGATTTCATAGCCTCCGACATCATCATCGACGACTCCAACCAGGAGAGGTTATTCACCTCGAGTCTCACGTACGGCGTGTATATCAGTACAGATTCGGGTGAATCCTGGACTAGCCTCCATAATGGTCTGGAGACGGGAGTTACCCGACTGGCGCAGAATCCGGTTGGTCCCGACAGCATTTTTGCCGCAACTGACGGGGAAGGGATATTTTTAATCGACCTCACACCGTCAGCGATAGAGGATGATGTACCCGACGGCGGGATCATTCCGAGAACCCTCGCCCTGATGCAGAATTATCCCAACCCATTCAATCCGCATACAACCATCGCCGTGTCGATCGATACCCGCTCGGGAGTAAAATCTCGTGGCAGCGCGGTCTCACTGCGTATCTACGACCTGAGGGGAAGACCGGTGAAAACCCTGGTAGACGGGTTCCTCTCCGCCGGCGTTCATCATTTCGACTGGAAAGGGCGGGATGAGCGGGGGCTCCCGGTCTCATCGGGTACCTACTTCGTCGTTCTCAGTAAAGACGGAGAGACGGTCAAGCGTAAGATGAGCCTTCTGCGATAGAATCATGAGCCGAGAGAATTCGGGCATAAAGATCAGGAACTCTCGCTGGGCAGGTAAATCCGGAGCTTTTGGCCGGGACGAATCTTTCTGCTGTTTTTGATCCCGTTCCAGTTCTTGATATCCACGACACTCACGTTGTAATTCTCGGCGATCTTGCTCAGAGTGTCACCTTTTTGGATCTTGTAGACGACGTAATCACCCCTGGCCTTCCGGGACTTGTTGATGGCAACCGAAGTGGATTTTGCTGATTTTCCCCAACCCTTGCCTGGCCTCAGGTAGAGTGACTGCCCGGGATAGATGGTGGTACCCCTGATATTATTCCACCTCTTGATCTGTTTCCAGGAGACCCTGAACTTGCCAGCGATCCCGCCGAGAGTGTCTCCACGCTTGACGATGTACCTGACACGCCTGTCCGGAGTGAGGTCGGCAACCTTTGTGATTTCCTGAAGGTAAAGATCTTTCGCTCCCCGGGGAAGTTTGAGATTGTAGACGGGGTAGTCCTTCGAGAGTACCGGCGTAACCCATGTCCGGAGCTCCGGATTGAGTTTTTTAATATCATCCTCGGTTTTCCCGACACACCTGGCAACAACACCGAGATCGACCACGTAATCAATGGTGACCTCATCAGGGTTGAGAGGTTCGTCATACCCTATATCGAAACCGTATTTTTCAGGATTATCTGCAATGAGGATCGCCGCATGGATCTGAGGGACGAAATTCTTCGTCTGGGAGTGTGTCATGTTGTGATCGGCGATCTCGAAGAAGTCTACCATCCTGGAGTTGTGAATGTCCGAGGATATATTGTTCAACCCTCTGTTATACGCAGCGAGAGCGAGTTCCCAGCTGTTGAACCACTCGTACAGTTCCTTGAGGAAGGTCAATGCCGCTTTCGTGGACTTCTCGGGATCCCTTCTCTCATCGATCCATTCATTGATAAAGAGTCCATAATGCCTGGCGGTAGAGGGGATGAATTGCCAGAGCCCTGCCGCCCGCTTGTTGGAATATGCAGTGATCTTATACCCGCTCTCGATTACCGGGACGAGCCAGAGTTCCCGCGGCATACCCATCTTCTCCAGCTCCGTGATAATCAGGTCGCGATACCGGCCGGACCGTTTCAGCGATTGTTCCAAAAACGCGCGTCTGCTTTTGTCCTGATTGAAAAGATTGAGGTACTTCTTGACGAGCTCCTTTTCACCGTCGATTGGAAGTTCGAAAGTGGATTTTCCGTTCATCGGTGTGACCGAATCGTGAACCGCGCTCAGCTCTTCGTTCGAAGCCCAGAGCTCGAATTCCATCGGCCGGGTCAGCTCCTGGAACCGGGTGGTCAAACGGGCGTAAAGGTCATCGAATGCCTCCTGCAGAATCTGGTGAGCGGCCGGGTCTTTGATCGAACTCCACTTTGCCTCCATCAGGAGGAGGAATGCTCGCTCGTGCAGTTCTCTCGACGCATCGAGGTCACCGAGCTCATACTTGACCATGGCTTCATTGTATGCGTTCTCGGATTCTTCGATGATTTCGACGATACTCGCAGGTCGAGATTCACAGACGAGCGAATCGGCGGAGGTACTGTCGGACCGGACGACCTCGACCTGAGCCGGTTCAAAGGTCTCAGCCGGCATATCTTCATTAATGGAAGCACATCCGGCAATGATACCGAGAACGACAATGAGGAAAAAACCGGTGCAGGATCTGAGGTTCAGTGCGTTCACAGATAATGTTTGTGATAATCTTTTTGTCAGTAGTATCATGAAAAAACCCGCTTCAAGTGTCAATCACATTTACTCACGCAATAAATATGCCCTGACCGTGATGCGGATCAAGATGGAAAGCCAGCCCGGAATATAACCCTGGGAGTTGTTATTTCAAGTGTTTTATTCAACAGAGGTTAATGTGCTCCCGGACTTCCTTTTCTACACCGCTGTTCCCGCTGTGTTTCACTCTGAGCTGTCAGGACTGATACCGATTCGTTTGCATTTTCTTTCGGATTCACGCACCGCCATTCTGAGTGGAAAATGTTTCCGGGTTCATGTATATTTATCATAACAGAGATAAAACAGATTCCGTATCCCGAACCTTAGTGGCCTTATTCATAAACACGCGTGTCTTCGGCCAACTAAAAACACCGACCCACCGCGTTGCTCGTCGGTTAAATACTCTACGAGTATTCGCCCTCCTCGCGCCTCGTGGTTCGGGAGCACAGATGGCCTCGGTACGTCACCGTATTTATGAACAGAACCACTTAGTCGCCCTGATGGACCACTTATTCTCGAACTTCCGGGTGGAAACTCCGTGATAAAACGATTGATGTTATTCCTTCTCATTTATATGAATGTCGTTACCGGGTCCGGACAGGGTGCCGGATCCGAGGGAGTAAAAACGGGCCTGGACGTTCTCATCACCGAAAGACCATACACACTCGAACACAAAAACATTGCCGTGATTGCCAACCACACTTCGATAACCAGAGACGGGGAATGGATCCTTGATGGCCTGACCCGTGTTGCCGGTGTACACATCGAACTACTTCTGATCCCCGAACACGGCCTTGATCTCCTCGATCAAGCAACGAGGGTGAGATGGCAGAGCACGAGGACGATCGACCTGCACGGAGAAAAACGGCGGCCCGACGAAGAGATGCTTTCGGGAATAGATGCCTTGATTTTCGACATCCAGGATCTCGGATGCCGTTTCTATACATATATCAGCACGATGCTGCTCGCCATGGATGCCGCTGCGATAACCGGAGTGGAGTTCATCGTCCTCGACAGACCAAATCCACTCGGAGGTGTTATCGTCGAGGGACCGGTGCTCGACCCAGACTTCAGATCATTTGTCGGTATGCTTCCGATCCCGGCCCGATATGGATTGACAATCGGAGAACTGGCCCGAATGGTGAATGGAGAGCACTACCTCCTGTCAGGAAAAACATCCCGACTCACGGTAATCGAGATGAAAAACTGGAAGAGATCGATGTTCTTCGATGAGACGGGGCTTCCCTGGATCCCCCCCTCTCCGAACATGCCCGATATGGAGAGTGCCCTGCTGTATCCGGGACTCTGCCTGCTCGAGGGGACGAACCTCTCTGAGGGGAGAGGGACCCCGTTCCCGTTTCAACTGGTAGGGGCCCCGTGGCTCCGGGTACCAGAGCTCGTAAAACTCCTCGAAGAAACCGATCTCACCGGCATATGCCTCTCCGAGACCACTTTCATGCCTGTACCCATTCCCGGGAAAACAGAGAATCCGAAGTATGGTGGAGAAGCAGTACAGGGTTTGAAGATGAGAGTGACAGAGCGGGACGTGCTTCGACCGTTTCGATTTGCCGCGCTTCTCATCGATGCCGCCGCCGGACTCGATCCGGAGAAGTTCGAGTGGACAGGCAAGCTTTACATCGACCGGCTTGCGGGGACAGACCTGTTCCGGAAAGCGGTGGACAGGCGGGACGACATCCCCGCACTCCTGTCCGGCTGGGACAACGAGGCCGCCGCATTCAAGAAAAAGAGCACGCTCTATCACCTCTACGGGAACTGATCATGAAAACTTTCATGTGTGCGGTGATTGCCGCTTTAGTCACGATCATCACGACGCAAAAGTCCTACGGCTCCGACTGGGCCGATTCAGTGCTCACATCGCTCACTCTGGAAGAGAAGATCGGCCAGCTGATCTTCCCTGAACTCAGACCCGGACCCGATGCCGACACCACGGAAACAGATACCTGGAGCGGAGCTGAAGAACAGATCAAGAGGTACGGAGTGGGTGGATTTGTCCTCTTCGGCGGAAAATATCCTGATGTGATCGAGAAGATCGAACATCTGCAGGAGGTCTCTTCGGTGCCGCTCTTGTTCACTGCTGACTTCGAAAAAGGAGCGGGACAGAAAATATGGGGAGCAACCCTTTTCCCGCCCAATATGGCTCTGGGGGCATCAGGGAGTCAGGACCTCGCCTACCGCATCGGGGCCATTACAGCCCGGCAGGGGCGAGAACTGGGGATCGGAATGACCCTGTCGCCCGTTCTGGATGTGAACAGCAATCCCGACAATCCGATAATAAACGTACGTTCCTTCGGTGAGGATCCTGTTCTCGTGAGCAGGCTGGGCGAAAGTTACATCAGAGGCTGCAGGGAGAATGGAATGCTCACGACTGGGAAGCACTTTCCCGGTCACGGTGATACGGAAGTGGACTCACACACCGGCCTTCCCGTCATCAGGAGAGATCGTACAAGCTTCGAGAACCTGGAACTCCTGCCTTTTAAAAACGCAATCAACGCAGGTGTTGACGCGATCATGGTGGGCCACCTGTCGGTACCTGCGCTGGACACTTCGGGCACAGCGGCATCGATATCGGGACCGATCATGCGGGATCTCCTTCGGTACGAGATGGGTTTCAGGGGACTGGTGATTACCGATGCTCTCATCATGGAGGCCCTGAAACAGGAGGGTGATCCGGGATGCATCTGCCGGAAGGCGCTCCAGGGCGGTGCGGACATCCTGCTCATGCCGGAGGACATCTCCCTGTGCAGGGATTCTATCCTGTCCGCTGTGAGTAGCGGTGCAATCAAGCCGGAAACGGTTGACGCGGCTGTAGAAAGGATACTCACTTCCAAAAAGAATGTACCGCCGGGCGATGGAGATGAGATTATTTCACGGGACCGGATGCATGACCTGCTTGTGGAGGGGGCGCTCACTGCCGGAGAGCTCGCCCGGAAGTCGATCACCATGCTCGAGAACAAGGGGGGTATCATCCCCATCAGCACAGAGACCGACAGGATACTCTCGATCAACGTCCGGGCGGACAGCCTTCTGCCCACTGCTTCGTTTTTCCACGAACGACTTGAAACGGAGCTCGAAGGAGGATACGAAAAACTGGAGGTGCTCTCCGAACCGGACAGCGCCGCTATCGAGGAGATTTCAGATAAAGCGGACAGCGCGGATCTCATCGTACTCGTGATTGTTTCCAAGGTGAGAGCGTATCGCGGATATCCCGGTCTCCCGGCTACGGTCTCCTCATTGCTCCGGCGGATCATCAAACCGGAGAAATGTATTATCCTCTCTCTCGGGAATCCCTACGTCATCCGTGATCTCCCCGGGACTCATGGCATCCTCCTCGCCTACGGAACCGATCGATACAGCCAGCGAGCCGCAGCTTCGGTACTCTCGGGGAAATTAAAAACTACGGGAAGACTGCCGGTTACCATACCGGGCATGTACAGAGCCGGTTCCGGACTGGTAATGGAATAAGGCCGGAAGACGAGAGGGCAGCGGGTTTCAACCTGCCTGCCGACCGGGTACCGGAGTAACGCGGGAAGTCTGAATGGCTTCCTCACCGTGACGTTTGATGTCGTAGTACTTCTTCAGAAAATCTTCCCTCAGGTCCTCCGGAATCATATTGACGACAACACTCGAGAATTCGACCACGTAAGGAGCCAGAACAGATTTTTTAAGAACCGTCTCTCCCGTCGGCAGAAACAGAGTCATCGAGATGATGAGGATCGAGGACAGGAGAATACCAGAAAGGAGACCGAGCACACCGCCGAGAGCGTGATCAAGGCAGCCGAGATTGACCGAATCGAGAAGTTTTTTCAGCAGGTTCGCGACGAGAGTAAAGACGACCATCACCGTCAGAAAGGCGAGTACGAACCCGATCATCATGGCGATCGACCGGTTATTCACGAGATCAACGAACCAGCCTCCGATCACATCATAGCTCCTCGTCGCGAAGATCAATCCAACGAAAAGAGCAATGATAGTCATCACCATCCTTGTAAGCCCCTTCAGAAGCCCCCATACAAGGAGCCCCCCGGAGCAGACGACTATGACGATGTCGATGCCGTTCATGAGCCACCATCCTCATAACGTAAAGGGTTGACAGACAAATCACCACGCAGGAGAGCACGATACACTTCTTCCATATTCTCAGTGATTTTTTCCCAGGTGTGTTCAGCCAGAACTTTTTCCCTGCCCCACATCCCCATTTTTGTTGAAAGATCGCTGTCAGTGACAATTCGTGTAATTCTGTCGGCGAGTTCGGCAGGCTCGGGCATGACGAGGAAGCCCCCTTTGCCGTCCTGAAGAAGCTCCCGGACCGGCGGGATGTCACCACCGATAACCGGTTTCCCGAAGGACCACGCTTCGAGGAACACCCCCCCGAAACTCTCATTCAAAGACGGGAGGCAGAGGAGATCACAGGCGGCGAGAGCGCTCGTCTTGTCCTCGTGACTGACCTCACCAAGGACATGGACACGAGGATCTGCTCTCTTGTCGAACTCTTCCCGGGCCTCTCCCTCGAGCGGCCCGATAAAAACGAACTGCACATCCGGATAATCTGCCCAGACGATACGGGCGGCCTCCAGCAGCTCGCGTATACCTTTGAGAAGGTGATTCCTTCCAAGAAAAAGCACGACCGGTTGAGATCCGAGGTTGTGATCAATTCTGAACGAATCACCGTCGTACTCGCTCGCGAGGATGGGTCCGACTCCGATAGGGAATATCCGCTCCTCCGGAATTCCCTCGCGTATAAAAAATTCCTTCTCGAACTCAGTCATGGTGATCAACGCATCAGCTTTCTTGCAGAGTCTGAGCCAGAAGAAATCATGCCATCCGCGACAGGAGAGCTCGAGTCCGGGCAGCTGGTCGAATTCCCGCCCTTCCTTCCGGCGGCGTTTGTATGTATCGAGCCACTGCTGGTTGATGAGATGCAGAACAGGGGTATAGACAAAAGGAATTCCTTTAATTCTTGCACAGTCGAGCGCTGCAGCTCCGAGAAAGGACACTCCGCCATGGATACAGTGTATGATCTCGGCATGTTTCAACTTGCGGTCCATCTTCTTACCGAAAAAAGCTTTCAGCAGGTTGAAGGACAATTCCGGAATCCGGTGATGATATCGCACTAGCGGATACAGCCACTTTCGGGAGAACCAGCCCACCTTCAGTATGTGAACCCGAGCGCCACCTTCCCTGTACGACCATGGGCCGATTCGGGGAGCAGAGGCCATCGCACCGAACCAGAGGTATGAATAGAATGGACTCTTCTCTTCCGCTTCACGCTTCTCCTCCTGGGAGGTTATCCGGGTGATGACCCGTACATCATTAGCCTCAGACATGTTTACGACGAGTTCGTGGGTGTGTATCTCACATCCCCCGACCGCGGGCCAGTATATCGGAAGTACATAGGCGATGTTCATAGTTCACTAGAATTTCTTAACCTTTGTTCCGGGCACGTAATCACAGGCCAGGAAGAAAACTCGGACGCGGTATCAACCGGCAGACAGGACAGATTGTGGATATTTCTCATAGAAGAGACATACCCCCATCGGCAACTATCGTCTGCCCTCTGATCCAGTCGGCGTCATCCGAACAGAGAAAGGACACGATTTTCGCGATGTCATCCGGTTTCCCGAGTCTTTTGAGCGGTGTTCTTTTCACCGACTCCTTCACCAGTTTCTCATTCTCGGGAATGAGTTCGAGAGATTGTGTCTCTATCGGCCCTCCGGATACGCAGTTGACATTGATCTCTGAGTCAACCAGCTCGACGGCCAGATACCGGGTCATCGATTCGATTGCAGCCTTGGACGCTCCCATAGCCATGTATCCGGGAATGTACCGCTGAGAACCATAACTTGTTATGGCGACGATCTTCCCACCGTCTCTCATTAGTGTAACGGCCTCCCTAGCGCAGATGAGATAAGAAGTGACGTTGGACTCTATTGTTGCGTCCCATCTGTTCTCTGAAAACTCAACCGCTCTTGAGAAAAACCCCATGGCGGCGTTCACCACGAGGAGATCGAGCTTCCCATACTCATCACCCACTCTTTCGAACAGCCGGACCATGCTGGCTCTGTCACGAAGATTCGCCCGGACAGTAATGCACCTTACCCCCAGCCCCCGTATTTCTTCAGCAGTCTCGGTCGCCCTGTCCCTGCTCCGGAAAAATGTGATCGCCAGATCCGCACCCCTGCCCGCAAGGTGTATTGCAATCGCCCTGCCGATCCCCCGTGATCCACCTGTTACGAGCGCGATCTTGCCTTCAAACGTTTTCGAATCCATGAACACTCACTCTCTCTTTGCAAGCTCGGTAAAAACGCCCACTGCAACACAACCTCTTCGGTGACGAAAGAATCGTACCGGGGACCGCAAAACCCAAGGTTTTTGCGGTGGATCGGGATGCATCGCTGGCCGTATGCCAGCATATGTATGAATAGGGCCACTCAGATAGTGTAAGAATTAGGCGGGAAGAGGGCAAGTGTTTTGAAGAGCGGATCGATCAGCGCAAGTCGATTCCTTCGTTGTGAACTTGAGTTCCCGTGGTTATCACCCGGATAGGGAACTTACCGGAGGACCACACGATCGGATCCCAGAGGATGGGATTGCCGACACCGGGTGAACCGTCATCGGGAAGTTTCGGTTCACCGACAGCGTAACTGTGGAAACCCGTGTTGACATAGAACTGGTAGGGTTTCTCATCGAGATCCGGAGGGATTATGAAATGAACGGTGTGCTGACCGTAGTATCCAGGCGGGATTGTTATCTGGAAAGGATTGGTTTCACCGAGGAGAAACGCCGGATCGATCAATCTCTCTTCGGAAGCGTCTTTGAGAGTGAACCACATGGTTCCACGAACAGTGGAGTCCTGCGGATTGAAAATCCAGAATTGAAAAGTGGCCTGATCACCCAAGCTGTACAACGTGCGCGTCTTCACGGGGGTGATCTCGAGCAAGCCGACCTGATTCATGAGTACGCCGATCTCATCCGATCCCTCGTTGGCGGCGGCGATATCCATGTGCCCGTCCTCATTAAAATCGGCGGCATCCATCGAACGCGGGGCGGTCAGAAGCGGATCCGTGAGCAGGCAGTCCTGGAATCCTCCCTCACCGTCTCCGAGGAAGACCTTGAAGCAGTCGCACTGAGTCATCGAAACCACTGCATCACAGTTGCCGTCTTCATTGAAGTCCCATGCGTTGATCGCATGCGGGTCGAACACTTCAGTCTCGAAGGACCTGGTGAACCCGCCTTCCCCATCACCAAGAAGAAGGAGAAACGAATGCTTGGTCCCTACGGCCATATCATCGTGCTTATCATCGTTGAAATCGGCTACCCGCACAACATACGCATCGTAGTCGACATCGACGAACTCTTCCAGGTCCTCATCAAACTCACCGGAACCGTCACCGAAGAGAATGACAACGAAATTATACGCCATGGTCGCGACAGCGATATCGACATGCCCGTCTTCATCGAAGTCACCTATGTCGATCTCCTTGGTGCCTCCGTAGAGATCATAGACCTCAGCCTCCTCGAAACCACCCTGACAGTCATTGAGGAGGAGGCTCATCTCACCGGTGACCCAGTGACTCACGGCGAGATCCGGGTAATCATCTTCATTGAAATCCCCGGTCGTCGCATACTCTGAGAATCCTGCGGTCTGGTACACACCTGATTCGACGAAATGACCCTGTCCATCACCGAAAAACATGGAGACGCTCGATGAGAGCATCATCACCGCGCAGATGTCTTCGTGGCCGTCCTGGTTAAAATCAGCGATTTCGAGGTCCCGGATCGAGCTGCCGGTGACCGGGTAGTTGGTATAGAGCGGAAACGATCCCTGTCCGTTGCCGAGCAGTACCGTAATGTAAGACTGGTTTCTCAGCTGGTTGCTGATTGCAAGATCGGCGTGACCATCCTCGTTGAAATCACCTGTTTGCGAAGCAAACGGTTCCTGAAGGACCGGATTATAAATAGGGATGAAATCGGCTGTCTGATTCATCGACAGTGCAAGGCTGCCGGAACAGAAGAAGGCCATACAGAAGAGAATCGGAATAGTAGGAGTTGATCTCAATGAATTCGTGTGTTTTGGTTTCTAAATGTAACGAATACCTGCCTTCGAGACGAAATACCCTGTGCCCATATTCTACTATAACTCCTTATTTTTGTCAAGCACAAAATACCGGGTGTTTTCCGGCCAGGATACCGGAGGGACATCGATGAATCCCCTCACGATTTCCGAACACATTCTCCCCTCGGGGATTGGCAACTGCCATGCCACACACCTACCGGAATAAATCTATTGACGAAGGGTTGATCAATTGTCATTATTACAGCTCTACGACCGACACCCCGAGGGTGAAAAAGCGTGAGAAATCAAAAATACACACATGCCGCGATAAGCTGCTTCCTTCTATTACTGACCCCCACCCTCCTTCTCTCCGGTACCACCGGTAAGATTACGGGGACAGTCACGGATGCCTCGACCGGTGAGCCCATTTCCGGGGCAAGCATCTACGTCGAAGGGACATCCATCGGCACACTCACCGCAGAGGATGGCAGCTACCTGCTCCTCCTCGTCCCTCCCGGTTTGAAGACCGTCGTTTCGAGCATAATCGGCCACACGACCTGGAAGAAGGAAGGAGTCAGGGTGATGGTCGATCTCACCACCCGGGTGGATTTTTCACTTTCACCGGAAGTCCTCGAGCTCCCCGGCCAAACGGTGGTCGCCGAGAGACCTATCATCCAGAAGGACATGACCTCGAGTATAAAGGTGCTCTCGCAGCAGGATATCGAATCCCTCCCGGTTCAGGACCTCACCGATGTCCTGAAGATACAGCCGGGATTCTCCGTCGGTGTCGGAAACGAGATACACGTGAGGGGCGGGAGGGCGGACGAACTCAATTACTATATAGACGGTTTTCTCGTCGAGAACCCCCTCTTCGGCGGTTTCGGGGCTACGATGAACAACGATGCAATCGAAGAGCTCGAAGTTCTGAGCGGTACGTTCAACGCCGAGTACGGGGACGCCCTCTCCGGTGTCGTTAATATCATCACGAGAGAGGGCGGCGATGAGTGGAGCGGCATGGTCGAGTACGAGTCAGAGATGCTGAACTCGAGTCCATACCGCAGGAAGGACTGGGCCGGACCGGGCATCGACAGTCAGCGTGATGTAACGACCGACGTCTCGCTGTACGAAGTACCCGATGTCTTCGACCTCGACGTGGCACCATCATACCCCGGTATCATATCCACCTTCCTTGCCGGGCCCATACCACATATCGATGCGAGTGTCTTCACTTCATTCAGGACCACCAACGAGAACAGCTGGCTCCCGTTCGGCTATGATCTCAAGGACGATTTCCAGTGGAAGCTGACAACCCGGCCGGCCAGGACGCTCAAACTTGCTTTCACCGGCCAGCACACAAGAGAAGACGATCTCAATTACTCGCACAGCTGGAAGTACCGACCCGACAACAGGGCCACTAATCACGATACATCGAACAGGGTCGGTATCTCGCTGACCCACTCTCTGAGTGACCGGCTCTACTACAATATCCTCACCTCCAAGACGAGACTCGGTTTCGACACCAACGTCGGAGGCAAGCTTCCCGAAGAATACGAAGAGTGGGGTACGGACCCTTCTCTCAGCTTCTATGTGAAGGGGGATGAGGACATCTACCGGAAAGGGACATCGACGACCTGGTACACCAAAGGTGACTTCACCTACCAGTGGACAAAGAAACACAACATCAAGTCCGGTGTCGAAGCAAAACTGCACCGGATCCAGTTCCGCGAGGTGATCGAACCGTGGAAACGGAACGGTGATGACTTTGCTCTCGAAGACCTTTACACTCAGAAACCGGTCGAGTTTGCGGCGTTCGTGCAGGACAAAATCGAATACGACTACTTTATCTTCAATGCCGGACTCCGATTCGATTACATGAACCCCCGCACGAAGATGTGGGAGGACGTCGATAATCCCGAATCCCCGCTCGTCGACGTCCCGACGAAGTATCAGGTGTCCCCTCGGCTCGGCCTCTCCCATCCGGTCACCGACAGAACTGTTCTGTACTTCTCCTACGGAAGGTTCTTCCAGACACCTTCCTTCGACGCGTACTACTCGAAATCGAGGAACCTGGACCCTGAGAACCTGAAAGATCTCAAGTACGGTCTCGTCGGGAACCGGGATCTCGACGTCCAGCGCACGACGGCGTACGAATTCGGTCTCAGGCAGGAAATAAACCCGAAGACCGGTCTCAACATCACTGCATTCAACAAGGACATCACCGGGCTTCTCGGTACCGAGCTGGTGAGGGTTACCGGCGATCTCTACACTTACAATTACGTCATCTACACGATCATCGACTACGCGAACGTCAAAGGAATAGAGATCTCGCTGGAGAGACGGCGGGGAAAACATTTCGGATTGAACGCGAACTACACCCTTTCAGTCGCGAAGGGCAACAGATCGTTTCCCCTCGAGGGATTCTTCAATGTTCAGACCGAACAGCCGGAGGAACAGCAGGAGTTCTTTCTCGACTTCGACAGGAGACACGTCCTGTCCGCCGATGTGAATCTCTACCTCTCAAGGGGAGAAGGACCGCGTTTTCTTGGTTTCTTCCCGCTCGAGAACACTTCTCTCAATATCATTGCCCAGTACTACAGCGGTCTGCCCTACACACCGTTTACCGAAATCGGACAGACCCTCGCGAAGAAGAACTCAGCCCGCATGCCGTGGACGGGGACACTCGACCTGCACCTCGAGAAGATTCTCTCGACGGGCAATTTCAGAAATATCCTGTTTCTCGAAGTCATCAATCTGACCAACAGATTGAACGTGAGGATGGTCGACACCGCCTCGGGGGATGTCTGGCAGGTCGGTACGCGCGGCGGCGCCAGCCCCGAAAACATCGACATCGCCTTCAACCCGGCTGATGTAGGGCCGCCGCGGATCTTTCGCCTTGGCGTGAGGAGTCAGTTCTGATATGGATAATCGTCACTTGTGCCTTGTTTTACTCATACTCCTGACCCTGGTGGGCGACAGAGCGATTGCACTGGAAGAGGATGAGATACCGGTCCTCCAGGAGGTCTCCTGTGACCGCTGTCATGGCGGGGGCTTCGCTATCCCCCGTGACCTCACGGACAGGTACCGGCTCTTCTCCCAGGCAGACAGGGGAGTCGGCGTTATCACGCGAGGCCAGCTCAGCAATGTCACGGGTAACTTCGGCCTGCTCTCCGACTTCCACTACTTCGCACCTGCCCTCCACTGGCCGTCGGAAGGGAGCGATGTCCAGCAGTACGGGTTCGGTGTCGAGTTTATCGTTGCCATAGGGGGAAGCGTCATCAAGTCGGTCTCAGATCCGCGCTCCGAGCTCGAAGAGTTCGACTGGGAAGCCGTGGACGGGAGCAAAGGCGGCCTTTTCAACGACGAGCGGACCGAGTCGAACACCGCCTCCGACGGATCACCGTATCTCGCGCACAGTGACCTGCGGAGTACCTGGCCGCTCGATGCTGCAAGCACACCTTTCTGGCCGGGCCCCTTCAGGATCGACATAGAACCGGGATCCCCGACGGAAGGCGAGCAGGTGACCGGCGAGTTTACGAGTGACCGTGACATTCTCAGCGTATACAATGATCAGGATAATGATCAGGAGATCCTCGGTATCGAAGTCAGGCAGATGAACTATTCATACGCTCGGCCGTACGGAGAGGACTTCTTCTTCATGGATTTCATCGTGAGGAACAGGAGCAACGAGGGAGGGCTTTCCCCGACGACGTATGACAGTGTGTACGTCGGTTTCATGGTCGACACCAAGGAAGATTTCAACAACGATGACCTGATCGGGTATGCGGATCTGCGAGGCGGCGATGTGAACAACCTCGGCGATTTCTTCTACGAGTGGGACTCCGACCTCACGGCGCAGAATACAGTCGGCGGAGAGATGCCCGACTGGGTAGGACCTGTCGGCTACATGGGGGTCGGAGCGGTTCACACACCCGACAACCTGGGTGTCACCGACTTCCACTTCTTCGACGACTCCTACTCTCCGGTTACCGATGCCGATTTCTGGCCGCTCCTCACGAGCAACCCGTCCGATCCCGGCATCGACAGTGCATTGTATTTTCATGGCTCCAACGTGCACTTCGACAGTGATTCCCTTCACGGTGATTTTCTCGATCCCAACCCCGACGACGAATTCGGAGGTGCAGACATCACCTACCTTTTCTCTACCGGGCCACTCTCCATAGCCCCCGGGGACTCGGTGCGGTACAGCATCGTTTTCGTCGCCGGAGCCGACTCCGCCGATCTCTGGGATAACGCGCAGACGGCATTCACCATGGCGAAGGAAACCGAGTTCCAGGGCGCATCCCCACCCCCTGCCCCTTCCGTGTCGGTCGTTGCGGTCGACAGGCAGGTGACCCTTTTCTGGGATGGAGAACGTTCCGAGACAGGCAAGGATCCGATCTCGAGCGAGGTCGATTTCGAAGGGTATAAAGTCTATCGGAGTACCGACCGGGGCACCAGCTGGGGTAAGCCGGTCACCGATTACCGGGGAATCGTGGTGGGATATGTTCCCATTGTCCAGTTCGACCTCATCGACTCCATCTTCGGCCCCGACCCGCTCGGTCCCGGGTTCCTAGGAGATGACACGGGGCTCTCACACTCATTCATCGATACCGATCTCTTCAACGGGATCGAGTACTGGTACTGCGTGACGGCTTATGACCGGGGTGACACGACACGTGGCATCGAATCCCTGGAGAACGGCCTCGGCAATTCGACCTCAGAACAGCACACAGTATCCGTTATACCGGGATTCCTGCCGGTTGACGTGACGCCCGGAGGTGTCTCCGGTGACACTCTTTCACCCGTAGAAGGAATATCCGACGGCACGATAGTTGTCTCCATCATCGATCCGTATGTCCTTAACGGCCACAGCTACGAGATCACCTTCAACGATTCGGCTGATGTGGTGATAGTCGGTGAGGACACGGTGACCGCGCTAGCGACAACGATGAATCTGTACGACCTCACCGAGGGGAGTTATGAATTCATCAACCAGGCCACCGATGAGGAATTCGTTTTCAAGAATATGCCTGTACGGGGAGACAATCTACCGGTAGTCGATGGTTTTCGTATCCGGGCAGATGACATCCCGGACTTTGGTGTCACGACGATCGGCTGGACTACGGTAACAGGAGAACTCACCACTTTCGACTGGTGGACTGAAAACCGGACCGGGAACGTCTCCGAGTTTCCCGAAATCGTCGTAACTTCAGACGACTGGAAGATCGTAATAACCGAACCGGACGACGTGATCAGCGTTCCGATCACCGACGGACCGGCATTGAGTGGTACCATCGTCGAGCACGACGATGTGCCTGTTCGGATTTACAAAGTCACCGACCCGGACAACCCCGTAGATGTGAGCGAGTATCTCCAGGTCATCGATCTGCGTGTCGCCTTCCCCGAATCCGAACTCATCGGGCCACTCGGGTATGATCTCATCCCCGGCGGGAAGGGGTACAATCCGTTAGCAGGGGATATGTGGCCGGACCTCCTGAGAATCCGTGACAACAATGGAGACTGGGTCAACGAGATCTGGCTCAGGACGCAGAATGGGCCCTCGTCGGCCACTCCTCCCTCACCGGGTGACGAATTCACCATCGAGACGCTGAAGAGCCTTGGGAGAGGGGTCCGGTACCGATTCAACACCCTGGAAGCGGAGAGTAAACAGAAGGACGAGTACAGCCTCGACGCGGTAAAGGTCGTTCCCAACCCTTACATCGTCTCCGCCGCGTGGGAGGAGGACAGATTCAACAGAAGGCTCGCTTTTACGCATCTCCCCTCCCGCTGCACCATCGACATCTACACTCTCGCGGGAGATCACGTAGTGAATCTCCAGCACGAAGATTCGGACGGACAGGTCTTCTGGAATCTGAAAAACAGTGATGAGCAGAACATCGCTTACGGATTGTACGTGTACGTCGTGAAAACCGGTGACGGGAAGAAGAAGATCGGCAAATTTCTCGTGATCAAGTGAACAAGTAACATGTGCCCGGCAAAAAGGGAGAATCATGAGACACGCTAACCTTATGAGAGTTCTGCGCAGATGCTCATGCGTGGGTCTCTTGCTGACATTGACCGGCGCATCCGCACTCAGGGGGCTAGACAATGTGGCCACCACCGCTGCCCAGTTCCTCAAAATCGATGTCGGGGCACGGGCCTCGGCGCTCGGCGGCAACTTCGTCGCCCTCGCCGATGATCCCACCGCTCTCTACTGGAATCCGGCGGGTGTTGCACTGCTCGAAGGTCCGTCCTTCACCGCATCACACATCGAATGGCTCCTCGACATCACTCATGATTTTGCGGGTTTCACCACCCCTGTCGGCGATGGTGCAATCGGTGTCAGCGTGATCGCCCTCAATACCGGGAGGTGGGAGCAGACCACCATAGAAGAACCCGAAGGGACCGGCATTTTCGTCGATTTCTCCGGTTTCTCGATAGGCGTCACCTACGCCAGGCAGATGACGGACCGTTTTTCTTTCGGCCTCACGGGAAAATACATAGCTGAAAAGGCATTCAATGAGAGTGCCCAGACAGCGGCAGTGGATCTCGGGACACTGCTCGACCTGGGTTACCGGAGTATCCGGATCGGGATGAGCATCACCAATTTCGGCGGCCGCATGCGGCTCTCCGGCCGCGACCTCCTCACCGGGGCAGACACCAACTCCGACGGTATTCCCGAGACCGACGCCGCGCTTACGACTGATTCCTGGTCACTCCCACTCAGGTTTCGGGTGGGCATGGCGATGGACCTCGTGGGGGTTTCCGGGGTTCTGGCCGAAAATAACAAACATCGCATGACTCTCACCGTTGATGGAGTGCATCCCAATGACAGTGTCGAGAGCCTCGGACTGGGCCTCGAATACATGTGGTCGGGGATGGCGGCCCTCAGGGTGGGATACAAGTCGAACCACGACACGGAGGATCTGACCTTCGGCGGAGGTGTCAGGTTTTCCATCTCCGAAGTCGATCTGGGTGTCGACTACTCTTTCTCCGATATGGGAGATCTAGAGGACGTTCAAAGAGCATCATTAACCTTGTTTTTCTAGTGCATCACCTCCCGGTGCACGGCTCTGAAAGGAGGGACTCATGGGAAAAATCGCTGCGGTCCTGTTTCTTGCCTCGGCACTTCTCGCTGGTCCACCGGTGCTGTCAGCTCAGAATATCCTTTACGAGGAATATTTCACCGATGGATCGACCGATCTCGACTGGACCTCGGCCTGGTTCGATTCCGCAGGGACACCTCTCACGCCAATGAACGTGGAAAACGTCCCCGACAACCCGAGCGGTGACGGCTGGGTCGGCCTGGTCAACGGCGACACCGCATCCCTCGGCGGTCTCGGTCTGGCTTTCGCAGGTGATCCTGACATGACCAACTACTCGATCGAAGCACAGATTTTCGTCTCACCCTCAACGGGGTACTACAACGGTGTAATGGCGAAGATCGATACGACCGGGGGGCTTGTCCGCGGCTATCAGCTGGTGGCGAATTTCTATTCTCCATTCGCGATCGAAAGGATCAGACTGAGAAGGTATGTCAGTATCCCCGATTCGATCGAAGTCCTCCATGACTGGGAAGGATCGGTCATACCCGGCGGACCACCGGTGGTCGACGGGTGGCACAAACTCGAGATGCGGATCGAAGACTACGCGATCAGGTGTTTCTGGGACGACGTGGAGCTTCCAGATGGGCCGTTCTATGATTTCGAGTACGAGTCAGGCCCCTTCGGGATCTATACATTCAACCCGTTCGCGTATGCTCAGACATTTGCCGATGACATCGTCGTGAAGAGCACGGGTACGGGTATCGAAGACCCGGCAGAGGACACCGATGTCCCGAGAGCCTTTGCACTCGGTCAGAACTATCCGAATCCCTTCAACCCTTCTACAGTTATCCCCGTCACGATATCCTCGACTGAGACCGGCGAGAACCGGCACGTCCAGCTGTCCATCTATGATCTGAGAGGGAGAGAAGTCAGGCGGCTTCTCGACCGGTCCATGTCTCCGGGCAGTTATCAGATCCACTGGGACGGTAAGGACTCATCAGGCGGCGGTCTCTCCTCTGGCGTGTATCTGTACAAACTAAGGAATGGTGACAGGACGATAAGCCGTAAGATGATCATGGCCCGGTAGGAGAATAATCGTTTCAGCCGGATAACACACAGACGGCCGCTCACTGGCGGCCGTTTTTTTATGAGTACATCTACCGGAACATTGTTCGATTAAAAACGTGACAGACAGAAGAGGATTGTGATCAGAAATCTACCTGACCGTTGACGTGGAGAGTCTTCCCCAGGCCTTCGGCTATCGTGGTGTCGGCAGTCACGACGTTTCCGTGACAGATGTTACACGGTCCGAAATCGGTGTGCGGCGGGATGCCGTGGCAGGATCCGCAGAAAGCCTGGTCACCGCGCTCGGCATCGGGGGGTTCAACATCATCGGGGAACACGATCGTCCAGACGGGCTCCGTGAGCGTGCCACCGGCAAGCGCGGCACCGTGGCAATAGGTACCCAGGCATGAAGGTCCATCGGAATCGTCGGGATCCCACACGGGATCGGAATCCTCGGTACGGGCGAGATCGCCGAACTCTATTTCGGCGGTGAAGTCAAACCCGAAGTGACCTGGAGAACCGGCCTCCGGAGGCTTCACATGGCACTCGCTGCAGTCGTAGGGAGCCCGGAAGTAACCCTCCCGGACATGGGCGGTGTGTGCGCCGACACCTCTGACCGGAGTGTCGGTATCGCCCGTGAGCGAGGGAGGAGGCGCACCCTGGAGTGAATCCGGGAGATCACTGACGACCTCCCCGTGGCAGTCGTTACATGCCAGGACGACATCCTGCCCCCAGTCAGGTGTAATATTCCCGGTGCCGTGGCAGAGGACCCCGGAACAACTGTGACCATCGAAAGACCCACCGACAGTGCTGGAAAGCACCACATCGACATCCCCATCGACGTGACTCGAAGTGACGACCCGTTCCGGATCGGTCCCGTAGCCCTCATGGCAATAGTAGCAGTCTATGCCCAGATTGAGGTGAGCTGCATGACTCCCCTGGGACATTTCGGCGATGGGATGACACTTCCCGCACGGATCCTCCTCCGGGGCGGTCCAGGTCGGATCTTCCACCGTACCCCCGGCCAGAGTAGCCCCATGGCAGTAGACAGCCGAGCAGGATGGCACTGAACGGTCCCAGGTGGGATTTGCCCCATCCGTCGAGGCGAGTGCCCCAAAAGTTATCTCTGCAGGAAGGCCGTCGTCCTGGTGACCGGGGGAAGCGAGTTCCGTAGGTTTGACATGGCATTCGGTACAGTCATAACCATTAGTTAGATCGGAGGGTATCACATGCCGGAGATGAGCCCCGACACCGATCGCATTCGAATCCCTGTTGCCGTTCAGATCGGGAGGAGGAGCATAGCCCCACAGAGACGTGCCGTGACAGCCCGAACAGGTGCCGCCGAGAGCGTGGCAGGCGTAGCACGAGGTGGCTCTCTCCCCTCCGCGCAGATCCTCGCCGTGACAGCTCTGACAGAAATCGATACCGTAGGAGGCGACCCTTCTCCCGTGGAAATCCGCCGAAGCGGGTATGAGCCACGACATTGGATGGACGGAAGGTTCATGAGGATTCTGGTTGGAGCAGGTCGTGAGAAAAATCAGTACGCCCGCCAGCAGAGCAATTGATACCCCGGCACAGGTGGTTGTTGTGATTCTCCTGGTATGGTGGCAGCTGTTCATCTTTCGAGTTCGTTCTCTCTTCGTCCCGGTGCCGGTGTGATTGTCTCCAGTTCCCCGTTTCTGTTCTCATGACACTTAAGACAGATCAATTCCTCTTCTTCGTGGCATGCTACACACGCTTCCATGTCGCTTACTGCAGCGGCGGCGTGACCGTCGGAGATCCAGAATGAACTGGAGTGGTCTTCGGGCATCACTTCCCTGTCTTTGTGACAGGGGGCGCAGAAATCAGCCTGGTCGTGACAACCTGTACATTCCCTCTCCTTGCCGCGTGCGTCCAGTGAATGCTCGAACTCGAAATTCAGACCGTGGGTACGCTGCTGCAGGTTGTCTCCGAGGTGACACTCCTCGCATGTTTCATCATTCACGTGACAGAGACGGCACTTCCGGGGATCCTGAGTCCCCTCGAACTTGTGCCGGTGTGACCACCCCTCTCCGTGCCTGTTTTTATTCACCATCTCTGTATCGGTGTGACAGAGTGTACAATCAACCATCTTCTTCTTCCCAAAATGGCACTCCATGCACACACCCATATCGGGGAACTGTGCCTGTCCCATAATGGCCGCTTCATTGATATTTCGATGACAGTTTGTGCATTCGAGGTTTCTTTTCAGATGGTTGGCGTGGGAGAATTTGACCTCTCTCTTGGGATTTTCGAGACCTTTCGGTTCTTCAGTCGAACGGTGGCAGAGATCACACTCAACGGGTGCCGTCTGTCCATTGTGACAGGCGAAACATCTATCCATGGTCGGGAGGTTTTTGTCCGAGGAGACTGTACTCTTCTCGATACCTTCGTGACACAGTGTACACCCGATGGCTCTCTCACCCACGTGATTCCTGTGACTGAAAATGATGTCGCCTCCGGGTATCTCCCAGGCCTCCGAGATGCCGCTCAGAGCCGCTACTCCTGAAACGAATACGACAAAAAGAAAGAACCTTCTCATTTTCTCACCTTCTCAATTGAAACCGGTAGGTCAGCTTCGCAAACACTCTGAAATCACTGTCAAATGCAGGGTTTCTGCCCTCCTGCAGTTCCACAGAAAAATCGGCCCTGTCTGCGAGGTTCCGCGTAATCCTGAAAATCGCCACCAGGGATTCGGAGTCGAGCGAACCACCTTCCACCAGATTGTACTTTGCGTAATCGAGCCGAAACAGGCCTTCCATCTCCATGGGCAAATCACCGGCTACTCTGGCGTACATGCCCAATCGACCTCCTGCATAGCCATCGCGGTAGAGGAGTCCTCCGGAAAACTGCTCCCAGCTGAGACCTCCCCTCACCCTGTGAGTGTTGTTCTCTTTATAACGGACATAGGAATATTCACCTTCCAGTCTCACTCCATTCTCGAGTCTGTATACCGGAAGGACCCTGATTTCATCATACGCTTTATAATTGATGATACCGAAGAAGGAATTTGCTCTGAAGGAGGGTGACCTCCTCGAATACTCCAGATCGAGAAGAAGAGGTCCTTCGAGCCGGGGATTGACTCTGAGCGTGGTATTTCGGAGCCTGTCCAGCTCGAGATCCATGTCGAGTTTGAAGTACACGTTCGACCACGGCAGGGCCGGTGTCGACATATCGAATCCGAGGAGTCTCCTCTCGAGTTCACCTCCCCTTTTCCTATGTGCGAAACTCACTCCTGCCCTCGTCCCCCCCTTCTGCCTGATAAGAACCCGCCCACCCCACATGGCAGCTTCATCCCAGGGAGTGACTTCCGGTTCAGGCTTATAACGAACCTGGGTCCCTGCCCATGCCGTTAGTGCAAGCCAGGGAAAGGGGTCGATCCGGGTTTTCAAACCGTCGAGGTGGCCGGTGCCGACACCGCTGTAAAGAAACTGCCTGCCTAGACGGAAACGGAGCCCCGCAGGCAGCACTTTGCCGACATCGAAATAGAGACTGTAGAAATGAGTCCGGTTCTCGTCTGAAGACCCATCCGAGGCATCTCCTCGAAAACGGAAATTGGTCCCGAACGAGAGTGCTTCAGTCCCTATTTCGGAAGATCTGAGGGATATGTACTGATAGAAAAGGTTTCGACGGTCCTCGGAGCCGCCTATCTCCCTGCCCTCGAGTCCGTAATATGCGGTCGTGAGATTGCCCTTCAGATCGAAGGGGAACAGATTTCCGAAGGGGAGGAGGAGTGCCAGGCCTGTGATAACAATGGGAAGAATGTTTCTCGAAAACACGTATTTGCCCTCGTGAGAAATCTCCGATTGTCAGAATAATAGTATCCTGCCAGTATAAAAAAGTCAAGGTAAAACCGACGGGTGTGAGATGTCCCGCGACATCAGGGAGAAACTATGAAATGTAACTGTTCTATTCCATTTTTCTGATAGCTCTGAGTACTTCGAACGGAGTTTCGGCGGACATGAGCATTTCCATGAAGGTGGGATACCTCACGAGTTCAGCAAGGGATCGGAACACCCTCAGGTACAGTGAATCGTCGTACGGCGGGGCGACCATCGGGAAGAAAACGTGGACAGGTTTTCCGTCGAGGCTGTCGAACTGCTGCCCATCCCGTGATCGCACGAACCCGATCACGAAGGACTTCGCCTGTTTGGTGCGGACGTGCGGGATTGCGATACCGTGACCGACAGCGGTTGTGGCCTTCCGTTCACGATTGTAGAGATCCTGGAGAGCCTTGTTTCTGTTTCCGATCTCACCCGAAAGGCAGAGGAGGTCGACCATCTCTTCGAGGAGATCGCGTTTGATCTCCCAGAGTATCTTGGGCGTGATCTCCCCATCCTCCGGAGATTCGTACCGGTATTCGAGATCAAGCTTGATCAGCTCCTGACTCATGAATTTTGATATGTTCATGGTACGATCCGAAAAAGATACATAAAAGAGATGACAGGTACTCCCGGGTTAATTCCGATAAAGTAAATAAAATAGCACATTTCCTTCTCACGGTAAAGTCCCGGGAAAATATTTCCTGTTCGCGAAATGGAAAATACCGGTCGAGCAGGATGCGGATGAGCTGCAGGTGGTACCGCGAACCTTCGCGCAGGGCAGGTCGTCCGATCATCAGTCATTCCGAGATAAATAGGGACAGTCACGAGTCAATCCCAAAGTTAGTTGTGATTCAGTAGCGGCTTCACTCGCATCAAGCAG
>CAZZKG010000041.1:28170-33733 GCA_964654825.1 uncultured Gemmatimonadota bacterium | reverse complement strand
TCAGTATTCATGGCTCTGAATTTTCTCACCGTACTCTCACTCTGGTAGTAATTCCCGATCAGCTGACGTAGTATGCTGAAGGCGAGAGGAAGTACATTCCGGCCAGAGCCCAGGGTGGGAAGTTTCTTTAAAAGGATGAGGAGTGTGTCCTGGACGATGTCCTGAACCATCTCCGGAGGAACACGCTTCTTCGCCACAGTAGTGAGCCTCTGTTCGAGGAGCGTGAACACCCGATCGTACTCCCTGTTTTCGCAGTCGAGAAACAGGAAAGCGGAGAATGGTGATTTCTTCTTCATCGTGTCACCAGTGAATGTGTAAAATAATGTATCTGTCTATTATATCACAAAATATTTGTTAATGCAACTCTTCACCGCCTGTCATACTCCCTGAGGCCTCTGTGCCTGCGGCTTTCTTTCCTTGACAGACCCGTTCCCGAATCTAATATTGTCTGAGATACTCACCCGTCCCGGTGAGATGGGGCTGGTCGAGGGAAGTGGGGTGGTACACAGGGTCATATAATAATCCGGTAGAATTGTACAAAGGTAGGAATGAATATCATCACCCCCGGACCGAATGAGGTGATCATGATGGACGGCGCCTGTGGATCGCTCCTACTGGAGAGAGGGCTCCCGCCGGGGCGGCCTCCAGATGAAATGAACCTGCGGGGACCGGATACGGTGAGTGAGCTTCACCGTCAGTACCTAGAGGCCGGTAGTGAGATCATACTGACGAACACATTTGGATCGAACGCTGTCAAACTTTCGAAAAGCGGTATCGGTGAGCAGGCATACGAGATCACTGTTCAAGGTGCACGGCTTGCGAAGGAAGCGGCAGGGGATACCGCTTTCGTTGCGGGTGACATGGGCCCCACGGGGGAACTTCTGGAGCCCTACGGCACTTTCTCGCAGCAGGAAGTGAAGCAGGCTTTCACCCTGCAGGTGGAGGCGCTCTGTGAGGGAGGGGTTGACCTCATCGTCATCGAGACCATGTTCGACCTGAGAGAGGCGCTCCTCGCTCTAGAGGCTTCTCTCGAAGCCACCGGCTTGCCAGTGGCTGTTTCACTTACTTTCGAGAAAAAGGCCACAGGGTTCGTGACGATTATGGGAAACCGCGTGGCCGGTTCATTTAGAGAACTCGAGGCGGCAGGCGCCAACGCCGTCGGTGCGAACTGCAGTATCGGGAGTGGGGACATGGTGGATCTCGTCCGCGAAATGGTCGACGCGACTGCGTTACCCGTGATCGCCCAGCCGAATGCGGGGTTACCCACGGTGGCCGGAGACAGAGTAACCTATAGTGCAGACCCCGAGGTTTTTGCCGGTGACATTGTTGCCATGGTAGATCTCGGAGCCAGGTTTGTCGGGGGCTGCTGCGGAACGAATCCGGATATGATGAAGCTCATACGGGAGAAGCTGGATGCAAGGGGAAGAAGCGGTTCTTGTTCGTGATATACCATACACTGTAGATGACAGGGAGATTTACAGGCTTCTCGGCTACCGGAAGGGGAAGGAGGCGGATCGTGATGAAGTGAGGTGGGCTGTCCTGGAAATGAAGGAGATTTCAAGGGAGATTATAAAGCCCCGTGGTGCCTATCTCATCCTGTCACCAGCCGATATCACCAAGAGAGGGCCTTTCCGGCAGGCTGAGAAAGTAGGCCTGGGGCTCTGTACGATCGGGAACGATCTCGAGAAGAATGTCCGTGAGCTTTTTAAGAGGGGCAAGTACCTCGAAGGTCTCGTGATCGATACCATCGGATCAGTCGCAGTTGATAGCGTGGCCGACAGTCTGAATTTCCAGATCTGTGATACCGGCGAGCGATTGGGGCTAAGACGCGCGAAACGGTCCAGCCCCGGCTACGGCAGCTGGCCGCTCGAAGATCAGACCCTCTTCTTCGATATGCTCCCGCACGAGAAGCTGGATATGACACTTACACCATCTTTCATGATGATGCCGAGGAAATCGATCTCCTTCGCAGTAAATCTTGTGAAAGGTGAAGGGAAGGCCTGGGAGTCGACCAGGTGCGCGAGGTGCGGGATGCTCGATTGTCCCTTCCGTGAACATGAACAAAGGGGAGATGGATGAGGCCAAAGCTGAAGATTCTCGACGATGTTCTGGTTGATGATATCGTAAACGAGGCACTGGATGTGCTCAGGGATATCGGAGTGTTTGTCGAAGATTACGCGCTCCTCGAGATTCTTCAGGGAGCGGGTGCTTCGATCGATAAAACCGGACGGAGAGTTTTTATACCGGGCGATCTCGTAGAGAAGTGTCTCGAAACCGCACCATCTTCCATCGATGTCTATGATACGCATGGAAACCGAACGCTCTCACTCGAAGGTGATCAGGTGCACTTCGATCCGGGCTCTGCCGCGCTCTGGATCCTCGACCCGCAGACAAAGAGGGAGAGAAAACCGGTTACCGCCGACCTGATTCACCTCGCAGTTGTGGTGAATGCCTGCGACAACCTCGCCGCTCAGAGCACCTCGCTGATCCCGGAGGACGTTCCGCTGGATGTGTCGGACCGGTATCGGTTGTTCATCGCTCTCCTGTTCTCTCCCAAACCGGTGGTGACCGGGACTTTTGCGATCGATGCTTTTCCCACCATGAAGGAGATGTTTACGTGTGTTGCCGGCGGCGAGGAGAGTCTGAAAAAAAAGCCGACCGGCATTTTTGACGCCTGTCCCTCACCGCCCTTGATCTGGAGCGCGCTCACCTCGACAACCCTCGTGGGGTGCGCCCGAAGCGGGATACCCGCTGAGCTCGTGTCCATGCCTCTCACAGGCGCGATCGCCCCGGTGACACTCACCGGAGCCCTCGTACAACACACAGCCGAAAGTCTCAGCGGTGTCGTCATCCATCAGCTCTCGGGACCGGGTTCTCCCATCATCTACGGCGGTTCCCCCTCCGCATTCGACATGAGAAAGGGTACCACCCCAATGGGCGCCGTCGAAACAATGATGATCGACATGTCGTACTCACAGATCGGAAAGCACCTCGGTCTTCCCACTCACGCTTACATGGGGTTGAGTGATTCGAAGACGGTCGACACACAGGCCGGTTTCGAAACCGGTAATGGGATCATTCTTTCAGCACTGGCCGGGATCAATATGGTCTCCGGACCGGGGATGCTGGATTTCGAGAGCTGTCAGAGTCTGGAGAAGCTAGTCATCGACGATCAGATCTGCGGTATGGCTCTCCGCCTGCTCGGAGGGGTAGTGCAGAGGGGCAAACCCATGGGATATGAAGTGCTCAAGGGAGCGATCGAGAGTGAGAGGCCGGGCGAGTATTTTCTCACCTGCCCGGACACGCTCAGATGGTTCAAGGAGGAGCTCACGTTCCCCGACCGTACCGTCGACCGGTCGGATTACGGCGGCTGGATCGAGGATGGGGCAAAGGATGCTTTCGATAGGGCCCGGGCCAGAGTGGAGCACCTGACGAGTAAGACCTCGGTCCCTGTCCTGAACAAAGAGGTGATTCAGAGTTTACAGGAGATCATGAAAAGAGATATGAAGTCAGTCGGAATGGACAGCTTCCCGGAAGCGATTGCCGACTTTCTTCCGTAGAATTTGACGATCTACCCGGGAGCTCTCGTGTCACAAACACCGGAGACTGTTCCCTTCGAAACCGCAAGGAGGGTCGCTCGGAACACAGTCATCCTCCTTTCCAGCAAATTCATTTCCAAACCTGTCTACCTGATCTACATTTTTCTCATCGCGAGGCACCTCGGCGTCGAGGGGTTCGGGAGGTACTCGTTCTGTCTCACCTTCGCCGGGTTTTTCATGATCATTGCTGATTTTGGTTTGAAGACCCCCCTCCAGCGAGCAATCACACGGGAGAGGGGAAAGACATCACTCTATTTCATCAATGCCCTCCTGATAAAGATCGTTCTGGCCATCACCACGATTGCCATGTACTACGGAGCGGTGTTCCTGTTCGGGTACGATGCATCCTACGGTAATATCCTCTATGTGGCGCTCGCCATCGTGATTGTCGATTCGGGGACACAGTTCCTCTACAACGTATTCCGTGCACACGAGATCATGCACTACGAAGCACTGATAGGAGTCATCAGGCTCTGTCTGATGCTGGGCATTACCTTCGTGATAATACAGGCCGGGTACGGTTTGACCGCTATCCTCCTGGTGATGCTCGGTTGTGTCATCCTTGCCCTCTCCGTCACAGCTTTTATATACCGCAGCCGGTTTTCGACGGGGGGAGGAGAGTTCAAGTGGGAAATAGCCCGGGACTTCCTGAAGATGTCCGTCGTATTCGGGGTCGGATCCGGATTTTACACATTCTACAGCAAGATCGACATCCTGATGCTCGAGAGGATGGTCGGTCAGCATGCAGTCGGTCTCTATTCCGCCGCCTACACACTAATCGAGAATCTGGAGATTATTGGTGTCGTCTACGCATCGGCTTTTATGCCGTTCCTTTTCAAAGTCCTCTCGGAATCGAAAGAAAGAGCACATCGTGCATGTGAGCGGTCCATCGGATATCTCTTTCTTGTGGGATTTCCGATCGCAATCGGCCTCGGTCTCATGTCAGAGGAAGTGATTACGCTCCTCTACGGCCCGGATTTCTTCGCCTCATCAGCCGCTCTCTCGATTCTCATCTGGGTCGTTCCGATGAAATACATGTTCATGATTCTGGCTGTGCTGATCATCGCACTCAACAGGGAGGTCGCCGGTATCTACACCGGGTTGGCCGGGGTGATCGTGAATGTCCTTCTCAACCTGTGGCTCATCCCCATCCTGGCTCATCGCGGAGCAGCTATCGCCACCCTCTGCACTGAACTGCTGCTCGTCCTGTTTCAGATCTATCTCGTAAAAAGATATGCGAAGGAAATCCCGTTGCCGCCCGGTCTTTGGAAGCTCTTTCTTTCCAACATAGTTTTCGCAGCTGCCATTTTGGTCTTCCGCGGGTACGGCCTGTACGTGGTGGTCCCTGCAGGCGCGCTCACTTACATCGCCGCACTTTATGTCACGAGATATTTCACCGGTGAAGAGAAAGATTTCCTGAGAGAGGTGTTTGGTGGTTTCAATCTGCGGTAAAGCGTGAGCCGTTATTCCGTAAGCAGGCGAGCCCGAGGGAACCCCCCGGCATGGTGGTTTCGGTACAGACTGTAGTGGCCCAGACCATGAATCTGTGAGTCACCGTATTCATGAACCGGATCACTCGGCAACAGGGCCGGGAATTACCATCCCAATATTCACTGTCTTTCAACTGATTGCGTTTATCTTCCTGACGATCTATTCTGCGTGAATATCGATCCCCACATACACCTCTTTCCCACTTGCTAAAAGCTCTGAAATCTGTAAACTCTCTTCATGGCCAGCCTCCTTTTTAGAAGAATGGGTATGTGATGTGTATACCTCATAATTCGGAGGCTCGCAATGCAACATAGTATCTCCAGATCAGAAGGCGTGAAGTCATTCTGAGTCTCTGTACATATATGTTTTCACTTCAACCTTGCTAAAATCCAGCACGCTTCATATAATCCTATCACGGTTGGTTTCTCTCCATCTTATCCGAAGTTTAAAAAGAAAGGCATGTTTGGAATGGG
>CAZZKG010000041.1:0-28070 GCA_964654825.1 uncultured Gemmatimonadota bacterium | reverse complement strand
CTGAACAGTGGATGCAGAGGATGATCGAAGCTATCGAATCTGACATAACCTGTATTGCTGTGAGGTCGCCTGCAGAGAACATGTGGAGGGGAAGAATCCCTGTCCTTGATCTATCAGAATCTCCGGGAGTTTGGTCGAGGATCGCCCGGAAAGTCGGCTTTGGTACTGGAACGAGGGTTCACCATTCAATTTTGAGTAAAGTGAAGAGTGCTGTAGATTCTCCTGACGTTCAGGCTGTACTGATTCATTTTCTGCCTTTCGCACTCGAGTTCGAGGATGTCTGGGTAAATAACGATAAGCCTCTGTATGTTCACTGCCACGGTTATGATGTCCACTGGGATCTGAGAAGCCACGATTCTCCAGATGAACCTTTTCACCCCACTGACTATCTCGATTCGGTTCGTCACCTGGCTGGAATGGCTACTATCATAGCAAATTCTCAGACCACTGCAGGACGCTTGGTTGAAGCGGGAATTCCCCGTGATCAAATTGTCGTGAAAATTTGTGGTGTTCCGGTTCCCGAGGAGTTCCCCGGTCGAAAATCGACTTCGGAAGCAGTTAACATCCTCTATCTTGGACGCTTGGTTGATTTCAAAGGGCCGGAACTGGTGATTAAGGCTTTCGAGCTTGCCTGTGAAAAAGGACTTAAAGGACAGCTGGTCATCGCAGGTGATGGTCCATTGCGTGGCCACTGCGAACAGCAATGCAAAGAGTCGAAGTTCTCATCCAGGATCTCTATGCTCGGCGCTGTTGATGCTGGAGCAGGTGAAAATCTGCGAGCACAAGCTCACATTTTCACAGCTCACAACCGCACGGGGCCTCTTACTAGACAGGAAGAAGCATATGGCGTCAGCGTGGTCGAGGCCATGGCTGCTGGGCTTCCGGTTGTTTCTGGCTGTAATGGATCTCTACCAGAGCTTGTGAAGCATGAGGAAACAGGGCTCTTGGTTGAACCGGGGGATGTCGAAGCACATGCTGAAGCTCTATTAAGACTCGCTGGTGATCCTGGTTTAAGACTGGATATGGGCCGTGCGGGCTGGGAGATAGCCCTTGAATGCTTCTCCTCCGGGAAGGAAAAGATCGAACTGCGAAGGATTCTTGGGCTTGATCAGTAAATTATATTGTTTTTAGAGATCCCTTTCCTACAGTCCCACCTGCACAACGATTCTGCTGGTAGCACCTTTTCCAGTTCATCCGTCACGAAAGCGTAGTCAAAGTGGAACTGGTTGTAAAGGACCGAAACGCCGAAGTTGAAGTCACTGTCAGCTGCACCGAAGCGAAGGCCTAAACTCTTGTGAAGCCAGGTTTCAACTCCGGTGTTAAATGCAGCTGATTCTTTGGATGTCATCTCATTCGTTCGTTGTTCATTTCTCTCACCTGTGGATATCGCCGAACTCGCTAGACGTGGGGTTCTCCCCCCTGTCCTCTTCCCGATGATCTTCTCTTCCCCCTCGAGGGGTCGGTGTGTCCTCCAGCGGAAATTGAGCTCAGATAGTGTCCTGAGTGGTCCGCACATGAGGGAGAGTGGCAGGAATTCAGCCTGCGGGCAATCCCAAAGAGATTGTGCTCACAGGGTGTCGGCTGAAATTCAGTCGGTATAATGAGAATTTTAACATGACATTCACGGATGGGTAAGGTGGAATCGAAATGAGAACTGATGTGAAATTTTAAGACTGACTATCGATTACTGATCCAGTGAGTCGTTTCCTCAGACAAGCACTGAAGACCGGAAATGTAATCTATGATAGATAATCCGAGGGGCGAGGCTCCGAGATGGTTGGCCCAGACTGACTGAGAAGATATATGGAGGCAATCAACTCAATGAGGCCAACTCCATACAGCAGACCACTGATGGTGGGTACATCACGGCCGGTGTGACGTCCTCTTTTGGCTTCGGGCAGATCAGAAGGCTTGTTGACGCAGTCATTGAACCGGGGAGATACACATTTCACTTAAATATTCCACCTTCATACCGCTGGAGCGTCAGAGGAGGAACGATCATGTCAATGGTCTTGAAATTCCATTACGAGAGATATATTGAAATCCTTCTGAATCAAGCTGTTTGATAATGAAAAACTTCTACGCATTTTGCGGATAATTTACGGAGTAAGACACTGATATCTCCACTGTATTCAACAGCTTAGAGTAATATCTCCAGAACAACCAGGAAAGACGGAGGCACTGTGATCCAACTGACTCAGGATATCAACAGCTATTATTCTCAGAAAAACCCTCTCAGAGTAATCCTTGTTATTGAATTCTATTGGATGTGCGACTGAGTGACATCTCTGTCCGTCGTATATCCCGACATGCTGTAAACCTTACCTGTGAGAAGGATGTCTTTGCCCGAGGGTATTCTTGATGGCACAGGGATCCGTACTACTGTACTCTTCGTCTCATATCCCCCTAGAGTTATTCCCCCCGGCGGGTAATCCGTCAGTATGGGAACTACTCGACCCGAAGGTAACTCCGCTTCAAGGGAAAACTGCACTGTCTGGCTTGGATAAGAACTATTACTTGCCTTGATTTCGATCTCGACTGTTTCACCCGGAACAAGATCCACATCATCAGGACTCAGTTCGATTCCGACAACGGGACGATAATGCCCGGTCCGCCGTATGTCATCCTTGAAGGCAGCTGAGGCCATCCCCAGCTCGTTGTACTCATATTCTGTCTCCCAACGGTACAATTTACCATCCGTAGATCCTACCACGATGTCCATGGTACCATCTGTGTCTAAATCACAGAGAACCGGAGTGGACTCGATCGTGTAATCAGGATCGGCTTCTAGTGGAAATCCCGGTAGACTCGTACCATCACCATCAAATCCATATATCATACCCTTGGGAGACGAGGTCGCAACGAATACTTCCATCTCTTCATCATTATCTACATCACCCAAAGTGGCAGACGAGTTATTGGAATAGACATTGTAATCGTTCCAGAGGACTTCACCATCCTTATCAAGAGCAATCATTCTACCACCAGCGATAATCTCAGAGTAGAAGTCCTGATTGATATTTCCAATGACCGGGGAGGACAGAGAATAATTATCCAATATTCCTGAAGAAACTGCTGACCAGAGAATGGTGTCATCCTCAATCGAAAGAATCATCAGCTCTGTTAATCCATCACTGAAAGCGGAGACAGCGCATTCCATTATACCGTCTTTATTCAAATCAGCAAGCGAAGGGGAAGAGCGGGTCTGAAATCCACTACCCATGAGCTCTGGATTTTCATAGATCGGGTAACCATCCGTTCCCCGAAGAGCAAATAATGCAACACCACTTAGATAACCTGAAGAACTACGCCCGAAGTAAACAACTACATCCAAAACTCCATCACGGTCTACATCAGCGATGGCAGGTGAGGTAACAGCATTATTTGCTCCCGCACTCTGGAGTGGGGATCCCCATTCCCAGGACCACAGTTCCGAGCCATCTGACTCAAAGGCCTGGACCAGGACACTGGAGTATGGCGGGATACCAGAATTATCTTTTGGGGAAAGTGTCACAATTTCAAGCTCTGAATCTCCATCGATATCTGCAATTGAAGGGGTGGATTTATAATATGAGCCAGAAGATACTCCTAAAGATTGAGGCCAACCCGAAGAGAGAAGTTGCCCTTCATGATCCAGGACATAGAGAAATTGGTCTTCAGACTGAAAAACGACATCCAGGTAACCATCCCCGTCAATGTCTCCCAGAGCAGGTGAGGATTTTACATCATCCCCTGTCTGAAACTGCCACTTGATGAGTCCGGTAGGGTCCAGACAATAGAGATAGTCCGAATCCGAACCCACCAGAATCTCTTGTAATCCGTCCTGGTCAATATCAGCCACGATCGGCGACGAATAGATCGGGCCCTGGAGGTCGACAGCAAATACCGTTCCCGGCTCTGAACCGTATATACAACCTGTAGGATTTAAAGATATAAACGCCACCAATCCTAACATGTACACATATGTGCGGTAAGCTCTTCTGCGGTTTTCCCTGTAAGAACCTGTTCGAATCAAATGTGTCTGGAACATAGTATGACCCCTTTCTTATCTCTCGCTTCCGCTTTTAGACCAGTTCCTTCGAGTTTCTTTGAATTGCTATAAGCTGATCAGATATTGCTCTGGAGACCCCATCTTACTGAATATGTGTAACAAGATGAGAGAATCTTACGAATCAGGTAAATGAACAGGAAGGAATGATGTCCGCGCTATGCTTTGCACCGGTGAAGAAAAAGATTTCCTGAGAGAAGTGTTTGGTGGTTTCAATCTGCGGTGAAGCGTGGGTCGGTAATCCGTGCTCGCCGTGCGGTAGCCAATCAATAAGAAGAAGTCTTCAATTTGGTTGTAACCTTTCAGTTACTCATGCATAGTATAGATATGAATGTATCTGAAATCAGTTTTCATAATATTTACCAGCGCTATGCGCAGGAGGTTTATCGTTTCTCCTTTTGGCTTTGCGGCAACTCTGACCAGGCTAAAGACATTACATCGGAAACTTTTATCCGGCTCTGGACAACAAAGAACGATATCATTGTTGAAACAGTAAAAGCCTATCTGTTTACCATTGCTCGGAATTTATTCTTGCAAAGACAACGCGATAGAAAGGAGACAGTTGATTTGGATGTTAACATGATCGATCCCGCTCCCCGTCCGGATGCTCTGACCGAAAGTCGTTTAGAACTTCAGAATGTTTTAGCGGCGCTACAAGCGCTGCCTGAAGTTGATCGCGCCGCTATAATTATGAGAGCTTATGATGATCTATCCTATCAAGAAATAGCCCGAGTGCTTGGCTTGTCCGTCAACGCAATCAAAGTCAGGGTTCATCGAGCTCGACTCAGACTTGCATCACATCTTTAAACTGAGGAGGAAAAGCGTAATGAAAGTCACAGATAAAGTCATTATGGATTTATTGCCGCTTTATTTTGCCGATGAAGCCAGCGAAGACACCAGGAATCTAGTAGAATCTTACTTTGACAAAAATCCTGAATTTGCCTCGGAGATGCAGAGACAATCGACAAAGGAACTGCCTGAAGATATTCCTATAATACTTAAACCGGAGGATGAATTGATTGTTCTAAAAAAGACCAAAAGATTACTCAGGTTTCGAACCATTTTCTTAGTCATTGCTATTTTCTGTACCGCCTTACCATTCTCTTTTGGAGATATTTCATCATCTGAAATTGAGGGTGTTCACTGGCTTTGGTCTAAACATCCCGAGGTTACGGCAATTGCGGTAATAATCAGCCTGATATGCTGGATCTGCTACTTTATGATCCGCAACCGTCTTCGTACGACTGCACTTTAAGAATGACACGTTAGTTTTTATGAGTGCATGGATTCACAGCACAGGCGTGGAGCCCTGTCAAAGGTCCAGGCAGTAGCGGTGGATGATGATGGATATGTTTACGTGACGGGGATGAGTCAGGGCACGGAAACGGATTTCGACTATTCAACCCTAAAGTACGATACTGACGGAAATGAGCTGTGGAGTAAACATATAATGGCCCGGTAAATGCTTGGGATGAGGCAAGAGCAATCGTTGTTGATGAAGAGGATAATACATTCGTCATGGGTCGAAGCACGGGGATCGGTTCAAGCTTCGATTATAAGACTTTCAAATATACTTCCAAAGGTGAAGGGGTGAGATGATCTATTCCACTCCCGGAAGGATCAGTGTGCCCTGGAGGGGGAATCTGGTTGTTGAACACTTATAGAGAAGGTTGTCTTTGAAATATATTGAGGGATATTCAGACGGGAAAATGAGATTTTCAGATTGACATTTCTTGATAGCCTTGGTAGAATCAAAGTAGAAACGAAATGGAGGAAAGTTGAATTTTTGATTTTATCGATTAAGTTACTTCACACTTTGCCAAGACTGGTGCCCTATTCTTTTCAGACTCGCTCAACGTAGTTTTTCAATGTCATTAGGCACAATACCTTGTGGCAATCGCTACCATCCGGAGGTTACTCGGATAGGTTCTTAGAGGGATCGTATCTTGAGAAGAATCCTGTTATTCACCGGGAAATGTTTCATGGTGCGTCAGTCAATCGCAATCCTGACTATCTTCCTTTCGAACATGACTCTCAGCGTCCCCTTCTCCACCAGTCGAGTTTCTGCAGGATTCATCGAGAATCAGGGGCAGGTGGATTCTCGGGTTCTCTATTATGCTTCTGGCCCGGGGGCGGCGATCTACCTGACGGAGGAGGCCATCGTACTGGATCTCCGAGAACAGATTCCGGACCCTGGACCGGATGGAGGATCTCCTGCAGAGCCTGAGATTCGTGGATTCGACAGGATGCAAATTCAAAAGGGGAGAAAGACCACACCACGACGCGGTTGTGCCATATGGATCCACTTCGATGGCGCCAATCCTTCACCGCACGTCGAGGTACGGGGGGAGCTTCCTGAAAAGAATCATTTTTTCCTCGGGAATGATCCTTCGAAATGGCGAACCAACATTGCCACTTTTCGTGAGGTCATCTACCGTGGGGTCTGGACAGGTGTAGATCTGATCTTGCGCTTGGAAGGAGGGGAACTCTTTTATGAAGTGATGTCTGCTCCGGGATCGGATCCTTCGGTTGTGCGCTTCCACTATGAGGGTCAGGACAGAGTACTTGATCAACCTAACAGTTCTATTTGGGTGCAGACGTGTGTGGGATGGTTGTCCTTTTTGCGATCGGGGTTGGGACAGGAAATGGGAAAATTACTTCTCATGGATTCGGGGGATTCTAATCTACTCCCATCGAGACAAAGGGACAATCCCTCGACTCTTCTCTGGAGTACCTTTCTGGGGGCCAGTAACACCGAATACAGCCGAGCTCTCTCCATTGATAATTCAGGGAATACCGTGGTGTTGGGGGAGACTTTTTCCTCCGACTTCCCTACAACTCCCGGGGCTTATGATGAATCATACAATGCCGGCCCTGATGTTTTCGTGGCTAAACTGGATGAAGGGGGCGGCACTCTTCTCTGGAGCACCTTCGTGGGGGGAAGTGGCTATGAAGAGTCCTATTTCCTCTCCCTCGACACTTCGGGGAATCCCGTGATAACGGGAAGGACCGATTCCTCAGACTTTCCAATCACACCAGGGGCCTATGATGAATCACACAACGGGTGGGGTGATGTTTTCGTAGCTAAGCTGGATGCAGAGGGGAGCACGCTCCTTTGGAGCACCTTCGTGGGGGGAAGTGGTTACGATTGGGGCTGTGGACTTTCCCTTGATCTTTCGGGGAATTCCGTAGTGACAGGGTATACCACTTCCTCTGACTTTCCCGTAACCCCAGGAGTCTATGATGAATCATATAACGACCTCTACGATGTCTTCGTAGCCAAGTTGAATGCAGGGGGTAGCACTCTTCTCTGGAGCACGTTCCTGGGTGGGAGTAACGAGGATAAAGGTCGTGCTGTCGCCCTTGATCCCTCTGGTAATCCAGTAGTGGCTGGGAACACCTTGTCCTCCAACTTCCCTACAACCTCCGGAGCCTATGATGAATCGCACAATGGCAGTGACGATGTCTTCATTGCCAAACTGGATCAAAGTGGGAGTATGCTTCTCTGGAGTACATTCCTGGGGGGAAATTCTGAGGATCTGGGTCTCGCCCTATCCCTCGACTCTTCGGGGAATCCCGTGGTGACGGGTAGGACTGGATCCTCAAACTTCCCAACGACTCCAGGGGCCTATGATGAATCGTATAATGGTTACGGTGACGTTTTCGTGGTCAGGTTGGATGCCAGCGGGAGCGCTCTTATATGGAGTACTTTTCTGGGGGGAAGCGGCAGCGAGTATGGTCATTCTCTTTCCCTTGATCCCTCTGGAAATCCGGTAGTGAATGGATCTACCGATTCCTCCGACTTCCCAACAACCCAGAGAGCCTTTGACCAGTCTTTCAATGGTGACGATGATGCCTTTGTAACCAAGTTGGATGCAGGAGGTATGACTTTACTCTGGAGCACTTTCCTGGGTGGACATAACTCAGACTACTGCGTTGCTGTCCGTCTGGATCCCTCAGGAAATTCTGTAGTAACGGGGTATACTATTTCCTCCGATTTCCCAACTACCACGGGAGCCTATGATGAATCACACAACGGTGCCTGGGATGTCTTCGTTGCCAAGTTGGACCTCCCCGGATTCCCTCATTTTGCAATCCCTCGCTCAACTACCATTATAGAAGATCCTAGAGAGAGTTCTGGAATCCCCCAGACTTTAGATCTTGAACAGAACCGACCCAATCCCTTCAATCCGACTACAATAATCTCCTTGAACATAGCCGGCAATGTGGGAGTAAAGCAACATGTGAACCTCACCATCTATGACATTCGAGGGAGACAGGTAAAAACCCTGATCGATTCAGAGCTTGAGCCAGGGAATCACAGGGTAGTGTGGGATGGGAGGGATGAGAAAGGAGAACAAGCATCATCTGGGATATATCTTTACACTTTGAGGAGTGCAGAGAGTGTGTATACGAGGAAAATGGTGATGCTGAAGTAATTTCTCCTCAAAAATTCAACACCTATACTGCTAATCATTTGGAAAACAGGTCAACTCCGAGAGTCTGAGGGTGTACCCGGCAGGGTAGTTTCAGTACAGACTGTAGTGGCCCTGTTCATATATACGATGGCATTCGGCCGCTGATGCATCCAGACCCACTGCGTTGCTCATCGGTTAAATACCCTACGGGTATTCGCCCTCCTCACGCCTTGCGGTTCGGTCACCTCAAATGCCTCGGTGCGTCACCGTATTCATGAACTGGACCACTTCGGCAACCGGGCCGGGAACTTCCATCCCCACTGCCACAGTCTTGTTTCCGATGGCGTTTATCTTCCCGACAGCTCATTCGTTCGTTGTTCTTTTCTATCTCCGGTGGACATTTCGGAACTCGCAAGACGTGAAGTGCTGCGTGCTTTCCTCGAGTGTACACTTATCACGGAGTCTGTCACAGCGAACATGCTCATGTGGCCTCATTCGAGAACGGACGCTTACACATGAACCTGGGATAGGTGATCACCCGCTCCCACGCACTGGAGGAGAAAGTGGGCGGAGCTGTTATCATACCGCACTTTATGTCACGAGATATTTCACCGGCGAAGAAAAAGATTTTCTGAGAGAAGTGTTTGGTGGTTTCAATCTGCGGTGATGCGTGTGTCGGTATTCCGTCAGGAGGCGAGCCCGGCGATTTTGAGGTTCTTTCCCCCTTCGAACCCGTTCATCCTTTTTGCGGCGCTCTTGTTCCAGAGGCTGATGAATTCCTCGTAGTCGTCCTGCCCACCTAAGGGGGCTTCCTTCATCTTGTTCTCGATGATTCGGATGAAGAGCGGTGTGAGGCTTGGATCCAGTATTGCTCCCGTCTCCTTCTTCATGATAGAGATAGCCTGCTTGATCGAAAGTGCCGGCCGGTACGGCCTGTCGGTGGTGAGGGCGTCGAAGAAGTCGCACACCCCGATGAGCCGCGCTCCGAATGGGATACCCTCTCCCTTGAGCCCGTCCGGATATCCTTCTCCATTGTACCGTTCGTGGTGGTGGATGATGAGGGGTTTCACGGCCCAGGGAAAATCTATGTTCTCCAGTTTGTCCAGTCCCCACCTCGGGTGATTCTTAATTTCGGCAAACTCATCCTCCGTGAGACGACCGGGCTTGGAAAGTATTTTCTTCGGCACCTTCACCTTGCCGAGGTCGTGGAGGAAAGCGGCAAGGAGGATGGTCTTTTTCTCTTCCTCGTTGAGACCGAGATGCTCGGCGAGCTCCATGGCGTAACTGGCTACTCTCTGTGAGTGACCGTAGGTGTAGGTGTCTTTCGATTCAACCGCCTCTCCCATGGACTGCGCAATCTTGAAATAAATCTCTTCCAGCTCGTAAATCTCTTTGTCGACATCCTCGAGATATTTCCTTGCCTTCAGGTCCATAAAAGCCTTGAAAGATTGGCCGAGGGCGGTGAGCGCTTCCCTGCTGTCACCTTTCTTCTGATAGAGGAGACCCTCCTCCCGCAGCGACTCCGCTATTCCAAGCGGGTTGCGGCATTCGGTGTTGATTCTGATGCTCTCGTTGAGATGATACTGGGCAAGTGAATACTTGCGCATCTCCCGGTATATGATCCCGTAGAGTTTGAGTGCTTCGGCTATTCCGAGCTTGTCCTTGATGCGGTTGAGGATTTCGAAAGCTTCCTCGCATCGTTCCCGGGCCTCTTCCAGGTCTTCGAGTTTGAGAGAAGCCTCGGCTCTGTTCAGGTTTATGGTGGCTGTGAGACGAATGTCACCGGTGGACCTTGCCATCTCAAGGCTTTTCTTGAAATAGCGATTCGCAGTCCTGAGGTCGTTCTTGTCACGATAGGTCATGCCCAGATTGTTGTACGTCTCAGCGAGTCCACGCTGATTTTTCATTATCCTCAACAGCGGGATGCTCTTCTCGTAACACCAGATAGCCTCCTTCCACTCACCGAGGATGTTATACATCGCTCCGAGATTGTTGAAGACCTGGGCCTGGAGGCGGCCTTCCTTCCGGGCTGTTGCGATCTCGAGCGCTTTCTCATAACACGACTTGACCCTGTCCCATTCTCCGCGCTCGAGGTGGACCGTCCCCATCGCGCACATCGCGTTGGCTGCGCTGATCTCATCCCCTGCCACCTGTGCCACCTCGAGGCTTTTCGTGTAGTTCTCGAGAGCGCTGGACCAGTCACTCCGCTTGGAATGAATGTGACCGATCCTCCGCAGTGCTTCAGCGTTGAGAACCGACTCACCACAGGCCCGGCTGATTCTCACTGCCTTCTCGAAGGATTCCAGCGCCATTTTGTACTCGCCCAGGAGGTCCTGCTTCTTCCCCTTGTCGAGGAGCTCCCGGATCCTGACCTCCGAGGGTGTGGTGGATGTTTGTGTGTTCACACCGTTCATGTCGGCCTTCATCTTCCTGGTGTTTCGAATTCTCCCGAAATGAGAACTGCAAAATTCATTCCCCTTAATAAACCGGTCTGCCTGCCTTTTTTCACTATTCCCTCGAAAGAGCGTATCTCGAAAAGTGCTTGACCCAGAAGCTCAGGGTATTATCTCTCCTGTTCCATTGAGAGGGGACCGGTTGGATCTTACCCTGATCAGTCAGGTAATACACTTTTATCTTTCTCGCCCTGGAGTTACCAAGGTCGGCCTTGTCAAGTGATACAGTGATCCTCAGAGGACGTTTGAACTTCTTCCCTTCAGGTCCGAAATCGAAGAGATATACCTTCGGATCAGGTATGTCCACAAACAGAAGATGTGCATCCCTGGCATCCAGCCTGCTTGGGAACATTCTGATGTCCGAGCGGTCGAGCAACTCCCCGGGCAGGGTCAGAAGCAGGCGATCCTGAAAATTGTCAGGTGCCTGTGCAGATGACATCACGAGTTCTTCCGACTCTCCCACACCTGGTACCATCGGGTTCCTAGCCACATCGGTGCTGGAGCAGCGCAGAAACGAGAGTACCAGGAAAAGCAGAAGAGAAAGGAACGGAAAGAGAAAAGTAACTTTTTTTCTAGACATCTTAGTCCCTCCTTGACTGTTCCGGCTTATTTCTGAGCCGGTTGCTCGCCTTTCCTAATGCCTCCCCATCACACGTTCGAAAAAAAAGGCCGCCAATTGATGGAAGTGATCTCTCACCCATCCATTGGCGGCCCGACTGGCGTGCCTCTGACCACCCAGAGGTTTAGCCTCGTAGCTTTGCGTCCTTTGATTTCTCAAAGTTTGCCATGAGCAATGGACTACTTTGCCCTGGGGATAAAGCAATATGTGTGCCAGTTGGGACATATTGAATCATGTTGTGGGTATCTGGTTAATTGTCAATCGGTTGGGACATTGGGGCGTGGGCATAATCTATTCAAATATTTACAAAGAATACGTGTTGATGTGAAAGAAGGTAACTGGCAGTGACAAAAATTTCTCTCCCTCTTCTGTCGTTGCCGTTGCTATGCGCTTTTTCCGGGGAGTTAACCCGCTCGTGATCTGGAAAAATATGCACCCTCAGGAGGAGGGTGTCTGGCCCCTACCGTACAGAGAGTTGATTTCCCGCTGGAAATTCTTATAAATGACCGGGCGCACGAGCTTGAGAGTTGTCGTGAGCTCTCCCGAATCGAGAGAAAAATCTCTTGGGAGGAGCACACACTTCTTCACGTGCTCTTTCTGCGAGAGGTGAGAGCAGAGTCCGGTGATCTCATCTTGAATAAACGCGATGACATCCGGATCGTGAATGAGTTTTCTTCGATCTTCCTTGCCGGTCACGGCACGATCGAGACGGCTCGCCACCCTGTCGAACTCGGGGACGACGAGGGCACCGATGAAGGGTCGGTTATTCCCGACGAGCGCCACGTCCCGGATGAAGGGGCTTCGCTTGATCCGCTGCTCGATGGGAATCGGGGCCACGTTCATTCCCCATGAGGTGATGATGAGCTCTTTCTTCCTCCCGGTGAGGTGGAGGAAGCCTTCCGTATCCAGAAACCCCGTGTCCCCTGTGCTGAGCCAGCCGTTCTGAACGGTCTTCCCGGCTTCCTGTTCGGGGTTCTGATATCCCATCATGACATTCGTGCCCTTCACCAGGACTTCTCCGTCTTCGTCTATCCGGAGATCGACCCCCTGGAGAGGCAGACCGACGGAACCGAATTTAAACGATTCTAGCCTGTTGACCGTACAGATCGGGGAAGCTTCCGTGAGACCGTACCCCTCCAGTATCAGCATCCCGCATCCGAGGAACATCTCAGCGATCTCCACATCGAGCGGAGCACCACCAGATATAAGCATCCTCACCCGGCCGCCCAGCCGGTCACGTATTTTCCGGTAGACGAGGAAATCGGCGAAGGACCGCCCGAGCCGCGTGGAAATTGGCAGCTTTTCCTGCTTACTGAGAAATCCCGCACTCCGTTTTGCCAGATCTATGGCCCACGAAAAGACTGCTTTTCCCGGTCTCCCCAGGGTATCCGCCTGATCGAGCGTCGACTGCTCGATTTTCTCGTACAACCTCGGCACACTGATCAGGATCGTTGGTGAGGCATCTCTGATGTCCCGTGCCACCGTCTGTACCGATTCAGCGTAGGCGATCGCCGCTCCATTATAGAAAATGGTCAGAAACCCCGCCGTTCTCTCGAACGCGTGAGAGAGAGGCAGAAACGAGAGGCACCGGTCATCAGGCGTCACCTCGAGCGCGTCGGAAGTCGCGATGACATTGGAGGTGATATTCCTGTGACTGAGCCTCACCCCCTTGGGTTTTCCACTCGTACCGGATGTGTACATGATGGTGGAGAGGTCATCTCCGATCACGGAAAGGGCCGATTTCAGGAACCGTTCTTCCTTCCGGTGGTACTGTTTTCTCCCCAGGCTCACGAGCTCTCCGAGGGAGATGATCCCGTCTCCTTCGGGACTGCCTTCGATGAGGAATATGGCCGGATCGGTTTCCCTGGCTCCCAGCAGCAGCCGAACGGTTGCCGCCATCTCTATGGTCGAGACGAATGCCCTCGTGATGCCGGCATCCTGCAGCACGTATGCCAGCTGGGAGTGGGAATAGAGCGGTGAAAGTGGGACCGACACTCCGCCCGAGCACGCGATTGCCAGGTCGGCGGCCGCCCATTCGACCCGGTTCGCCGAGAGAATCGCCACCGGATCTCCTTTTTTCACTCCTGCAGCAGAGAGACCCAGAGAGAGATCCATGACCATCTCACGGAACTCGGCGGTGGATATGGGCTCGAAGATGTCCCCCGCTCGTTCCAGGAACGCAGCCGGGTTCGAGAACCTGCCTGTCGCGTACAGAAAAATGGACGGGATGGTGAGCCGTTCCCTGACCATCGCCTCCGCCTTTGCTGCTGTCTCCGGGTGCAACACTCTATCCTTTACTCATGTTTGCTGACCGGGTAAAATCGACATCTCTGCCATTATATGCCGGTCGGCAATTTTTGTCAATCATCCCCGGCC
The DNA here is from genome assembly GCA_964654825.1 of uncultured Gemmatimonadota bacterium. Taxonomy (GTDB): domain Bacteria; phylum Gemmatimonadota; class CAZMKB01; order CAZMKB01; family CAZMKB01; genus CAZZKG01. The sequence goes on along the minus strand of CAZZKG010000041.1, from coordinate 14,156 downwards.
CTTAATGGGCGTCCGGGCAGGATACTTCTTTCGTAGAATTGAGGCCTAAGAGTTGAAAGACCGGCGGGACATCTCTCTCGTTCCACCGAACGTTTGACCGCTCTGAGCTCATTCGCATGACCTTTGGCTCAGCACTCAGCGTCAATGATCTGCGCTCCCCCATCTCCGTAAATGTTGCTACTCATTTCGCTAAGATCGGATCCCAACCGTTCAAAGTCACTCAAGCGATATCCCACCGGTCTTACATGATTTCTGTGCAATCTGTCGAGGATATACCCCCGGGTGATCCTTGTTCATTTCTATTGACAAAATTCTGCCGGCGTGTAATGAATATCCCTGTACCTTGTGTCCCGTCCCTGAAGTTCATCACCAATTTCAACGGCTCTCGAGGTCCATGGTGGTGTTGATCCTTGGTATAAATAGTATAAATAGGGACAGTCACCATTTATTTTGTTCAATAAATGGTGACTGTCCCTATTTATACTTCGCGTAGTCTCGCCTGGCCAGGGCCCTCGATAGCTTGCTGTAGTTGTCAACGTACTTAAGGAACGGAACACTTGTTGAAAACCGGAACACTGTGGATATATCGACAGACTGGTACAGCAGCCGGGAACGGCGATAATGAGTGAAGGAGCATCGAAGACAGGAAACGACTATATACACGTTCGATTCGGATTTCGTGAGTGGCTGGGTGCCGTCGGTGATGTCGGCACATTCTTCCCGCTCTTTCTCAACCTGGTTGCGCTGAACGGACTCCCGCCCGTTCGAAGTCTACTCCTCGTCGGCCTCATTTACATGGGCACGGCAGTGTACTTCCGCCTGCCGGTCCCGGTTCAGCCGCTGAAGGCGATGGCGGCCATCACGATTGCCGGCGGGCTCGGGATGCACGTTCTCTCGGCAGGGGGGCTCTGGATGGGTGGTATCCTTCTCCTGCTCGCCGTCACGGGCAGGATCGACTGGTTCGCACGGTATTTCACCCGGCCCATCGTCAAGGGGATTCAGTTGGCAGTCGGACTCATGTTGCTGAGGACCAGTCTCTCTATGCTCACCACGTCGACATTGCCCCATGTCACCGGACTGCCCGATACGTTGTATTCGTTACCCGGTCTCTCGGACTTTTTTACCGCGCTGGTTCTCCTTGTCATCCCTCAATTACCCATGACTCTCGGTAACTCCATCTATGCTGTTTCTGATGTGGCCCGGGATTATTTCGGCGAAAAAGCGAAACGGGTGACGAACAGAAACCTGACACTGTCAATCGGTATCGTCAACGTGGGTGCCGGTGTCCTCGGGGGCCTCCCCTGCTGCCACGGATCGAGCGGGATGACCGCCCACTATCGCTTTGGAGCGCGAACCGCGGGAGCCACGATCATCATGGGAGGGTTCTGCTTTCTGCTGGCCCTCTGTTTTTCACTCTCCGGCGGTCAGGTCACGGGATTCGTCCCTCCCTGGGTGTTCGGACTCATGCTGGTCTACATCGGTGTGAGGCATTCACTTCTCATCCTGAGACTGAAGGAGAGGCAGTGGCTCGCCGTTATCATCGGTCTCTTCGGGCTTCTGACACGGAATCTCACATACGCGATTGTTTGCGGCCTCCTCATCGAAGCTGTTCTGCACTGGAGGACCGGGAGAATCAGCGGATCGTCGAAGGAAACCCCCGATTGCAGATCGGATACAGAGTAAGCAAGGTGAACTTTTTTCTTCTTGATTCCCAGTGGGGAAAATCATAAACAGGAGGATAATAAATAGACTCTTTTTAATAAAACGGTACCAACAACTAATCACACGAATATTTTCTCCACCTAATGCGGAGCATAACTGTCTGAAACTGAAAGGAGCCGTCTCCATGAAAAAAATCTCCCGGCGCGATTTTATCAAGAAGAGCTCCGTTGCGCTCTCGGTCCTCGGCAGCACGATCTATCTCAACCCGTATGAAGTCTTCGCTGGAGATCCCGAGGAGGATCTGGTCTGGGACAAGGCTCCCTGCAGATTCTGCGGGACAGGCTGTAGCGTGCTCGTCGGTGTTGCGAAAGGGAAGATTTATGCGGTGAGGGGGGATCCCGAATCATCGGTGAGCCAGGGCACGCTCTGTGTGAAAGGTTATTCCCTCCCTTTTATCCAGTACGGGAGAGACCGTCTGACCCGGCCCCTGATACGGAAAAAGAACGGCAGCTTTCACAAACAGGGAGTACTTACCGAGGCTGACTGGGATGAAGCCCTCGCTCTGATGGTCGAGAAGGCAGGTGATGCAATCGATGATAGAGGACCGTCCTCTGTCGCCATGTTCGGTTCGGGCCAGTGGACCATATGGGAAGGATATGCGGCGAGCAAGCTCTTTAAAGGCGGACTCCGCTCCAACAGCCTCGAAGTAAACGCACGTCACTGCATGGCGAGTGCCGTCGCGGGATTCATGACGACGTTCGGAATGGACGAGCCGATGGGGTCGTATGATGATTTTTCCCATGCAGACGCCTTCGTCCTCTGGGGCGCCAACATGGCCGAGATGCATCCCATACTGTTCTCAAAGATCACAGACCGGCTTGTTTCAAACCGGAACTCAAAACTTCTTAATCTCACGGTTCTCTCCAATCGAAGCTCGAAGATGGCAGAGAGCGAGATCATCTTCAAACCTCAGACCGATCTGGCCATCGCCAACGGTATCGCGTATCTCCTCATCAGGGACAACAGCATCAAGAAAGATTTCATCAAGAAGCACTGTCTCTTCAAAAAAGGCAGGGAAAACATCGGGTATGGCCTCGAGGACGGGTTCGCATTCAAGGAAGAAGCAAGAGAAGTCGATTTTGATACCTATCGTGATTATGTCTCGTTGTACACCCCCGAGTATGTCGAGAAGTTGAGCGGAGTCTCTTCATCTGATCTCGAGATGCTGGCACGTGTCTACGGCGATCCCGAGGTAAAGGTGATGTCATTCTGGACCATGGGGATGAATCAACACACCCGCGGTACCTGGATCAACAACCTTGTCTACAACCTTCACCTCCTGACCGGGAAGATCAGTGAACCCGGCAATCAGCCATTCTCCCTCACCGGGCAGCCGAGTGCATGTGGGACGTGTCGTGAGACGGGAACATTCACCCACCGACTGCCGGCGGACATGGTGGTGGCAAACGCCGGGCACCGGGAGATAACAGAGAAGATCTGGAGAGTCCCACCGGGGACGATTCCACCCAAACCTACCTACCACGCTGTCGAGATGGTCCGTGCCCTTGATCGGGGAGACGTGAGGTTCTTCTGGAGCCAGACCGCTAACCCGTTCCAGGATTATCCGAACCTCAATCGTTACCGGGCCGGTGCGCTCAAGGAGGGGCGGTTCATCGTGGTATCGGATGTGTACCCGACACGTTCGACCGAAATAGCGGACGTGGTGTTACCGAGTGCGATGTGGGTGGAAAAAGAAGGCGCTTTCGGAAACGCCGAGCGCAGAACCCAGTTCTGGAAGAAGATGGTCGATCCCCCGGGCGAATCGAAATCCGATCTCTGGCAGATCATAGAGTTCGCGAAAGGGATGGGACTCAATGGACTGTTCGACTATTCTCCCGATGAGTATCCGGTACCGCCGGGACACATGTCTTCGGATGCCACGGAGACAGCCGGATTCTACCTCGAGAAGGCTCTGTGGGAAGAGTATCGGAAGTTCGGGTTGGGACACGGCCACGATCTGGCATCGTTTGACACCTACCATGAAAAACGCGGTCTGCGCTGGCCTGTCGTCGATGGAAAGGAGACCGTAATCCGTTATCGTGAGGGATACGATCCATACGTGGAGAAGGGGGCCGGGGTGCAGTTCTATGGAAACAGGAAACACGGCGGCAAAGCAACCGTGTGGCTCAGGCCTTACGAACCGCCGCCCGAGGTACCCGATGAAGAGTACCCGTTCTGGCTGTGCACGGGAAGAGTCCTCGAGCACTGGCACTCAGGTACGATGACCAGGCGCGTGAAAAATCTCTACAAGGCCTATCCACACGCCACAGCGAACCTGCACCCGGATGATGCAGACAGGCTTGGGATCGAGCACGGTGATATGATAAAAATCACGTCACGGCGTGGTGAAGTAGAACTGCATGCGGAGATCGGCGGGAGGGTGACTCCCCAGAAATGGATGGTCTATGTCCCCTGGTTCGACGAGGATGTCATGATCAACCAGGTGACTCTGGATGCCTTCTGTCCGATCTCGAAGCAGGTAGATTTCAAAAAATGCGCTGTCAGGATCATGAAAGTTTAGTGGCGAAGGGGGATACTCACATGTACAGATCAAAATGGTACACCTTGATTCTGCTGATCCTGATTCCGGGTGTGCTCCAGTGTGGCGGTACCTCACCTGAGGTTTACCGGGAAGCGGGCCTCGCGACGGGGCAGCCGGGGATGAACACGTATCCCGCCGATCAAGCGGGTGAAACATCACCCCTCGAACGGGCATATACCATCGCACCACCGGTGATCCCGCACGATGTGTCTGATTTCGAAGTGAGCAGGTCTTCCAATGACTGCCTGGGGTGTCATCTCGGAGGGATCGAGATTCGTGAGGGGCATGTAGCTACCAGAATGCCGGATTCACACCGGGTGAATGATTACACCGGTGAGGAGGAGGGTGAGGTAGTCGGGATTAGATACCAGTGCCTCCAGTGTCACGTTCCGCAGACGACGGCAGAAACCGGATAAATAGGATAAATAGGGACAGTCACCATTTAAATTTTCAATTTTTAAATGGTGACTGTCCCTATTTATCCATCCCGGCTTGCAATCTGTCCGTCACTCTTTTAGATTTAGGAGTCGGGAGGAAAGCCGGCATCAACTTCCCTTTCGTATCCGATTAAGGTATACGTTTTTCAACATAAACAATCGCAACGACTGCAGGAGTCCTATGAAACACATGAGGGAAGCCGCCGTTGCTGGTGTCCTCAGGACTCCCTTTGTAAAGCCTGAATCCTCTTTCAGAGGAGTACCAGAAGCCGATCTCATCAGGCTTGTCATTGGTGAGCTTCTGTTCTCGTATTCCATCGAACCTTCCTCCATCGATACTGTTTTCGTTGCTTCATTCCGTCCCGTTCGAGAAGAAGTACTCTGCGAGCTCCGATCGGCCTGCCGGTCACTCGGGTTCGACAGTCATTTCAGGCTGATCACCATGTGTTCCGGCGGTATTTCAGATCTGGTAGCTTTGACTGCAGCGGTCACGCGTGTGTCCACCGGGGATTCCGATGTCTCACTGGTTGTGGGTGTGGGTATCGGAGAGGGGGACGGCGTCAGAAGCTTCAATCGGGGAGGTCCAGGACAGAATCATTTCCCCTGCCGTATGGTCATCGATCGTTATCCATCGACCTATCGGGATCGCCTGTCCTTCAGGGCCGAATCCGACCGGAAGGCTCGAGACTCGAGTACGGGTTCACGGGGTACGGGTCTGATGCCACTATCCATGCCTCCGTACTTCGACCGAATCATTCAGCGTGACGATCTGACCGATTATGAAGTGGAGAATGCTCCCTGGGATACCGGGACAGGACCCGAAGAACTTCCTGCGGAACTTTTTCTCGATTTTACCGCTCCTCAGAGGGAGGGTGCAGGTGCTATCGCTCTGACGTCAATGGAGAGCTCTGTGGGTTGTGTGTCCGGCTCTCGCCTGCGGATAACCGGTTTCAGGCACCTCGGTATCCCGCCGCATCTCGGGGGATTGGGAGCGGCTGTTGCTCTTGAATCGCTCCTCTCTGAAAAGAGAGTCTCGTTGGACGAGATCGATGTGTTTGAAATACTGGAGTTGACCACCGCGCAGACCATTTCATCGCTCGAGCACCTGAGATCTCTGCTGCCCCGTGATGAAGCTTTCTGCGTGGGCAACGGAGAAGACGGAGGCGTTCTCACCGTTAACCCTTTTGGGGGATCACTCGTTTACGGTTTCGTCCCATCATGCTCGGGTATCCTGATGATTGCGTCACTGATGGAGTACTGCAATCACACAAAATCACAAGTCGGTGCCGTGTTGTGTGAAGATCCCTCAGGCGAGGCGGTCGCACTTACTGTTGAAAAAGTGTGAGGTGAGAATGCCTGACCTGGTCAGCACTCGAGTTGATGAGACCGGTTTGTTTTTCGTCTCGTTTGAAGTTGATGAATCCGGAGATATCGTCTTCATCAGATCACTTTTTCGGGAGCTCTCCGGGATTCTCGAAAAACTCGCTCATTCCAACAGCTGTAAAGGCATCCTGCTTCGGGTGGGTGGACCCGGTGGTGGTACCGTGTACCCTGTGGCAGAACTCCTCGCCATGGATCAGAATGAGATCCGTCGGTTCTGTTTCGAGGCTCAGGATACGATCAAGTTGATTGAGAGTATCGAAGTGCCGACCTGCTGCCTGATGGAACAGCGAATCTCCGGTCCCTCTCTCGAACTTGCTCTCGCATGTGACTGCAGGATCATGTCGCTGGAGACCGGGGCCTCCATTCACTTTCCGGAGGTGGGTATGGGTATCATTCCGCCCATGGGAGGTGTTTTTACCATGATCGGTCATCTGGGATTACCTCGCGTCCTCGACATGTTTGAATCGTGCGAGACCCTCTCACCGAGGGAAGCCCTCGAGCTTGGTCTGGTTGATCATCTTGCCCGTTATGATATTATGGAGCAGGCCGGCGCTCTACTCCTCGCCCGGGAGGCATCCGAGACCGAAAACAATGGTGACGGTAAACCTGCGAGTCTCGCTTCACTTCTTTCCTGCCTCTGGGAGAACAACAGGGTCAAAAAGCTCATCCAGATATCCATAGCTCAGAGAAGAGCAAAACACTCGCTCAAGCCGGGAGTCCGGGAGGCTTTCCTCGGGATCCTGGAGGTTATCCGTGAAGGTCTCTCTGCGGGGCTCGAAGAAGGTCTTATGGTAGCTGCAAGAAATTTTACAGATCTCATCAGCTCTCAGACTAACCGAAATCTCCTGTCGCTTGCCCACAAAGGCGCAAGACTCAGGAAGTGGATAAGGGGTGCCTCTGTCGGTTCGCATGTTAACGGGGAGATCGTGACCATACTGGGTGACTCGCGAAGTGCGGTAGAGTGGGGAGTACATTTTGGTTCGAAAGGTTACGCTGTAAGATTTATCTCGAAGGACATAACAGGATTAAGCCGTCTTTTGAGAGAGAGTATCCCGGAAAACGAAGAGGTTACGAAAAGAATCTACCCCTCATCCCACACCCGTGGGCTCAATTCGAGTGGCCTCGTTTTTGTCGCGGGTGTATCCACGGATATCGAGAAGCTTGGAATCCTCATAAGGGAAGCTGTAACGCAGACCGATCCGTCAGTTGCTATAGCGATCGACACGGAATCTCTCCCTGTGCTGGTGTCCGAAATTCCTCTCGAATCGAAGCATCGGGTGTATGGAGTCTCGAGGATCGACACCGCTGAGGGTGGGGGGATCATCGAGGTGTTCCTGCGTGATGATATCCACGTGGCGGGGCTCCCTGGCCTCCTCTCATTCTTCGAGAAGCTGGATCCACTCATAATCGTCATCAAGGAAAGTCCCGCAGGTATATGCAAGAGAGTACTCACCGCTTATCTCACCGAAGCTCTCAGATTACTCGAAGAAGGCGCCGGTGTCCTCAGGATCGAAGAGGCCGCACTCTCTTCCGGTCTGTCGGTCGGTCCGTTCTGGACTCTGGACTCGATGGGGCTTTGCAACTATCTGGATACCGCGCGATTTCTGAATGTGAGGATCGGTAATCGGTTCGAACCGCCGGAGGTAAGTGTCAGCCTGCAGACCGGTGGAGTTGATGGGAGGCATGGCGAGAAAGGTTTCTACGTGTACACCGATGGCGCTCCCTGGCTGGATGAAAGTATTTCACCTCACGGAGAGAGTCAGGTAAGCTCACCCCAATATGACGAGATGATTCAGGAACGGCTCCTGTATTCCATCATGGGTGAGGCCATCCGCGTTTTCGGTGAGGGTGTTTCTCCCTATCCGGAAGTAGTGGATATCGCTCTCACCTCACTTGGGATTTTTCCTTATCATCTGGGAGGCCCCCTTCATCACGCATCTCTCATCGGAACTCCTCAGCTCGTCCGTCAGTTCGAGAAATTACACCAGTCCTGGGGCACGCAGTTCGAACCCCCCGAATTCCTGTACGAAGCCCTGGGAGAGAAGGCCGCCTCCCCATTCACCGTAGGCCAGAGGATTTGAGCTGCCCTCTCCTTGATCGGGGCTTGCAATCAAGAGGAGAAATACATAACAGAAAAGAAACATCAATCTTATCTGAGGAAATTTTTTATCGAAAGGGTAGGGGATGTATGAAAACTTTGCTGTCCTGGAAATCGACGATCACGGCGGTAGCGGCAACCGCCCTGCTCGTATTTACTGTCAGTACACTCGATGCGCAGAGGAGAAAACCGGAAGTGGTCACGACGATAGATGGTGAAGAGATGTATCAGGTGTTACCTGCGGGGGCCATCCCAGCTATTTTTGACCCGGCATTCGTAAGAGGACAAGAAGCAAGTTCACAGATGTCAGGGGAAGAGCCGGTTATGGGAGTCGTTATCGGTGGAGAGGCACGGGCTTATTCCCTGTGGCATCTCGACGCCCACGAGATCGTGAACGATCGCATCGGGGATGTGGCGTTCGCGGTGACATGGTGACCTCTCTGCCACACGGGTGTGGTACATACCCGTCAGATTGATGATAGACAGTTATCGTTTATCGTGTCAGGAAGGCTCTGGCGAAACAGTCTCATCATGCAGGACCGGGAGACCAAAACATACTGGAGCCACGTCACGGGAGAAGCGCTTACGGGTGAGCTCAAGGGGAAGCGCCTCACCATGATTCCTGTCGTTCAGACCACCTGGTCACAGTGGATCAAAGATCATCCCGACACGAAAGTCCTGAAGAAGGAGGAGGCGATTCGTTCTTCGCAGTACGAGAGCTACTTCAAGGATCCTGAAAGGATCGGAATTTTCCGCGCGCAGTGGCTAGAGGACAGGATGCCGGGGAAGGAACTCGTCTACGGTGTGACAAGAGGTCCTCACGCGCTGGCGGTGAAGGAGAAAAAAATCGACCGGGCTGAGTTCGTAAGGGCCACGCTCGGAGAGGATGCGGTCATCGTGGCCCGCGGTGAGGACGGAGGGGTGCGGGCTTTCCTTCCAAAGTTCGGCGAGAAGGAGCTCAGCTTCAAAAAGAGCGGTTCACCTGCTTCCTACCGGGACAGGGAGACGGGTTCGACGTGGGACTTCGTGTCGGGCCGGTGTCTGAAAGGCGAGCTCGAGGGGAGTAAACTCACCGAGCTGCCGGTGACGCCGGTGTTCTGGTTCGCCTGGAGCGGATTCTATCCCAACACCGCGGTGATCGACTGAAAACCTCCTCGATACCATAAAATAAACCAGCCATCATATTCGCATGCATCTGTGCGAAACGTGATGGCTGGTTCCTGTTTTTCTAACTCACGTCGATCAGGTTATCTCTTCTGGATTCTCTACCTGTTTGTCTTCCGCCATCCTGCCGAGATACTCCGGGAGTTCGACTCCGGCCATCGAAGCCACGTCCTGAAGCGGTGGGATGCTCTTGATGAGATTCGACACGAAGTTTGCGGTTGAGGATTTACCGCTGTCCCCTCCGCCTGAATCCCAGACCGTGATCTTGTCGATCTTCAGGTTGCTGATCGCTTCGACCTGGCGGGTGACGATTTCTTCGATTTTTTCGATCATGAGGAGGGTCGCCGTGGATCGTGCGTCGCCGTCACAGCTCCTGACCAGCTGGGCATAACCCTCGGCTTTGCTGTCGAGCAGTTTCCGTATTCCGGCTGCTTCTGCATCATACTTCATCAGGATAGCGTCCGCCTCGCCTCTGGCTTCCCTTCTGGTACGTTCGGCCTGGGCGTCTGCCGAGATCTCGATCTTGCGTTTCTCGATTTCCTTCCTGACCACTTCCTCGGCATTGAGGCGTTCCTGTTCAGCCAGGTACTGGGCCTTCTGGATCTCTATCCGGGCTTCTCTCTTCGCGACCTCACCCTTCTGGAGAGCGGCTGACTCCTTGACTGCAAGCTGTGCATTTGCATCAGCAATATCTGCTTTTGCCTTGTTCTCCCCGTCAACGGCCTCTGCTTCCTGGCCCTGGACGTAGATTCGCTGGTCGGCCTGGGCCTTCTTCTTTCCCTTCTCGGCTTCGGCGTAATTCTCAGCGACTCTGATATCTTTCTCCCTGTTTGCCTCGGCCTCACCGATAGCACCCAGCTTCACCTGTTCGGCAACATCGATTTTTGCCTTGTTGATTGCTTCTGAGGCCGCTTTTTTACCGATACTCTCGATATAGTCCGACTCGTCAGTGATGTCAGTGATATTGACGTTGATGAGATAGAGGCCAATCTTGTTCAACTCCGGTTCGACGTTCTTGCGGATAGCTTCGAGAAATCTCTCGCGGTCCTGGTTGATCTGTTCGATCGTGAGGGAGGCGATAGTCAGACGCAGCTGGCCGAAGATGATCTCCTTTGCCATTTCCTCGATGTTGATCGGCTTCAGGTCGAGAAGGCGCTCCGCGGCATTGTTCCTGATGGAAGGATCAGTGCTGATACCGACCGTGAATGTACTGGGCACGTTGATGCGAATGTTCTGGAAAGAAAGTGCATTCTGCAGCGGGATACTGATAGTCATCGGTGTCAGACTCATATACGCGTAATCCTGGATGAGCGGCCACACGAACGCACCACCACCGTGCAGACATCGGGATGACTGGTCTTTCGCCACCTTGCCGTAGATAACCAGGATCTGGTCAGACGGGCAGCGTCTGTAGCGAGAGGCCATAAAGAGGATCGTTGAGACGACAATGATAATAAAACTGCCGATTGCTAATGTTAACCATATCTCCATCAGAAATTCCTCCTTTCAGTTACAACAACCATTTACTCACCGTTGATTCAAAGTCGTCAGGTATTTTTACACCTGATTACCCCTCTTATTCTCAGATTTTCTCAACTACCATGATGTTTCCACGGATCACATTCACGACAGTGACGCGCTCTCCCGTCTTTATCTCCTCTTTGTTGAAGGAGACCGCATTCATGACCTTGAGGCGCTCCTGTATGGATAGCTGTATCTTTCCTGTTCCTTCTGCGGGAATGGTCAAATAGACGGTGCCCTCTTCTCCGATAGCACTGGTCATGTGAATGGTGCCATCAGACTGGAGTCGTTTCATACCGACAAAGATCTTTCCGATCAACCAGACGGTGAAAGTGCCTGCGATCAGGCCTCCGAATATGGCCATTATCCCCGACAGTTCCGACAGTGCGAGGCCCACGAGTCCGAACATCATGAAAAAAGAGGTAAGTCCCTGCAGTGACAGGATCCGGAAACTGGAGTCGGTGTCTCCGTGCGAGATGTCGGTATCGCCGTCCATGTCGATGTCACTATCGGTGTCACCACCGAACAGCATGAACAATATTCTGATCACGAACAGGGTACCACCCAGAACGGCACTGGCTAAAAAAATCTTCTGGAGAGCGTTCAAGCCCAGGAAGTACGAAGCCAGGTTGATGAGAAACGTCATTGTTCAAGCCCCCTTCTGACCTGCCGGATGATCGAGTATCAGCGAATACGGTTATCTCAGTTCAATTATAAGTGTGTGCAGAGTACGGTTCGTCGAATTAATTTATTATACACTGCCCTTTTCATTCTTCCTTCAATCTCCTTTTTATCTCCTTTAGCTGGGCTTCTATTTTCTCTTTCTTCTTCGATTCCTCGAAAACCTGTTCTAGCGAAGGTCTCTCGTCCATGATCTCATGCATCGCCTCTGCTTCGACCTCGAGCTGGGTGACTTCTTCCTCGAGAGATTCGAAGGAGACAGGGCTCAGCGATTCGACTTCAGTCAGAAGTATGTCACTCTTCCTCGACATGTGCGCAAAGTTCTCGGTCGCTGACAGCATCGCCCTCCGGGCCTCCGCGCTTCGTTTGCGCGCGATGAGGATCTCTTTCTTCCGGCGTGCTTCCTGTATCTTGTCCTCCAGCTTCCTGAGATGTTCTTTCATGGTCCGGCTCACATCCACTGCCTTCCTGTGCTCGTTTTTCAGAGCAGGCAACCTGTTTTCCTCGTCCAGTTTTCTCTCGATTGCTTTCCTCGCGAGATCGTCATCGCCGTCCCTGACAGCCTTTTCACTGTTCTCCTGCCACGATTGAACCTTCCTCTGGACATCTTCGATGCGCCGGCCGATTCTTTTCTCAGCCGCTATCGCCTTTGCCACTTCCGTCCTGAGCGTGATGATACTTTCGTCCATTTCCCTGATAAGCTCTTTGATCATCATCTCAGGGTCTTCTGCCTTTCCAACAAGATGGTTGATGTTGGCAGAGACTATTCTCTTGATACGCTGCAGCATGCTCATCGTGTACTCTCCCTCTCAGAAATGTGTTAGCTGGTAACCATCGTCCGGTAATTGATAAATCAATTTCTGTACCGGAAGAGAGCAGACTGCATAACAGTATAAATAATAGTGGGTTACGCGATCTCCAACGTTTTTCACGCAGCACGCGAACCGATATTTCTGGTGATTTACACCACCACAATGGTTAAAAACGCCAATTATTCAGTCAGCCAGGTCCTTCAGGGCGTATTTCCTGAAATAATGCCGGAACTGATCATAGCTGATTCCGAGCGTGTCGGATGCTTTCCTCTGATTTCTGTCCGAGTCACGCCATGCGCTCAAAATGAGATGCTTCTTGTATGCTTCGACTTTCTCGTGAAAAGTGTTCCCGATCGGGGCCGAAGCGGTTATCTCCTGCGGCAGGTCCACCGTGTGAACGATGCCGGTGGACTGTTTCAGCTGAATTCGTTCGACGACGTTCTTGAGCTCCCTGATGTTTCCAGGCCAGTAGTATTCCATCATCTGCCGGGTTGCTTCGGGAGAAAACTGCGCCGGTTCGAAATTCGGGATCTCTCTCACCAATGCCAGTGTGAAGTGAGCAATGAGGAGCGGGATGTCTATTCTTCTCTGCCTTAGGGGAGGCATCGTCAATGTTTCAAAAGCAATGCGATCGTAGAAGTCCGTGCGGAATTCACCTCTTTCCATCATGTTTTCGATGTCAGCGTTCGTGGCGAAAACAAAGCGGGAATCGACTTCCATGGACCGTTTCCCGCCGAGGCGTTCGAACTTCTTTGTTTCCAGAACCCTGAGGAGGCTTTCCTGGAACCGGAGGGACATGTTGCCCACTTCATCGAAGAATATGGTACCCCTGTGAGCTTTTTCCAGGTAGCCGATCCGACGGGAGGCAGCGCCTGTGAAAGCCCCTCGTTCGTGTCCAAACAGTTCGCTGACCAGAAGCTCGTCATTGAATACCGCACAGTTGACGGCAATGAACGGACCCGAAGCATGGGTGCTCCTGTTGTGAATAAAGGAAGCCAGGAGCTCTTTTCCCGTCCCTCGCTCACCCCGGATCAAAAGCGGCCTGGGGACAGATGCGAATGTTTCGGCCTTTTTGAGTACTTCGAGGAGAGCGCGGCTCTTCCCAATTATTTCAGATGTGTTATCCATCAGAACCTGAATATCCCACAGATTTTCGAACGAAACAAATTCCTTCGCATTTATATTGATAATACCCGAGGTGCGAAAGGATGTCAACATTGCTCCTTATCACCTGACTGTTTCTTTTGCGGGTTACGCTCTGATACTTCACTGATCAGCAGTGTACTCGGTACCTACTCCTCACCCCGTTCTGCATTTCGACCTCTGGGATCAAATCGTGGTATCTTTTTTGCGAATAATGAGTTGAATGAGCTCATACTGAAGCCTTTATTCCCCGTCCAGATCGATTTGTGTGTCACAAGGGCATGCAGTAAGAGAGGGTGTCCGTTCATGAAAAGGAAGTATCCACAACCAGAAGTGGTGGTTTTAATCCTCGTAGTTGTCGGGGCGTTTTTACTTCGCTTCAAGGGATTGTTCTTCGGTTATCCCCTCCAGGTCCATCCGGATGAACACCGACTTGTGAGAACGGCCCTCACGATCGTTCGTACAGCTGATCCTAATCCACACTTCTTCAACTACCCCAGCCTGAACATATACCTGCAGTCTGTTGTCTGCGGCTGCGTCGCTCTCTATGAGTGGATCTTTCAGGGACATTCGCCTTCAGATGTGCCTGACATCTACTTTTTTCTCTATGGCAGATTGTTCATCGTCCTTATCTCTGTTTTCACGATCTGTGT